>NZ_CP034783.1:4214700-4871317 GCF_006094435.1 Pseudomonas sp. MPC6 | reverse complement strand
CGATCGGGCCAGGGAAGATGAAGACGTCAAGTTTGCCGGCACCATGCAGGCTGACGCCGGCGTGTTCACACCGGGCGATGCCGGACCGAACCCGCAACGCAAAATGTCCACCAACAATGCCGGCAACCTCAAGGTGATCGCCGCTGTCGACGACGCAGGGAAATCCCTGACCGGCGAAGGCCAGATGATCGTCACCGTGCAACGCTGGAACAATCCACCCATTCCATGAGTTGGCCGATTCCATCGGTTTTCAGACACTTTTCGGAATGACCGCAAGCCCCGTCAAACGGGGGTTGCACAGGAGGTTTGCAATGGGCGCTATCTTGAATCTGGTCGAACGCAACCTGCACGAAGTGCACGTCGACGCCGACCGCATGCTGTTCCACATCCCCAGCAGTTCGCTGTTCGCCAGCGATGAGCTGACGGGCACCATCATCGACACCTTGCGCGGCCCAGGCTGTACCTCGGACGACCTGATCCAGCGCTTGGCCGCGCGCTTCAACGGTGAAGAAATCACCGAGACCCTGCGCGAGTTGATGTCCCTGGAACTGGTCAGCGACGGCTCGCCGCTGACCCCGGACATCGGCACCAAGCGGGTCGAGCGCACGGCGATCAATACCGTGGTGCTCAACGTCAACACCGGCTGCAACCTGAGCTGCACCTACTGCTACAAGGAAGACCTCGACAAGCCCTCGGCCGGCAAGAAAATGGACATCGATACTGCGGTCGCGTCGGTGGAAATGCTGCTGCGCGAATCCCCGGATGAAGAGCGTTTCACCGTGGTCTTCTTCGGTGGCGAGCCGCTGAGCAATCGCAAGCTGATCGAGTACATGGTCGACTATTGTGAAAAGCGGTTCCGCGAGGCGGGCAAGTTCGTCGAATTCGTGATGACCACCAACGCCACGTTGCTTACCGAGGAGACCGTGGACTACCTGAATGCCCACCGGTTCGGGCTCTCGGTCAGCATCGACGGACCAAAAACCGTGCATGACCGCAACCGCATCACCGTGGGCGGGCAGGGCACGTATGACGTGGTGCGGCGCAAGGCCGAGATGCTGCTGTCGCGCTACAACAGCCGCCCGGTCGGTGCGCGGGTGACCTTGACCACCGGCGTCACCGACGTCGAAACCATCTGGGATCACCTGTTCAACGAACTGGGGTTTGCCGAGGTCGGGTTTGCCCCGGTGACCTCCGGCGACATCAGTACCTTCAACCTCTCCAGCGACGAACTGATCGAGGTCTTCGCCAGCATGAAGAGGCTCGGTCGGCGTTACCTGGAAGCGGCACTGGAGCACCGCAACATCGGGTTCTCCAACCTGCACCAACTGATCACCGACATCCACGAAGGCCACAAGAAAGCCCTGCCCTGCGGCGCGGGCCTGAAGATGCTGGCGGTGGATCACAAGGGCGAGCTGAACCTGTGCCACCGCTTTACCGGGTCATCGTTGCCGACCTTCGGCAACGTCCACAGCGGTGTGAAACAGGTCGAGCTGAACGACTTCCTGTCCCAGCGCCTGGACCGCAGCAACACCGGCTGCGAAGACTGCCAGATCCGCAACCTGTGCTCCGGCGGCTGCTACCACGAGAGTTACGCCCGTTACGGCGACCCGACCCACCCGACCTATCACTACTGCGAACTGATGCGTGACTGGGTCGACTTCGGCATCGAGGTCTACACCCGGATCATGGCCCACAACCCTGCGTTTATCAGCAGCTACATCACTCCGCGCAAGGCTCACTGATATGAAACATCTCAAGGCAATCAATAACAAGGCGCTGAAACTCGACGAGGCCGCGGCCGAAAACCGCATCGAAGAAGTGGTGGCGATGAGTTCCGTCGCCGGTTGTGCCTCGACCACCGACCCGGGCTGGGAAATCGACGCCTTTGGCGGCGTGTCGTCGCTGTGCCAGCCGATGGAAGCCGACCTGTATGGCTGCTCCGACCCTTGCTGGTGGCCGGCCCAGGTGCCCGACATGATGAGCACCTACCCGGACTGGAACAAGGATGCCCAGGCGTCCAACGACAATTGGCGCAACCTCGGGACTGTCTTTCCAAAAGACAAATGATCGTCCATAGAAAGCAGCCGGACAGATAAGAAGGATTCCCCATGCACAGCATCAAAGCCTGCGGCCTGGCCGCGTTCGCCGTCCTGAGCGCCTGTTCGCTCAGCGTTCTGGCGGATGAAAACACTGCGCTCGAAACCGGTCACGAGTACATGGTGACCACCAATTACCCGAACAACCTGCACGTGATCGACCTGGCCACGGACACCCTGTTCAAGACCTGCAAGATGCCCGACGCCTTTGGTCCCGGCAGCGTGCAGTTGTCGCCGGACCGCAAGACCGCCTACGTGCTGAACAATCATTACGCCGATGTCTACGGCGTCGAACTGGACAGCTGCAAGCAGGTGTTCCACGCCAGCATCACCCAAAAGCCGGGGGAAAAAGCCAGGTCCATGTTCGCCTTCACCGTCAGTCACGACGGCAAGGAATTGTTCACCATCGCCAACCCGACGCTGATGCTCAACGATCGCTACGAAGTGCAACAGCCGAGGCTGGACGTCTACGCCACCGACGCCGGCCTGGACGCCAAGCCGCTGCGCAGTTTCCCTGCGCCCCGCCAGTTGACCATCATGCAGAGTGGCGACGACGGCACGCTGTATGTGGCGGGGGCGGATATCTACAAGGTCGATGTCAAGACCGGCAAGTTCGACGTGCTGATTCCGAGCCGTCACTGGAAGCGCGCGAACTACAGTGCGCCGGACGTGCTTTACGTGTGGAACCAGCAGACGTATCGACATGATTTTTCGCTGCTCTACACCGCGGCGAAATTCAAGGACAAAAAGCAGGACCCGGCCACCGCCGAGTACCTTTACGGGCTGTTCAGCATCGACCTGAAAACCGGCAAGACCGAAACCACCGACTTCGGCCCGCTGACGGAAATCTACTTCAGCGGCATGCGCTCACCGAAGGATCCGAACCTGATGTTCGGCGTACTCAACCGTCTGGCCAAGTACGACATCAAGCAGAAGAAAATGCTCCAGGCGGCGACACTGGATCACTCCTACTACTGCATTTCCTTCAACAAGGACGGGAGCAAGATCTACCTGGCCGGGACGTTCAACGATGTGGCGATCTTCGATCCCGAGACCATGAAGCAGATCGGCAGCATCAAATTGCCGGGTGGGGATATGGCGATCACCACTGCGCAGATATTTGTCCGGTGATGCGGCGACTGCACTGACGCCTTCGCCGGCAAGCCGGCTCCTACAAGAGATCACGCAGAACTTGTAGGAGCTGGCTTGCCAGCGAAGAGGTCCTCAAAAGCACTCGAGAACTTACTGCCCAGGCACCGGGCACCCCAAATCCCCCTCCTGACACTTCAAGTAATTCTTGAACGTCTCCACCCGCGCCTTGGTCAGGTCAGTGATGCAATTGCCGTGGATCAGCGGATAAGCACTGCCTCCTTCCACCGCCGAGGCGGAAAACCTGCATTCGGCATCCCGAAACGAAACCCACGCTCGCTGCGCCCCCACCATTAGCTTTTTGCTCTCGGGATTGGCCTTCAATCGCGCAGTGATCTGTTGGTAAAGCGCATTCAACTCCTTATCCGCCTCCTTGTGCTGCTGCGCCGCGCACTGGTTCATCGATACCTGATCCGCGGCATTGTCGCAGTCTGCGGCATGGGCAAGGGGGGCGAACAGCAAAGGAGTCAACGCCAGAAGGACGCGTGGGTGCATGAAGATTCTCGCTGTGGGCATGGAAATAGAGCGCAGTGTAGCCAAGCAGATGGCCAACCCCTAGAGACCCCCTGTGCTGAAGGGAGAAATGCAGGGAAATTGCGAACTTACCGCCGTAAATGCAGCCGAATACTACAGACAGGGTTGCTTGCGCAGCCCGATTGATTCAACTTAGGGGTGGTCTTGTGGTCTTACAGGCCTACTGTTCAGTACAGGAGGTGACTTATGAATCCAGCATCAGATCGCATCGAAAGGAAGATCCTGCTCAAATCGCCGCGTTCGCACGTGTGGCGTGTGCTGGCCAATGCCGAAGCGTTCGGCCAATGGTTTGGCGTGGCGCTGGAAGGCAAGCGTTTTGTCGCCGGCGAATGGACCCAGGGGCAGATTACCTACCCCGGGTATGAGCACTTGCTGTGGAATGTACTGGTAGAGCGGGTCGAGCCGGAGCGGGTGTTTTCGTTTCGCTGGCACCCCTATGCCGTAGAACCGGACGTCGATTATTCCCAGGAACCCACCACATTGGTGAAGTTCGAGCTCGAGGACATGGATGAGGGCACCTTGCTCAAGGTCACCGAGTCCGGGTTTGACCACATACCGCAGAGCCGCAGGCTCAAGGCATTCCGCATGGACAGCCGTGGCTGGGATGAGCAGATGAGCAACATCGAAGAATTTCTGAAAACCACCGCCAAGGCTCGCGAACATCAGGGAGAGTGATCGCTGCATGTTCGAACCCTGGTTGAAACGCTGGGCGCTGGTGCCGGACGCCCTGGCTGCCCAAGGTCAGCGGCAAGTCGCGGAACTCGCGGCTTCCATGCTCGCTATTTGAAGTGGCTATTTGAAGTGCTCAAGGTTATTCGACAGGGTGGGTATAGCGAATGTCTTACACGCGATGGTAACGATGTCGTCTATTACCGATTGGATCCGAAGCGTACTATCACCTCATCAACTGAAGCACAGGAAGTACTTCAGGATCACGGATGATCGACCATCGCAAGGAACGCTTCCGACAGGGAGTCGACCATGGTCTTGGGAAACCCGCTTCGGCGGGTTTTTTTTCGTCCGTTTGAAATGCCCCTGCGAACTTTAGACTTTAATGGTCAATCGCTTACACCAGGGTGCTGGTATGTCCTCTGTTCATGCCTGGGCAATGCACTTATTCTGGATCCATCAACTGAGTAGCAGGATGCACTCAGGATCACGGATGATCGACCATAGGCCTGGATGGCCGTAGACAGGATGTCGTATGGTCTTGAGAAACCCGCTTCGGCGGGTTTTTTTGTGACCGACAGAAAGTCCTCAGTGCATCACTCTGGCCCAGGAACACCGGCAGCCATGACTGACTGCCGGCCGGAATGGATCAGCGTGCAGGCATCTGATCGAGCTTCGCGGCTGCTCGTGCGGTGATTTCGCCGCGTAATTTCAACGAATCGGCCGCCCGCTGCCGGGCTTGCTCCAGCACGCTGCCCGGGGCCGTTTCAGGACTGCCCGAAGCAAACGGCGGTGCCGGCGCGTATTCCAGCTGCAACTGCACCAGTTGCGCCGTGTCCTCATCAAACAACTCAGCCGCGAGGGTCAGGGCAAAATCGATCCCGGCGGTGATCCCGCCACCGGTCAGCAGATTGCCGTCGCGCACGACCCGGTCCTTCACCGCAATGGCGCCCAAGGGTGTGAGCAGGTCGTGATAGGCCCAGTGAGTCGTGGCACGCTTGCCCTTGAGCAGACCCGCTGCGCCGAGCACCAGCGCGCCGGTGCACACCGACGTGACATAACGCGCATTAGCCGCCTGAGCCTTGATGAAGTCCAGCGTCTCGTCATCCTCCATCAGCGGCCCGACGCCGCTGCCGCCGGGAATGCAGATCACATCCAGGGCCGGGCAATCGTCGAAGGTAACGGTCGGTTTCAGCACCAGGCCGGTGCTCGCAGTGACCGGCACCAGGTTCTTCCAGATCAAATGCACCTTCACGTCCGGCAGCGAGGCCAGCACGTCGTATGGGCCGGTCAGGTCCAGTTGCTGAAGCTGGGGGAACAACAGAAAACCGATCTGCAACGTCATGATGTTTTTCTCCTGAAGTGGGTGGACGGCTTCACTCTAGGCTCGTAGGATTTGGCGCATACGCCAATCACCCCACGAATTACGCCAAAATGCCGAAAATCATCCGCGTCCTCGCCTTTGCCAAGGTGCAACTGCTCGATGTCACCGGCCCGTTGCAGGTGTTCGCCTCGGCCAACGACATTGCTGGCCAAAAAGGTTTACCGCCGCCCTATGCGCCGACAGTCATCGCCAGCGGCGGTGGGGCGGTGATGTCGTCCGCGGGGCTGGCGCTGCTGGCCGAACAGTTGCCCGATGGGGGCAGTGACACCTTGGTCATCGCTGGCGGCTGGGGTGTCTATGCCGCGGCGGAAGATGCGTCGCTGGTGGCTTGGGTGCGTGAACATGCAGCGGGGTGTCGGCGGGTGTCATCGGTCTGTACCGGGGCGTTTTTGCTGGCGGCCAGCGGCTGGCTCGATGGCCGGCGGGTGGTGACCCACTGGACCCGCTGCGAGCAGTTGGCGCAGCAGCATCCACGCTTGCGGGTCGAACCCAATCCGATCTTCATCAACGACGGGCCGGTGTGGACCTCGGCCGGCGTCACTGCCGGTATCGACCTGGCGCTGGCCATGGTCGAAGAAGACCTCGGCCGCAGCATGGCCCTGGAAGTCGCCCGGCAACTGGTGGTATTCCTCAAGCGTCCGGGTGGCCAGTCACAGTTCAGCGTGACCCTGTCCTTGCAGAAGGAGGGTAACCGTTTCGACGACCTTCACGCCTGGATCAGCGAAAACCTCACCATGGACCTCGGCATCCCGACCCTGGCCCTGCAGGCCGGCATGAGCGAGCGCAGCTTCGTGCGCCACTACCGCGCCGACACCGGTCAGACCCCGGCCCGGGCGATCGAACTGATCCGGGTCGAAACCGCCCGGCGCTTGCTCAGCGACACCGGCGTGCCGATCAAACGGGTGGCGATGCAGTGCGGGTTCGGCAGTGAAGAGACACTCCGACGCAGTTTCCTGCGAGCCATGGGCGTGACGCCGCAGGCCTATCGCGAGCGTTTTTCCGTCAGTGCTCAAGCAGATCCAGTAATGCCTTGACCGTCGCGTCGGGCGCTTCTTCGGGAATGTTATGCCCGACGCCTGCAGTGCTCCTCAACCACCGTCAGGCTTCGGCTTCCGCCACCTGGAAACCGTATTATGAGTCCTATCTGGCCAGAGGCTTGGCAAAAACCCAAGCCCTGGTCATTCTCGCCCGCAAGCTGTGCCGGGTGGCATTCGCACTCATGAAAAACCAAAGCGAATACCAGCCGAATTTAAGGTTGCAGGGTTCCCCTGCAACATAGAATCTCCCACATTTGCTCCGAGGTGTTCTCAACTCGTGTGTTCACTCGCGATTAATGTGGGAGCGAGCTTGCTCGCGAAGGGGGCGACGCGGTCTTATGGCTGCCAGTAATTCTTTTCCCCACTCAATTTTCGATCGAGAAAACACGCCGCGCTGATCAGCGCCAGATGCGTCAGCGCTTGCGGTGTGTTGCCCAGGTGCCGGGCATGGCTGTCGAATTCTTCGGCATACAACCCCAGCGGATTGGCAAACCTCAGCAGTTGTTCAAATTCCAGATGGGCCTTCTCCACCTGACCCGCCCGGGCCAGGCATTCGACGTACCAGAACGAGCAGGCGGCAAACGCGCCTTCGGTGCCGGCGAGGCCGTCGATCCCGCTGTCTTCGTTGCGGTAGCGGTAGACCATGCCGTCGCGTACCAGGGTTTTTTCAATGGCTTGCAGGGTCGACAGCCAGCGCGGATCCTTGGCGCTGACGAAGCGCACCAGCGGCATCAACAGCATCGAACCGTCGAGGGCGGTGCCGCCGATGTGCTGGACGAAGTGCCCACGTTCCTCGTTCCAGAAATTTTCCCAGATGTCGGCGTAGATCGCCTGGCGGGTCTGGTCCCAGCGAGCGAACGGGGCGGGCAACGAGCGTTTGGAGGCGAGACGGATGGCGCGGTCCAGGGCTACCCAGCACATCAGCCGCGAGTGCAGGAAGTGATGTTGCTCACCGCGCATTTCCCAGATGCCCACATCTTTTTGCTCCCAGGTTTCGCAGACTTGATCAACCACTTCCACGGCGTGTTTCCAGCCCTCATGGGAGATGGCGTCGCCGTATTTATTGACCAGGTACACCGCGTCCATCAGTTCGCCGAAGATGTCGAGCTGGATCTGATCATAAGCTTGATTGCCAATACGCACTGGCACCGCGCCGCCATGGCCGGACAGGTGCGACAGTTCGGTTTCCGGCAACTCCTGGCGACCGTCGATGCCGTAGAGGATGTTGATTTTCATCGGCTTGCCGTGGCAATCGCTGACTCGCCCGCGCAACCAGCGCATGTAGTCGTTGGCTTCCTGGACGTATCCCAGGCGCATGAAGGCGTAGACGGTAAATGACGCATCGCGGATCCAGGTGTAGCGATAGTCCCAGTTGCGCTCGCCGCCAGGCGTTTCCGGCAGACCGAAGGTGGCGGCAGCGACGATTGCCCCGTGTTTGCGCGAGGTCAGCAGCTTCAGGGCCAGGGCCGAGCGATTGACCATTTCCCGCCAGCGCCCCCGGTAATTGGATTGGCCGGACCAGTCGCGCCAGAACTTCAGGGTGCGCTCCAGGCACAGGGTGGCGCCTCCTTCCTTGAAACGCGGATCGTCGATGCCGCCGAGCAGGAACTCGGCATGCTGGTCCTGTTCCAGGGTGAATTCGGCAACCGCCGCGTTGCCATCAATGCGCAACGGCTGATCCGAAGTCAGGCGCAGGGATGGCTGATCGCTGGCCTCGAAGATCACGTGTTGTTCATCCAGGCGCGCACGGGTCTGGGCGCGGGCGTAATCGTGCCGCACGGCGCAACGCATATGAAAGGTGACCCGGCCACTGACCACCCGCACCCGCCGCATCAACACCGGCAGATCATCCTCGCTGTCGCCGATGGGCAGCAGGTCGGTGACCTCGACCACCGCGTGCTCGCTGAGCCAGCGGGTTTGCAGCACGTTGGTGTCCGGCAGGTAAATCTGCTCGCGGCGGGCGTCGGGCAGGTCTGGCGCCAGTTGGAAAATACCCGCCTCGGGCGTGTCCAGCAGCGAGCAGAAGATCGACGGACTATCGAATTCCGGCCAGCAGAAAAAGTCCACGCTGCCCTGGTCGTTGACCAGCGCCGCGCTGCGCATGTCGCCGATGATGCCGTGGGCGTCGATGGCGCTTTGTCGTTCAAGAGGATGATCAGCCATTGCCGCGAAACTCCGGATAGAGGCTCATGCCGCCGTCGATGAACAAGGTGGTGCCGACGATGTAGTCGGAGGCATCGCAGGCGAGGAAGACCACCGCACTGGCGATATCTTCGACCTCGCCGACCCGGCCGTAAGGGATGAGCTTGAGCAGTTCCCGCTCGGCGGCGCCTTCAGTTTCGCAACGGTTGATCGCGGTGCGAATCGCCCCCGGCGCGATGCCGTTGACGCGGATTCGCTGGTGGCTGACTTCCTGGGCCAGGGTCTGCATCAGCATGTCGACGCCACCTTTGGACGCGGCGTAGTTGACGTGACCGGCCCAGGGGATGCGCTGGTGCACCGAGCTCATGTGGATGATCTTGCCGGCGGCCCGGGACACGCCTTCGCGAACACCTTGCCGGTTGAAAATACGCAGGGCGGCACGGGCGCAGAGGAACTGCCCGGTGAGGTTGACACCGATCACCTGGTTCCAGTCGGCGAGGGTCATGTCGACGGTGGCGGCGTCTTTCTGCATACCGGAATTGGCCACCAGAATGTCCAGATAACCGAAGGCGTCAAGGGTTTGCGCAAACAGTCGTTCGACGTCGTCCTCTTTGGAAACGTCGGCACCGATGGCGATGGCGCGGCCACCTTCATCATTGATCTGCCGGGCCAGTGCTTCGGCGGGTTCAGCCTGGGAATGGTAGTTGATCACCACTGCGGCACCGGCAGCGGCCAAGGCCTTGGCAGCCGCGGCGCCGATGCCGGAACTGGCGCCGGTGACCAGGGCGACTTGTTGGTCGAGGGAAAGCTGCATAAATGTCAGCACCTTGAGTTGAGGGCCTAAGTAGCTGACTGGGCAAATGCATCAAGAGTTCAGCGGCAGATCAAAAGATCGCAGCCTGCGGCAGCGCTTGCATTGACCGCGTTTATTCACAAAATTTTGGCATTCCGACTCTCTGCAGGCGCTGGCTTTTCGGATCGCCGCACCGCAGCGAAGGCGGCCTTGAGGCTTGCAGCGCCCATGAAGACGCCTTCGCCAGCAAGCCGGCTCCTACAAGGGCCGGCGTTTTCCACAATCCAGCGGTACGCAAGTGAAGGAGCAGGCGCTGCCGCAGGCTGCGATCTTTTGATCTTCAAGGCGTTCACATTCAGCCAACAATTACCTGCTTCCCCCACGATCGGCCTTATGGCAACTTGCAGGCCCTTGTCGAGACCTGCACCCCATGGCAAACCCCTACCGCGAGCTATTCAAAGCCCCTGGCGCCCGGGCTTTTGTACTGGCCGGGATGATCGCGCGCATGCCGATTTCCATGACCGGCATCGGCCTGATCACCATGCTCTCGCAACTGCAGGGCGGGTACGGATTGGCGGGTGCGGTGGCCGCGACGTTTGCCCTGGCGACGGCATTTTGCGCACCGCAGGTTTCACGCCTGGTGGACCGTTTCGGGCAGCGGCGCATTTTGCCGGTCTCGGCGCTGGTCGGTGGCGGGGCGCTGTTGCTGGTGTTGCTCTGTACCCGCCTGCAGGCGCCGAACTGGACCTTGTTCCTGTTCGCCGCGCTGGCCGGTTGCATGCCGAGCATGTCGGCGATGGTGCGGGCCCGCTGGACCGAGTTGTATCGCGGTCAGCCCCAGCTGCAAACCGCCTATGCCCTGGAGTCGGTGCTCGACGAGGTCTGTTTTATCGTCGGGCCGCCGTTGTCGGTAGGGTTGTGCGTGGTGGCGTTTCCCGAAGCCGGACCCTTGGCGGCGTTGCTGATGCTGGCGCTCGGAGTCACCGCGCTTGTCCTGCAACGCGCCACCGAGCCGCCGGTGCATCCCCATGAAGAACACCATCAGGCTTCGATCATTCGTTCCAGCGAGATCCAATGGCTGGTGCTGTTGATGATCGCCATGGGCACCATCGTCGGCGTGATCGATGTGGTCAGCGTCGCCTTCGCCCAGCAGCAGGGGCAACCGGCGGCGGCGAGCATTGTGCTGTCGGTGTATGCCGTCGGTTCGTGCATGGCCGGGCTGGCGTTCGGCGCGTTGCGCTTGAAAGTGCCGTTGCCCCGGTTGTTCCTGTATGGCGGGGTGGCGACGGCGGTGACCACCTTGCCGTTGCTGCTGGCGGCGAACATTCTCGGGTTGTCGCTGGCGGTGTTCGTGGCCGGGCTGTTTTTCGCGCCGACACTGATTGTAGCGATGGCGTTGGTGGAGCGAATCGTACCGCCGGCCAAGCTCACCGAGGGCCTGACCTGGCTGGTGACCGGGTTGAGCATTGGTGTGGCGATCGGCGCGGCCAGTTCGGGGTGGCTGGTGGATGCCTTTGGCGCCCGCAGCGGGTTCTGGGTGGCGATCGGGGCCGGGGCCGTGGTGCTCGGTTCTGCAGTCCAAAGCCATCGTTATTTGAAATAGAGATCAAAGTTAGGAGCTGGATTGCCAGCGAATGCGGTCTGTCAGTAAACATCTCTACTGAATGTGCCGCCGTCTTCGCCGGCAAGCCGGCTCCTACATGGGGTCGGCGTCGCTCCCCGAATTCGTGTTCACCGAAAATCTCCTGTAAGCGGGCAAGTCGAATCGTCGCACCGCCGCTCCCACAGGATGATTTGTACAACTAATTTCCTCTGGCGCTCATCCGTTCTCTTATACAGACAACTATCGAGGTAAGCCCGGTGACCCAGCTGACATTGCTGTGCCTGCCCTATTCAGGCGCGAGCGCCATGGTCTATAGCCGCTGGCGGCGCAAGTTGCCGCAGTGGCTCAAGCTTCAGCCCGTCGAGCTGCCGGGCCGTGGCGCGCGGTTTGGCGAACCCTTGCACACCGACATGCGGCGCCTGGCGCTGCAACTGGCCCATGAACAGAAAACCACGCTCAAGGCACCCTATGCGGTGTTCGGCCATAGCCTGGGCGCATTGCTCGCTTGTGAAATGGCCCATGCCTTGCGCTTGCTGGGCTTGCCGGAGCCGGTGGCATTGTTCGCTTCAGGCACCGCTGCGCCGACGATGCGGGCCGACTACGATCGGGGTTTCGCAGAACCAAAGACCGATGCCGAGCTGATCGAGCAATTGCGCACGCTCAACGGCACCAGCGAAGAAGTCCTGGCCAATGAAGAGCTGATGAACTTGACGCTGCCAGTGCTGCGCGCCGATTTCCTGTTGTGCGGGCGTTTCGAACCGGTGCAGCGGCCGTTGCTCAAGTGCCCGGTGCACGTGCTCGGCGGCACGACTGACCGCGCCACCACCGAGCAATTGATCGGCTGGCGCAAGGAAACCCGCGGCAGTTTTTCCGTGGACATGCTGGCCGGCGGGCACTTTTTCATCCATGAGCACGAGGCCAAGGTGTTGCGGGTGATCAAGGATCAGCTGGAAGTTCATCATCGGCGGCACGCCATGGCCGCCAGCGCCTGACCCCTCGATCACCAGCCCAGAGCGCATCTCTGATGCCCGACCCGCCGCCACCCCTGTAGGAGCTGGCTTGCCAGCGAAGAGGCCATCCCAGGCGACATCAATATCGCCTGACCCACCGCCCACTGTAGGAGCTGGCTTGCCAGCGAAGGCGTCGGATCAGTGGACATCGATGTTGAATGTGCTGGCCCCTTCGCTGGCAAGCCAGCTCCTACAGGGGGCCATCCCCGCCCACCCACAATCCAGCTCCTTTCTGATACTTGTTCTCATTCGCTAATTTTTCCGGTCTGCATTCGTTTTATAGGGACGACGTACCTTTGTGCTTCCCGCCACTGATCCGGATACCCAGAAATGAATGCTGAAGACTCCTTGAAACTTGCTCGCCGGTTTATCGGGTTGCCGCTGGAAAAGCGCCAGATGTTCCTTGCGGCCTTGCACAAGGAGGGCGTTGATTTCGCCCGCTTCCCGATTCCCGCCGGGGTCGAGGCCGACGATCGCCAGGCGCTGTCGTACGCCCAGCAGCGGATGTGGTTTCTCTGGCAGCTGGACCCGCAAAGCGGCGCGTACAACCTGCCGGGCGCGGTGCGCCTGACCGGGCGGTTGAACCTGTCTGCCCTGGAGCAAGCCTTCGCCAGTCTGGTGGCGCGTCATGAAACCCTGCGCACCGTGTTCCAGTGCCAGGCCGATGACACCTTGCTGCAAGTGCCATCCAGCGCGCCGCTGGTCATAGATCATGTGGATTTCAGCGCCTTGCCGGCTAAAGAGCGCGAACAGGCAGTCGCCCAAGCAGCCGAACAGCAATCCGTGCTGCCCTTTGATCTGTCAGTCGGCCCCTTGCTGCGCGTCACCTTGCTCAAACTCGCCGAGCAGGAGCACGTCCTGCTGCTGACCCTGCACCACATCGTGTCCGACGGCTGGTCGATGAACGTGCTGATCGACGAATTCATCCGCTGCTACGACGCCTTCGAGGCGGGCACCCAGCCGCAACTCGCGCCCTTGCCGATCCAGTACAGCGACTACGCCTTGTGGCAGCGTCGCTGGCTGGAGGCGGGGGAGCAGGCACGTCAGCTCGATTACTGGCAGGCGCAATTGGGCAGCGAACACCCGGTACTGGAGCTGCCCACCGATCACCCGCGCCCGGCGATGCCGAGCTATCGCGGCACCCGCTACGAATTCGCGGTCGACGCGCAATTGGCCGAGCAGCTGCGCACCACGGCGCAGAAGCACAACATCACGTTATTCATGCTGCTGCTCGGCGCCTTCAACGTGCTGCTGCATCGCTACACCGGGCAGACCGACATTCGCGTTGGCGTGCCGATCGCCAACCGCAACCGCGCCGACATCGAAGGCCTGATCGGCTTCTTCGTCAACACCCAGGTGCTGCGCACCCAGCTCGACGGCCAGACCCGCGTCGATGCGTTGCTGCGCGGGATCAAGGAAAGCGCCCTCGGCGCCCAGGCCCATCAGGACCTGCCGTTCGAGCGCCTGGTCGAAGCGCTGAAACTCGAGCGCAGCCTCAGCCACACGCCGCTGTTCCAGGTGATGTACAACCACCAGCCGCAGGTCGCGGATATCTCCACCGTTAGCACTGCGTCCGGCCTGGCGTTGGGCGTGATCGAGTGGGAAGGGCGCACCACGCAATTCGACCTGACCCTGGACACTTATGAGAAGCGCGGCAAGCTGCACGCCGCGCTGACCTACGCCAACGACCTGTTCGACGCTGTCACCATCGCGCGCATGGCGCAGCACTGGACGCACCTGCTGCAAGGCATGGTCAGCAATTCGCAGCAGCGCATCAGCGATTTGCCACTGCTGGAAAAAACCGAATATCAGCGCATCGTGCATGACTGGAATCGCGCAGACGAAAGCTTTGCCCAGGACCTGTGCATTCACGAGCTGATCAGCCAACAAGTCGCGGCAAACCCGACGGCACTGGCGGTGACCTTCGCCCACAAGCAACTGACGTACGCCGAACTCGACACCCAGGCCAATCGCCTGGCCCACAAACTGATCGAGCTGGGCGTCGGCCCGGAAGTCCGGGTCGGCGTGGCCATGCAGCGTTCCGACACGCTGCTGGTGGCGCTGCTCGCGGTACTCAAGGCCGGTGGCGCGTACGTGCCCCTGGACCCGGATTACCCGGCCGAGCGGGTCGCCTACATGCTTGAAGACAGCCTCGCCCTGGTGCTGCTGACCGAGCAATCCGTCGCGGCGACACTGAATGTGACAGCCGACACCCAAGTGGTGCTGATGGAAGACGGGCCATGGGCCGATTACCCCGGCAGCGCCCCGGTGACCCCTGTCACGCCGGACAACCTCGCCTACGTGATCTACACCTCCGGCTCCACGGGCAAACCCAAAGGTGTGGCCATCGCCCACCGCAACGTGCTGGCGCTGATCGACTGGTCGACCTCGGTCTACCGCCGCGAAGACATCCAAGGCGTGCTGGCCTCGACCTCGGTCTGCTTCGACCTGTCGGTGTGGGAGCTGTTCGTCACCCTGGCCAATGGCGGCTCGGTGATCATCGCCCGCAATGCCCTGGAATTGCCGCAACTGCCGGCCCGGGACCAGGTGCGCCTGATCAACACCGTGCCCTCGGCGATCAACGCCTTGCAGCGCGACGGGCAGATTCCGCCGGGCGTGCGCATCATCAACCTCGCCGGCGAACCGCTGAAGCAGAGCCTGGTGGACGCGCTGTATCAGCAGCCCACCGTCGAACATGTCTACGACCTGTACGGCCCCTCGGAAGACACCACCTATTCGACCTGGACCCGCCGCGAGGCCGGTGGCCGCGCGAACATTGGCCGACCGCTCAAGCACACCGCCGGCTATGTCCTCGATGCCGAGCTGCAACCGGTGCCTCAGGGCGTGTCGGCTGAACTGTATCTGGCCGGTGCCGGCATCACCCGCGGTTACCTGGCACGGCCGGGCATGACCGCCGAAAAGTACGTGCCGAACCCGTTCGCCAGCAACGGCGAGCGCCTGTACCGCACTGGCGACCTGACCCGTTATCAGGCCGACGGCGCGCTGCAGTACGTCGGTCGCATCGACCATCAGGTCAAGGTCCGTGGCTTTCGCATCGAGCTGGGGGAGATCGAAGCGCGGCTGTTGCAGCAAGACGCGGTCGGCGAATTGGCGGTGCTGGCGCAGGACGGCATCAATGGTCAGCAACTGGTCGCCTACATCGTACCGACCGATCCAGCGTTGCTGGCTGAGATCGACGCTCAAGCGCACCTGCGGGAAACCCTGAAAGCGGCGCTGCGCCAGCATCTGCCGGACTACATGGTCCCGGCGTTCCTGCTGTTCCTCGCCCAACTGCCGCTGACCCCCAACGGCAAGCTCGACCGCAAGGCCTTGCCGGCCATCGACGGCACTCAACAACCACGGCAACACGTCGCGCCACGCAGCAGGCTGGAGAAGGCCCTGGCGGCGATTTGGCAGGACGTGCTGGCGATCGACAACGTCGGCCTGGAAGACAACTTCTTCGAACTGGGCGGCGATTCCATCGTTTCCATGCAAGTGGTCAGTCGCGCGCGTCAGGCCGGGATCCTGTTGAGCCCCAAGGATCTGTTCCAGCACCAGACCATCCGCAGCCTGGCCCAGGCCACTCGCAGTGGCGAGCAGCAATCGATCGATCAGGGTCCGGCCACTGGCGCGGTGGCGTTGGCGCCGGTGCAACAGTGGTTCTTCGAGCAAGCCATCCCCGAGCGTCAGCACTGGAACCAGTCGCTGCTGCTGGTGCCGCGCGCGGCGTTGAACGTCGAGGCGCTGGATCGCGCCTTGGCGCAACTGCTGATCCATCACGACAGCTTGCGCCTGCGCTACCAGCAGACCGCAAACGGCTGGCAGCAGGCTTACGCCGCGCCGACCACCGAATCGCTGCTGTGGCAGCGTCAGGCGCAGTCGGTGGAGGCACTCAACGCGCTGTGCGACGAAGCCCAACGCAGCCTCGACCTGTACAACGGCCCGTTGCTGCGGGCGCTGCTGGTGGCGATGGCTGACGGCAGCGAGCGGTTGCTGTTGGTCATTCATCACCTGGCGGTGGACGGTGTTTCCTGGCGCGTACTGCTGGAAGATCTGCAGCAGTTCTACAGTGGCCACGCTGCAATGGCGAAAACCAGCACCTACCAGCGCTGGGTCGCCCGTCTGCAGGAGCATTTGCCAGCCTTTGAAAACAGCCTCGGCCAATGGCAGACCCAACTGCAAGGCGCACCCACCGATCTGCCCTGCGATCGTGCGCACGGTGCCCTGGAACACCGTTTCGAGCACAAGCTCGAGCTCAGGTTCGACGCCGGGCAAACCCGCAAACTGCTGCAGCAAGCGCCGGCGGCCTATCGTACCCAGGTCAACGACCTGCTGCTGACCGCATTGGCGCGGGCGGTGTGCCACTGGAGCGGGCAGGGCAGCACGCTGATCCAGCTGGAAGGCCATGGCCGCGAAGACCTGTTCGACGACATCGACCTGACCCGCACCGTCGGCTGGTTCACCAGCCTGTTCCCGGTCAACCTGATGCCTGCCAGCGACCTCGGCGCTTCAATCAAAACCATCAAGGAACAACTGCGCGCCGTGCCGGACAAAGGCCTGGGGTACGGCGCGTTGCGCTACCTCGGCACACCGGCGCTTCGTGCGGAACTGGCCGCATTACCGCAACCGCGCATCACCTTCAACTATCTGGGACAGTTCGATCGTCAGTTCGACGACGGCGCGATGTTTGTCCCGTCCACCGAAGGCAGCGGCGTAGCGCAGGATCCCCTGGCGCCATTGGGCAACTGGCTGACGGTCGAGGGCCAGGTCTACGGTGGCGAGCTGTCACTGAGTTGGGGCTTCAGCCGTGAGATGTTCGACACCGCGACCATCCAGCGCCTGGCCGACGATTACGCGCTGGAACTCAACGCGCTGATCGAACATTGCTGCACCGTTGAGGCACCGCAAGCCACGCCGTCGGACTTCCCTTTGGCGCGGCTCGGTCAGGCACAACTCGACGTGCTGCCGATCGACATCTCGACACTTGAAGACCTTTACCCACTGTCGCCGATGCAGCAAGGCATGCTGTTTCACACCTTGCATGAGCCCGCAGTCGGCGCCTACATCAGTCAGCTGCGCCTGGACATTCAAGGCCTCGATCCGCAGCGCTTCGCCGAGGCCTGGCAGACCGCGCTGGAGCGTCACGACATTCTGCGCAGCAGCTTCCACTGGCAAGGCCTCGACACCGCGCACCAGGCGATTGTCCGTCAAGTCGCATTGCCGCTGGAAGTGCTTGAAGCGACTGACACCGATGCGCTGGCCGACGCCGAGCGCGCCCAGGGTTTTGAATTGGGCCGCGCGCCGCTGTTCCGCCTGAAGCTGATCCAGACGGGCATCAATGACTGGCACCTGATCTACACCAGCCACCACATTTTGATGGACGGCTGGAGCAACGCGCAGTTGCTCGCCGAAGTGATCCAGCATTACGCCGCCGGGCAGTCGCTGCCGGCGCCGACGGGACAATACCGCGACTACCTCGGCTGGTTGCAGCAGCAATCGGCCGTGGCTGGCGAGCAGTTCTGGAAGGCGACATTGGCGCCGCTGGATGCCCCGACCTTGCTGGCCGAAGCCCTGCGTCCACCGGTGGGCGCCGAGGGTAGCGAAGCGTACCGCATCGCCCTCGACAGCCGCGCCACCCAGCGTCTGGCCGAGTTCGCCCGTCAGCAGAAAGTCACCCTCAACACCGTGCTGCAAGGGGCCTGGAGCCTGTTGCTGCAACGCTACACCGGCCAGGACTGCGTGGTGTTCGGCGCCACCGTGGCCGGGCGTTCGGCGCCGCTGCCGGGGATTGAAGAACAGCTCGGGTTGTTCATCAACACGCTGCCGCTGGTGTGCGCGATGAAGCCGGATCAGACCGTCAGCCAATGGCTGGGCGAGCTGCAAGGGCTGAACCTGGCGATGCGCGAGTTCGAGCATGTGCCGCTGTACGACATTCAGGGTTGGGCAGGGCAGCAGGGTGCCGCACTGTTCGACAGCCTGCTGGTGTTCGAAAACTTCCCGGTGGCCGAAGCGCTGAAGCAGGGCGCACCGGCCGGGTTGTCGTTCGCCAACCTGCACAACCACGAGCGCACCCACTATCCGCTGACGCTGGGCATTGAACTGGGCGAAGGTCTGAGCCTGGATTTCAGCTATGACACGGCGCGGTTCAGTGCGGCGCAGGTCGCCGAATTGTCGGCCAATCTGCAGCACCTGCTGAGGCAATTGGTGGCGCTGCCGAACGCGGCGCTTGGCGCGCTGGAGCTGCTCGATGCCGACGGCAAAGCGGCGGTGATCGCGCTCAGCCAACCGGCGGCGGTCGAGTTATCCACAACCCGCCTGGTGCACGAACAAATCGCTGCGCAAGCCGCCGCCACGCCAGATGCCCTGGCATTGCGGGTCGACGGTCAGAGCCTGAGCTACGGTCAGTTGAACACTCAGGCCAATCGCCTGGCCCATCGTCTGATCGAAACCGGTGCCGGCCCTGGCAAGCGCGTCGGCCTGGCCTTGCATCGCGGCCCGCAACTGATCGTCAGCCTGTTGGCGGTGCTCAAAAGCGGCGCGGCCTATGTGCCACTGGACCCGAAATATCCGGCCGAGCGCCTGGCCTACATGATCGACGACAGCCGTCTCGATGTGCTGCTGTGCGAATCCGGTCTGCTGGAAGCTGTGCCCGGTGTGCGGCGTCTGCGCCTTGAAGACAACGTCGGTTACCCGGACAGCGATCCGCAAGACCATGGGGTCGCCGAAGATCTGGCCTACATCATCTACACCTCCGGCTCCACCGGCCAACCCAAGGGCGTCGCCATCGCCCATGCGGCGCTGCGCGAGTTCTGCCAGACCGCCGCCGGTTATTCAGGGTTGTCGGCCGCGGATCGCGTGCTGCAATTCGCGACCTTCAGTTTTGATGGATTCGTCGAGCAGTGCTTCCCGGCGTTGTGCGTCGGCGCGGCGTTGATCATGCGTGGCGATGATGTTTGGGACGCCGGCCGACTGGCCGCCGAAATCGTCCGGCACGGCGTGACGGTCGCCGATTTGCCAGCGGCCTATTGGTACTTGCTGGCGCGCGAATGTGCCAGCGGCGTGGTGAGCAACCTGGGCGATTTGCGCCAGGTGCACGTCGGCGGCGAAGCGATGTCGGTGGAAGGTTTGCGCTTGTGGCATCAGGCCGGTTTGAGCCCTGTACGGTTGCTCAACACCTATGGTCCGACCGAGGCGACCGTGGTATCCAGCGTTCATGCATGCCGTCTCGAAGATGCCAGCGACGCGTTTGGCATCCCGATCGGTCGTGCCATCGCTGGTCGGGCGCTGTACGTGCTGGACGCGGCGGGTCAGTTGCTGCCAACCGGCGGCGTGGGCGAATTGTGCATCGGTGCAAATGCCAGCCTCGCCCAAAGTTACTTCGATCGTCCGGCGCTGACCGCCGAACGTTTCCTGCCGGACCCGTTCGCCCGCGAGCCGGGCGCTCGCCTGTACCGCAGCGGTGACCTGGCGCGTTATAACGCTGAAGGCAATCTGGAATACGTCGGCCGCATCGATCATCAAGTGAAGATTCGCGGTTTGCGCATTGAAATGGGCGAGATCGAAGCCTGCCTGCAAGCCCGTGAGGAAGTGCGCGAAGCGGCCGTCATTGCCCAGGACGGGACGCACCTGGTGGCGTATGTCGTCGCCAGCGGCGTGGTGGTTTCCCGGGCGGATTATCTGCAAGGGCTCAACACCGTTCTGCGTCAGTCGCTGCCGGACTACATGGTGCCGAACCATCTGATCCTGCTGGCCGAATTGCCGCTCAACAACAACGGCAAGCTCGACCGCAAAGCCTTGCCACGCGTTGAAGCCGGCAATGCTCAGCACGATTTCATAGCCCCGGCCGAAGGGCTGGAAACGCAGCTGGCGCTGATCTGGCAGGAGGTGTTGCAGGTCGAGCGCGTGGGCCGCGACGACAACTTCTTCGAGCTGGGCGGGCACTCGTTGCTGGTGCTGCAAGTGATCTCCCGCGTACGTCAGCAGCTGCAGCTTGAACTCTCCGTGAGCAGCCTGTTCTCTGCCGCGAATCTGGCGCAATTTGCCGAGCGTGCTGCACGGGCGAACATCAGCGGGCAACCGGTCCTGCAGCGTGCAACGGCCGATCAGCCTCAGATCCTGTCATACGCCCAGCAGCGTCAATGGATTCTCTGGCAACTGGACCCACAAAGCCCGGCCTACAACATCCCGGCCGCGCTGCGCCTCAAGGGCCCGCTGGACCGCGACGCCCTGCGCGCAGCCTTCGCGCAATTGCAGGCTCGTCACCAGACCTTGCGCACCACCTTTGAACAGGACGGCCTGCAGGCGCGTGCGGTGTTGCATGACACACTGGCCCTGCAACTGATTGAACGCCCACTCGATCAAGCGTCGCTCGACAACGCCGTCGCCGAAGAAATCGCCCGGCCGTTCGACCTGCGCAATGGCCCGCTGTGGCGCGTATTGCTGCTGCAAGTCAATGCCAACGAGCATGTGCTGGTGCTCACCGTGCACCACATCGCCGCCGATGGCTGGTCGATGCAGGTCATGGTCGACGAGTTCAGCGCGCTGTATCAGGCCGCAGTCGAAGGCCGTGCGGCGAACCTCAAGAGCCTGCCGGTGAACTACAGCGACTACGCCCGATGGCAGCGCGACTGGCTGCAAGCCGGCGAGGGCGCCCGGCAATTGAGCTGGTGGCGCGAGCAACTGGCAGGCAGCCAGGCACCGCTTGAACTGCCGAGCGAACTGACCCGTCCGGCCCGTCGCACCGAGCGCGGCGCCAGCCTGGCATTGAACGTTGATCGCGAGTTGCTGGCCGGTTTGCGCCAACTCGCCCAGGCACACCAGGTGACCTTGTTCATGCTGTTGCTGGCAAGCTTCCAGACCTTGCTGCATCGCCAGAGCGGGCAGTCGGGCATCAGCGTCGGCGTACCGAGCGCCGGGCGTTCGCGCCTCGAAACCGAAGGCCTGATCGGCTTCTTCATCAATACCCAGGTACTGCGTGCCGAGATCGACGGGCAGCAACCGTTCAGTACCTTGCTGCAACAGGTCAAGCAGGTTGCACTGGGTGCCCAGGCCCATCAGGACTTGCCGTTCGAGCAGTTGGTCGACGCCTTGCAGCCGGACCGCAGCCTCAATCACAGCCCCTTGTTCCAGGTGCTCTACAACCATCAGCAGCAGTTGGGCGCGAGTGTCGAGCGCACTGTCGCAGACTTGCGGGTCGAGCGCCTGCGGTGGCAACAGCACACCACCCAGTTCGATCTGGTGCTCGACACCCAGGAGCAGGGCGAAAGCCTCGACGCCAGCCTGACCTACGCCACGGATCTGTACGACGAGGCGTCGATAAAGCGCCTCGCCGAGCAGTGGCTGAACCTGTTGCGCGCGGTGGTCAAGGATCCGCAGCAGCGCGTTGCCGAACTGCCGTTGCTGCAAGCGCCGCACTGCGATGCGCTGATCCAGCACTGGAACCCGGCGTTCGAGGCGCAACCGCTGTCGCCCACCTTGCACCAGTTGTTCGAGGCCCAGGCTGCGCAACAGCCGAACGCCATCGCGCTGGTCTACGAAGGCGAACACCTGACCTACGCCGCACTCAATGCCCAGACCAACCGCCTGGCGCGCAAACTGCGCGAGCAGGGCGTCGGTCCCGAGGTGCGGGTCGGCATCGCCACCGAGCGGGCGATGCCGCTGGTGGTCGGCTTGCTGGCGATTCTCAAGGCCGGCGGCGCCTACGTGCCCCTGGACCCGCAATACCCGGCCGAGCGCCTGAGCTACATGATCGACGACAGCGGCATCAGCCTGCTGCTGACTCAACGCCATCTGATCGACGGGTTGCCGGCCCGTGACGGCGTGCAGGTGCTGAGCCTGGAGTCGTTGCAACTGGACGCCTACAGCGCCGACAACCTGCCAGCGCTGGCGTCCCGGGAAAACCTCGCCTACGTCATCTACACCTCCGGTTCCACCGGTCGGCCTAAAGGTGCGTTGCTCAGCCATGGCAACGTCGGGCGTCTGCTCACGGCCACCGCGGCGCAGTTCAACTTCGGCCCGGACGATGTCTGGACCCTGTTCCATTCCTACGCTTTCGACTTCTCGGTGTGGGAGCTGTTCGGTTCGCTGTGCACCGGCGGGCGCCTGGTGATCGTGCCGTATTACATCAGCCGCGAGCCGCAGGCGTTCCACCGCCTGCTCTGTGATGAGGGCGTGACCGTGTTGAACCAGACCCCGACCGCCTTCCGCCAACTGTTGCCAGTGGCCTGCGCCAGCGAACGGAACATGGCGCTGCGCCAGGTGATTTTCGGTGGCGAAGCCCTCGAAGTCGCGAGCCTGCGTCCCTGGTTCGAACGCTTCGGCGACCAGCAGCCGACCCTGGTCAACATGTACGGCATCACCGAAACCACGGTGCACGTCACCTACCGCGCCATCCGCCAGGCCGACCTCGACGGCAAGGCGCAGAGCCCGATCGGCCTGCCGATCCGCGACCTGCGCTGGTACTTGCTCGACAGCCAGTTGCAACCGGTGCCGGTGGGTGTGGCGGGGGAGTTGTACATCGCCGGTGCCGGCCTGGCCCGGGGGTATCACGGGCGTTTCGGCCTGACCGCCGAGCGCTTCGTGCCGAGCCCGTTCGATGCCGCACAACGGCTGTATCGCAGCGGCGACCTGGCGCGTCAGCGGGCCGATGGCAGCATCGATTACCTCGGCCGCATCGACCAGCAAGTGAAGATTCGCGGCTTCCGCATCGAACTGGGGGAAATCGAGGCCGCGTTGCTGGCACAGCCGGGCGTGCGCCAGGCGGTGCTGAGCGTGCACGCGGGCGACGCCGGGCCGCAGCTGTGCGCCTACGTGGTCGCCGAACACACCCCGCACGACCCGATCGCCTGGCGCGACACCCTGCGCGCCGCGCTCAAGGTCGACCTGCCGGACTACATGGTGCCGAGCCACTGGCTGCTGCTGGAGGCCTTGCCGCTCACCGGCAACGGCAAGCTCGACCGCAAGGCCTTGCCGCTGCCCGATACCGACGACTGGCAACGACCCTTCGAAGCCCCTGAAGGCGACCTCGAACGGCAACTGGCGGCGATCTGGGCCGAGGTGCTGGGCGTGGCGCAGATCGGCCGGCGCGAGAACTTCTTTGAACTGGGTGGGCACTCGCTGCTCGCCGCCCAGGCCAGTGCCCGCGTGGAACTGGAATTGGGCATCGAGCTGCCGCTGCGCGCGCTGTTCGAATCCACCGACCTGCAGGCTTATGCCGCCATGGCCGGGCAACACGCCCCGGCTGACAACGATGCACGTCTTGATGCGCTCGAGTCGCTTCTGGACGAGATGGAGATCAACTGATGGAACACACCACTGCCCAGCGTATCGGCAGCCGCTTCGCCGGCCTGTCTGCGGACAAGCGCCGCGAATTTCTGCAACGCATGCAAGAGCAGGGCGTGAGCTTCGGCCAGTTGCCGATTCCGCCCGCCGCCGAGCCGCAGGCGAGCTTCGAACTGTCCTATGCGCAGCAGCGCCAATGGTTCCTCTGGCAGCTCGATCCACAGAGCTCGGCGTACAACATTCCTGCAGCCCTGCGGTTGCACGGGCCGCTAAATGGCGCGGCGTTGCAGCAGAGCTTCGATGTACTGCTGGAGCGGCATCAGAGCTTGCGTAGCCGTTTCGTCGAGGATGACGGCCAGGTAGTGCAGACGCTGGCCGGGTTCACTTCGTTGCCGATCGAACAGATCGACCTGCGCGGCGAACCCCAGGATCAGCGTCTCGAACGGGCGATGAAAACCGTCGAGCAAGAGATTGCCCGGCCGTTCGATCTGCAGCACGGTCCGCTGTTGCGGGTCAGCCTGTTGCAACTCGATACCGAAGACCATGTGCTGTTGCTGACCCTGCACCACATCGTCACCGATGGCTGGTCGATGGGCGTGTTGGTGGAGGAGTTTTCCCGACTCTACGCCGCCCATTGCCAAGGGCAGCATGCGGCATTGCAAGCACTGCCGATCCAGTACTCCGACTACGCCCTGTGGCAACGCCGCTGGATGGAAGCGGGCGAGCTCGAGCGTCAGCTCAACTGGTGGCGCGACACCCTGGGCAGCGAACAACCGCTGCTGGAATTGCCGACGGATCGCTCGCGCCCGGCGCAACCGAGCCAGCGCGGCGCGCGTCTGGATTTCGCCCTCGACGCGAACCTGGCCAGCGGCCTGATGAGCCTGGCCAAACAGCGCGGCGTCACGCCGTTCATGCTGTTGCTGGCGAGCTTCCAGGCCTTGCTCTATCGCTACAGCGGTCAGTCCGACGTGCGCGTTGGCGTGCCGATTGCCAACCGCAATCGCGCGGAAACCCGGGGCCTGATCGGCTTCTTCGTCAACACCCAGGTGATGCGTGCAGAGCTGGACGGGCGCCTGCCGTTCAGCCAGTTGCTCGACCAGGTCCGAGCCGCTTCACTGGATGCCCAGGATTATCAGGACCTGCCATTCGAGCGTCTGGTGCAGGCGCTGCAAGGTGAACGCAGCCTCAGCCACAGCCCGTTGTTCCAGGTGATGTTCAACCACCAGCAAGCCAAGCCGGCAGCGGTCAGCGGCTTGCTCGCCGGGCTGCGGGTCGAGGCGCTGAACGCTACGGCGCACACCACGCAATTCGACCTGCAATTGGACACCCAGGAAGAGGGCGACAAACTGTTCGCCAGCCTGACCTATGCTACCGACCTGTTCGACGCCGAGCGCATCGAGCATCTGGCTCGCCATTGGCGCAACCTGCTGGCCGGTGTATTGGCGAACCCGCACACCCCGCTGGCCGAATTGCCGCTGCTGGATGCCGACGAACGCCTGCGCATCCTCGACGAGCTCAACGACACCGCGCAAAGTTATCCGGGTGAAGTCTGCGTGCAGCGCCATTTCGAAGAGCGCGTGATTGAAGACGGTGAAGCGACCGCGCTGGTGTTCCAGGGCCAGTCCTTGAGTTACGCCGAGCTGAACCTGCGCGCCAACAGCCTGGCCCATCACTTGCGCGCCCAGGGCGTCGGCCCGGAAGTGCTGGTGGGGATTGCCTGCGACCGCTCATTGGAAATGGTCGTCGGCCTGCTGGCGATCCTCAAGGCCGGTGGCGCCTTTGTGCCGCTGGATCCGGAATACCCGCTCGATCGCCTGGGCTACATGATCGAAGACAGCGGCATTGCGCTGTTGCTGACCCAGGAACATCTGCTGGCGCAATTGCCGACCCCGGACAATGTACGCACCCTGTGCCTGCGCGCCGAAGCCGATTGGCTGAGCGATCTGCCGGGCACCGATCTGCCTGCTTCTGATTTAAAGAGCCGGGCGGTCGCGGAAAATCTCGCCTACGTGATTTACACCTCCGGCTCCACCGGTAAACCCAAGGGCGCAGGCAACCGTCATGTGGCGCTGCACAACCGGCTGGAATGGATGCAGCAAGCCTATAACCTGCAGCCTGCGGACCGCGTGCTGCAAAAGACGCCGTTCAGTTTCGACGTGTCGGTGTGGGAGTTTTTCTGGCCGCTGATGAAGGGCGCTACCCTGGTCATCGCCGCGCCGGGCGAGCACCGCGATCCGCAACGCCTCGCGGCGTTGATCGTCGAACAGGCGATCACCACACTGCACTTCGTGCCATCGATGCTTTCCGCGTTTATCAGCGCCGATGAGTCGCTGGCCTGCACCTCGCTGCAGCGGATCATCTGCAGCGGCGAAGCGCTGCCGATGGCGCTGCAACGCCAGACCTTGCGCAGCCTGCCCCAAGCCAATCTCTACAACCTCTACGGTCCGACCGAAGCGGCCATCGACGTCACCCACTGGACCTGCGTCGAAGAAGGCCGTGACAGCGTGCCGATCGGCCGGCCGATCGCCAACCTGCGCACCTGCATCCTCGACAGCGAGTTGCAACCCTTGCCGCTGGGCGCGGTGGGCGAGTTGTACCTGGGCGGTGTCGGCCTGGCGCGCGGTTATCACCGTCGTGGCGCGCTGACCGCCGAGCGTTTCGTGGTCGATCCGTTCGGCAGCGGCGAGCGCCTGTACCGCACCGGAGACCTGGCGCGCTACCGCGCCGACGGCGCCATCGACTACTGCGGGCGTATCGACCATCAAGTGAAGATTCGCGGTTTGCGCATCGAGCTGGGGGAAATCGAAGCGCGCCTGCAAGAACATGCCGACGTGCAGGAAGCCGTGGTGCTGGCCCTCGATGGCCCGAGCGGCAAGCAACTGGTTGCGTACATCGTGCCGCAGGATCGCGCCTTGATCGGCGCCGATGCCGAGCAGCAAGGCGCCTGGCGCGAAACCCTGAAAAGCCATCTGCTGGCGAGCCTGCCGGATTACATGGTGCCGGCACAGACCGTACTGATCGAGCAGATGCCGCTGAGCCCCAACGGCAAACTGGACCGCAAGCGCCTGCCTGCGCCGACCGCGCAGGTCAGCCAACGCGCCTTCGAAGCGCCGCGCAGCGAACACGAACAGGTGCTGGCGCAGATCTGGCAGGACGTGCTGGGTGTGGAACAGGTAGGGCGTCAGGACAACTTCTTCGAACTGGGCGGCGACTCGATCATTTCGATCCAGGTGGTCAGCCGTGCCCGTCGCGCCGGCTTGAGCCTGCAACCGCGGGATCTGTTCCAGCAGCAAACCTTGCAAGCATTGGCGGCAGTGGTGAAAGAACAGGCGGCGCCGCTGGCGCAACAAGGGCCGGTGGACGGCGTGCAGAAGCTCACGCCGATCCAGCGCTGGTTCTTCGACGAACCGATCCCGCAACGCGCGCACTGGAACCAGGCCGTGCTGCTGACCCCGCGGGAAACCCTCGAATTGCCGCGCCTGCAAGCCGCTCTGCAACGTCTGCTCAAGCAGCACGATGCCCTGCGTCTGCGCTTCAGTCAGGTCCATGGGCAATGGTCGGCGCGTTATGTCGGGGCCGACAGCGCCGATGTGATCGATATGCTCTGGACCGCCCGCGTGGCCAGCGATGCCTCGCTGGAATCGGTGTGCGACGAAGCCCAGCGCAGCCTCAGCCTGCAAGACGGGCCGTTGTTGCGCGTGGCATTGATCGCTCAGGCCGATGGCTCGCAACGGTTGCTGTTGGTGATCCATCACCTGGCGGTGGACGGTGTGTCCTGGCGGGTGTTGCTGGAGGATTTGCAGGCGGCTTATCAGGGCCAGGACCTGCCACCGAAGACCAGCTCGTTCCAGGCCTGGGCGGACAAGCTCGATGCCTATGCGCGCTCCGAAGCCACCGCTGGCGAACTGGATTGGTGGCAAGCGCAGCTGAGTCTGGCGAACGATTCGCTGCCAGCGGCCAATGCCCAAGCCAGTCAAGCCGGGCATTTGCGCCAGGGCGTCAGCATCGGCCTCAATCGCGAACAGACCCGCCAGCTGCTGCAACAGGCGCCAGCGATCTACCGCACCCAGGTCAACGACCTGCTGCTGACCGCCCTGGCCCGCACCCTCAGCCGCTGGACCGGCCACGAATCGGTGCTGATCCAGCTCGAAGGCCATGGCCGCGAAGCGCTGTTCGACGACATCGACCTGACCCGCACCGTCGGCTGGTTCTCCAGCCTGTTCCCGGTGTGCCTGACCCCAACCGCCGACCTTGCCGGTTCGATCAAGGCGATCAAGCAGCAACTGCGCGAGATCCCCGGCAAAGGCATGGGCTACGGCCTGTTGCGCTACCCGGGCGATACCACGACCCAGGCGGCGCTGGCTGCGTTGCCGCAAGCGCGGGTCACTTTCAATTACCTCGGGCAGTTCGACCAGAGCTTTGCCGACGACGCGTTGTTCACCCCGGCGCGCGAGTCCAGCGGTGCCGCACAATCGGCCGACGCACCGTTGCCAAACTGGCTGTCGGTGGACGGCCAGGTCTATGGCGGCGAACTGAAACTGGACTGGACCTTCAGCCGTGAATGCTTCGACCAAACTGACATCGAAGCGCTGGCTGCGGATTACCAAAGCGAGTTGCTGGCGCTGATTGCCCACTGCCTGAGCGATGGCGCGGGCGGCGTGACCCCGGCGGACTTCCCGTTGGCGCGCCTGACCCAGGCGCAACTCGATGACCTGCCGGTGCCGCCGGCGCAGATCGAAGACCTGTATCCACTGTCGCCGATGCAGGCCGGTCTGCTGTTCCACAGCTTGTACGAGTCGGAGTCCGGTGCCTACGTCAATCAGCTCAGCGTCGAAGCCCGCGGGCTCGATGCCGAGCGCTTGGGCCGCGCCTGGCAAGCGGTGCTCGACACCCATCCGATCCTGCGCAGCAGCTTCCACTTCCCGGACGGCTTCGAAGCGCCGGTGCAACTGGTGCATCGTCACCTGCACTTGCCGCTGACCTGCCTCGACTGGCGCGACCGCAGTGACCAGGCCGAAGCGCTGGCACAACTGATCGACAACGAACGCCTGCAACTCGATTCGACCCGGGCGCCGTTGATGCGCCTGACCCTGGTGCGCCTCGACGACGAGCGCCAGCAACTGATCTACACCCACCATCACCTGTTGCTCGATGGCTGGAGTAATTCGCTGCTGTTGAGCGAAGTGCTGCAGCGTTATGCCGGGCAAGAAGTGCAGGCAACCACCGGGCGTTTCGCTGACTACATCGGCTGGCTGCAACGCCAGGACGCCCAGGCCGACGAGCTGTTCTGGCGCGGGCAACTGGCGACGCTGGACAACCCGACCCTGCTGGCCCAAAGCCTGGCGAATGGCAACAGTAAAAACCTGTCGACGGCGGAGTTTGCCGACCATCGCCAGACCTTCGATGTCGCCACCAGCAAGCGCTTCAGCGACTTTGCCCGCCAGCAAAAAGTCACCCTCAACACCCTGGTGCAAGGCGCCTGGGTCCTGCTGCTGCAACGTTACAGCGGCCAGCGCAGCGTTGCGTTTGGCGCGACCGTGGCGGGACGGCCGGTGGACTTGCCGGGGGCTGAAAGCCAGCTCGGGCTGTTCATCAATACCTTGCCGGTGATCAGCAGCCCGGATGCGGTGGAAAGCGTCGAGCAGTGGCTGACTCGCCTGCAGGCGCAGAACCTCGAATTACGCGAGCATGAGTTCACTGCCCTCGGCGACATTCAGCGTTGGGCCGGACGTGCCGGCGAGCCGCTGTTCGACAGCCTGCTGGTGTTCGAAAACTTCCCGGTCGCCGAAGCGCTGCAACAGGGCGCGCCGGCCGGGTTGAGCTTCTCGATTGCGCAGAACCATGAGCGCACCAACTTCCCGCTGACGCTGGCGGCCACCGCCGAAAGCCAGCTCAGCCTGAACTGGAGCTACCAGTGCGCGCACTTCAGCCGCGACGCCATTGCCCGCATGAGCGAGCACCTGGCCGCGCTGCTGGCGGCTATGGTCGCCGCGCCACAGGCGGCATTGAGTGAACTGGGCCTGCTGACCGCACCGGAACGTGCGCAACAGTTGGTCGAGTGGAACCCGGCGTTCACCGCGCAGGAAAACCCGCTCTGCGTGCATCAATTGATCGAAGCCCAGGCCGTCATCCGCCCGGACGCCACCGCGCTGATCTTCAACGAACTGGAATTGAGCTTCGACCAGCTCAACCGCCGCGCCAACCAATTGGCCCATCGCCTGCGCGAGCTGGGCATCGGCCCGGAAGTGCGGGTCGGCCTGGCGATGCAGCGAACCCCGGAGATGATCATCGGCCTGCTGGCGATCCTCAAGGCCGGCGGCGCCTACGTGCCGCTGGACCCGGCGTACCCGGCCGAGCGCCTGCGTTATCTGATGGAAGACAGTGGGATTTCACTGCTGATCAGCCAATCGTGGCTGCGGGAAAAGTTGCCATTACCCGAAGGCTTGTCGGTGCTGGAAGTCGACCGCGAACCACTGGACCTGATGTCGGAAAGCACCCCGGTCAACCTGACCTGCGGCGAGAACCTGGCCTACCTGATCTACACCTCGGGTTCCACCGGCCGGCCCAAAGGCGTGAGCGTGGCCCACGGTCCGCTGGCCATGCATTGCCTGTCGATCGGCGAGTTGTACGGCATGACCCCGGACGATCGCGAGCTGCAATTCGCCTCGATCAGTTTCGACGGCGCCCACGAGCGCTGGTTGACGCCGCTGGTATTCGGTTCGGCAGTGATGCCGCGGGACGACGAGTTGTGGAGCGTGGAGCGCACCTGCGCCGAGATCGAAAAACACGGCATCACCATCGCCTGCTTCACCCCGACATACCTGGCGCAGATTGCCGACTTCATGGGCGAAGCGGGGCGTGATCTGCCGATCCGTTCCTACACCCCGTGCGGCGAAGGCATGGCCAAGCACGCATTCGATGAAGTCCAGCAAGTGCTGCAGCCCAAGCGCCTGATCAACGGCTATGGCCCGACCGAGACGGTGATCACGCCGCTGATCTGGCTGGCGTACCCGGATACCGAATTCGACTCGGCGTTCATGCCCATCGGCCGGCCGGTCGGCAACCGCAGCGCCTATATCCTGGACGGCGGCTTGCAGCCGTTGCCGGTCGGCGTGGCGGGGGAGTTGTACCTGGGTGGCGAAGGCGTCGCCCGGGGTTACCACCAGCGTCCGGACCTGACCGCCGAGCGTTTCGTGCCGGACCCGTTCGTGCCGGGGGGCCGCTTGTATCGCAGTGGCGACCTCGCGCGGTTCCGCGCCGATGGCGTGGTCGAGTACCTCGGCCGTATCGACCAGCAAGTGAAGATTCGCGGGTTCCGCATCGAACTCGGTGAAATCGAAGCCTGCCTGCTGGAGCATGAGGGCGTGCGTGAAGCCTTCGTGATCGACCGCGAAGGCCCGGTGAGCCGCCAGTTGGTCGGTTACGTGGTGCCGCGCGATCCGCTCGCCGATGAGCGGGATTTGCGTGAAGCGCTGACGGCGCACCTGCGCAGCCGTCTACCGGCGCACATGTTGCCGGCGCATTTGATGTGCCTGGCCGCGTTGCCGCTGACGCCGAACGGCAAGCTCGATCGCCAGGGTCTACCGGCGCCCGAAGCCTGCCGTGAAACCCACGATCAAGTGGCCGCCGCCTCACCGGCCGAAGCCTTGCTGGTGGAGATCTGGCAGGAACTGCTGGGGCTGGACTCGGTGGGGGTCACCGAGAACTTCTTCGAGCTCGGCGGGGACTCGATCATCTCGCTGCAAGCCGTGAGTCGTGCCGGGCAGCGCGGGCTGGTGTTCAGTCCCAAGCAACTGTTCGAACAACAGACCATTCGAGCCCTCGCAGCGGTGGCGACCAGCCGTGCAGCTGCGTTGGTTGAAGCGTCGAAAGTCGAAGCTTTCTCGTTGGTGGCGCACATCGACATCGCCGCCCGCGTAGGTCTGCAAGACCTGTATCCGCTGTCGCCGATGCAACAAGGCATGCTGTTCCATTGCCTCGATTCACCGGAGCTGAACCCCTACGTCAACCAGTTGAGCGTGGCGGTGGACGGTTTGCAGGTGCCGCGTTTCCGTGCGGCCTGGCAGACCCTGGTCGAACGTCATGAAGTGCTGCGCGCGGCGTTCCGCTGGCGCGATGGTTTGGCCGATCCGCTGCAAGCGGTGTTCGCCGACGTCGAGTTGCCGATCGAATCGCTCGACTGGCGCGAGCGCACCGACACCGAGCAGGCGTTGGGCGAACTGGCGGCAGCAGAGCAAGCCAAAGGCTTCGACCTGAGCTGCCCGCCGCTGATGCGCTTTATCCTGGTGCGCCTGGGCGATGATCGCTACCAGATGATCTGGATCTACCATCACCTGCTGCTGGACGGCTGGAGTGCCTCGCGACTGTTGGCCGACATGCTGCGCCTGTACCACAACGACAGCCTGCCGGCCCTGACCGGTCGCTACGCCGACTACATCGCCTGGCTGCAACGTCAGGACGGTGCGCAGGCCGAAGGCTTCTGGCGCGAGCGTCTGGCGCTGCTCGAAGCACCGACCATCCTGGCCAAGGCTTCGGGTGCCGCAGGTTCCGGCCACGGCGTGATGTACAGCAACCTCGATGCCGAAGCGACGCGCAAACTGCACACCTTCGCCAAGCGTCAGCGGGTGACACTGAACACGCTGGTGCAAGGCGCCTGGCTGCTGCTGTTGCAACGTCACAGCGGCCAACGCAGCGTCGCGTTCGGCGCCACGGTGGCGGGGCGTCCGACCGGGCTGGCCGGCGCGCAGGACATGCTCGGCCTGTTCATCAACACCTTGCCGGTGATCCAGACCCTCGATCCGCAACAACCGCTGGGCGAGTGGTTGCGTGCGTTGCAGGACTACAACCTGATGGTCCGCGACTACGAGCACACGCCGTTGTCGGACATCCAGCGCTGGGCCGGGCAGGGTGGCCAGGGCTTGTTCGACAGCATCATCGTGTTCGAAAACCATCCGGTGGACCGTGCCTTGAAAGGGGGCGAGGAGGGTGAGCTGCGCTTTGCCGAAGTCGGCAGCGGCGGGGTCACCAACTTCCCGATGGACTTGATGGTCAGCGCCAACGAGGAAGGGCTGGAAGTCGAATACCTGTTCCTGCGGGATCGCTTCAGTGAACTGGAAGTTGAGCGGATTCGTGCGCAGCTTGAGGGCTTGCTGCGTGCGTTGCCTGAGGATGCTACTTGTCTGCTGGGCAATATCGGTTTGCCTGAAGCGGTTATCAGCCTGCCGCAAGCGAGCGATGACCCTGCCGATCTGCTGCACGCTTTCAATCAACATGTGCGCAGCCAACCGCAGAAAATCGCCTTGATCTGTGAAGATCGGCAAGTCAGCTATGCCGAGCTCGAGGCCCGGGCCAATGGGCTGGCACAGCAGTTGATCGGTCGCGGTATCGGTGCGGAAAGTCTCGTGGCAGTGGCGTTGCCGCGCTCCGAACGCACCATCGTCGCATTCCTTGCGGTGCTCAAGGCCGGGGCTGCTTATCTGCCTTTGGACCTGGCGTACCCAGCCGAGCGACTGGCCTACATGTTGAGCGATTCTGCGGCCAGCCTGTTGCTGTGCGACAGCGATCTGGGTGCTCGACTGACCCTGGCCGACAGCCCGCCACGCCTGTTGCTGGATCAACTGAGTGTTGCCGACGACGTTGCGTGCCCGGTTGCCCATCCGTTGCCGGGGCACCTGGCGTACCTGATCTACACCTCCGGTTCCACTGGCCAACCGAAAGGCGTGGCGGTGGCGCGCGGGCCGATTGCCCGGCATTGCCGCGGCATCATCGACCTCTATGAACTGGCACCGCGCAGCCGCGAGTTGCACTTCATGTCCTTCGCGTTCGACGGCGCCCAGGAGCGCTGGCTGAGTGTGATGTTGGCCGGCGGCAGCCTGGTGATCCGCGACGACAGCCTGTGGACCCCGGAACAAACCCTGGACGTGCTGCATCGCCACAGCGTTACCGTGGCCTGCTTTCCGCCGGCGTATCTGCAACAAATGGCCGAAGTGGCCGAGCGCCTGGGCAATCCGCCGGCAGTCGAGGTGTATTGCTTTGGTGGTGACGCGGTGCCGCAAGCCAGTTTCGAACAGGTCAAACGGGCCTTGCGTCCGCAGCGTCTGGTCAATGGCTACGGCCCGACCGAGACCGTGGTCACGCCACTGTTGTGGCGCGCCGAAGTCAGCGAAACCTGCGACGCGGCCTATGCCCCAATCGGGCGTGGCGTAGCAGGGCGTGGACTGTATGTACTCGATGCGGATCTTAATCCATTGCCGGTCGGTGTCAGCGGTGAGCTGTACCTGGGCGGCGAATGCCTGGCGCGTGGGTATCACCAGCGTCCGGGCATGAGTGCCGAACGCTTTATCCCCGATCCGTTCGAGGCCGGCGGCCGCATGTACCGCACCGGCGACCTGGTGCGCCAGCGCGAGTGCGGGTTGATCGATTACCTGGGGCGGCTTGACCAGCAAGTGAAGATCCGTGGTTTCCGCATCGAACTGGGCGAAATCGAAGCCCGCCTGCGCGATTGCGCCGGGGTGCAGGATGCCGCCGTGGTGGTGCACGACACGCCGACTGGCAAGCAGTTGGTGGGCTACGTGGTGGCTGGCGGTGCTGTTGGACTGGACCGCCGCTTGAAGTCTGAACTGCAAGCGCAATTGCCGGACTACATGGTGCCGGCACGGATCCTGGTGCTGGAACGCTTCCCGCTGTCGGCCAACGGCAAGCTCGATCGCCGCGCACTGCCTGTGCCGGAATGGGCCCTCGGCGGTTACCGCGCACCGCGCAATGCGCTGGAAACAGCGCTTACGGCGATCTGGCAGGAAGTGCTGGGCATGCCGCAAGTGGGCATCGACGACAACTTCTTCGAACTGGGTGGCGACTCGTTGCAGGTGCTCAAGGTCATCTCGCGGGTGCGCAGCCAGCCGCAATTGGGCTTTGAATTGAAACTGCGCGACTTGATGCAGAAGCCGTGCATCGCCGAACTCAGTGGTTATCAGGCTGCCGAGCCGACGTCTGCGCCGGATCCGCTGCTGGCGCTGAATGCACGAATCCCCAACGTGCCGGCGCTGTTCTGCCTGCACGCCGGCTTCGGCACGGTGTTCGACTACGAACCGCTGGCGCGGCGCCTTGATGGACGGCGCACGGTGTACGGCCTGCAATGCCGGATGCTGCTCGATCCGCAATGGCAGGACGCGTCACTGCTGGCCATGGCCCAGGCCTACACGCAGCGAATTCGCACGCAACAGCCCGACGGCCCGTACTACTTGCTCGGTTGGTCGCTGGGTGGCGCGTTGACGCAACTGGTTGTCCATGAACTGGAATCCCAGGGGCAGACGGTGGCGTTTGCCGGGCTGGTCGACAGTTATGTGGCGGGCACAGCGCAAGCGTCGGACTGGCGAGAAGATTTGGCGGATTTCCTGAAGTTTGTCCTCGGTCAGCCGTCTGAAGAAGCACAGGCGTTGATTGCCGCGAAAGCCGCAGGCCTGAACGAACGCGAAGGCGCCGCCACAGTGATCGAAGCGGCCATGCATGGTTCCAATGACCACGCGGCGTTGGGCGCCAGTGAACTGACGCAGATCTTCGCCACCGGCTCATCGCTCAAGCATCTGTCACTGGCGCAACGACAACTGCCCGCGATCCAGGCCACGGCCCATCGCTGGTGGGTCGTCGGGCGCGACGACGAACGCCGGGTGTTCGAAGCCCAGGTTGGCGCCCATGGCGTTGATCGCCTATTGGCCGGTGGACACTACGAACTGCTGCGCCGTGACGAATTGCTCGACGAACTCGAACACCTGCTGGAGCGCCGCATGGCCACCGCATAAAACAAAGCCCCCCTGTAGGAGCTGGCTTGCCAGCGAAGGACGTCAACGATAACGCGTGTTTCCTGACTAAACGCGGCGCACTTGAGTCCTTCGCCAGCAAGCCGGCTCCTACAGGGATCCCCGCTCATGTAGGAGCTGGCTTGCCAGCGAAGGTCGTCAACGATAACGCGTGTTTCCTGACTAAACGCGGCGCACTTGAGTCCTTCGCCAGCAAGCCGGCTCCTACAGGGATCCCCGCTCATGTAGGAGCTGGCTTGCCAGCGAAGGACGTCAACGATAACGCGTGTTTCCTGACTAAACGCGGCGCACTTGAGTCCTTCGCCAGCAAGCCGGCTCCTACAGGGATCCCCGCTCATGTAGGAGCTGGCTTGCCAGCGAAGGTCGTCAACGATAACGCGTGTTTCCTGACTAAACGCGGCGTACTTGAGTCCTTCGCTGGCAAGCCAGCTCCTACAAGGGATCTTCGCTCGATTCAATATTGTGTTCCGCCCGATTACTGACCCCATTGTGTAAAAGGATTCATCCCATGGCCGTCTTGCCAGAACTTGAAGCATTTCTCGAACTCGCCGAATTCGGCCGCCTGACCGGCAAAAGCCGCGCCATGCACGAACAGTCGCCGCAACAGGCACGGATCGACTTCGAAGCGTCCTCAGGCTTTCTCGACGTGCCGCTGGACAGCGTTGCCTGCGAGGACTTCACCATTGCCGCGCGGGATGGCCATAGTTTGTCGGCGCGCCTGTATCGCGATGGCAAACCGGTCGACGGACTGCAGCCCGTGGTCCTGTATTTCCACGGCGGCGGCTACGTGGTCGGCAGCCTCGATTCCCACGACGCACTGTGCCGTCGCCTGGCCGCCCAGGGTGGTTTCGCCCTGCTGACGGTGGATTACCGCCTGGCACCGGAATGGCGTTTCCCCACCCCGGTACAGGACGCCTGCGATGCCGGCAACTGGCTGGTCCGCGAAGGCGCGGCCCATGGCCTGGATGCCACACGGGTGGCATTGGCTGGTGACAGCGTCGGCGCGACCCTGGCCACGGTGTTGTCGATCATGGCCGTGCGCGAACCTGCAGAATTACTGTTGAAACCCAAGGCACAAGTGCTGGTGTACCCCGTGACAGATGCCACCATCAAACGCGCCTCGCATCGCGACTTCGCCGAAGGCTACCTGCTGGAGACGCCGACGCTGGACTGGTTCTACGCCCATTACGCCCGCACAACCCAGGACCTGGCGGACTGGCGCTGCTCGCCGTTGCTGGCTGACGATCTGTCAGGCGTTGCGCCGGCACTGGTGTACCTGGCCGGCCATGACCCGTTGCATGACGAAGGGTTGGCCTACACCGAGTGTCTGCGCGCTGCCGGTAATGACGTGACGCTGCTGGAGCAGCCGGGCATGACCCATGACTTCATGCGCATGGGTGGGTTGCTGAGTGAAGTGGAAGGGATTCATGCGGAGGTGGCGGGGTGGGTGCGTTCGCAGCTTTGAATTGAAATGCAAAACGCCGCCATTCCTGGATAGGGGGTAGCGGTTTTTTACATTAAGCAGGAAGATTTTTGGTAGATCTACCATCGCCTTCGCGAGCAAGCCCGCTCCCACATTTTGATCTATGTCGTACACAAATTTTGCGCCTCTGAAGATCAAATGTGGGAGCGGGCTTGCTCGCGAAGACTGCCTGACAGTCAATACAAATCTATAGCTCCAACAAATGCGCGTACTAACAATGCAGGCACTGTTTTTTCCGTTTATGTACTTCGCGTGTAAGTACCGTTACCCGTCATTAAACAGTGTTTAATTGCGCTTGTTTAATCCCCCGCAAGATGACTTCCTACAAGCTACAACACCTTGCGCCATTGCCTACAGTTACGCCAGAATCCGCCGGCTTGTGCGCCTTGGGTGCGGGCTCTATCGTTTGTCGGTCGCTGAAAAACAGCGATCGGGTTTGGTAGCCCGTTTCGTATTAGGCGCATAGCGCCACCTTACGCAGTCGCTTTCTCCGGACTCTGTTTTATGGTGGCCATGCGCAGGGCTCCTTCAGGGGCGCCGGGTTCCTAATGCGACCGGTCTACCAACCCGCGTATGGCCGCCACCTTTCGTTTGGTAGCGAGGGTGATGGTTCCTTTGTTATTCGCGTTAGGAGTTTCATCTATGTTCAAGGTCACACCCAACCCGCCAGATACCGATCCGGCATCCCCCTGCGAAAACCTCGATTCAAGACAACTCCACGAAGCCGCCGAACGCGCGCTCGACCATCACCTCAATCCGGCCGCCAACATCATGGCCACGCCACGCAAACCCGGCACCATGTTCACCGTCAACCCCGAGCTCGATACCGAAACGCTGCTGGCCCATGCCTGCGAGTCGCTGGCATCGGCCAATGTCATGGCCATGGACCTGGCGGATCATATGGAGGGGCCGGGTCGTAATTCACTGCTGGGGATTGCGCAGGTCATCATGCTGGGGGAGTTGGCGGTGAATCGGGCGCTGGATCGACTCGACCCGCCTTAGTGGTCACTGCCCTTGTGCATGATGTCTGGTGCCGGGATTTGTAGCAGGGCGGCTATCGCCTTCGCGAGCAAGCCCGCTCCCACAGTTGCTCGATGTGAACATTGAATTCTGTGTTCACTGAAGATTCCCTGTGGGAGCGGGCTTGCTCGCGAAGACGGCATCACAATCAGCGAAATTCTCAAGCCAAAAAAAATGCCCGCGTCTCACGACACGGGCATTTTTCAGTTCAGTTCAGCGCTCAGAAATCATACTTCGCGGTGACTTGCATGTTGCGCGGCTCGCCGTAGAAGGTGGTGCCGAAGTTGCCAAGGCCGGTCAGGTAGCGCTTGTCGAAGACGTTGTTGGCGTTCACGGTGAAGCTCAGGTGATCGTCGTATTCATACCGGGTCATCAGGTCGACGAGGGTGTAGCCACCTTGCTTGAGCGAGGTGCTGCCATCGGTAGGGCTAAAGCTCTGGCCGTAAAACGCGCTTTGCCAGCTGACACCGCCACCGACGGTGACCTGGTCCAGCGCGCCGGGCAAACGGTAGGTGGTGAAGGTGCGGACCACGTGTTCCGGTTTGCTGGTGGCCAGAGGGAAACCGTAGATGCGTTGGTGATCCTCGTCGCGGGTACGGGCATAGGTGTAGCCGGCCGATACGTTCCAGTCCTGGGCCAGTTCACCGGCCAGTTCCAGTTCAACGCCGTTGGTGGTGGCACCGTCGACGGCTTGGAAAATGCCGTCGCCGGTGATCTCATTGGTGCCGACCGACTCAGCGACGTTGTCCTGCTCGATGCGGAAGAAGGCCAGGCTTGCGTTGAGTTTGCCTTCGAAGTAGGCCGCTTTCAGACCGGTTTCGTAGGCGTCACCTTCAACCGGGTCCAGGGTCTTGCCATTGATGTCTTTGTTGATTTGTGGCTGGTAAATGCTGGTGTAGCTGGCGTAGACCGAGTAGGTATCGTTCAGGTCATAGACCACACCGGCGTAAGGCGTGACGACCCCGTGTTCCTTGTAGCTGGCGTGGGTGTCGGCCAGGCCGGCGCCCGGGTAGTAGGTGTAATCCTCGTTGTACTTGTAGGTGCTGACACGGCCACCGAGGATGAACGACAGGTCGTCGGTTGGGCGCAGGCGCGTGGCCAGGTAAGCGCCGTTCTGGCTCTGGGTGCGCTCGTACTTGCCGATTTTCGGGAAGTCCGGTTTCGCGATATGGCCTGCCCAGTCAAAGATGTTGCCCGGTACCAGTCCATCGGAATCGGTGGGAGAGCCAAAGTTTGCGCCAGTCTGAGTGGAGTGGGCCGCCATGAAACCAGCCACCAGTTCATGCTCGCGACCGCCCAGGCTAAAAGGGCCGGAGACGTTCACGTCACCGGTGTACTGCACGCGATGGCCTTCCCAGTGCCCCTGGTAAAAGAACATGCCTTCGCCGGTGTCGCGGTCCGGGAAACCACCGCTGGCCGAGGCCAGTTGAGTATCGTGATCGGTCGTTTTCTGGTCGAGGCTGACCTTGAGTTTCCAGTCGTTGGCAAGCGCTTGTTCCAGGTTTGCGAAGTAGGTGGTGCTGTCGAAATCACGACGGCTCCAGTCGGCGCCCGGGTTGAAGCCGCGGGAGAAGTTGGTTTTGCCGCCGTCGGCGTAGTAAACCGTGTTACCGGTCCAGGAACTGCCGCGCGGGGTGGCGCTGGATTTGTCGACGCCCAGGGTCAGCAGGGTATCGTCGGTCAGGTCGGCTTCGAGAACTCCGTAGTACAGGTCTCTCTTCTGGCTGTAGTGGTCGATGTACGAATCTTTGTCCTGCATGGCGCCGACAAAGCGGCCGCGCACGTTGCCTGAGTCGGTCAGCGAGCCAGAGATATCGCCTTCGGTGCGGTAGCTGTCCCAGTAACCCGCGGTGGCGCTGACCGAAGCCTTGAACTCCTTGGTCGGCTTTTTACGCACAAGGTTGACGGTGGCGGACGGGTCGCCGGCACCGGTCATCAGGCCGGTTGCGCCTTTGATGACTTCGACGCGGTCCAGGTTGGCAGCGTCGTCGGTGTTGTTCGGGTTTTCACCGTACACGCCGTCGTAGGGGATGTTGACGCCATCGTACTGAAAGTTGGTGATGGCAAAGCCCCGTGCGGAAAACTCGGTACGGTCGCTGTCGTACTTCTGGGACGTGATACCGGGGGTATTCTTCAGCGCATCGCCCACGCTCTGTACGCCGCGGTCATCCATCTGCTGACGAGTCACCACGGTCACCGATTGCGGCGTTTCACGCAGGGTCAGCGGCAGCTTGGTGGCGGTGGTGGTTGCGCCGGTGGTGTAGGAACCGGTGTCTTCGGTGTTCAGGCCCAGGGCCTGGCCGGAAATGGTGGTCGCACCCAGTTGCAGGCTCGAGCCGCCGCCGGACACCAGGGTGACGCTGTTGCCGTTGATCTGGAACGAAATGCCGGTGCCCTTGAGCAGTTCCGCCAGGGCCTGGGAAGGCTCCAGGGAACCGGATACCGCGCGGGACCTGATTCCGGCAACCTGGTCCGGGCTGTAGAGGATCTGCAGGTTGGTCTGCATGCCCAGTTCAGTCAGCGCGCTGGACAGCGGCTGGACCGGGATACTTACTTTTACAGGTGCTGCATTGGCCATCGAGCTCCCCAGCAAGGTGGCGGTCAGCAGTACGCTGGTGAACAGGGTGCGATGCAGAGTCGGACGCTGTACGGCCAGCGCGAGAGGTGTGCGGCGGGTTTGAGGTCGCATTACTTACCTGAGCTCCTGAAAAAGTGTTGTGCAGAGTTTTTTGTTAATAGGAATGATTATTAGACGCAGCACGAACGGAAAACCGGAAAGAAACCGGGAAAATAAATTTCTGGAGGGTGAAAACCGCGCAGAACCTGTGGGAGCGGCGGTGCGACGATTCGACTTGCTCGCGAAAGCGGTGTGTCAGACGACATCAAAATTGACCGGGCCGCCGCCTTCGCGAGCAAGCCCGCTCCCACAGGTCCGCGCATGGCCACGAGCACCCGATCAGGCAGGGGCCATTTCGGTGATGACCTTGCCGCTTTCCATGCGCACCAATTGATCCGCCACGTCGAAATAGCGGTCATCGTGGGAGATCACGATGATGGTCTTGCCCAGGCGCTTGAGGTCCGGCAGCAGCTCGGTGTAGAAGATCCGCCGGAAGGTCGGGTCCTGATCGGCCGCCCATTCGTCGAACACCAGCACCGGACGTTCCTCGAGCCAGGCATTGACCAGGGCCAGGCGTTTGCGCTGGCCGGTGGAGAGGTCGGTGGTGGTGAAATTGCCGTCCTTGACGCTGACCTTGTGCGCGATCTCCAGGCGTTGCAGGTATTTGTTGGCGTCTTCGGGGATGTGCGTATCGCCCTGGACCACGTCATCGAACAGGTAGTAGTCGGCAAAGATGGTGGTGAACAACTGGCGATAGTCGTCGCGGTTCTGCGCGTCGATGCCCACGCCGTTGACGCGGATTTCACCCTGCTGCGGCGTGTACAGCCCCAGCAGCAACTTGATCAGCGTGGTCTTGCCGCAGCCGTTCTCGCCGACGATGAAGGTGATGTCGCCTTGCTTGATGGTCAGGTTGACCGGCCCGAGCTGGAATGGCGCGGCCCCTTCGGCTGCCGGGAAAGCGAAACGCACATCGGCCAGTTTCAGTTCGTACACCACGGGCTGGACGTGGCCTTGGTCGCTGAGCAGCAAGTGCGGTTCAGGGGTGGAGAATTGCTCGGACAACTCGGCGATCCGGCGAAAGGCGATCTGCGCACGGCTGACGATAGGCAGGGTGCTGATCAAATGCTCCAGCGGGCCTTTCATGTACAGCAGCACCAGCACGAAGCCGCTCATCACGGTTTTGTCGGCGCTCGGCCAGAAGGTTTGCAGCGCCAGGGCCAGGCCGATGACGACAAAGAACAGCATCGAGCCGAAGGTCTTGGCGATGACGAAGGTGTTGATCGAGCGCACCTGGGTGTTGCAGATGAACTCGGCGGTGGCCTTGATGCCCGAGACGAACATGCGCTGGCGGCGAGGGCGGTGGATGCGCAGTTCCTTGGCGCCTTCGGCAATGGCGTTGTAGTGTTTTTGCAATTCGTCTTCGGCGTCGCGGGCGGCCATGAAACCTTGCACGCCCTTGCTTTGGGCATAGGCCTGGATCGCCGTGCCGATCAGGATCGCGGCGACCATGATCAGGAACATCGGCCACGACAGGATCGCCAGGTAGCCCATGCAGCCCAGGGTCACCGTGAGCGAAATCGCCAGCGGCGCGAAGGCGAAGGCGAAGTCGCTGATGGTGTCGACGTCGTGGGTCAGCACCGGGATCAGGCGGTGGCTGCGATAGCGTTCGATCTGTTCGATCGGCGCCGACAGGACCTTTTCCCCCAACTGTTTGCGCAGCGTGGCGATGATGTGCTGGCCGACATAGTTGGTGCCGATGTCCGAGCAGATCGAGCTGGCCAGCGCCAGCAGGCACAGGCCGGCGAACAGCGCGACGACGCCTTGGCTCAGGCCGGTTTCCGAATGCAGGGCGTTGTTGATGGTCGCCAGCAATACCGTGACGCTCAGGCCGCCGACCATGCCCAGGAAAATGGAGGCCGCGACAATCAGCCGAAAGGGTTTCAACAGGGCGAACAATTCGCCGATGGCGCCACGGGTTGGCTGGGTCATGGAAGACGGTTCCTTGGGTCGTGAAGGCAGATACCCAGTAGAACGTCTGGTGGGAGGGTTAATTTACAAGGGCGCCGACTGGCGGCAGGACTGATCAACACGACCCCTGATCGACGCTGGCCCCTGTAGGAGCTGGCTTGCCAGCGAAGGCGGCGTCACAGGCAACGACGATGTTGGATGTGACGGCCTCTTCGCTGGCAAGCCAGCTCCTACAGGGGATCGCGTGTCGGTGAAGGCGGTGTCACAGGCAACATTGATGTTGGATGTGACGGCCTCTTCGCTGGCAAGCCAGCTCCTACAGGGGATCGCGTGTCGGTGAAGGCGGTGTCACAGGCAACATTGATGTTGGATGTGACGGCCTCTTCGCTGGCAAGCCAGCTCCTACAGGGGATCGCGTGTCGGTGAAGGCGGTGTCACAGGCAACATTGATGTTGGATGTGACGGCCTCTTCGCTGGCAAGCCAGCTCCTACAGGGGATCGCGTGTCGGTGAAGGCGGTGTCACAGGCAACATTGATGTTGGATGTGGTGGCCTCTTCGCTGGCAAGCCAGCTCCTACAGGGGATCGCGTGTCGGTGAAGGCGGTGTCACAGGCCACATTGATGTTGGATGTGACGGCCTCTTCGCTGGCAAGCCAGCTCCTACAGGGGATCGCGTGTGGGGTTAAAGGTCGCGCACTATGCGAAAGCCCATCCAGTCGCCGCGCTCGTGCGGGTACTGGCTGTTGCGGTTGCCCGAGCGCGAGAACACCGGGGCTTCACCCCAGTCGTTGCCGCGTATGCGCACCGCTTCGCAATTGGCCTCGACCCAGGCGCTGCCATCGGTGGGGGCGCCGACGTAGTCCGGGTGTTCGCAGTCTTCGACCCACTCGTACACATTGCCGTGCATGTCATACAGGCCGAACGCGTTGGGCGGGTAGCTGCCCACCGGCGAGCTGTAGCTGAAGCCGTCGGCCGGGCCATAGGTGTTGGCGTGCCTGGCGATGCTGTATGCCTTGCCTTCATCGAACGGGAAGGGGAACGGGCCCTTGGTGCCGCCGCGTGCCGCGTATTCGCGTTGCGCTTCGCTGACCATGCGGTACTGCTGCCCGGTCTTTTTCGACAGCCAGGCGACGTAATCCTTCACGTCATCGAAGTTCATGCACACCGCTGGCTGGCGCGGGCTTTGCGGATAACGTGGCTTGCTGGCGACGCATTCGCGACCCGGCCGGGGGTCGCCATTGGCGATGGTCACGCCACTCTCGCGCACGTAGCTGTCCCATTCGCCGGCGGTCACCTGGAAGCGGCTCATGGCGAACGGCTGGGCAAAGGTCACCTCGTGCATCGGCCCCTCATCGGGTTCGCGCCCGACTTCATCGTCAGGGGTGCCCATGGTGAAGGTGCCGGCGGGCAGTACTACCATCTCCGGGCAATCGCGGCAGTCCTTGAATACCTTGCCGGGTTGCGGGGCGGCAGCGGCTTGGGCGGTGGCGGGCAGGAGGCCGGCGAGGAGTGCGGTCAGGGCCATGGTCAGCAGATTTCGGTTCATGAGGCATCTCGATCAAAGAATAACGGCGCGATAACGAACCCCTGTAGGAGCTGGCTTGCCAGCGAAGGGTCCGTCACATTCAACATCTTTGTTGCCTGTGCCGGCCCCTTCGCTGGCAAGCCAGCTCCTACAGTAGGGGAGGTGTCATGTGGTCTTGCTCAGCAACGCCATGAACCGGTCGATGTCGTTTTCAGTGTTAAGCAGGCCGGGGGCGATGCGGATCACCGGGCCGACGTCGCGGTCCACCGAGTCGCAGACCACGCGGTTCTGCATCAGCTGCAGCGCGACTTTTTCGCAGTCCCGATCCTTGATCCGGATGAAGGTGAAACCGGCGGACATTGCCGGATTTTTCGGGGTGACCAATTCGATCCGCGGCTGCTCCAACAGGCGATTTTTCGCGTAGGTATTGAGCGCATGGATGCGTGTCCGGACCTCGGCCTTGCCCAGTTCCAGGTGCAGCTTGAAGGCTTCGTCCAGCGCCCAGCGATGTTCAAAGCTGTGGTAGCCGCCAGGGGTCATGATGGTCGAAAAGGTGGTGGACTCGGAGAAGGTCGGGATGGTCGGCGTCACGTCCTTGAGCTCGGCCGAACGGGCGCAGATGATCCCGGTGCCGCGCGGGCCGAACATCCATTTGTGGGTGCCGGCAATGAAGAAGTCGCAGTGCATGTCGGGGAAATCGAGGTCCTCGACGCCGAAGCCGTGCACGCCGTCGACCACATACAGGATGCGGTCCTTTTCCTCGCGATTGCGGTTCTGTTCCACCACCAGTTTGCCGATCTCGCCGATCGGCAACTTCACGCCGCTGCCCGATTGCACCCAGGTCATGCCCAGCACCCGGGTCTCGGGGCGAATCCCTTGGGCAATGGTGCCGACCACTTCATCCACCGAAACGCTGTGGCTGTGCTCGAACAGCGTGAGCTTGCGCACCTTGACCCCATCCTTTTGCTGGCGGTAGGCCAGGGCATAATTGGTCGCGTAGTGTTCGTGTTCGCTGGTGAGGATTTCCTGGTCGGGGCGCACATGGATGCCACCGTAGATCAGCGACAGGCCTTCAGTGGTGCTGCCGGTGAGGGCGATCTGTTCCGGTGCGGCCTTGAGATAACGACCGGCCCAGACCCGCACCTGGTGCTCGCGTTTTTCGGTTTCTCCCAGGTCCCAATCCATCGCCAGGCCGGGGTTGCGGTCGAGGTTGGCGCGGTGCATCTCGATCGCCTCGCGCACGGGGCTTGGGTGTGAGGTCACCAGAAAATTGGCGAAGTGCAGGTAGTTCGGGTCCTGATTGAACAGCTGGCGCAACTGCGTCCATTTGTCCGTGGCCAGCGGTGCCGGGCTGGCGGCCAGCGCCGGCAGGTTTACGGCGGCACCCAGGGGCAGGCCCGCCGCGAGAATGCCGGCCTGCTTGAGGAATGAACGACGGTTGGTCATGAGCTCGGTTCGCTTGTGCAAAAAGTGGGATCAGTGTTTGGCCACGGGCCTGGAGGACTGCTGCACCTGGTCCCAGACCCGCAGGAAATTGCCGCCCCAGAGCTTGGCGATATCGGCTTCGCTGTAGCCGCGGCTGAGCAGTTCGGCTGTCACGTTGCGCCCTTCGCTGACGTCCTTCCAGCCATCGAGGCCGCCACCGTCGTTGAAGTCGGAACTGATGCCGACGTGGTCGATGCCGATTTTCTTTACCGCATAATCGATGGCGTCGCCGTAGTCCTTGAGGGTGGCCTTGGGTTCTTCGTCGACTATTGCGTAGAGCTGGCTGGCGTACTCGCCGAAGCGTTGCTCGGACCAGACGGTGATCACCGGATCGCCCGGCATCAGCGCCATCTCCAGCCCTTGCAGCGGTTGCAGGTCGAACCGCGCGCGCAGGGCGTTGAGCTTGTCCTGGGTGGCCTGGCTCAGCGGACGGATGTAAGTCGGGAAGCCGACAATCTGCACCACGCCGCCGCTGTTCTTGATCAACTGCATTTCCTGGTCGCTGAGGTTGCGCGGGATGTCCACCAGCGCCCGTGGCGCCGAGTGGGACGCGACCATCGGGGTGCGGCTCAATTGGGCGACTTGCTCCAGGGCCTTGGTCGACATCTGCGACACATCGATGATCACGCCGAGGTCGTTGAGGCGGTGCACGGCTTGTTTGCCGATGTCCGACAGGCCGCCGAGGGCGTCCCGGGAATCGTTGAAAAACGGCAGGGGTCGCGAGGAGTCGGCCCAGGCGTTGTTGCCGACATAACTGAAGCCGAACATGCGCATGCCGCGGGCCGCCCACTTGTCCAGGGCGTTGAGGTCGTTACCCAGGGGGTAGGCATTGAGCATGCTCAGGAAGATCGCGAACTTGCCTTCGCCGTGCAGGCGGCGGAAATCGTCGGGGGTGTAGGCCATGGCGACCTGGTTGGGGAAGTCGCGCACCAGGGTGCTGATGATCTTGTAGCGGGTTTCCTGTTCGAAGCGTGCCTCGTCGACGAAACCGGCGGTGGGGCGGTGCGGGGCGTTGTCGCCGTTCCAGATTTCCGGCCAGCCAAAGATGGTCAGGGCTGCACCGGACAGTCGTCCGCGCCCGCTTTTGACCAGGTCGAATTGGCCAGTGCCGTCTTTGTCGGCTTCGTTGCCGGCGGTGCCGAAATCCATGGGCACGGTGATGTGGCTGTCGAACGAGAGCATGCGCGCTTGCAGGTCATCGGCCTGTTTCATCACCTTGACCGGGTAACCGGGGTTGTCCTTGAACCAGTAATCCCAGGCCGCATAGCCCGCACCGGCGCAGATCGCCAGGGCCAGCGGCAGGCCGATGTAGAGCGCTTTTTTCGAACGTGGTTTGGTCATTGCCGTCTCAGTCGGGTTCGCTGCCCCGGTGCGTGAGTGGGGGCTTTGCTATCTGGGAGGAACGAGTGACCGGGCGGAGAATTTAGGTGTTTGTGCCGGCCTCTTCGCTGGCAAGCCAGCTTGTATGTTTAGACTTGTAGGGGTGGTGGGACTAAAAGCCAGCATCTGACTCTAGCCAGTACAGACCGTGGGAGACTTCGCCCCACCCCTTCACCAAAGCGCCGATAAGGAATGCATCGGCCATGACCGACGATAGAAGCAAGCCAGCGCAATGGTGAAGCCCCGACAAGCCTTTAAACCCTAACCCGGAGCTTTCTTTGTGGCAATGAGTGTCTCGCGTTCTGTAGTCGGAGTGGATGTCGCCAAGGCCGAAGTGGTGGTCTATCAGGCCGACACGGATCTGCTGTTGGCCGTGTCAAACGATAAACCGTCTCTTACAAAGTGGCTGAAAACGTTACCTGCAAACAGCGCCATCGCTATTGAAGCCACCAATATCTATCACCTGGATACGGTTGAGCTGGCTCATGCAATGGGACATACCGTCTATGTCATCGACGGCTTCCGTTTGAGTAATTACCGCAAAGGAGTGGGTGGCCGCGCCAAAACAGATGCCAGCGACGCCCGTTTACTGGCGCGTTACTTGAAGAACGAAGAGGAAGAGCTACGTCCTTGGAGCCCGCCGCCGAAGGTCTATACCAAGCTTCAAAGCCTGCTTCGAAGACGAGCGACATTGGTCCAGGCGCGTGTCAGTTTGACTCAAAGCTGGAACGACGAACCGCTGCTGAAAGCGGCATTCAAACAACAGATCGCTGCCATGGGCCGATTGGATTTACTCATCCAGAAGAAGCTGTTGGACGTCGTAAAAGAGGCGGGTCTGCTCGAGCAAGTCAAACGCTGCCAGGCCGTAGAGGGGGTCGGTTTTCTTACCGCCACCGCACTGACGATGGCATTTCAACGCGGCGATTTCGCCAGTGGTGACGCCTATATCGCGTTTCTTGGAATGGATTTGAGAGTCTCTGATTCGGGGCAGATGAACGGACGTCGAAAGCTGACCAAGAAAGGTGACTCAGAGATACGGCGCCTGCTGCATAACGCGGCGATGGCTGCCAGTCGCTCAAAGACCTGGAAGCCGTTTTACGAACGCTATCTGGAGCGGGGATTAAAGACGACTCAAGTGCTGGTCATCCTGGCTCGCAAGCTGGCACGGGTGGCATTCGCCCTGATGAAGAACCAGAGCGAATATCAGCCAAATCCAGTTTTTGGGGCTTCCCCCCAAACATAGAATCTCCTACAGGGGATTTTCAGTGTTCACACAATCCCCTGTAGGCGCTGGCTTGCCAGCGAAGCTCTTAAATTTTCGGCAGGAGCAACCGTTCTAGCTTGGATAAAGCCTGCTTCATGGCTGACACAGGTAGGGCAATGACGATTTCTCGACGATGGTTCATGGCAGGCCTGGCGCTGACCGGCGCCGCCGTGCCTGCGGCGTTTTATGGGCATCGTGAATGGACGAAACCGGATCCGACGATCACCCCCGGCGAAGCGTCGTTCGATGTCGCGGATGTCGCCGGCCAGCACCTGGCAAACACCTTGCGCGGGGTCTGGCAGATTCGTTTCGAAGGCCGTGACGCCGGCATCGAGGGCCTGCCCCGGGACGAGCTGGAAGTGTTCCTCGACGTCGGTCATAAAGGACGCGGTGTGATCGGCTTCCTCGACACCGCCGAGCGTTTGCGCTCGAGTGAAGAACCCCGCTACCGGGTGCTTGGCGACCTGGCCGAAGCCAAACCCGCCGCATTGAGCTGGCGGCTGGTCAGCGCTGACGCGGCCAACGGCACGCCGGATTACGAATTCAGCATGGCGCTGGACGAAGTCTGGGCCAGTTTCGGCAACGCTGGCAGCGGCACCCTCAGTGGTCGGGTGTTGAACCTCGATCGGCCGTTGATGATGACCGCCCAGGACAACCGCTTCATCGCGGTCAAGCGCGTGTTCCCCGAAGCCCGGGAGCGAACCGGCCTCAACCCGGTGCTGCTGGCCTGGCTGGTGTCCCCGGAGCATCGGCTGTTTCACCAGCTCTGGCATGCCTCTCGGGACAAATGGCACAGCTTGTCCGAAGACAAACGCGGCGCCCTGCGCGGTATCGGCTGGCAGCCTGGCCCGCGCGACAAGGAGCGTGATGCCCGTGGCGCGCGCAAGGATCGCAACGGCTCGGGGGTGGATTTTTTCTTCATGCACCGGCACATGCTGGGCACGGCGCGCTCCCTGCAGGACTTGCCGTCGTGGCCACATTTCCCGTTGCCCCAGCCGGAGCTGGCGCGGGATCGCATCGGTTTCGCCAATTATTGCGACAACCACGACGGCACCGCGCTGCCGCCGACCTGGCGGGCGGACGACGATGCCGAGTACTCGCAATGGGTCGCCGACATCAAGACCGCCGAGACCTACCACAGCAATTTCCAGGTCTGGGAGTCGCGCTACCGTGACCCGCGCTATCTGTCGAAGCTGACCTTGGGTCAGTTTGGCTCGGAGGTGGAGCTGGGGCTGCACGACTGGCTGCACATGCGCTGGGCCTCGGTGCCCCGCGATCCGTCCAACGGCCAGCCGGTACCGTTTGCCCGGGATCCGTCGGACTTTTCGGCGCGCTGGTTTGCCCCGGAAAACGACTTCCTCGGCGATCCGTTTTCGTCCCATGTGAGCCCGGTGTTCTGGCATTTCCACGGCTGGATCGACGATCGCCTGGAAGACTGGTTCCGCGCCCATGAGCGCTTTCACCCGGGGGAGGTCAGCCGGTTGGAGGTCAATGGCGTGGCGTGGTTCGCGCCGGGGCGCTGGGTCGAGATCGACGACCCGTGGCTGGGCCCGAGCACCCACGGCTGCAGCACTACGCCGGGGTTGCAGGCGGGAAAATCGGTGGAAATGGACCCGGAAACCATGAAGCTGGCGTTGCGCATTACCTTTGGCGAGGATGAGAAGAAGCTGGCGGACCTGTTCCGTAAAGTGCCGCAGCGGCCTTGGTATGCGCGGCATTTGAAGGCCAAGCCGATGACCAGTTAAGCAGGAACACCGCGTTATCGTTCTTCGCGAGCAGGCTCGCTCCCACATGATCTCGGCGGTACACAAATATTGTGTTCACTGAAAATCCCTGTGGGAGCGGGCTTGCCCGCGATGGCGGCTGATCAGCCCCCGCAAATTTATAACGCCTGCCACCCGCCCCCAAGCGCCTTGTACAACGCAATGCTCGCCTGCAACCGCGACAACCGCAGCTGCACATTCAAATCCTGCGCCGCGTACAAGGTGCGCTGTGTCTCCAGCACCGTCAGCAAATCCTCGGCCCCGGCCTCGTAGCGGCTCTGGGCGATGTTGAACGCGGTCTGTGCCTGGTTCAGTTCTTCCCCCTGCCACTGTCGCTGTTCATCCAGCCCGCGAATGCTGTTAAGCGCTTTTTCCACGTCGGCGAAACCGTTGATGATCGCTCCGCGGTAGTTCTCCAGCAGTTCTTCCTGGCGCGCCGTGGCCTTGTCGCGCTCGGCGCTCAGGCGGCCGTTGTTGAACACCGGTGCCAGCAATCCGGCCGTGAGGTTATAGAACGGACTGCGCAGGATGTCGGCGGCGCGGTCGGCGCCGGAGCCCAGTTCGGCACTCAAGGTCATGGCCGGCAGCATGGCGGCGCGGGCGACGGTGACATCGGCTTGCGCGGCGGCCAGTTGTGCTTCGGTCCGGGCGATGTCCGGGCGACGGGTGAGCAACTCGCTGGGCACACCGGCGGCGATGGTCGGCCATGACAGTTGATCGAAGCGTTCCGCACCCAGGATCAATTGCTGAACCGGTCGACCGAGCAGCGCGGCGAGGCTGATCAAGGCATCCTGGGCCTGTTGCTGCACCAGCGGCAATTGCCGTTGTTGCGTGGCGACCAGGCTCTTCTGCTGGGCCAGTTCCAGCGCCGTTGCCGAGCCCGAGTCAAAACGGGTCTGCACCAGTTTCAGGACATTCTGCGCGTTGGCCAGGTTCAACCCGGCAATGCGGTGTTGCTCGCGCAATGACAAGGCTTGCGCGTAGCTGTTGGCAACACCGCTGAGCAGCGTCAACTCCACCGTCGCCTGATCGAATTCGCTCGCCCGCAAACCGAATTGCGCGCTGTCGCGGGAGGCCCGTTGGCCGCCCCAGAAATCGATCTCGTAACTGGCGCTGAGGTTGGCGTCGAAGTAATCCACCGCCTTGTTGCTGCTGTCGGCGTCGAGTTGGCTGTAGCCATTGCCTCGCAGCAATTTTTGCCGATTGGCATTCAGCGCGGCAGTGACTTCCGGCAGCAGTGAGCCGCCGGCAATCACCGTATCGGCCTGGGCCTGGCGTACCCGGGCGATGGCGGCGGCCAGGTCGTAGCTACCGACCCGGGCTTGTTCGATCAGGCGATCAAGCGCCGGGCTGCCGAATTGCGTCCACCATTGCAGGTTACTGTGCGTGGCCTGTTGCGAGTGGGGCGATTGCCAGGACGAAGGCGGCTGGATGCCGCTGTCCGGACGCTGGGCGGGGCTGCCACAGGCGCCAAGCAACAGGCAAAGGCTCAGCAAACTTAAGTGCGGCTTCATCAAGAGATCATTCACTGGTAAGGGCCGTGACCGGGTCGAGCCGGGCAGCTTTGCGGGCCGGCATGAAGCCGAAGACAACACCGGTGACCAGGGCGCAGCCGAAGGCGCCGAGCACCGCTATCAAGGAGAACGCGACCGCGACTTCGCTCAAGATCAGCACGCCGCCGACGATCAGCGCCAGGGCGATCCCGGCGAGGCCGCCGACCACCGAGAGCATCACCGCTTCGGTGAGGAACTGGCGCAGGATGTCCCGCTGGCGGGCGCCGGTGGCCATGCGAATGCCGATCTCGCGGGTGCGTTCGCGCACGGTCATCAACATGATGTTCATCACCCCGATGCCACCCACCAGCAGGGATATCGCGGCAATCGAGCCGAGCATCAACGACAGGGTATTTTGCGTGCGCGCTTCGGCCTGGATCATCGCCGCATTGTTGGTCAGTTCGAAATCCTTTTTGCCGTTGTGCAGGCGCAGCATCAACTGCTCGATGGCGTGTTCCGTCTCCTTGACCTTGCGCGCGTCGGCGGCGGCGACGGCCACGTATTCCGGGTTGTAGGTGCCGAACAGCCGCACGCTGGCGGCGGAGTAGGGGATGGCGATGCGGTCGTCGCTGTCGGAGTCGCCGGAACTGGCGCCTTTTTCGGCGAGCACCCCGACCACCTGGAACGGCACGTTCTCGATCAGGATGTACTGACCGATAGGGTTGGCCACATCCTTGAGCAGCTTGGTGCGGACCTTGTGCCCGATCACCGCGACCGCTGCAGCATTGCGTTCATCTTCCTGGGTGAAATAGCTGCCTTCGACCACCGGCCAGTTGAAGATCGCCGGGAAGTTGGTGTCGTTGCCGCCGACGTAGCTCAAGTGGTCGAGGTTGCCGAAGCGCACCCCGGCTTCCTGGCCGTTGACCGGCATGATCCGTGTCACCTGCGGCAGGCTGGCCACGGCGGCAACGTCGTCCAGGGTGACGATGCCCAATGGCGTGCGTGGGTTCGGTGACGAGCCGCTGAGATATATGATGTTGGAACCGAACGCGCCCATCTGCGCCATCACCTGGCGCTTGCTGCCTTCACCGACCGCCAGCATCACCACCACCGACGCGACGCCGATGATGATCCCGAGCAACGTCAGCGCGGTGCGAAAGCGGTTGATCCACATCACCCGCCAGGCCGCCTGCACCGCATCCACCAGCTCGCCTTTCCAGGCACCGGTGGCTTCGGCGCCTTCGCTGAGGCGCTTGCGCAGGTCCACTGCCTGCAACGCGCCGGGATTGGCGGACATCTGTGCTTCAGGGTGGTCCACGGCGCTGTCGCTGATGATCAGCCCGTCGCGAATTTCGATGATGCGTTTGGCCCGGGCCGCGACTTCGCGGTCGTGGGTGATGAGAATCACCACATGGCCCTGGCTCGCCAGTTCGTCGAGCAGGGTCATGACCTCGGCGCCGCTGTGGCTGTCGAGGGCGCCGGTGGGTTCATCGGCGAGGATGATGTGCCCGCCGTTCATCAAGGCGCGGGCGATGGACACCCGTTGCTGCTGGCCGCCGGAGAGTTGATGCGGGCGGTTGCCGGTGCGCGAGGCCAGCCCGAGGCGGTCGAGCAGGGCGGCGGCGCGGGCGTGGCGTTCGGCCGCCGGAATACCGGCATAGATCGCCGGCATCTCGACGTTTTCCTGGGCCGAGCCGGAGGGAATCAGGTGATAACCCTGGAACACAAAGCCAAAGGCTTCGCGGCGCAGCCAGGCCAGTTCGTCGCTGTCGAGGGCGGCGACATTTTCCCCGGCGAAGCGGTACTCGCCCGATGTGGGGCGGTCGAGGCAGCCGAGGATGTTCATCAGCGTCGACTTGCCGGAGCCGGAGGCACCGACAATCGCCACGAACTCCCCGGCATGGATCGACAGGTCGATGCCGCGCAATACGTGAACTTCAGGTGAATCGCCACCGCCGTAGGCTTTGCGGATGTCCTGCAGTTCGATCAGGGGCGTGAGCATTCAGCCGCCACTCCCATCGGCCGGACCGATCAGCAAGTGATCGCCTTCCTGCAAGCCGTCGAGGATCTGTACCCGCAGGCGGTCGCTGATGCCGGTGCGCACGTCGAGTTGCTCGATGCGACCGTTTTTGGCGACGACCCGGGCGGTCTGGCTGTGCGCTTGCGTGCCGGTTTGCAGGGCCGCAATCGGCGCGGTGAGGACATTTTTCGCCTGGTCCGCGACAAAGAACACTTGGGTGGTCATTTCCGCCATCAGTGCGTTGTCGGCGTTATCGACGTCGAGCAACACGGTGTACAGCACCACGCGCGCGCTCCCGCTTTTGCTCGAACTGGCCGGGCTGCCGCCGCCCTGGGCGGTCTGGTCCAGCGGCTTGGGCGGCACCGGCAGGATTTGCCGCACGGTGCTGTTCCAGCGACGCTGGCCGCCGCTGAGGGTGGTGAACCACGCCGTCATGCCGGGTTTGACGTGACCGATGTCGGCTTCCGACACCTCGGCCCAGACGGTCATCGGCGACAGCTTGGCGATGCGCAGAATCAGCGGCGTCTGTTGCTGGGCGTTGAGGGTCTGGCCAACCCGGGCATCGAGTGCGACCACGGTGCCGCCCATGGGGGCATAGATTCGGGTGTAACCGAGTTCGGCCTGATCGCTGCGCAAGCTGGCCTGGGCCTGGCGGATCTGCGCCTGGTACATGTCGATGCGGGCCTGGGTGGCGCGCAGTTCGGCCTCGGCGGTCTGCACATCTTCTTCGCGGGTGGCGCCGCCGGCCTTGAGGTGCTGCTGCCGCTGGTATTTCTGTCGGGCCAGATCGTGCTGCGCCCGTTGTTCCTGCAGCTGCGCCTCGAGGTTTTCGATGGAAAAACGCCCGGCGTCGAGTTTGGCCTGCTGGGTGGAGGGATCGATTTCCACCAGCAGTTGGCCTTCCTTGACCCGGTCGCCGACTTCCACGTGGATCTTCTGGATCTGCCCCGACGCCTGGGCGCCCACGTCGACATAACGTCGCGGCTGCAAGGTGCCCAGGGCCGTGACGCTGCTTTCGATGTCGCCCCGGGTCACGGGGACGGTGGCGAACTGATCACGACCGGGGGGAATGATCTGCCAGGCGGCGACGGCGATAACGGGGAGCAGACACAGGGCTACTAGCAGGGCGCGTCGGGTCTGTCGGGGACGTTTCATGCAGGGTTCCGGCCAATGAGTATCGGCCCGTCGTTCGGTTGAACACTGCCGGGGAGCCGGCAGGGACGGGGAGCTGTCCTGTAAACGAGGAAAGCGGCGGGCAATTTAGCTAAAGACATATGGTGTAACACTTACTATTTATCGGGCAGGACAAAGCAACGCTTTAAATCTATATGAGAATTACTATAAATTACGCGACTCAAATTGCCACTATCGTGCCGCTGCCTTTTTTGGTGGTTGTCGCGGTGGCTCAAGGATAGAAACCGCACGGGTGCGGCCGGGAGTCATGTTGGAAAACTACTATCGCGAGCTGGTGTGTTTCCTGAACGCCAAGCTGGGCAACCGTCAGGTGGCCGAAGATGTGGTGCATGACGCTTATTTGCGGATTCTGGAGCGTTCCAGCGACACGCCGATCGAGCAGCCCAGGGCTTTCCTGTATCGCACCGCGCTGAATCTGGTGATCGATGACCATCGGCGCAATGCCCTGCGTCAGGTCGAGTCGCTGGAAGTGCTCGACAACGAAGAACGCTACTTCACCCCCTCGCCGCACAACAGTCTCGATCACGGCCAGCGCCTGGACATGCTCCAGCGCGCCCTGGCGGAACTGCCGCGGCTATGCCGCGAGAGTTTCCTGCTGCGCAAGATCGAGGGTTTGTCCCACCCCGAGATCGCCGAACAGTTGGGGATTTCCCGGGCCCTGGTGGAGAAGCACATCGTCAATGCCATGAAGCATTGCCGCGTACGGATGCGGCAGTGGGATGCCCATTGACCGCGTCGGGCCCGTGAAAAAACTATATTAAATTTTGTTTCATTGTCCTCGTTCCCTATCAACAGACGATCTGCTGTCCTGCTCCAGGCCGGTCAGGTCATTCAGGCTTACGCCCCGCTGCTGGGGGGATCATCCAGAGGACACTGGAAATGACACAGGCAATTGCATCGCCCATCGTTCACGACCTGATCGGCGTCGGTTTCGGCCCTTCGAACCTGGCGCTGGCCATCGCTCTGCAAGAGCGCGGGCCGAGCCAGGGCGAACTGGATGTCGTGTTTCTCGACAAGCAGGCCAATTATCGCTGGCACGGCAACACCCTGGTGACCCAGAGCGAGCTGCAGATTTCCTTCCTCAAGGACCTGGTGACCCTGCGCAACCCGACCAGCCCTTACTCGTTCGTCAATTACCTCAAGCACCACGGTCGTCTGGTGGACTTCATCAACCTCGGCACCTTTTATCCGTGCCGCATGGAGTACAACGATTACCTGCGTTGGGTCGCCGCGCAGTTCGAAGCGCAGAGCCGTTACGGTGAAGAAGTGCTGACGATCGAGCCGGTGTTGCACAACCAGCAGGTCGAAGCGCTGCGGGTGATCTCCCGCGATACCCAGGGTCAGCAGCACGTTCGCACCACCCGTTCGGTGGTGGTCAGCGCCGGCGGCACCCCGCGCATTCCCGAAGTGTTCAAGGCGCTGAAGAATGACAGTCGCGTGTTCCATCACTCCCAGTACCTGGCACAGATGGCCAAACAGCCGTGCGTGAACAACCAACCGATGAGCATTGCGATCATCGGCGGCGGGCAGAGCGCGGCGGAAGCCTTCATCGACTTGAACGACAGCTTCCCGTCGGTGCAGGTGGACATGATCCTGCGCGGCTCGGCACTGAAACCGGCCGATGACAGCCCGTTCGTCAATGAAGTGTTCTCGCCGGAGTTCACCGATCTGGTGTTCCAGCAGGCGAGCAGCGAGCGCGAGCGTTTGGTCAACGAGTACCACAACACCAATTATTCGGTGGTCGACATCGACCTGATCGAACGCATCTACGGCATTTTCTACCGACAGAAAGTCTCGGGCATCGCCCGTCATGCCTTCCGCACCCTGACCACCCTGGAAAAAGCCACCGCCACCGAGCGCGGCATCGAACTGGCCGTGCGCAACAACGCCACCGGCGAACTCACGGTGCGGCATTACGATGCCGTGGTGCTCGCCACCGGTTACGAGCGGCAGATGCACCGCAAGCTGCTGGCCCCTCTGGAACAATACCTGGGCGATTTCGAAGTGGATCGCAACTACAAACTCATCACCGACGAGCGCTGCAAGGCCGGCATCTATATGCAGGGCTTCTGCCAGGCCAGTCATGGCTTGAGCGACACCTTGCTGTCGATCCTGCCGATTCGTGCGGATGAGATTGCCAGTTCGTTGTATGACCATGGCAGGGCGCGGGGGCAGGGGCGGTCGGTGATGGATTTGCTGCTCGCGACTGCCAGCTAAAATATGTAGCGCCTGTTAAACCGCCTTCGCCGGCAAGCCGGTCTCGCTCCCACAGGGGATCATCTGTGAACACAGAAGTTGTGTACGACAGACGATCCCCTGCTCGCGAAGAGGCCCTGAAAAACACCACATATCTACAATCCTGCCCCCTTCCTGAAGACCCCCCCGCAATTCTCCCCTTTTACCCCGCAAGTTAACGCGCAACTTTTTGTGCCGTTGTCTCGCTGCAAAGCGAGCAAACTCCCGAACGCGCCCAGTCCTGGTCTGCATTCCGACATCCTCTCATTCACACTGAATCGTGCGTGATATTCGACCCCCTTGTCGTCATCGCGGCGCAAAGACAGGCCTGCTCGGCGGTTTCCCGGCCGACCTTGGGGAAACTGTCATGAACCTGACTCTACTCAAGGAGTGCTTCGGCGGTTACCTGTGCTCCCGCGCAGTACGGCCTCAACGAAGTCGAGCCCATACCTCAGCTGGTGATGACCGGAATCATCATGGCCATGGACATCTTCCTGCCAATAGGGCCGTTGGCGCATTACTGCAAATTGCAAGGATTGCTGTTGCCGTAGTTCGTGTTGTTGCCAGTGGTTCTGCTGCTGCGTGCCTAACGCTGACCCAAGCGGTGAGGGGGTTTTAGTTTCGCCGGTAGTGATGCTGCCAAATGCAGGGAGCGGCGCAGACTGCGATATTGGGGCCGCTTCGTATTAGCGTAATTTTGAAATGCGGAGACGTCGGACAGGATTCAAGGACGTTTCCTACATCAACTTTTGTGTCGTTTCGTTACGGTGATCCATGAAACGGCTTCGGCTGAAGCGGTTATAACGCCAACTGAAGAGCAGGAGCGGGCGCAATTTTTGCGCATATTACTTCAGCGTTTGCATACCGCGAAAGATGGCTACATGTCTGAATAAAAACAAGGAGTTGCGCATGACAATGGAGTTTTTATCTCTGCTTACGGCGCAGAACCGCCGTTTATTCAAATTGACGCTGGGACTGAAAGGCGGGCAAGCGCTATTGCTGGAGTCCTTTACAGGGCATGAAGGGCTGTCGACAGACTTTGGTTTTCAGTTGGATCTGCTATCCGACGATGCTGGCGTAAAATTGAAAACAGCGATGGGGCAGTCAGCGACGATCGAGATCGAATTGGCTACAGGATCGAGTCGATACATCAACGGCCATGTATTGCGTTTCGGCAGTAATGGTAGCGACGGCGGTATGTGTCGCTATTCGGCGCTAATCGGTTCTTGGCTCAGCTTGCTTGAGCAGCGGTTTGACTCTCGGATTTATCAGGAGCAAACGGTAGAACAAGTTGTTTCAGAGGTGTTTGGCCGTTATGAAGGAGTTGCCAAATTTCAATTTCGCATTGATCGTTCACTTAAAAAATATAGCTATATCACACAGTATCGGGAAAGCGATCGACATTTCGTGATGCGATTGCTGGAAGGCGAAGGGCTTTTTTTTTATTTCGAGCACACCGCTGATAGTCACACGATGATCATCATGGATGACTCAACGCTATTGCCCCCTCTGCCAGAACAGCCTCAAGTGCGCTTTCACACAGCTTCAGTTACTGAAACAGCTGATTCAATCACCCATTGGAGCGCTGAGCGGGAACTGCAGTCCAGCATAATTTCTATCCAGACCTTTGATTATCGCCAGCCTGGAAACCGACTTCCAGTGAGTATGAAAAGTATCAGTCAACAGGGCGATGTTGCTGCGTACGAGATCTACGACTTCATGGGCCAATATACCCATGGCTCTTACGATGATGGCGAAGTGTTGGTGAGAAACAGAGTTGAAGCTCTAGAACTTAGAGGCAAGGAGTTTCTGGGGGAGAGCAACTGCCGAGCGATGCGTCCTGGTTATTCGTTCGAGCTCACGCAGCACTATGAACACGATAATGGTTCTTCTGAGAACCGAAAGTTTCTTTTGATGAGCATTGAGCATGGAGGCAGTAACAATTACCTATCTGGTAAACAGGCTGGTTATGCCAACAAGATTAACTGCGTGCGCAAAAAAATAAAATTTCGCCCTCAACTCAACACGCGGACGCCCTCAATTAGCGGTCCTCAAACCGCCAGCATCGTGGGGCCTCCAGGCGAAGAGATCTACACCGACGAACTCGGCCGGGTAAAAGTGCAGTTCCACTGGGACCGTTACGGCGATTTCAACGATAAAAGCTCCTGCTGGATCCGCGTCGCCCAATCCGGTGCCAGCGGTGGCTTCGGCAGCATCCTCATTCCGCGGGTCGGCGATGAAGTGGTGGTGGTGTTCCTCGACGGCAACCCCGACCGCCCGCTGGTCATGGGCAGCCTCTACAACAGCCAGAACATGCCGCCGTGGTCGTTGCCGGCGAGCAAGACCCAGAGCGGGTTTTTGACGCGGTCGATGAAGGGGAGGGGTAGCAACGCTAACTTTTTCCGCTTCGAAGACAAGGCCGGTGCCGAGCAAGTGATTGTCCACGCCGAGCGCAACATGGACACCGAAATCGAGGCTGATGAAAGCCACAAGGTCGGTGGAAATCGCCAGATCAAAGTGGAAGGCAAGCACTCGGAAACGATCAAGCTCGAGACCAGCATTGCCGTTGAGGATGGGTCGTACTACGTCACTGTCGATAAAGGCGAAGTGAAGATCAAGGCCGCAACTTCCATCACTCTGGAAGTGGGCGCCAGCAAGCTGGTCATGAACCACGACGGGACTATTACTTTGGCTGGCATAGCGGTTGACGTGGAAGGAACAACCATCATCAACCTGAACAAAGCAAGCTGACGGATAAAGGACTGCCGCATGCGAACCAGTATTTACGATCGTATTTCAGAGAAACGAATTCGTGAGGAAAAACGCCTCGAGGAAGAGCGTTTGAGACAAGAGGCGCTACCTCCGCCGCCCAAGCGCTTTCAAACCAACGAGCTGAGTTTTGTTCGGCCGGCCAATTTCAAGGACAAGACGTTTCATGTATTCACGCTAACAGATATAGGGCCAAGTCCCTTGTCCGTGGTGATAGGTCGAACACCAATCGAGGAAGACGGTGACCTTGAAACCATGGCGCAACAGTTATTGGCCGATCTAAAGAAAGCACTATCCCATCTGGAGTGGGTGGAGCATCTGGGCCCTGCCGAAGTCGCAGGTGTAGAAGCACGACGTGTCGAGTTCAAATGGAGGCAACAAGGTCAACCGGTGCACCAACTCCAGTTGATGTTTCTACATCAGGATGAACATCTGCAGCCGCTTTTGATACAGATCACAGGAACCAGCAACAACCCGAAAGGCATGACGCCTGACCAAAGAAGCGTATTTTACGCATTTCTAAATACCCTTGAACTACGGCAAATCCGAGGGACTGACCTGCCGGTAGGGCCGGCATGAGTGCGGCTGCGCGTTTGGCTGATCCTATCGAGCACACCGGGTCGCTTACGGGGCTGCTCGCAGGGCTTGCCGTTGGAGCAATTGCTGCTGCATTGATCGTAGGAACGGGAGGATTGGCAGCCGTCGCGATAGTTGGCGCCACTGCCGCTGCGGGCGCCGGTATCGGACAACTGATCGGAAGTTTTTCCTATTTCAACCACGGTACCGGCCAGATAGTCAGTGGTTCCGGCAATGTCTACATTAATGGAAAATCCGCCGCCAGAGCTCACTTGGACAAGGCAGGCTGTAATGAGCATGGTTCTGCGCCGCAAATCGTTGCACAAGGGAGCGGTACCGTTCATATCAACGGTCAGCCTGCCGCCCGTGTAGGCGATCGCACCGTATGCGATGCAAAAATCAGTTCGGGGTCTGGCAACGTTTTCATCGGTGGAGGCACCGATACGACCGACCCGATAAATCCTGAAGTTCCTGTATGGCTTGAGCGAGCAATACTTGTCGTTGGTTTGGCGAGTGCATTCGTGCTGGCAAGCCCGGTGATCGTCATTGCAGGGTTTGCCGGAGGTGTTGCTGGCGGGTTGGCGGGAAACTGGGCTGGAGGGGAGTTATTTGGTGAGGGCTCCGACCAGCAGAAATTGATGGCCTTCGGTGGGGCGTTGCTGGGTGGTAGTTTAGGGGCCAAAGGAGGCAAGTGGTTTGACGCGCGGTATGAGATAAAACTTCAGGGAGTTGGGTCTTTTTTTGGGAATGTTACTATCGTCCCAAGAAATGCTGGTACGGTCGCTAGTATTGCGGAATCGGAGGCAGCTTTAGGTAGGGCCCATCTAGCAAAACTTGAGCTCCCTCCAAATAAGGAATACAACGTAAAAACCGTATCGTCGAATGACAAAAAAACGTTAAGTGGATGGGGCAATAAAAAGCCTGAAGGGTATGAAAAGGTCCCTGCGGAGCAAGTAAAGGCGAAATCCGAAGCAATCGGGCATGAAGTTAAAGCACATCCTTATGATAGAGATTATGATGGGCAATATTTTTCGTCGCATGCGGAAAAACAAATGTCTATAATTAGTCCAAATCATCCGATTGGTGTTTCCAAACCTATGTGTAGTGACTGTAAAGGCTATTTTTCAAAATTAGCACAATACAATAATGCGGATCAGATAGTCGCCGATCCTAAGGCTGTTCGGATTTTTAAGTCAGATGGTACCGTTGAGACAATTTTGAGGCCTGAATGAACAAGAAAACTAAAGTGCTTATTAGTAAGCTTCTCAATGAAGTCAGGCGGTCACCCTCCGGTGATTTAGTTCTCCCTCTAAGGAAGCTTTTGTGGAAGACAATTACTGAAGAAGAGTCCGGCTTGATGCAGAAGCTAACTCTCACAAGCTTGGATGTCGCTTGTGTAAATCATGCCTCATTTATGTGGTCGCAAAAGTTTAAGGAATCTCAGGATATCGCGACGATGTTATCGATAGCGCTTGATGCTGCGAATGGTAAGATCGCAGAAGTCACGGCGCTAAACAAGCGTGATGAATTTTATGTCGAAATTGTTGAAGATCAGGATTACCAAGTTGACGAGTATCCGATAATGTTTGTCGGGCATGCTGCTGCAAATACGATTGCCACTGCAACCGCCGATTTTATATACGATCCATCTGATCTTCGTAATGATCGCGATCTAGATCCCAATGCTTTTGAACCAAGTTATTTAATAGCATCAGCGTTTGCGGGTGGTTTGGAAGAGAACGGGAACTCTGAATTACGGCGTGGGTTTTGGGAGTGGTATTTGTCTTGCGCCATTAGTCAGATCGTTTGATGCCTTATGATCTGAGCGTATCGAAAAAGCCACCGCCACCGAACGCGGCATCGAACTGGCCGTGCGCAACAATGCGACCGGTGAAGTGACGGTGCGACATTACGATGCCGTGGTGCTCGCCACCGGTTACGAGCGGCAGATGCACCGCAAGCTGCTGGCGCCACTGGAACAATACCTGGGCGATTTCGAAGTGGATCGCAACTACAAACTCATCACCGACGAGCGCTGCCAGGCCAGTCACGGCTTGAGCGACACCTTGCTGTCGATCCTGCCGATTCGTGCGGATGAGATTGCCAGTTCGTTGTATGACCATGGCAGGGCGCGGGGGGAGGGGCGGTCGGTGATGGATTTGCTGCTCGCGACTGCCAGCTAAATATGTAGCGCCTATCAAGCCGCCTTCGCGAGCAAGCCCGCTCCCACACTGGATCACCAGTGAACACAAATTTTGTGTACGACCGGGATCCCCTGTGGGAGCGGGCTTGCCCGCGAAGAGGCCCGAAAGAACAATACAAATTCTGCACCCAGCCCCCTACCTTACGAACCTCGCAATTTCCCCACCCCCAGTGCAGCAGTTACTCGCTCGCCACCTGACATCCCTACACGACACCAGATCAGCCGTTCCTGAATTTCGGAATAGTCCTACAGAAAGCTTGCCAGCTCTTGCGTAGTCTTGTGCCCTCGCGAACTCACACCCTGCCGGGGGCCTCTGTTGTCGAACAAAGCGTTACGTATCCTGATTGCCGACGAGCAACATTTTCAGCGGATGAGAATCGAGCGCCTGTTCAACCAGCTTGGCTACCACCGGGTGGCACCTGTGCAACACCTGCCGGAGCTGCTGACGCTGGTCGAATACAGCACCACGCCATTCGATGTGGTGGTCATCAATGCCTCGTTGGCCGGCGGCGCGCTGGACTTGCTCGATTTTTTCCGCGATCACCCGCAGGTCCATTACGCCTTGATCTACGACGGCCAACAGGCGCAATTGCCGCCGATTCCGGCCTGCGGGCAGCAGAAGGTTCAAGTGAGCCATGGTTCGCTGCCCGATCTGGCGTCCATTGAACGGTTGATGGCAATCGTCGATTGCCCCGAACCGTTCGTCGGCACTGTCATTTCTGTCAGGTAGATTCACCTGAAATTCCATGCAACAGTCTCTGCGCAGCCGTTGTGTTAACCCGGGCCCGGCCCAAGGGCAGTGATTGCCCATTCGTAGTGCCTTTGCACAGGGAGTTGCCATGAAGTCAGCGAAGTCAGCGCTGATAGCGGACGATCATCCGGTGGTTCGCGCTGCAGTGAAAATCTTGCTCGGACAGGAGGGGTTCAAACAGATCTACGAGGTGTCCAACGGTAACGAAGTCTTGCCGATGATCCGCGAACATAAACCGGAGCTGGTGATACTGGATCTGATCATGCCCTCGCTGGACGGGCTTGAGGTGCTGGCGCGGATCCAGTCCGGTGACGTGCCGTGCCGGGTCGTGGTGTTCACCTCCCAGGAAGGCTTGTTTTATCAGGGGCGTTGCATGTGTGCCGGTGCGGTGGCGTATGTGTCCAAGGCCAATGATCTGGAACATTTGCACAAGGCCGTGCAGGCGGTCATGGCCGGTTATAGTTATTTCGCGAGGCTACCTTCAAGCTCGGTGTTGTTGAACAGCTTGCAACGTAGCGAAAAAGAGTTGATCGACAAACTCTCCGACCGGGAATTGACGATCTTCCAGTATCTGGCCCGTGGCCTGAGTAACAAGGCCATCGCCGAAATCATGAACCTGAGCCACAAGACGGTCAGCACCTACAAGACCCGGACCATAGAAAAACTCAATGTGGAATCCCCGGTGCACCTGAGGGATTTCGCCATGCGCAATCACTTGATCTGAATGAGCACCTTGCGGCGTTGGCGCAGCCTGGCATGCCTGCTGCTACCGGGATGCTTCTGGATCTCGAGTGTCTGTGCGCAGCCACAGACACTGACGTTGCTGGGGCGCTCCAGTGCCGAGGGGCAAGTCGCCAAACTGTCAGACTCCGATTCACGCTGGCTGCGGCAAAAGGGCCGATTGGTGCTCGCCGTCTCCGCACCGGATTATCCGCCCTTCGACATCACGACCACCGGCACTGATTACGAGGGATTGACCGCTGACTATGCCGGTCTGTTGCAGCAGCTGCTGCACGTAGAGATCGACGTGCAGCGGTACGAATCGCGAGAGGACGCGGTGCAAGCCATCAAGCAAGGTAGCGCGGACTTGCTCGGCACGGCCAACAGATATGAGGCCGAAAACACAGCGCTGCGCATGTCCAGTGCCTATGCCGTCGACCAGCCGGTGCTGGTGACGCACACTGAGTCATCGCCGCCGCTGGACCCGGACCTGGCCGGCAAACGGCTCGCGACGCTGTACCACTATTTACCTGCGCATGACGTGCAGGCGTTCTACCCCGAGGCCAGCGTCCAATTGTTTCCCTCTACCCTGAGTGCGGTGGGGGCCGTAGCCTTCGGGCAAGCGGACGTTTATCTGGGCGACGCGATCAGCGCTCATTACCTGATCAGCAAGAACTATCTGAACAACGTGCAGTTGGCCGATTTTTCGCCCATGGAGCCCGGTCTCTTTGCATTCGCGATGACCTGCGACAATCAACCCTTGCATCGCATCGTCAACAGCGCGCTGGCGGCGGTGAGCACCAATGAACGGATGAACATCCTGCGTCGATGGGGCGCCAGCGGGACGTCCATCCCGGGCACGCAAGCGCTGCAATTGAGCGAGGCCGAGCAGCGGTGGCTGGATGGACATCCGCGAGCCAGGGTGGCGATGAACGAAAACATCCTGCCGATTTCGTTTATCGACAGCGATGGCAAGTTCCGCGGCATCAGCGCGGATGTACTGGACAAAATCAGTCTGCGCACCGGCCTGCAGTTCGATATACGGCCTGCCAGATCGATCGCCGAGATGTTGGAGGCGCTCAAGACCGGAGAAGTCGATCTGGTGGCGGGGATCAGTCCCAGTCTCGAGCGCGAGGCCGATTTGCGCTTCACCCGGCCGTTTCTCACCAGCCCGAATGTGCTGGTGACTCGCTCGGGGCCGAACAACCCCACGACCCTGGATGAAATGGCCGGCAAAACCCTGGCGGTCACCCAGGGCAACAGTGCCGGTGAATTCATTCGTCAGCATTTCCCGCAGATCAGGCTGGTCAATGCCCCCCTGACCGCGGATGCGATGGACATGGTCGCCCGGGGCAAGGCTGACGGCGGTATCAACTCGTTGATCGCTGCCCGCTACATGATTTCCCGGCGTTATCGGGGGCAGCTGCGGGTAACCAGCACCGTCGGCACCGATCCCGCCCGCAGTACCCTGGCCACCCGTCGCGAAGCGTTTGAACTGCATTCGATCCTGGACAAGGCGCTGCTCAGTATCGCCCCTGAAGAAATCGATGACCTGACGCTCTATTGGCGCAATGACCTGATGGTGGAGCAAAGCTTTTGGCTGCGTCATCGCCAGGCCATTATTCAGGCATTTGCCGGCGCTGGCGCCTTGTTGGTGCTCGCCCTGGTCTGGATCGGTTATCAGCGCCGGCAGATCCGCCAGCGCCAGCTGTTGCTCAGCCAGCTACAGGACGCCAAGGACGCCGCCGACGAGGCCAATCGAGCCAAGACCACGTTTCTGGCCAACATGAGCCATGAGATCCGTACGCCGATGAATGCCCTGCTCGGGATGCTCGAACTGGCGCAGAAACGTGCCGATGAAGGTATTGCCGACCGTTCGGCCATCGAGGTGGCGTCGAATGCCGGGCAACAATTGCTGGCGTTGATCGGCGACATCCTGGACATCGCCCGCATCGAATCCGGGCATTTGTCGTTGACCCCTGAGCGAGCCAACTTGCGGACACTGGTGGAATCGGTGTGTCGGGTTTTCGAGGGCCTGGCACGGCAGAAGCACCTGGAGTGGCGCGTCGATCTGGACCGGCACAGCGACTGCGACGTGTTGATCGACCCCACGCGCTTCAAGCAGGTGCTGTCCAATCTGTTGAGCAACGCCATCAAGTTCACCCACCAAGGTGAAGTGAGCCTGACGCTGCGGGTCGAGCCTGTCCTGTCGGGGCATCTGGCGGTCAGTGTGTGCATCGAAGACAGTGGCATCGGCATCGGCACCGTGGATCAGCTGCGGTTGTTCAGTCCGTTCGTTCAGGCCGGCAACAGCCAGCAGTCCGGCCGCAGTGGTTCCGGCCTGGGGTTGGTGATCAGCCGTTCCTTGTGTGAAATGATGGGCGGTCGCTTGCAGCTCGACAGCGTCCTCGGGCAGGGCACCCGGATCGACGTCAGCCTGGAACTGGAGGCGTTGCAGCCGTTGCCTTCGCGCGAGTCGTGCGCCAGTGAAGTTCAGGTGCCCACCCGGGCGCTGCTGATCCTGGTGGTAGACGATTACCCGGCCAATCGATTGTTGCTGTCACGGCAGCTGAGCTTTCTGGGGCACCAGGTGCTCGAGGCCGAGGACGGCGCGCGCGGCTTGGCGCAATGGCGCGAACATGAGTTCGATCTGATCATTACCGACTGCAACATGCCAGTGAGCAGTGGCTATGAATTGGCGGGGGCGATTCGTGATGACGAGCGGGCCCAGGGATTGCAACCGACGCGGATACTGGGGTTCACCGCCAATGCGCAGCCCGAGGAAAAGATCCGCTGCATCGAAGCGGGGATGGACGATTGCCTGTTCAAACCCATCCGGCTGGCCGATCTGAGTGCATGGTTGGCATCGAGGTTTGCGGGTGAGGGGCCCAAGGTGATTGCAGCATCTGCAGCATCTGCAGCACCTGCGACGGCCGAGATCGACCTGAGCGGCCTGGAACTCTACGTCGGCGCGGACCGTGAGCTGATCGAACAATTGCTGCGCGATCTGGCCGTGAGCAACCGCGATGACCGCGAGCTTCTGTTGCAGCTGCACACCAGTGGCAATCTCCATAACTTGCCGATCCTGGCGCACCGGATCAAGGGCGGCGCGCTGATGGTTCGCGCGGCCCGGCTGACCCAGTGTTGCGAGCAACTGGAGCGGGCCTGTGGCGACGGCCGCGTGGCACTGATCGACGAGGCCGTCGATCAGTTGCAACAGGCCATGACGCGCCTGGATCGAAGCCTTGCCCAGGGCTGACGTTCAGTCCCAGTCCGGGGCAATACCTTTGGGACTGGTCAAGCGTTGGCCGCGATCCAGGCCCGCGATCAAGGCCATGTCGGCGTCGCTCAATTTCATCGCACTGGCTTTCAGATTGCTCGCCAGATTGGCGCGTTGGGTGGACGAGGGAATCACCGCGTAACCCATTTGTGCGGCCCAGGCCAGGGTGACCTGTGCCGGTGTCGCCTGCAGGCGATCGGCGATCTGCCGGATGACCGGGTCCTTGAGGACTTCACCGTAAGCGAGGGTCATGTACGAGGTGATGCGGATGCCCTGGCTCTGCGCGAACTCGACGACCTTGCGGTTTTGCAGGTACGGGTGCAGTTCGATCTGGTTGGTGGCGATGTTCTCGGCACCGACTGCAGCGATCGCTTGTTGCATCAGGTCGACGGTGAAGTTGGACACGCCGATCTGCCGGGTCAGGCCAAGTTTTTTGGCTTCGAGCAGGGCGCCCATGAATTCTGCCACCGGCACCTGGTCTTCCGGCGACGGCCAGTGGATCAGGGTCAGGTCCAGGTAATCGGTCTGCAGTTTCTGCAGACTCTCCTTGAGGCTGTCGATCAGGCGGTCCCTGGCGAAATTGGCGACCCAGATCTTGCTGGTGATGAACAGGTCTTCACGGGCAACGCCGCTGGCGGCAATGGCTTGGCCGACCTCGGCTTCGTTCTCGTAGATTTGCGCGGTATCGATGGCTCGATAACCGAGCTCGAGGCCAGTGCTCACCGAATCGATGACCACCTGGCCTTGCAAGCGAAACGTACCCAGACCGAATGCGGGAATAGACATCAATGACTCCAGGGGTTGCAGTGGGAATGGACACGAGTATCCCCGGCTGCATCCTTGAGAAAAACCGCTGGATCGGCAAAGCAATGTTTACCGCAAGTCACGAATCAAGATCAAAAGATCTTAAGCTCTCCCCCCGCAGCCCTAAGCAATATCGCTATGACTGAACTCCTCCCCCAAAAAGTCGATCAACGCCCGCACTGACGGCAGCAACCCGCGGCGCGACGGGAATATCGCATGCACGATCCCGCACCTGGGCGCCCAGCCCGGCACCAGCTTCACCAGGCGTCCGGCGGCGATGTCATCGCGCACCACCACGTTGGGCAGGTGGGCGATGCCGATCCCCGCGAGCACCGCGTGACGCAGCGCCAACAGGTCATCGGTGACCATCCGCGGCGCATGCCGAATCACCGCACTGGCGCCGTCGGTGCCAAACAGTTCCCATTGATACTCGCGCTGCGCCGCGCCCCAATGCAGGCTTGGCAGACCGCTGAGGTCGGCCGGGGCCGCGGGTGCCGACAGGCGTTCGCAAAACGCCGGGCTGCCCACCAGGCTCTGGGTGCTGTTGCCCAGGACCTTCATCACCATGTCGGTGTTTTCCAGCGGCGGAAAGCGCACCCGCAGGGCGATGTCGAACCCTTCGTGGATCAGGTCGACCCGGCGGTTGGTGCTTTCGATGAACAATTCCACCAAGGGGTACTTGAGCATATAGCGGGTCAACATCGGCCCGACCCAGGAATTGAGCAGCGCGGTGGGGCAACTGATGCGCACCAGCCCCTGGGGTTCGGAGCGGTTGCGTTCGATCAGTTCGGCGGCGCTTTCCGCTTCCACGCGCATGGCCAGGCAGCGCTGGTAATAGGCCTGGCCGATTTCGGTCAGCGAACATTGCCGACTGGTGCGGTGCAGCAGGCGCACCCCGAGGCGCTCTTCGAGCTCGGCGATGCGCCGGCTGAGCTTGGACTTGGGCATGTCCAGCGCCCGTCCGGCCGGGGCGAAACCGCCGTGTTCCACCACTCGGGTGAAGTAGTAGAGGGTGTTGAGGTCTTCCACCATCGTTCTCCAGATAGAACGCTAAGGCTGATTTTTGCAGTCTAGTGCATCAAAGGCGCTGGATTTAAGCTTTATCCATCGCATCACACCACAGATTTCGGAGGCAAGATGAAAAACATCATCGGTATCTACACCAGCCCACGCCCCCATTGGGTCGGCGACGGCTTCCCGGTCCGTACGCTGTTTTCCTACGACAACCTGGGCAAACACATCAGCCCGTTTTTGCTGCTCGATCACGCTGGCCCCGCTGATTTCACCCCGACCACCGAACGTCGTGGCGTTGGTCAGCATCCGCACCGCGGCTTCGAAACCGTGACTATCGTTTATAAGGGCGAGCTGGAGCACCGCGACTCCACCGGCAGCGGCGGCAAGATCGGCCCAGGCGACGTGCAGTGGATGACCGCGGCGTCGGGGATTCTCCACGAAGAGTTCCATTCCGAAGGATTCGCCAAAACCGGCGGCACCCTGGAAATGGTGCAGCTGTGGGTCAACCTGCCGGCCAGGGACAAAATGGCCGACGCCGGCTACCAGACGATCCTCGATGGCGACATCCCGAGCATCCCGCTCAAAGACAACGCCGGCAGCCTGCGCTTGATCGCCGGCGAGTTCGACGGCCACACCGGCCCGGCGCGGACCTTCACGCCGATCGATGTCTGGGACCTTCGCTTGAACGCCGGCAAGTTGCTGACCCTGGACCTGCACGAAGGGCGCAACACCGCCGTGGTGGTGCTGCGCGGCACGGTTCAGGTCAACGGGCGGGAGCCGGTGCGGGAAGGGCAGTTGGCGTTGTTCGAACGCGACGGCCATCAGCTCAGCCTGGAAGCCAACAACAACGACGCCGTGGTGTTGTTGCTCAGTGGCGAACCGATCGACGAGCCGATCGTCGGTCACGGTCCGTTCGTGATGAACAGCGAGCAGGAGATTCACCAGGCGTTCGCCGACTTCCAATCCGGCCGCTTCGGCCAGATGCACGGTTGAATCAATGCGACATCGCTGTGGCGGGCCAGGTTTGGCTGACTACGCTTGCCGGACCGCATTTGACGAAAAAACAGAGTTCACTCACGCCTGCACTTCAGGCATCGATTAAAAAGCGAGGATTTCCCCATGACTACTTCTTACAAACGTCTCGACAAGGATAACGCCGCCGTTCTGTTGGTGGATCATCAGGCGGGCCTGCTGTCTCTGGTGCGCGACATCGAACCGGACCGTTTCAAGAACAACGTGCTGGCCCTGGCCGACCTGGCCAAGTACTTCAAGTTGCCGACCATCCTCACCACCAGTTTCGAAACCGGCCCCAACGGCCCGCTGGTGCCCGAGCTCAAGGCGCTGTTTCCGGATGCGCCGTACATCGCCCGTCCTGGCCAGATCAACGCCTGGGACAACGAAGACTTCGTCAAGGCGATCAAGGCCACCGGCAAGAAACAACTGATCATCGCGGGCGTAGTGACCGAGGTGTGCGTGGCGTTCCCGGCACTCTCGGCGTTGGCTGAAGGCTTCGACGTGTTTGTGGTGACGGACGCTTCCGGTACGTTCAACGAACTGACCCGGCAATCGGCCTGGGACCGCATGTCGTCCTCGGGTGCGCAATTGATGACCTGGTTCGGCCTGGCGTGCGAGCTGCATCGCGACTGGCGCAACGACGTGGAAGGCCTGGGCACCTTGTTCTCCAACCACATCCCGGACTATCGCAACCTGTTTACCAGCTATAACGCGCTGACCAACAGCAAGTAACCCCTGACACACATCGCCCTCTGCAGGAGCCGGCTTGCTGGCGATAGCGGTAGAGCAGTCACCGAATCAGTGACTGTCAGACCGCCATCGCGAGCAAGCTTGCTCCTACAGTGTTTTGTGTTGTTCTGAAGGCATCAAATCCTCCTACACTGTGCCCATCCGCACGTGTCTGGAGTCGCTCGATGTTGTCCCTGCTCACCGATCACCCCTTGCTCTGCGCCTTGGCCCTGGTCCTGATCGATCTTGGCCTGTGGCGGTTGATCAGTGCCAATGGCAGTCATTGGAAACTGGTGGTGCGCCTGGTGATTTTCTCGCTGTTCAGCGTCGTGCTGTTCAACGAAGGCCTGAACCCGCTGGAGCCGGCCCCCTGGGCTGACAACATCCCGCTGCACCTGGCAGCGGTCGGTTTGCAGATCGGTTGGTGGCTGTTCGCCGCGCGAACCCTGACGGTGCTGATCGGCGCGGCGATGATGCAGCGGGTCGGGCACACCGGGCGGCTGTTGCAGGATTTACTCGGCGCGGTGATCTTTCTGATCGCCGTCATCGCCGCCCTGGCCTACGTGCTCGAACTCCCGGTCAAGGGCGTCCTGGCCACGTCCGGCGCGTTGGCGATCATCGTCGGCCTGGCCCTGCAAAGCACCCTCAGTGACGTGTTCTCCGGCATCGTCCTCAACACCACCAAACCCTATCAACTGGATGACTGGATCTCCATCGACGGCACCGAAGGCCGGGTCACCGATATCGACTGGCGCGCCACGCGCCTGCAAACCGCCCAGGGCAGCATGGCGGTGATCCCCAATTCGCTGGCGGCCAAGGCCAAGATCATCAACTTCAGCCGCCCGAGCGACATTTTCGGCGTCTCGATCAGCCTGCAACTGAGCCCCCATGCGCGACCGAACACGGTGATCGAAGCCCTGGAACGGGCCATGCAGGGCTGCCGCCAGTTGTTGAGCAAACCGGCGCCCAGCGTCTCGTTGAAAAGCGCCAGCAGCGCCGGGATGGAATACGAAATCAGCGGTTTCGTCGAGTCCATGGATCAGAAACGCATGGTGCGCAACCAGCTGTTCGACCTGGCGTTCCGGCACTTGCATGCCTGCGGCGTCAGCCTGTTGTCGAGCGTCGAATCGAATGCCCCGGTCAACCTGTCACGGCCACGGGCATTGCTGGATACCTCGACCATCTTCTCGACCCTGCGTCAGGAAGAGAAGGAAACCTTCAGCCAGAACATGACCCTGCAAACCTTCCGCGCCGGGGAACTGATCCTGGCGGCAGGGGAGGTCAGCGATCATCTGTTGATCATCGAATCCGGCGTGGTCTCGGTGGAGCTGAGCCGTGGCGGCGTGATGTTCGAGTCCGGACGCATGGGGCCGGGCGAGGTGATCGGCGAGGGCGGGATAGTGTCCGATACGGCGCTCCCGGCGCAATTCACCGCCAAGACCTTCTGCAGCCTGTACCGGATCGAGAAGGAATACCTCAAACCCTGCCTGGATGCGCGGCATGACATCAGCGAGGCGATGAAAGCGCTGCTGGATTTCCGCTTGAACAAGGCGCGCACGCTCACCCAGGAAGTGCCTAAGGTCGAGGCGAAGAGGGGTTTCCTGCAATGGTTGCGCAATCGGACGTAGGGGTTCGAAGATCACGCTGGCGGCTGCAATCGAGTAGGCCGCCATTGGCATCCTCGACTTCCCAATAATTGGCTATTTGCTGCATGCCGGTGCGGGATTAACGTAGCGCCACATCCTTTGTTACCGGAGCCCACCATGCAACCTCGTATCGATTTCTACACGGCTTCCCCCGACGCCCTCAAAGCCATGATCGCCCTGGAGACCGCAGTGTCGAAGCTGCCGCTGGAACAGTCGCTGATCGAACTGGTCAAGCTGCGCGCCTCGCAGATCAACGGCTGCGCCTTCTGCATCGACATGCACACCGCCGATGCAATCAAGGGAGGTGAAACCCCGCGTCGCCTGTTCGCCGTGACCGCCTGGCGCGAGACGCCGTTCTTCAGCCCCCGCGAGCGCGCCGCCCTGGCCTGGACCGAATCCCTGACTCAACTGAGCCTGACCCGCGCGCCGGATGAAGACTATGAATTGGTCTCGGCCCAGTTCACGCCCAAGGAAATGGTCGACCTGACCGTGGCGATTTCCACCATCAATAGCTGGAACCGGTTGGCGGTTGGTTTTCGCAAGATGCCTCAGGAGTAACACGCAACGTTCAATGAACACTCGCCACGGCCCGTAGTTGCATCTTACTTGTAAAGGGCATCATCGCCGTGGCGAGGATGAAACGGACTACGGACCTCTGAAGGACGTTTCTGTAGGACCTATGTAGGAGTGTTCTGATTCTGCTTTCAGCGTCGAGGGGGCGCACTTTTCGATGTAATGCTGCGGTATATTGCGAACACATCTAATTTATCAAGTGTGTTCATATGCGACTTTATATCTTCCAGTGTGTGCGATTACTTGGTTTTATCGCCTGCTGTCTTATGGCAGTAACGTCCGCGTTGGCCAACAACGATGGCACAGACACCTCGATCACCATCGAAAAAGATATTCGCAAGCATGTCATTAACGCAGACGGCAGCTTCATGGCTACCAATGACATAGTGATCTTGATTAACGAAGAACGCGCCATTAACGTTTATGCACAGCATCATTTGAGCTACAACCGCACCTTGGAAAGCCTGGAGGTCGTCGAGGCATTCACACAAAAGCCGGATGGTCGAAAGTTTGTGGTCAAGCCTGACCAGATCAAAGAGCAGCAAGAGCGCGGTTCAGCGGACGCACCAATGTTTCAGGATACATTGGTCAAGGTGGTCATCTTTCCCGACGTCGCCGTGGGTGACCGTCTTTCCATTCGATACAAAACTCATCGCAACACTGCATTGTTCCCGCAGCACTTCGAGTCGTTATCGCATCCCACATTTCACCCAACCGAGCGGTACACGCTTGTTTATGACTTGCCGCAGAGCATGCCATTGTACGCCGATGCTCGAGGCTTCAAGGCCAGCGATCCTGTCACTATGGCGGGACGGACAATTTACCGGTGGGACAATATCCCTGACAAAAAAGCTCGTATCGAACATGGCTCTGTCGCTTACTAGGATTACGGTCAGTATTTGGCAGTTTCTACATTTCCTGACTTCCAGGCCTTTGCCCAGGCTTACGATGCCCGGGCGAAGAGTCGTGTAACAGCAGACATCAGTCAGTTGGCACAAACGATAACCGCCCATCTGGTTGACCCTCGGGACAAAGCGATTGCCCTGAATGATTGGGTACGAAAAAATATCCGCTATGTCGCAGTCTATGTGGGGGCGGGCAGTGTCGTGCCTAATCCGGTCGAAACGATTCTGGCCAATCGCTATGGCGACTGCAAAGATCACGTAGTGTTGTTGGAGTCATTGCTCGCGGCAGTGGCTATAGAGAGCACGCCTGCGCTGCTTAACGCCGAGAATGCCTATACCTTGCCCAAGGTGCCAACCCTGGGTGTGATCAATCATGTAATTACCTATATTCCGACCTTGGACCTTTATCTGGACTCGACCGCAGAAGGAGTTGCGGGCGGTTATCTGCCTATTTTCAATCTGGATAAACCTGTCGTTTTCAGCAAGTCAGGAGCGCTGGGACGTACACCTTCCACACAGGACGGAAAGATTGAGAGCACCACGGTGTTCAAGGTTCGCGAAAACGGTGACGCCGACTTTACTCACTCATCCCAAATCACAGGTTGGGCAGCAGAACCCAATCGTTACGCTATTAACTCCATGAGCGCCGTTGATAGAAACCAGTGGGTGCAACAAGTCCTGGCGAGCTACGGACAGACGGGTAAAGGAGAGTTCAGCGCCACCCAACTTGAGGCTGGCACTAACGAACTTTCAATAAAAGTGGTCGGTCTGGCGGAGAATCTGGTTGGCTTTCCCGGGCCTACGGGCGTTTTCACTATGAGCAGCTTCGCTGGAGGTATTGCGCAGAACGTTTTTACGTTCGCAGCGGAGAGCGATCGTGGTCAGGCCTTTACCTGCATCTCGGGAGAGACTGAAGAGCAGGCGCGTTTTGAGTTTGCAAAAGAGGTCAGTATTGTCGCGGTGCCTAAGTCGATGACCTTGCGCCATCAAAAGTTTGAGTACATCTCCAATTACTCAAAAGAGCCAGGCGCAGTGGTCGTTCGTCGATACTTAAAGTTTTACAACCCCAGTGCGTTGTGCAGTCCTGATGATTTCAAAGGCATGAGTTCAGTGATTGGTTCGATGGTGAGCGATTTGAAATCACAGATCGTGGTTCAGGTTCAATAGGGTTGTCGGGTTCCAGGTGTCACAACAGGGCCGGTTCAAGAGGGTGCGTCGTTATTGACTGGTTGATTGGAGGCCGCGCAGCCTCCAGTGATATTGATCTGACGTGTAGACCCACGGGCGCGCTCAATGAGCATCCACACTCGGCGCGGCCGGTGGTTGCACCTTGCGCATCAAGGGCACCATCGCCGTGGCGATGATGAAGCCGACCATGATCATCAGGAACGCGTCGCCGTAGGTTTGCGTCTGGGCTTCGCGGTAGGTCAGCAGCCAGAGTTGACGCAGGCTGGCGGTGACGCCGACGTCGCCGCTCTGGCCCAGGGCGGCGAAGTTGGTGCCGACCTGGGTCAGCCACTGGTTCAAGGCTTCGTTGCTGCTGTTGAGGTTTTCGGCCAGCCGGGTGAAGTGCAGGTTGGTGCGGTCATTGAGAATGGTCGCGCACGCAGCGATGCCGATGGCGCCCCCCAGGTTGCGCATCAGGTTGAACAATCCCGAAGCATGCTTGAGCCGCGAGGGTGCCAGGCCGCCGAGGGTCAGGGTGACGGCGGGCGGCACCGCCAGTTGCTGGGCAATCCCGCGCAAGGCTTGGGGCAGCATCAATTCTTTGGCCCCCCAGTCGTGGGTGATCGGGCTGAAATCCCACATCGACAAGGCGAACAGCCCAAGGCCGGTCATCATGATCCAGCGCAGGTCGATGCGGTTGGCCAGGAAGGCGTACAGCGGAATCGCCATGATCTGGAACACGCCGGTGGAGAACACCGCCAGGCCAATGTCCAGCGCGCCATATCCACGCACCCGGCCGAGAAACAGTGGCGTCAGGTAAATAGTGGCGAACAGGCCTATCCCGGTGACGAACGAAAAGAAGCAGCCGAGGGCGAAGTTACGGTCTTTCAAGGCGCGCAGGTCGACGATCGGGTTGGCCACGTGCAGGGTGCGGCCGATGAAGGCGAGGCCGGCCAGGCCGCTGATCCAGGCGGTGGTCAGGATCGTGCTGTCGCTGAACCAGTTCCAGCGCGGGCCTTCTTCGAGGGTGTATTCCAGGCAGCCGAGGAACAGCGCGAGGAACAGCATGCTCAGGTAGTCGGCGCCTTTGAGCAACGACAGTTCCGGCTGGTCGATCTTCACCAGCATCGGCACCGCCACCGCGACGAAAATCCCCGGGATCAAATTGATGTAGAACAACCAGTGCCAGGACGAAATGTCGGTGATCCAGCCACCGATCACCGGCCCGAGGGTCGGTGCCAGCGAGGCCACCGCGCCGATGGTTGCAGCAGCGATCACCCGTTGTTTGCCGCTGAAGAAGATAAACGCGGTGGTGAACACCAGCGGGATCATCGAGCCACCGAGAAACCCCTGCAGGGCACGGAAGGCGATCATGCTCTGGATGTTCCAGGCCACGCCGCACAACAGGCTGGCCAGGGTGAAACCCACCGCCGAGGCGCAGAACAGCCAGCGGGTCGAGAACACCCGGGACAGCCAGCCGGACAGCGGGATCACGATGATTTCGGCGATCAGGTAACTGGTCTGCACCCACGCGGTTTCGTCGGTGCCGGCCGAAAGTCCGCCGCCGATGTCGCGCAACGAGGCGGAGACGATCTGGATATCCAGCAGGGCGATGAACATGCCGATGCACATGCTGGCGAAGGCGAAGACCTTGGTCGCCGTCGCCATGCTCGCGGCATCGAAGGGTGCTGCGGGGGCGGCGAGGGCGCGGCTCATGGTGCGCTGGCCACGGCCGGGGTTTCAGGCCCTTGGCGGGTGTCCACTTCAGCGGTCACCGACAGGCCCGGACGAAGATGGCCAAGCACGCCGTCGGCCGGGTCGAGCAGGATCCGCACCGGCACCCGCTGCACGATCTTGGTGAAGTTGCCGGTGGCGTTTTCCGGTGGCAGCACGCTGAATTGCGAGCCGCTGGCCGGGGCGAGGCTGTCCAGGTGGCCGTGGAATTCCTGTCCCGAGAGCACATCGGCATGAATGATCACCCGCTGACCTGGCGTCATGCGTGCCAGTTGATCTTCCTTGAAGTTGGCGTCGACCCACAGCCCGCGGGCCGGCACGACCGACAGTTGTTGTGAACCGGCCTGGGCATAAGCGCCGGCGCGCGCGCGACGATTGCCGATCACGCCATCGATCGGCGCCCGCAGCTCGGTGTAGCCGACATTCAGTTGCGCCAGGTCACGCTCGGCCCGGGCCTGCATCAACGCGGCGCGGGCTTGTTGTTTTTGGGTGTCTATCACGGCCAGCTGGCGTTGTGCGGCCAGCAGTTCGGCCTGGGCCCGGGCGCTCAATGCCTGGGCCGTCTTGAAGGTGGCGTCGGCGCGCTGGGCACTTTCCACCGAGACGGCATTGCTGCTCACCAGGCGTTTGTAGCGCGCATTGTCGTCCCGTGACCGCGCGGTTTCGGCGCCGGCGGCATCGATTCCGGCACGGGCCTGGCCGATCACCGCGTGTTGCAGTTGTTCGGTGGCGTCGAGGTTGGCGAGTAACGCTTGCTCGGCAGCCACCGCACCTTCGGCCTTGGCCAGGTGGGCGCGGTAGTCACGGGAATCGAGCCGTATCAATACGTCGCCGGCCTTGACCTGCTGGTTGTCGGTGACCAGCACTTCTTCGATATAACCCGCGACCTTTGGCCCGATCACCGTCACGTCGCCGCCAATGTAGGCATCGTCGGTTTCTTCGATGAAACGGCCGGCGGCCCACCAGTGAGTCGCGTACAGCCCGGCGATTACCAGGCCGGCAATGGCGGCACTCAACAGTAACAGACGCTTGAGCAGGGCAGGCCTGGGGGATTTCACGGGGAGCGCAAGGTCGGAGTCAAGGCTGGGCATGCTGGTCATGGTGGAGGGCCTGTCGTAAATTTGTTATTACGATCGTAATATGATGCATGTAATATTTCGTTGCAAATCTTTTTTGCTGCCAGTCGTCAGGTTGGATGTAGGAAGCCGAACTGCGGAAAAAGCAAGGAGTGTCGGAAGGGCCACGCGGCCTTGTAGGAAAAGTCAGAAAAAACTCAGCAGCAAGTAGGAAACGAAACCTGGTCAGTTGAATAAAGAGGTAGGAAGCAAGTAGTTGGAAGTAAGAAAGATCAAGTAAAAGTAAGCCGCTAGTTGCACTAACAGGATCAAGGCGTTGAAGTAGTTGTCATCACCCTATTGCAAGAAGTCGGCAACTTTCCAATGATCGGTGGCATAGACGAAACGGCATCGCGCCCTTTCAAAACCGCCAGGAAGCCAGGTGCCGAATACTGTTCGTGTTGTATCTCGTCGTCCCCTAATTTGCTCACCGTTGCCGGCTTTATTGCTGGGTTTGAGTATTTCACCGCTCTATGCCGCCGAGTCTTCCGCCCCAGGGCAAGAAGTGTTACGCCAGCAACAACAGCAACAACGCGACCTGCAGCAGATGCAACTGGAACAACGCCGCCGACAACTTGAACGCGGCAGTTTCAGTGGCGCGGCGACCGCGCCAGCGGCAGCCGACACACTGGCTGTCGATGAGCGCTGCTGGGCCGTCAGCGAGGTGCGCGTCGGTGGCGTCACGCTGATCAGCCGCAAGACACTCGACCTGCGCCTCAACCCGACATTGTCGCCGTGCATGGGCGTAAACCAGATCAACCAAGCGCTGGCGACCATCACCGAGCTCTATGTGCAGGCGGGTTACATCGCCAGTCGGCCCTACCTCGGTACGACACCAGAGGCCGGGCAGTCGCTGGATATCCTGGTGGATGAAGGCTACGTCGAGTCCATCGAACTGGCCGACCCGAGCCTGCCCGTTGCCCTCGGCGGAGCATTTCCCGGGATGCTCGGCAAGGCGCTGAACCTGCGGGACCTGGAGCAAGGTCTGGATCAATTGAACCGCCTGCGCTCCGTGGACCTGAGCGCCGACATCGCACCCGGCAGCGAGCCTGGCGCCTCGCGGATCATCTTGCGCTCGCGCACCCGCGATCAATCGCGCTGGGCGTTGAACCTGGGGCTGGACAATCTCGGCAGCGCCATCACCGGGCGCAATCGTCATACGCTCAATCTAGGACTCGATTCGCCGCTGCAAATCAATGATGTGTTCAATGTCAGCGTCAGCGACACCCTCAACCAGGGCGATCGCTACAGCCGCAGCGCCAGCCTGTATTACAGCATTCCTTACGGCTACTGGACCTGGAGTGTCTTTGCCAGCCACGGGGAATATCGGGCGCCATTCAAGCTGGGCTACCTGGCGTTACAAAGTATCGGCACGACCGATCAGCTCAGCCTGCGCGCCGATCGGGTGTTATGGCGCGGCCAGGGCCATCAACTCAGCGCCAATCTGCAACTGGCCCACAAAGAGGTCGACAGCCACCTGGGGGGCTCGCATCTGAGAATTCAGAGCCCGACCCTGACCGTGGCCGAAGCCGGGCTGAATCTGTTCTGGCTCGACAGTGCGGTGTGGAACCTGGACGTCAATTACGCCCAGGGCCTGCGGTGGTTTGGCGCGGACGATGATGCCGAGCGCCGGCTCTACCGCGAGCCCAAGGCGCAGTTTCGCAAGTACCGCGCCGGCCTCGGTCAGTGGCGCAACGGCCGGTTGGGCCAGCAGGCCTGGCAATGGCAAAGCCAACTCAATGTGCAATACAGCCCTGACCCATTGCCGGCCATCGAGCAACTGCTGGTCACCGACGATTCGGCGGTGCGCGGATTTCGTATCAACGGCGCGTCCGGCGCCAGCGGGGCGGTCTGGCGCAACACCCTTCGCCTGCCGTTGCGCAGCGACTTGCCGGTGCAGATCACCCCGCGCCTGGGGCTGGACAGCGGTGTGGTCCAGGCCGATCGCGGTGCCCCGAGTCAACGCCTGAGCGGGGGCAGCGTCGGGGTCAACCTCAGCTGGAAAAGCCTGCAAGTCGACCTCGATTACCAACGCAGCTTCAGCCTGCCCAGCCAGTTCAAGCACGAGCCACCGACCTGGCTGATGCGCGTGGGATTGCAACTATGAACCCAACAAAACTGCCGAGGGTGCTGTGCGCGCCAGCCACGGCAGTCCTTCCCGCGCGCCGTGATATCGCACTTGAATTTTGAGGTTCTTATGTCAGCAAAACCCTTGGTGTTCCATCTCGCCCCCGGTGGCAAATTGCGCTGGGCGATTGCCAGCCTGTTTCTCCTTGCACCTGTGCCAAATGCCCTGGCGACGGGCGTCGTGGTCGCTCCCGGGCCCGGGGGCACCGCGCAATTGCAAACCCGGGACGGCGTGCCCATCGTCAATATCGTTGCGCCCAACGGCTCCGGCCTGTCCCATAACCAGTTCCTCGACTACAACGTCGACCGCCAGGGCCTGGTCCTGAACAACGCCCTGGAAGCCGGGCAGTCGCAACTCGCCGGGCAACTGGCCGCCAACCCGCAGTTCCAGGGACAGGCGGCGAGCGTGATCCTCAACGAAGTGATCAGCCGCAACGCCTCGGCCATCAATGGTGTCCAGGAAATCTTCGGCCGTGGCGCCGACTATGTGCTGGCCAACCCCAATGGCATATCGCTCAATGGCGCCGGTTTCATCAACACCCCGAACGCCCATCTCCTGGTCGGGCGCCCCGAGCTGAACGAGGGCAAGCTGCTCGCCCTGAGCACCCGTGAGGCCACGGGGGAGCTGAGCATCCGGGGCGCGGGTCTTCAGAACAGTGAAGGCTCGATCAACCTGATTGCTCCGCGTATCGACAGCGAGGGCAAAATTGGCGCCCGCGATGACTTGAACCTCACGGTCGGGCGCAACTCCGTGGACTTCGCCAGCGGGCAGGTGCGGTACGTCGACCCGAGCGGCGACAGCGGCGACGGCCGCATTGACGCCCGCCTGTTCGGCGCCATGCAGGCCGGGCGCATCAACATTATCAGCACCGCAGAAGGCGCGGGCGTGCGAATCGGCCCGGTGCAGGTGGCCGGTCGGGACGGCGTGCGGATTCGTTCGGCCGGCGATCTCGTCATCAGCGGCGATGCCGTGCCGGACAGCCTCGAGGTGGTGCGCGCTGGCGTGCACAGCAGCCAGGGCGATGTCAGCTTGCACAGCGGCAAGGACCTGATTCTGGCGGCGGCCGATGTCAGTGGCCGTGACGTCAAGGTCGGCGCCGGCCGCAACCTGAGGTTGACCACCGTCGAAAGCCGCAAGCTCCAGGAAAAACGCGACGACTGGAGAAAAAAGACCCTGGGCATTACCTGGGAAACCTACGAGCAGGCCCAGAGCGAGAGCGATTCGCAGCAGCACGGCAGCCAGATTATTGCCCGCCGTGACGTTGATCTGTCCTCGGGCGGCGACACCGAACTCAAAGGCGCCCGGGTCGAGGCGGCGAAAGACCTGCGGGTGCAGAGCGGCGGCGATCTGCACCTCACCGCAGCCATCGAAACCCCAACGAAATCCGAGCAGGGCAAACGCCGCAAACACCTGTGGAAAGAAAGCTGGGATAACCGCACTGAAGAGCAACGTAACGTCACCACCCAGTTGAAGGGCGACACCGTCGCATTGACCACAGCCGGGTTGCTGCGCACTGAAGGCGCACAAGTGACCGCCGAGCAGGATATCCACATCGCCGCCAAACAGGTGGAAGTCACCGGTGTCCCCAGCATCGGACTCATACGTAAAAAGAATTATTCCGGCGATCTGGTCGGCGGCGGGTTCTTTGGCAAGACCGGCGATACGGATCAGGGCAACACCCGGCACGAGGGCAGCGCGATCAATGCCGCCGGCAAATTGATCGTCAAGGCCGACGACGTTCGCGTCAGCGGTAGCCAGGTGCGCGGCGGCACAGAGGCCAGCGTCATCAGCGACAAGGGTTCGCTGATCATCGATGGGGTGCAGGACACTTCCCATCTCAACAGCCACAACAAGGACAGCAAATTCTTCGGCATCAGCAACAATGAAACTCGCGAAAACACCCGGGACAACACCACGGTGCGCAGCGAGTTGGCGTCGGACACCAACCTCACCCTCAAGAGCGCCAGGGACATCGAAGTGGCGGGCTCCACGGTCAAGGCGGGTGGTGCGCTCAAGGCAGATGCGGCGGGCGATCTGAATGTGCATTCGGCGCAGGACTCCGTCGACAGCAGCAATACCACGGCCAGCCGCGGCCTGGATGCCTACGCCAGGGAGAATACGCCGGCGGCCGGCCAGTACAGCGCAGGTGTGCGTTATGAAGACAAGACGCAAACCCTGACCGACAACGCAGTGCGCCAGCAAGGCTCCAGCCTCGCCGGGTCTGACGTGCAATTGACGGCAGGTGGCGACCTGACGCTCAAGGGTGCCGAGGTCACGGCCACCGCGGGCGATACGTCGCTGACGGGCAAAACCGTGGCACTGCTGGCCGAACAGGACAGTCAACACACCTCGACGGACCGGCGCAACACCAGCGGCGGTTTCAACTACACCGGCGGCCTTGATCGGATAGGCAGTGGCCTGGACTTCGCGAATTCGACGGTCCGGGACACCCGCGACACCACCACTGCCCAAACCAGCAAGGTCCAGAGCAACGGCAACCTGAACATCACTGCCGACAAACTGATCACTGAAGGGGCGCAAGTCAGTGCCGGCAAAGGCCTGGCGGTCGACGCCGGTGAAATCGACAACCGGGTGGCGCAGGACACGGACAGCAGTACACACAAGGAAAGCAACTGGCAGGCAGGCGTCGGCATCGATCTCGCGTACAAGGACATCGCCCGTCCCATCGCCGACGCCGCCAAAAGCGCCATCGATGCAAAAATCCCGGACGTGGGCGCATTGGGCAAGCTCGGTCAGCCTGATGTCGGGGTCAGCGCCGCCATCGGTCATCAAAATGCCGACCGCCAGGTGCGCAGCGGCAGCGATGTGGTCAGCCAGTTCAAGGGCGGCACGGTAGACGTCAAGGTCGCCGGCACGTTGCAAGACCAGGGCACCCGGTACGAAGCCAGCGCCGGCAAGGTCAATATCAGCGCCGACCGGTTGATCGCCAACGCCGCCAGCATCACCGAAGGCAGCATCGATCGGGCGCTGGACGCCAAGGTTGACGTGCGGGTCTACACCAAGACCGGCCAGGATGTGAACGTTGCGGGCAGCGGTGAGGGTGGCAGCCGTCAGACACAGAAGAACACGTCCACCGCGGTGGTCGGCAGTTACGCCGGAAGCCAGGGGGTGAACATTAACCTGGGGCGCGACGGGCAGTTCGAGGGCAGCCGGTTCGATGGCGGGGAGGGCGGCGTGACGATCAAGACCGGGGGCGAACTGGCGCTGAATCAGGCCAACGACCGTCAGGACAGTGACACATCCAGCCTGCGCGGCAAGGCCTCGCTGAACGTCGGCACTCTGCCGGGCACCAACGCCACCAATGCGACTGTCGGTGCCGGTGTGCAGCTCGATCATAAAGGCAGTCAGGTCCGGGACAGCCAGGCCCGTGTCGCCGATATCCAGGGTCAAGGCCCGGTAGAACTGAGCAGCGGTGGCGATCTGCTGCTGCAAGGGACCCGGATCGACACACCGGGTGCGATAGACCTCAAGGCCGGCGGCAAACTCGGTCTGCAAGCGGCCAGCGACACCCACCTGGTCAAGGGCAGCAATCTGGGCGGCGGCCTGGATCTGGGCGGCAGCAAAACCAGCACCGAAAACAGCGTCGCCAAGACCGGCACCCTCGGCATCAACTTCAATGCCGGTCGGGTTGATGAGTCGGCGCAGACCTTGACGGGCGTCCAGCTCAAGAGCCAGGACAGGATCGGTCTCGGCGGCGATTCGATCTACCTGCAAGGCACCCGGGCGGACGCCCCGCATGTGCGTCTCGATGCACGGGGGGGCGGGATCCAGGCGCAATCCGCCCAATCCACGCAGAACCGCAACAACAGGAGTCTTGAACTCAAGGCCGGGGGCAACCTTGGCAGCAGCACCCCCACCGCCACTGCCACCGAAGGCGTCGCGACCACTGACTATGGGTTGAACGCCGGCGCCAAGCTCGGGGTGGATCAGCTCAACCGCACGACTGAGCAGAACAGCCGGATCACCGCGGACAGTGTCGAGCTCAACAGCGCAGGCGATGTGCAATTGGCGGGGGCGCGGATCGATGCCGGGAAGGTCGGTGGCACGGTCGCCGGCAATCTGAGCGTCGAAAGCCGTCAGGACCACCAGACCACGACCAAGGCTGATCTTGACCTGGGGCTGACCGGCAAAAAAGCAACGCCGGTCGAGCAGGACAAACTGGCGCAAAACAGCGGATTCAAAGCGCTCGATTACAAGCCTACCCTCAAGTTCGATGGCGCCTATGCGTACAAGGACAGCGTGGGCCAGGCTTCCGGCATCAGCGGTACACAGGGAGTGAATCTCAACGTCGGCGGCACGACGCAACTGACGGGAGCACGGATTGCATCAGCCGAAGGCCGTGTCGGTTTGGGTGACTCGGGGGTTGGTACAACGACCTTGAGCAACCTGGATTACAGCGTCAAGGGCGGATTCGACCTGCCGCAAAAACCGGGGACCGAGGGCAGCAAACCCGAGATCTCGATTGTCGATGAGCTTGGTATCAAATTCGGCCCCGGGAACCTTGGTGGTCGTTTCGACAGGCAAACGTTGCAATCGGGGATTGACGAGAACAAGGGATAAGTCAGCACCGTGTAACCCCTTGGGCGGGCAGACGAGCCACAACTCGCTGCCCGTCATTTTTTGCGGATAACCGGAATTGGCCTTACCAGCACCTGTCTGGAATCCATTGCTTCCAGTTAATAGGAAGCATTACTATTCACGCCCCGTCTTCACAGCACGCCGCAATGACCCCCAAGCTGCCCCGCAGACACGGCTTTTTCGAGCATTACGAAGAGTTGGTTGGCACCTGGACCCGTCGCCTGAGAAATCGTCAGCAGGCCGAGGACCTGGCCCACGACACCTTCGTGCGGGTGCTTGAGTCCGATTCGGCCGCGGTGGAGCAACCCCGGGCGTACTTGCACCAGACCGCGCGCAATATCGCGGTGGATGGTTACCGGCGTGAGGATCGGCGGGGCGCCATGGAGTCGGAGGCGATCGATCACAGTGTGTCGTCGTCCGGCGACCCGGAGCATTTCATGCATGCGATCCAGTTGGCTGATTCCATCGAGCGGGCGCTCAGCGAACTGCCGGTCAACTGCCGCAAGGTGTTCGTCTGGCAGAAGATCGAAGGCCTGACCCAGGCCGAAATCGCCGAACGCCTGGGGCTGTCCAAGAACATGGTGGAAAAGTATATGATCCGCACCCTGCGGCATTTGCGCGACCGTCTGGACGGGTTGCAACCATGATCGGCCGCGCCTTCTCATCCCCGGCCAGACAGGAACTTCCATGATGGATACTCGTGATTGCGCGTGCGGGCAAACGACGGTTCGCGACGAGGCGGCGCGCTGGTTTGTGCGTTTGCAGGAGCCGGCGGTGGACGTCGAAGAGCGTCGACGCTTCGAGCGCTGGCTGCACGAGCATCCCCAGCATCGCGACGAGTTTCAATTGCTCGAGGGACTGTGGACGGCGGCTGATCTGCTGCCTGCGGCGCGTCTGCAGGCCTTGTGCGAGAGCCCGCCGGCCCGCGGCAAACGTCGCCCGCTGGTGCGTTATGCGGTGGCCGCCGGTGTGATGGCCGTGGCGGTCGGGTTGGGCGTGTTCAGCCAGTTGCATCAGCCGGCGATCTACACCGCCGAGTTTTCCACGGCCCTGGGCGAGCGACAGCAGGTGGCATTGCCGGACGGTTCGGTGATCGACCTGAACGGCCGTAGCCGCGTCCAGGTGCACTATGAACAGGACCGGCGCCGCATCGAGTTGCTGCAGGGCGAAGCGATGTTCAGCGTCGAACACGATACCCGCCGGCCGTTCGTGGTCGAGGCCGGTAGTGGCAAGGTCACGGTCACCGGCACCCGCTTCGACGTGCGTCGCGGCGCCACTGAAACCCGGGTCGTGGTCGAGCAGGGCACCGTCAAGGTTCAAGGCCGCGAGGCTGGCGACAGTGAATTCATCAGCCTCACCGCGGGCCTGGGGACGCGGGTCGATGCCCAGGGCAAAGTGGCCGCCGCCTATGCGGTCAATCCTGCGGAACTGACCGCCTGGCGCAGCGGCAAACTGGTGTTCAACAACGCCAGCCTGCGCGACGTCGCCGAAGAAGTGTCGCGCTATCGGGAGCAACCGCTGACCGTCGGCAACGATAAAGTGGGCAATCTGCGCCTGACCAGCGTGTTCAAATCCGACAACACCGACGCACTGCTCAAGGCCTTGCCGAGCATTCTGCCGGTGGCCGTGCGGACCCTCGATGACGGCAGCCAGCAAATAATTTCAAAATAGATTCAGGTTTTTTTCGAGTTCATCGTCTTCTAGTCCAACTGCAACTGGTTTGCATTAACAAACGCACACTCTTGCGATCCACAGGACTAGGTTCGACGTGAAAAAAACCACCGCTAACAACAACAAACTCCCTTGGTTGCCCCTGGTCCTCGCACTGGCGGTCAACGTTGCGCTGCCCCAGGCCTTTGCCGCCGAGGCTATTCACATTCCGGCGCAACCCCTGGGTCAGGCCCTGAGTGAACTGGGCCAGCAAACCTCGCTGCAGGTGTTTTTCAGCCCTGAGCTGGTCGCCGGCAAACAGGCCCCGGCGGTGGACGGCAACCTCTCGCCCGAGGACGCGCTGCGCCAGCTGCTGCAAGGCAGCGGTCTGCATTACCAGATCGACGAAGGTTCGGTGACTTTGCTGCCTGCACCCGGTGCCGCTGCCAATGGTCCGCTGGAACTGGGCGTGACGGACATCAAGGTGGTCGGCGACTGGCTCGGTGACGCGGATGCCGCGGTGGTGCAAAACCACCCTGGCGCCCGTACGGTGATCCGCCGCGAGGCGATGGTCGAGCAAGGCGCGATGAATGTCGGCGACGTGTTGACGCGCGTGCCCGGTGTGCAAGTGCAGGAAGCCAACGGCACCGGCGGCAGCGATATTTCCCTGAACGTCGGCGTGCGGGGCCTGACCTCGCGCCTGTCGCCACGCTCCACCGTGCTGATCGATGGCGTGCCGGCAGCGTTCGCCCCCTACGGCCAGCCACAACTGTCGATGGCGCCGATTTCCTCCGGCAACCTCGACAGCATCGACGTGGTTCGCGGAGCCGGTTCCGTGCGTTACGGACCGCAGAACGTCGGTGGCGTGATCAACTTCGTGACCCGCGCGATCCCGGAGAAAGCCTCCGCTGAAATCGGCAGCACCCTGGAAACCTCGCAGCACGGTGGCTGGAAGCATATCGACACGGCCTTCGTCGGCGGCACCGCGGACAATGGCATCGGCATGGCGCTGTTGTACTCGGGCGTGAACGGCAACGGTTACCGCGAACGCAACCACGGCAACGACATCGACGACGTGCTGCTCAAGACCCACTGGGCGCCCACCGATGTCGACGATTTCAGCCTCAACTTTCACTACTACGACGCCAGCGCCGACATGCCCGGCGGCCTGACCCAGGCGCAGTACGACGCCAATCCGTTTCAGTCGGACCGCAACAATGACAATTTCAGCGGGCGCCGCAAGGACGTGTCGTTCAAATGGACCCGGCAGATCGACGACCGCACCCAGGCCGAAGTGCTGACCTATTACACCGACAGCTTCCGGGGCAGCAACATCGCCGCTCGCGACCAGAAGACCCTGGGCTCGTTCCCGCGCACCTACTACACCTTTGGCATCGAGCCGCGGGTGTCCCGTGTGTTCGACGTCGGCCCGACCACCCAGGAAGTCAGTGTCGGCTATCGCTACCTCAAGGAAGCCATGCACGAAGAGGCCAGCCGCCTGGCGCTGGTCAACAACGAGCCGATGGTGCGTCCGGGTTCGGACGGGCACGTGTACCAGGATCGTACCGGCGGCACTGAAGCCAATTCGGTGTATGTCGACAACAAGATCGATGTCGGTAACTGGACCATCACCCCGGGCATCCGCTTTGAACACATCAGCACCGACTGGCACGATCGCCCCGTGCTCGACACCGCAGGCCGGCCGGTGCCGGAAAAGCGCCGCAGCATCGAAAGCAACGAGCCGCTGCCGGCCCTGAGCGTGATGTATCACCTGTCCGATGCCTGGAAGCTGTTCGCCAATTACGAAACCTCGTTCGGCAGCCTGCAGTATTTCCAGCTCGGCCAGGGGGGCGCGGGTGACGAAACCGCCAATGGCCTGGAGCCGGAAAAGGCCAAGACCTATGAGGTCGGCACGCGCTACAACGATGATGTGTGGGGCGGTGAAGTGACGCTGTTCTACATCGACTTCGATAAAGAATTGCAGTACATCAGCAACGACGCGGGCTGGACCAACCTCGGCGCGACCACGCACCAGGGCATCGAGGCGTCGGTGCACTACGACATGGCAGCGCTGGACCCACGCCTTGATGGCCTGACCGCCAACGCCGGGTTCACCTACACCCGCGCGGTCTATGAAGGGGAGATTCCAGGGTTCAAGGGCCGTGACCTGCCGTTCTATTCGCGCCAGGTAGCGACCGCCGGCCTGCGGTATGACATCAACCGCTGGACCTACAACCTCGATGCCTTCGCCCAGTCCAAACAGCGCTCGCCGGGCGTTGCGGTGAACGCCGATGGCAGCTTCAGCGGCAATTACATCACCGAAGGCACCGCAGATGGCCAGTACGGCGATATCCCGGGTTACGTCACCTGGAACGTGCGCGGCGGTTATGACTTCGGCCCGACCCTGTCGAACCTGAAAGTCGGGGCCGGGGTGAAGAATATCTTCGACAAGCAGTACTTCACCCGCTCCAGCGACAACAACTCGGGCATGTACGTCGGCGCGCCACGCACGTTCTTTGTGCAGGCCAGTGTGGGGTTCTGATAGACCAGACCGCGGTGAATCCATCGCGAGCAAGCTTGCTCCTACAGGGATCTCCGGCGGACACAACATCTGTGCACGACATGGATCAACTGTAGGAGCCGGCTTGCTGGCGAAAGCGGTGTATCAGGCGCCAACTTTATCGGCAGGAAAGCAGCCTTCGCGAGCAAGCTTGCTCCTACTGGGATCTCCAGCGGACACAACATCTGTGCACGACACGGATCAACTGTAGGCGCCGGCTTGCTGGCGAAAGCGGTGTATCAGGCGCCAACGTTATCGGCAGGAAAGCAGCCTTCGCGAGCAAGCTTGCTCCTACTGGGATCTCCAGCGGACACAACATCTGTGCACGACACGGATCAACTGTAGGCGCCGGCTTGCTGGCGAAAGCGGTGTATCAGGCGCCAACGTTATCGGCAGGAAAGCAGCCTTCGCGAGCAAGCTTGCTCCTACTGGGATCTCCAGCGGACACAACATCTGTGCACGACACGGATCAACTGTAGGCGCCGGCTTGCTGGCGAAAGCGGTGTATCAGGCGCCAACGTTATCGGCAGGAAAGCAGCCTTCGCGAGCAAGCTTGCTCCTACTGGGATCTCCAGCGGACACAACATCTGTGCACGACACGGATCAACTGTAGGCGCCGGCTTGCTGGCGAAAGCGGTGTATCAGGCGGCATCTTTATCGGCAGGAAAGCAGCCTTCGCGGGAGCTGCTCGCGAAGCTTTTAAACTTTTAACACCTTCCCGCCAATCGCCACCGCCACCAGCAACATCGCCATCAACCCAAAGGCAAAACTCAAACTGCTGCCATGGGCGATGAACCCGATCAACGCAGGCCCCGCAAGAATCCCGGCATAACCCAGGGTGGTAATGGCTGGCACCGCGATGCTTTCGGGCATGACCGTCTGTTTTCCCACCGCGGTGTACAGCACCGGGACAATGTTCGAACAACCCGCCCCGAGCAGCGCATACCCCACCAGCGCCATCTCCCAGTTTGGCGCGAACGTCGCCAGGAACAGCCCCGCAGCGGCCGTCAGCCCACCGAACACAATCACCCGGGTGGCGCCCAGGCGCCGCACGATCGCGTCCCCGGTCAGGCGGCCGACAGTCATGGTCAGTGCAAACGCCGCATAACCCAGCCCTGCATAGGCGGTGTCGATCCCGCGTTCCTGCGCCAGGAACACCGCGCTCCAGTCCAGGGCCGCGCCTTCGGCGAGGAAGACGATGAAACACATCCCGCCAATGAACAGCACGATGCCGTGGGGCACGGCAAATGCCGGTCCCGAACTTTCGCTGCCGTAGGGCAACAGGTGCGGCGCGGCCTTGCACAGCGCGATCAGCAGCATCACGTTCACCACCAGCGTCGCCCCCAGTGGAGACACGCCCAAGCCCAGCAAGGCGCTGACGCCCGCCGCCCCGACGATTCCGCCAAGGCTGAACAGGCCATGAAAACCCGACATCATGGTCTTGCCGCTGGCCCGCTCGACGATCACCGCTTGCAGGTTCACCGTCGAATCCACCGTGCCCAGCCCGGCGCCGAACAGAAATAACGCGGCGATCAGCGCCGGAATCGAGGACACCGTCGCCAACAACGGCAGGGCCAGGCAGATCAGCAACGTTCCGCCGACCGCCACCCGGCGACAGCCGAAGCGTGTGGCCAGGATCCCCGCCAGCGGCATCGCCAGAATCGAGCCCACCCCCAGGCACAACAACAGCAAACCGAGGGTGCCTTCATCCAGCCCGGCCCGGGTCTTGGCGTAAGGCACCAGCGGCGCCCACGCGGCGATGCCTGCCCCGGCGATGAAAAAGGCGATGCGCGTGGACATCTGTTCGAGGCGACCGGGAACGAATGAGGCCCGGGTGTTGAGGTTGGTCATATCAATCCTTGGCAAAAAACGTCGCGTCTGCAAGGGACAGTGACGCACCGGTGGGGTTCTATCAGCGTCTCGATGCAATCGCGTTCAGGCAGGGTGACATCCTTGCACAGCCAAGTGCTGTTTCGCGATATGTTGTGCCCGAATCGATTCCTTCAGAGGGGGGCGCCATGGCGCGGATGTACGATGCACGCGGCAATATTTACGTAGTGGTGGCGCCTGAGGAGATGCGCCGCGACGGTATCGACTTGCCCGATCAGGCCGACCAGGCCGTGCAAACCCGCGAGGCATGGGCGTTGGCAGCCATCGAGGCTTACTGTGGATGGGCCCCCGGCACACAACCCTCCGGCAGCAAGGACCATCGCAGCGATGGTTTGCTGGTCGGCCCGTTCCAGTCATCGCAGCCTTTTGATCTGCTGATCGTCAACACCGACGGCACCCTGGCCGAGCGCAGTGGCAACGGGCTGACGATTTTTTCCCAGGCGTTGAGCGACCAGGGGCTTTGGCCTGCAGGCCAGGCGTGTCTGCTCAGGGTTCATCACGATAAGGCCGACGTGGATTCACCAGGGGAGACCTCGGTGAAAGCGGCGCAGGTCGAAGATGTGCGCGGGTTCTGGCTGGACCTGGGCAAACCATCGTTCGGGCCGGGGGCGGTCAGTGCCCAGGGGGTTGAGAGCGTGGCCTTCAAGGGACGCGAACTCAGCCATGTGCAGCCGTTGTCGTCACTCAATGCCGCATGGTCGCGAAGCCAGTTCGCGCGGGTTGGCAATCCGCACTGCGTGACCCTTGTGGATGCTGCTGCGGCCTTGCCGAGCAATGAGCAGATGCGTCAACCGGAGTTGTCCGAAGGGCTGACGCGGATCGCCTATGCCATGCCGACCGGGGCAGGCGTGCCGTGTCCGGCCGGGGTCAATTTGCAATGGGCGATGCTTGAGTCCGAGGGGCGGATCGTGGCCCGGGTGTTCGAACGGGGCGAAGGGCCGACGGCGTCGTCGGGGACCAGCGCCAGTGCGGTGGCGTGTGCGGCATGGCGGGTGGGGTGGGTTGCGGCGGGTGAAGTGAAAGTCGTCATGCCTGGCGGCACGGCGCCGATTTTGCTGGAAGAAGAGCAGGGGGCGTTGAGTCGGGTCAGCTTGTTCGGTACGGCTCGATTGATTGGTTGATTGATAGATCGCCATCGCGAGCAAGCTCGTTCCCACAGGATTCATGTCGTTCACAACACTTGTACACGACGCAAAACCTGTGGCAGCGAGCTTGCTCGCGATGGCGTCAGCCCAGTCAACGCAAGATTCAGCCCTGATCGCCGAAAAGCTCCACCACCGGCATCTGCCGCTTCATCAATACCTTGCCCGCCCGCACCGAATACAACGGCAAACCCTGGCTGCGAATCACCTCGTAATCGCTGTCCGCCGACAGAATCAGCAAATTCGCCGGCCGCCCCCGTTCCAGTCCATATCGATCACCCAGGGCCATGGCCTTGGCGCTGTTGTCGGTCACCAAGTCCAGCGCGCTTTGCAGGTTGCGGTAACCGAGCATGTGGCAGATGTGCAAGCCGGCTTCGAGCACCCGCAAGATGTTGCCGTTACCCAGCGGGTACCACGGGTCGACGATCGAGTCCTGGCCGAAACACACGTTCATGCCCGCTTCGAGCAACTCGTTGACGCGGGTCACGCCGCGGCGTTTCGGGAAGTTGTCGTAGCGCCCTTGCAGATGGATGCTTTCGGTGGGGCAGGAGACAAAACTGATCCCGGAATGCCCGAGCAGGCGAAACAGCTTGGCGCAGTAGGCGTTGTCATAGGAGCCCATGGCCGTGGTATGGCTGGCGGTGACCCGAGAGCCCATGTCGCGGCTGCGGGCTTCTTCGGCCAGCACCTCGAGAAAGCGTGAATGCGGATCGTCGGTTTCATCGCAGTGCACGTCTACCAGGCAGCCGGTGCGCTCGGCCAGGTCCATGAGAAACTTCACCGAACTCACCCCCTGGTCCCGGGTGTACTCGAAATGCGGAATGCCGCCGACCACATCGGCGCCCATGCGAATCGCTTCTTCCATCAGCTCCCGACCATTGCGGTATGACTCGATGCCTTCCTGGGGGAAGGCGACGATCTGCATGTCGACCAGGTGTCGGCTTTCTTCGCGCAGTTCGAGCATCGCCTTCAGCGCCGTCAGTTGCGGGTCGGTGACGTCGACGTGGGTGCGCACATGCTGGATGCCATGGGCGGCGAGGCTCTGGAGGGTTTTCCTGACGCGGTTCCTGGTGTCTTCCGCGGTGATCGTCACCTTGCGCTCGCTCCAGCACTCGATGCCCTCGAACAGCGTGCCGCTCATGTTCCAGCGCGGCTCGCCGGCGGTCAGTGTCGCATCAAGGTGGATATGCGGCTCGACGAAGGGTGGAATCACCAGATTGCCGCCGGCGTCCAGATCATCGGGCCCCAGGGTTGGCGCCTCGGTCTGTCGGCCGATATTGCTGATCAGACCGTTTTCCAGGTGCAACTCATGCAACCCTTCTTGGTTGCGCAGGCGGGCGTTGATGATGTGCATCGGGCGAATCCTTTTATAGATCTTCTAGTGGCGCGTTGGCGGTACGGGTGCCGAGTACCCCGGTCAATATCACATACGTTAGCGCGGCAGCGGCAATCCCTGCCAGCGGCGCGACCCATGGCGAGCTGAACGCAGCAACGGTGCCGACCGCATAAGCACTCAGGCCTGAGCCATTGAACGCCGGCAACCGGGCATCGGCCAGGCGTGGATATTGACCGCGGTAGCGATAAAAAAAGTCCGCCATGATCACGCCCCCGATCGGCGGAATCACCGTGCCCAGCAGAATCAGGTAGGGCACCAGATAGTCGTACATGCCCAGCAGCGCCAGCAGCGTGCCGATCACCGCGCCGGCCAGGGTCACGGTTTTGCGCCGGCCGGTGCGCAACAGGTTGCAGCCGGCGACGGCGAAGTTGTAGATGGTGTTGTCCTGGGTGCTCCAGATGTTGAGCAGCAACATCGCCATCGCGGCCATGGCGAAGCCTTGCAACAGCAACACTTCGACCACGTCCGGTTGCTGGTAGACGATGGCGCCGTAGGCGCCGATCAACACCATCAGGCCGTTGCCGATAAAAAAACCGATCAGGCTTGCCAGCACGGCGACCCTGGCCGAGCGCGAAAAGCGCGTCCAGTTGGTCGCCTGGGTCGCGCCACTGACAAAGGTGCCGAACACCAGCGTGATGGCGGTCGACCAATCTAGGGTGGCCGTCGGCACGACCGCCAGCAAGCCATCGAGCCCGCCGACCTTGGTCGTGGCGACCCACATCGACAGCATCAGCAACACCATCATGGCGGGCACCGCGATGTACGACAGGATTTCCAGCCCGCGATAACCGACATAGGCCGTGGCGCAAAACATCAGGCCGAACAGCACCATCAGGCCCTGTACTGGGCCTTCGCTCAATTCGAAATACTTGCCCAACACCACGGCCGCAGTCGCCGTGCCCCAGGCGTACCAGCCGATCTGGGTGAAGCCGAGGATCAGGTCGCTGAGCCGGCTGCCGATTTCACCAAAGCAGAAACGTCCCATCAGCACCGAATTGAGGCCACTCTTGAACGCAATGTAGCCCAGGCTTGCGGCGTAGATCCCCAACAGCAGATTGCCGACGACAATCACCGCCATCATCTCGCCGAAACCGAACGCCACCCCGAGCTTGCCGCCGGCAAACATGGTCGCGGTAAAAAAGGTGAAACCCAGCAGCACCATGGCTGTGGAGGCCAGGCCTTTGCGGGCATGCATCGGCACTTCGCTGAGGGGGTAGTCGTTGCCGGGAGCGTTCTGCGTCATGGGGCGTTCCTTGCGGGATGGGAGGACGCGAGGGTGTTGCAGCGGTCGTGCCAAGCGGGGCAGGTGTTGTTATTTATAGACGAGAGCGGGCGTTTGGTTCGGCAGAGGGCGCGAACTATCTGAAGGAACGCATAACCCTGTAGGAGCTGGCTTGCCAGCGAAGGCGGTGTGTCAGCCAATACAAGTGTTCACTGAGCCACCGCCTTCGCTGGCAAGCCAGCTCCTACGGGGGATAATGGGTTTCTTCAGGGGGATTTGTGTAGTGGCAAAAACCGCAGCAACGCCGCGACGATGGCTTCAGGCGCATCTTCCTGAACCAGATGCCCGGCATTCGCAATCGGATGAAACTGCGACCCCGGCATCATCCGGTGCAACGCCCGCCCACGCTCGACGGGAATCCACTGATCGTCCTCGCCCCAAAGAATCTGCACCGGGCAGCGAACGGTCGGGTACTGCCCCTCGACTTCGCGGGTATAACGCTCATCCATCTGCGCGATCTGCCGATAAAACGCCGCTTGCCCCGGATCACCCAGCCAAGGCTGTACATAAGGGGCGAGCTCTTCGTCCGGGATGTCACGTTTGATCGCCCCGCGGATATAGGCCGGTACGATCGCCTGTTGAATGTAATCGGGCAGTGCGCTGAACGCTGCCTCATGTTGGCGCACATGCTGCACGAACGGCGACCCCCAGGGCGTCAGCGCCACCGGGTCGATCAGCGTCAGGCTGCGGTAATCCTTGCCATTGAGCAGATGCGCACGCAACACGGTAGCGCCACCGAAATCGTGGGCCACCACATCCGGGCAATCCAGGCCCCAATGCTCCAGCAGCCGGGCCAGCAGTTCGTTCTGCACACCCAGGGACACGTCGCCCTCGACTTTATCGGACAGCCCATACCCCAGCAGGTCGAAGTAATGCACCCGGTGCGTGGTGATGAAATGCGGCGCAATCCGGTGCCACACGTAAGAAGAGAAGGGCGTGCCATGCACGAACACCAGCGGCGGGCCGTCGCCCCGGACGGCGAAGCGCACGGAGTGCCCGTTGAAACGAAAGGTCTGAGCCAGCGGCCAGTCAGTCATGGGTGCGTCCTCTTGCGTGTGCGAGCGAAAAAGCATAGGCATAAAAAAACCACCGCTAAAGGTGGTTTGATCATTCACTGACGAAACGCATGCCCCGTGTAGGAGCTGGCTTGCCAGCGAAGGACTCCCAGGCGCCGCGTTTATCCTGAATGTACGCGTTATCGTTAACGACCTTCGCTGGCAAGCCAGCTCCTGCACAGGAAATGTGTTGTCTGGTTTATTCGCCGTGATAGATGCAGCCGCTGGTGCAGGTTTCGTGGATGCGGATCGCGCTGAGTTCCGGCAGCAGGGGCTTCAATTCTTTCCAGATGAATTTGGCCAGCACTTCACTGGTCGGATTCTCCAACCCCGGAATGTCATTCAAATAGTTATGATCCAGCCGCTCATACAGCGGCTTGAAGATCGCCTTGATCTCCGAAAAATCGCGAATCCAGCCGGTATGCGGATCAAGATCGCCACTCAAATGAATCGCCACCTTGAACGAGTGACCGTGCAGGCGGCCGCACTTGTGCCCGTCCGGGACGTGGGGCAGGCGATGGGCGGATTCGAAGGTAAATTCTTTGAAGATTTCCACAGTGGTTTGAGCTCTGTCAGGTGGCGATCGCCGCGGCGATGTGGGCAGGGGGCGAGTTTAACAGTTTGCGTTTGGGCTTGCGGGAAAACACTGACTAAAGGGTCAATGATGGCAATTCAGTTTCAGTTAAGTTGATATCGCTACAGTGGCCGCCGTAAGCAACACATAAAAATACGGAGACACCCATGAAAACCTTGACTGCCCTGTTCACCGCCACCCTCATCACCCTGACCGCCGGCATTGCCCAGGCTCGCGACCTCGGCCCCGATGAAGCCCTGAGGTTGCGCGACGCTGGTACCATTGTGTCTTTCGAGAAGCTCAACGCCACCGCATTGACCAAACACCCAGGTTCCACCATCACCGAAACCGAACTGGAAGAAGAGTACGGCAAGTACATCTATCAGGTGGAAATGCGTGACCCACAAGGGATCGATTGGGACCTGGAACTGGACGCTGTCAGCGGGCAGGTGCTCAAGGATCATCAGGATACGTAATGAAGGTGCTTTGTATTGCAAATCGGCGCGCCGGCAGCCGGCTGGCCCTGGCGCTGCTGGTTTTTTGCTCGATGGCGATGGCCCGGGACCTGGATCAGGACGAAGCCCTGCGCCTGCGCCAACAAGGGGTGATCCTGCCGCTGGAGCAACTGTTGCAGCAGGCGCTGGACCGTTATCCCGGGGCCAAGCTGCTGGAAGCCGAGCTCGAGGAAAAACATGACGTCTACATTTATGAAGTCGAGCTGCTGACCACCGACGGTGTGGTCCGTGAGCTGGACCTCGATGCCAGCACTGGCGAGTTACTGAAAGACAAGGAAGATTGACCCATGCGTTTGCTCCTGGTGGAAGACCACGTGCCCCTGGCCGATGAACTGATGGCCGGCCTCAACCGCCAGGGCTACGCCGTGGACTGGCTGGCGGACGGTCGCGATGCGGTGTATCAGGGCAGCAGCGAGCCCTACGACCTGATCATTCTCGACCTCGGCCTGCCGGGGCTATCGGGCCTGGAAGTGTTGACTCAATGGCGGGCCGGCGGCCTGGCCACACCGGTGCTGATCCTGACCGCCCGCGGCTCCTGGGCCGAACGCATCGAGGGCCTCAAGGCCGGCGCCGACGATTACCTGACCAAACCGTTCCACCCTGAAGAATTGCACCTGCGGGTCCAGGCGCTGTTGCGCCGCTCCCATGGGCAGGCCAACCAGCCGACGCTCAAGGCGGCGGGTTTGCATCTGGATGAAGGCCGCCAGTGCGTGAGCCGCGACGGCGCCGACATCCAGCTCACCGCCGCCGAGTTCCGACTGCTGCGCTATTTCATGCTGCACCCCGAACAGATCCTGTCCAAAAGCCACCTCGCCGAACACCTCTACGACGGTGAAACCGAGCGCGATTCCAATGTGCTGGAAGTCCACGTCAACCACCTGCGACGCAAACTCGGGCGCAGCGTGATCGAAACCCGTCGCGGCCAGGGTTACCTGTTCGGCGGGCAAGCCCGGTGAGGTCGATCCAGCGCCGCTTGAGCCTGGGCCTGATCAGCGTGATGGTGATCGTCGGCCTGGTGCTGGCGCAGACCAGCCTGTGGCTGTTCGAAATGGGTTTGCAGCGCTACCTCGAAGCCGGGTTGCGCAACGACAGTGAAAGCCTGCTGGTAGCACTGGTGCGCGGGCCTCAGGGGTTGCAGCTGGATGAACGACACCTGTCGCCGGCGTATCAGCGCCCGTTTTCCGGGCACTATTTCCGCATCGACTTTGCCGACAGCCATTGGCGCTCCCGTTCGCTGTGGGATCAGGAACTGCCGCGCCTGGACCATCCCGGGCTGCACAGCAACCTGCAGCTGGGGCCGGAAGGGCAGCAGCTGCTGATATTGCGCTCGGACTATCGCCGCCTCGGCCAGTCGATTTCCATCAGCGTCGCCCAGGACTACACCCCGGTGCGCGACAGTTTTTTGCGCATGCAACAGGTCGGACTCGGCCTGGGCCTGGCGGGGTTGCTGTTGATTCTGTTGCTGCAGCGGATCACCGTGCGCCGCGCCTTGCGGCCGCTGGAAAAGGCCCGTGAACAAATCGCCCAGTTGCAGCAGGGCCAGCGCTCGCAACTCGATGATCAGGTGCCGGTGGAGCTGGAGCCGCTGGTGGCGCAGATCAACCATTTGCTGGCCCACACCGAAGACAGCCTCAAGCGTTCGCGCAATGCCTTGGGCAACCTCGGGCATGCCTTGAAAACCCCGCTGGCAGTGTTGTTGAGCCTGGCCTCCAGCGAAAAATTCGACGCTCAGCCGGAACTGCGCAAAGTGATTCAGCAGCAGCTTGAGCACGTGCAGCAGCGGCTTAACCGCGAACTCAACCGCGCCCGGTTGTCCGGCGACGCCTTACCGGGGGCGCTGTTTGATTGCGATGCGGAACTGCCGGGGTTGCTGGCGACGTTGAACATGATCCACGGTGAACACCTGGATCTCAGCTATGTAGCGCCCAAGGGCTTGCTGTTGCCGTGGGATCGGGAGGATGTGCTGGAGTTGCTCGGCAACCTGCTGGACAACGCCTGCAAGTGGACGGATGCCGAGGTGCGCTTGAGCGTGGTCGAGACGGCGCAAGGGTTTGAGCTGAGCGTGGAAGACGATGGCCCGGGGATTCCCGAGGACCGCCGCGAGCAGGTGCTCAGTCGCGGTACGCGGCTGGATGAGCAGATGGATGGGCACGGGTTGGGCTTGGGAATTGTGCGCGACATCGTTGATACGTGGGGCGGGTTGATGAGGTTGGAGGAGAGTGAGTGGGGCGGGTTGAAGGTGGTGATCGAATTGCCCAGGCGCTGACCCAGATCTTAATGTTCACACGGTCCCCTGTAGGAGCTGGCTTGCCAGCGAAGGCGTCCTGACAGCCAACATATGTGTTGGATGTGCTACCGCTTTCGCTGGCAAGCCAGCTCCTACAGGGGGGGTGTGTCGTCAGTAAAAACCAGGTCAGACGCGGAACTGATCCATCAAACTCTGCTGCTGATTGGCCAGGCTGTTCAGCGACTGACTCACCCGCGCCGATTCATTGGCCTGCCCCGACAGCGACTCGGTCACATCCCGAATCGTCGCCACGTTGTTGTTGATCTCTTCGGCCACCGCGCTTTGCTCTTCCGCGGCACTGGCGATCTGCAGGTTCATGTCGCTGATCACCGTCACTGCTTCGCCAATCTGGCGCAGCGCCGTCACTGCTTGACCCACCTGCTCGACGCTGCCTTGAGCCTGTCGATGGCTATTGCTCATCGATCCCACCACCTCCTGGGTGCCGCTCTGCAACTGCTCGATCACCAAGCGCGTTTCTTCGACTGACTCCTGGGTCCGGCGTGCCAGGTTGCGCACTTCATCGGCCACCACGGCAAAACCGCGTCCGGCCTCACCGGCGCGGGCCGCTTCGATCGCGGCGTTGAGGGCCAGCAGGTTGGTCTGTTCGGCGATGGCGCGAATCACTTCCAGCACCGAACCGATTTTCTCGCTGTTGGCCGCCAGGCCTTCGACCTGGACCATGGCCGCGCTCATGTCGGCGGCGAGGTTGTCGATGCTGGTGGTGGTCTGGTCGATTACGGTCAGGCCACGACGGGTGGCGTGATCAGCATCCCGCGCCGCTTGTGCCGCTTGTGCGGCGCTGCGGGCGACATCCTGGGCGGTGGCGCTCATTTCGTGGGAGGCGGTCGCGACCTGATCCACCTGGCGGTATTGCTGTTCCATGCCGGCACTGGTCTGGGTGGCGATGGCGGAGGACTGATCCGCCGTGCTGCGCGCGTCCTGCACCGAGCGTTTGACCTCGGCAATGATCGGTTGCAGCTTGTCGAGGAAGCGATTGAACCAGCCGGCCAACTGGCCCAATTCGTCCTGTTTGTCATAGGCCAGGCGACGGGTCAGGTCGCCTTCGCCGCTGGCGATGTCTTCGAGCATGTGCGCCACGCCGAGAATCGGTTTGGTCACGCTGCGGGCCATCAGCCATACCAGCAACAGGCCGATCAACGCCGCCAGTGCGCCGAGGCCGAGTTCCATCAGCGTGCCGGCGGTGTTGCTGTCATCGAGTTGTTTCTTCAGGGCTTCGGCAGGGCCCACCAGCACTTTTTCCGGCACCTCGAGCAACACGCCCCAAGGCTTGCCACCGGGAATCGGCTGGAACGGCGCCAGCACTTTCAGCTGTTGTTTGCTGTGCAGGCTTTCGGTCTGGCTGCTGGTGGCCAGCATGCGGATCAGTTCGGCACCGTCGGTCGGGTCCACGGTATCCAGGCGCTGGCTGAGTTTGCTGGCGTCCGGGCTGTAGCCGGCGAGCAAACCGACCGGGCTGATGATGCTGACGTGGGTCTGGCCGTCATACAGCTTCTGGCTTGCGCCCCGGCTGACCGCTTGCAGGCTGTTAAGGTTGATGTCCGCCGACAGCGACGCGATGACCTTGCCATTGACCATCAGCGGGAAAACGATGCTGGTCATCAGCACCTTCTGCCCGTCGATCACATAGAAGTAGGGCTCGATCACGCAGGGCTTGAGCGTGGTGCGCGGGCAGGTGAACCAGGCGTTCGCCGGCTCGCCGCTGGGGCCGGTGGCGGTGTCGGTCATGTCGCTTTCGGGCAGTGCCATGGAGGTCACCTTGCCTGGCGTCGGTTGCGACCAATACAGGGCGAAACGGCCCTTGTCGTTGCTGCCCAGCTCCGCCTGGCCGGCAAACAGATCGTCCTTGCCGTCCAGCGCATTGGCTTCGAACACCAGCGACAGGCCAAGCAGTTCCGGGTTGGCTTGCAGCGCCGACTTGACCTGGCGGGTCAGGTCTTCACGCAGGTCGAAGGCGTCGAGAAAGCGCTTCTCGGCCTGGTCGCGCAGGAACAGCACCTGGCGGGAAAATCCGTGGCCGTATTGATAGGCGTCCATGAACTGCTGGCGAATCTCCAACGCCTGGTTTTCACCCTGGGATTCGATCCGGGCCTGGGCGGCTTCGGTGAGCATCTCCATGCTCGAGGCTTTCACCAGCGCGGCGCTGTGCTCCATGCGATACAGCGAAAGACCCACCAGCAGGGTCACGATACCGGCCAGGCAGAGCCCGGCGAGCAGGGTGATCTTCCATTGAATGGACAGTTGTCTGAGCGGCATGGAGACGTCCTTTATTCGATAATTATCTGAGACTCGGCACTGTAGCGGCAGGGTTTCGGCTTTCTTTATGCCGTCCGGCGAATAAGAGACCAGTGTGAAATTGATGCCTTGCACAGCCCCCCCCTGTAGGAGCGAGCTTGCTCGCGATGGTCTCAAGGACGACGCATTCACTCAGAAAGAACGCATTATCGTTAACGTCCTTCGCGAGCAAGCTCGCTCCTACAGGGAGTGGCGGCCCGTCTGCATGGAGGGCATTGGCTTTGACAAGGCCGCGACGGTCCGGCACAGTGCGCGCCCTCTAATAAAACCCATTCTTCAACCCGCTGGCGGCTCACGCAGACTGCCGGCCGGACTCATTCCGTTTGTCTTGAGGTCTTGATAATGAATGCAGTAATTGCCGCGGTCGGCGTCATGCTGATACTCAGCCTGTCCCGCGTGCATGTGGTGATCGCGCTGATCGTCGGCGCGCTGGTCGGTGGCCTGACCGGTGGCCTGGGCATCGACGCGACGCTCAAGGCGTTCAACAGCGGCCTCGGCGGCGGGGCGACGGTCGCGTTGTCCTACGCCTTGCTGGGTGCGTTCGCGGTGGCCATTGCCAAGTCCGGCCTGGCCCATGCCCTGGCCGACAAGGCCTTGGCGATGGTCGATCGCCAGCACGCCAGCGGTGGCGGACAGGTCAAGTGGCTGCTGATTGGCTTGCTGTGGGTGGTGGCCATTGCTTCTCAGAATATCTTGCCGATACATATCGCCTTCATTCCGCTGCTGGTACCGCCGCTGTTATATGTGCTGACCAAGCTGCAACTGGACCGGCGGTTGATCGCCTGTGTCATTACCTTTGGCCTGATCACGCCGTACATGTTCCTGCCCGTGGGCTTCGGCAACATCTTCCTGAATGAAATCCTGCTGGCCAACGTTGCCCGCAGCGGCGTCGATATCAGCGGTATCAACGTCACCCATGCCATGGGCATTCCGGCGTTGGGCATGGCGTTTGGCCTTGGCGCTGCGTTTATCAGCTACCGCAAGAAGCGGGTCTACAACCTGGAAAAAATCGAACAGGTCGAGCAGGTCGCGGTGCAGTACAACCCGCTGAGCCTGATGGTGGCCGGCCTGGCCATCGCCGCGGCGTTCATCGTTCAGTTGCTGCTGGACTCGATGATCATCGGTGCGTTGGCAGGGTTTCTGATTTTTTCGGCATCGGGCATCGTCAAATGGCGCGACACCGACGACCTGTTCACCGAAGGCATGAAGATGATGGCGATGATCGGCTTCATCATGATCGCCGCCTCCGGTTTTGGCGAAGTGATCAAAGCCACCGGAGAGGTGCAGACGCTGGTCGAAACCTCGGCCTCGTGGATCGGCCACAGCAAGGCTATCGGCGCGTTGCTGATGTTGCTGGTGGGCCTGTTGGTGACCATGGGTATCGGCTCGTCGTTTTCCACCGTGCCGATCCTGGCGGTGATTTTCGTGCCGCTGTGCGTGCAACTGGGCTTCAGCCCGCTGGCGATCGTCAGCATCGTCGGCACGGCCGGCGCCCTGGGTGACGCCGGTTCGCCCGCCTCGGACTCGACCCTGGGCCCGACCTCCGGCCTGAATATCGATGGCCAGCATCACCATGTCTGGGACACCGTGGTCCCGACTTTCCTGCACTACAACCTGCCGTTGCTGGGGTTTGGCTGGGTGGCCGCGATGGTTTTGTAACCCGTCCCTCCCTGACACCCGCTCCCACAAGGATTACGGTGTTTAGAGGCTTTACGGCCTGTCCCAGTAAGGCACCGCACCAAAACACTCGACGAAAAAATCGATCACCGTCCTGACCTTCACCGACAACCGTCGACTGCCTGGCCAGAGCACGGCGATCTGTTGCGGTTCGAGGCTGTTGGACACCTCATAGTCCTTCAGCACCGGCACCAGCGTGCCGTTGCGCACCGCTTCGCCAATCAGCCACGATGGAAACATCACCAACCCCAGGCCCTGCTCGGCAGCCTGGGTCAGGGTGTCGGCATGGTTGCCGGTGATCGGCCCCTTGACCGAGTAAGGCGTCCAGTCCTGCTGACCCTGGCGAAAGAACCAGCGCTGCTGACCGGCCACGCCCTTGTAGGCGAGGCACTGATGCGCCGCGAGCTCGTCGGGATGCTGCGGTGTGCCGTGCCGTTTCAGGTAGGCCGGGCTCGCCGCCACCTGAAAACGCTGGGGCGCCAGGATGCGCGCCTGCATGCTCGAATCGTGCAGCGGGCCGATGCGAAACAACAGATCGGCGCCTTCCTGCAACGGGTCGATGTAGCTGTCGGTCTGCTGGATATCCAGTTGCAGTTTCGGGTAGCGCTCACAGAGTTGCCCTAGCCACGGCGTCAAATGCCGTTGACCAAACACCACCGGCGCATTGATCCGTACCAGCCCGCCGGGTTCGCTTTGCTGTTCCTGCAAGGCTTGTTCGGCTTCTTCCAGTTGCACCAGCACCAGGCGCGCGTGATGGCCGAGCATACGCCCGGCTTCAGTGGGCGATACGGCGCGGGTGTGGCGGTAGAGCAGTTGCTGACTCAGCGCCTGCTCCATCAATTGGATCTGCCGGGAAATCGAAGAGGGCGCCAGGCCCTCACGGCGAGCCACCTCGGAAAAGCTGCCGTGGTCGAGAACGGCGACAAACAATCGAAGTGCCTTGAATCCCAGTTCGTTGAGGCCGTGCATGATCAATCCTGCTGTGCGCTTTACGCAAAAGTGTTGTCGGGATGCTCCCATTTATCGCAAAGCATCGCCAGCCGATAATGCGCGCCTATCCCACTGACAACGCAAACCCCCTGTAGGAGCTGGCTTGCCAGCGAAGGCGGTGGCACAGGCAAAAGTGATGTTGGATGTGATGGCCTCTTCGCTGGCAAGCCAGCTCCTACAGGGGGTTCGTGCTTTGATCGACTACCCAGGAACTCCCGATGCAATCTTCTTCAATCGACAACGTTGATGTTGTCGCAACGCCAACTCCCAAACCCGGGTTGCGGCTATTGCTGCTGCCCCTGGTCATCCTCGCCGGCATGGGCCTATCCGTGGAGGCCGGCTTGCTCGGGCCGCTCGGGGTTCAGGTCGGTCACCTGTGGGCCACCTTCAGCATCTTCGGCGTCGGCTCGGCGATTCTGTTTTTCCTGTTGCTGCTCAGCGGCCCGCAACAGGGGCCGGCTTTCAGCGAGTTGCCGCGCTGGCAGTTGCTCGGCGGTTTCCTCGGGCCGGTGTACGTGGTGGTGCTGACCCTGGCCACACCGCACATTGGTATCGCCATGACCATGATCGCGATCCTCTCCGGCCAGGTCGGCAAAAGCGTGTTGATCGACCACTTCGGCTGGTTCGGCACCACCCGCAAGAAGGTCAACGGTGAACGTTGGCTGGCCTTGCTGCTGATTGTCGCGGCACTTGTTCTGATCGCTCGGGGTTGATGATGAATCTGATTATATTGTTGGTGGTGGTCGTGGCCGCCGGTGCGGTGCTGAGTATCCAGGCGGCGATCAACGGGCGACTGGGCGAAACGGTCGGCGTATTGCGCAGCAGTTTGCTGACGTTCGTGGTGGGCGCCGTGCTCACCGGGTTGTTGATCCTGTTTTTCGAACCGGCCCATGCCATGAGCCTGCTGGACGTGCCGAAATGGCAGCTCGGCGGGGCGTTGTTCGGCGTGGTCTACATGATGGTGATGGTCGGCGCTGTACCCCGGGTGGGCACAGCGGTGGCAACGGTCGCCGTGATCGTCGGGCAACTGGGCATGGGGATGTTGATCGATCACTTCGGCTGGCTGGGCAACCCGCAGATCGAGCTGTCCGGCAGTCGGGTATTGGCGATGCTGCTACTCGCCCTGGCCTTGCTGTTCATGTACCGCAGCACTACACGGCAGGCATGACGCTCCTACACTGGTATTACGGTGCGCAGTCCAGCGCCGGACAACCATACCTATGGAGTCAGACTCATGATCGACAGTGAAAGTATCTGCGACTGCCCCAAATGCTCCTGCAAGCTAGGCGAACATCCGATCGCACGTCACGGCAAGCACTATTGCTGCGAAGCCTGCGCCAAGCACCATGAACACGGCGAAGAATGCGCCAGCAAAGGTTGCAAGTGTGCCCACGGCAAATAGCTCATCCCGGTAAAGTGGAGCCTAGTCAGGCTCCACTTCCAGTTTCAGGCTTTCATCGTCCAGTCGTTCAGTATTGCGGACGACGCCGCTGAGCTTTCGTCCTTCAACTTTCACCAGTAGCGTCTTCGCCTGTTCCAGATCCTCGGGCACGGGCGCCTGCACGCGCAGGGCGAAGCGGCTGGGATCATTTTCGACTTGTTCAAGCGCGACCAGGCATTCGGCGCTTTTAGTGACCCGCCCGAACAGCGTATCGAGGCCGTAGTCGATGTGAGCCATGCTGGTGAGTGGTGTCGTGGTCATGCACTGATTCCTCCCAATGTCCCCTCTCAATGTCCAAAGCGGGGCGCGACCGTCAACTCGCCGGCCGCCACTTGACGTTCTCCACGCCAAATTTCTCCGCCATCGGCTTGCTGGTCTTTTGCACCTTTTCCCGGCCGAAGCGCGGGATCCGACCCACGCCGGCGTCGCAGCTCGCCCAATGCCAGGCCTCCGCGTTATCCATTTTTTCCAGGCGGATAATGAAAGACTTGGGAGCGCCATGAAGGGTGTATTCAATGACGAAAAGTTTTGCATTGTTCATATAGCCCGTATTCCTCCCTGTGGTAATAGAGGGATCATCGGGGCTGCGGAAAATTCATTCGGATTGTCGGACGGCTGTGGCAGCGCCTGAAAATCGGGGTTGTTGTAGACTCTTGGGTTATGACTTCACGAGATGATTTCCCCATGAGCGAGCCGATCCGTCTGACCCAATACAGCCACGGCGCAGGCTGTGGCTGCAAGATTTCGCCCCAGGTGCTGGAGGTGATCCTGGCCGGCAGCGGCGCGCAGAACCTTGATCCGAAACTCTGGGTCGGCAACGCCTCACGCGATGACGCGGCGGTGTATGCCATCGATGAAGAGCGGGGCGTGGTGTCGACCACCGACTTCTTCATGCCGATCGTCGACGATCCGTTCGATTTCGGCCGCATCGCTGCGACCAATGCCATCAGCGATATCTACGCCATGGGCGGCGATCCGCTGATGGCCATCGCCATCCTCGGCTGGCCGGTCAATGTACTGGCGCCGGAGATTGCCCGGGAAGTGATCCGCGGCGGACGCTCGGTGTGCGATGAGGCGGGGATACCGTTGGCTGGCGGGCATTCCATCGACGCGCCGGAGCCGATCTTCGGCCTGGCCGTGACCGGGCTGGTGCAAAAGCGCCACATGAAGCGCAACGACACCGCCACCGCCGGTTGCCTGCTCTACCTGACCAAGCCCCTGGGCATCGGTATCCTCACCACCGCGGAGAAGAAGGGCAAGTTGCGCCACGAAGACATCGGCCTGGCGCGTGACTGGATGTGCACCCTGAACAAACCCGGCAGCCGCTTCGGCAAGCTCGATGGCGTGACCGCGATGACCGACGTCACCGGTTTTGGCCTGTTGGGCCATCTGGTGGAAATGGCCGATGGCAGCCAGCTGACCGCGCGCATCGAATACGACCGGGTACCGCGCCTGCCGGGTGTCGAGTACTACCTTGAACAGGGTTGCGTGCCCGGTGGCACCCTGCGCAACTACGACAGCTACGCCAGCAAGCTCGGACGCCTGCAGGAGCTGCACAAACGCGTGCTCTGCGACCCGCAGACCAGCGGCGGCCTGCTGGTTGCGGTCACCCCTGAAGGCAACGCACAATTTCTCGAAGTGGCCGCCGGGCTGGGCCTGAACCTTGAGCCGATCGGCGAATTGATCGAGCGACAGACTAACGCGGTCGAGGTGTTTTGATGTCACTCGACTGCACCGATTACCGCGACATCTTTCTCAACGACCGGCCAATGTTGGATGCCCGCGCGCCGGTCGAATTCCTCAAGGGTTCATTCCCCGGCGTGGTCAACCTGCCGCTGATGAATGACCACGAGCGGCAGCGGATCGGCACCTGCTACAAGCAGCACGGTCAGCAAGCCGCCATTACGTTGGGGCATCAATTGGTATCCGGCGATATCAAGGCCGAGCGCATTCGGGCCTGGGCCGATTTTGCCCGGGCGCATCCCGAGGGGTATTTGTACTGTTTTCGTGGCGGCTTGCGCTCGCAGATCGTCCAGCAATGGCTCAAGGACGAGGCGGGGATCGACTATCCGCGGGTCGGTGGCGGCTACAAGGCGATGCGCACGTTCCTGTTGGACACGGTCGATCAAGCCATTGCCCAGTGCGATTTCGTGTTGCTGGGCGGCATGACCGGCACCGGCAAGACCGAGGTGCTCACCCAATTGAGCAACGGGCTGGACCTTGAAGGCCACGCCAACCATCGCGGTTCCAGTTTCGGCAAGCGCGCCACCGGTCAACCTTCCAACATCGACTTTGAAAACCGCCTCGCCGTGGACGTGCTGAAGAAGCGTGCCCGTGGTATCGAGCAGTTCGTGCTGGAAGACGAGAGCCGCGCGATCGGCAGTTGCGCGCTGCCGTTGCCGCTGTATCAGGGCATGCAGCAGTTTCCCATGGTGTGGCTGGAAGACAGCCTGGAAGGTCGGGTGGAGCGGATCCTGCGCGACTACGTGGTGGATCTGTGCGCCGAGTTCATGGGGGTGCATGGCGACGAAGGCTTCGGGCTGTTTTCCGAGCGGTTGCTGGCGAGCCTGAATAATGTGCAGAAGCGCCTGGGCGGCGAGCGCCACCGGCGGATGCTGATCTTGATGGAAGATGCCCTGGCGGAGCAGGCGAACAGTGGGGCGGTGGATCTGCACCGGGGCTGGATCGAAGGGTTGTTGAGCGAGTATTACGACCCGATGTATGCGTTTCAGCGGGAGAAGAAGGGCGCGCGGATCGAGTTTGCGGGGGAGCGGGGGGCTGTGCTTGAGTATTTGCGCGAGCGGGTGAATTTGCGAGGTTGATGGTGTTTTTGCCCACCCCACATTTGATCTTCAATGGACACGAAATTTGTGTACGACGCAGATCATCTGTGGGAGCGGGCTTGCTCGCGAAGGGGCCCTCGCAGACGCTACAAACCTTGAATCAATACCGCCCCGCCCGACTCACTGATGCTCAGGTCGGACAGGTCTCCTGACCATTATCCAGCCCTTGCTTGTAGCTGTGGCTCACCACACTGGCCTTGCCGTTGTGCCAGGTCAGCGTGAGCACGTACAACGTGTCGAAGTCGCTGGACTCCCAGTCATCGGTGATGTTCTGTTTCTTGCCGACGGCTTCGCCAGCGACCTTGTTGATCAGCTCGGGCAGGTAGCCGTGGGACCAGGCGGTGTAGATGACCGAGTTGTGGTACTTGTCGTGCAGCAGTTCATCAGCCAGGTCGCTGGTATCGTTGGCTGAAAAATTGATGTTCACCGGCAAACCGAGCTTGATGGCGCTGGGGCTGATGGTCATCAAGGGGCGGATATAGCTGTAGGAATTGTCCAGCTCGCCTTCCTCGACATTGCGCGTCGGGTTGGCGGCAAACACGTAATTGGCCTTGCCGAATTTTTCCGGCAGCAAGGTGGCCAGATCGATGGCGCGGTTCAAGCCCTGGCAATTGAGCTGGCCCAGGCCGCCGGCGGGTTTTTCCGCGTGGCGCAAAAATACCAGCGTCTGGGTGCCATCCGCCGGTTGGGCGCGGCTTTCGCTGGATTCCAGGGACAGGAACAGCGCGCTCACTGCCAGCAGTGAGGGCAGGAAAATGTACGCGCGATGTTTAAAACGTTTGGCGAATTTCAAAGGGTTCATCATGTGGATAGGTGATCTTCGGCGCATTCGGTTAAGGCTGACAAACCTCTACACCGCGAGCAGCCCGGCTGCGGTGTTTTTCCATGTCATGGGGCAGGTTCCTTGGAGTCTCCCGGGCCCATTTGGTTCGATCCGAGCGAGCGCAGCACTTTAGCGGCAACCTTGAGCGGATTGGGGCAAAGGTTATCAACAGGATGTTGCGGATTTATGGACAGGGTACAGGTGATGGCGGCTGCGAACGCGGCGATCCTTTGATCTTGCTCATCAGCAATATCGATAACGCCAAAAGTTCGTAGCCTTCGCCAGCGCCTGCATTATGATCAACGGTCTCAATTTTGCCGTGGATTCCCCCCCATGACCGATCTGTCCGCGTTCCCGATCACCCGCAAATGGCCGGCGCAATTCCCCGAGTGGATCCAGTTGTACTCCTTGCCGACCCCCAATGGCGTCAAGGTCTCGATCATGCTCGAAGAGATCGGGCTGCCCTACGAGCCGCATCGGGTGGGCTTCGATACCAATGATCAGCTGTCCGCCGAATTCCTCTCGCTGAACCCCAACAACAAGATTCCCGCCATCCTCGATCCCCATGGCCCGGACGACCGACCGCTGCCGCTGTTCGAGTCCGGGGCGATTTTGATCTACCTGGCCGACAAGAGCGGGCAATTGCTGGCCCAGGAGTCGGCCGCTCGTTACGAGACGATCCAGTGGCTGATGTTTCAGATGGGTGGTATCGGGCCGATGTTCGGCCAGCTCGGCTTTTTCAACAAATTCGCCGGCAAGGACTACGAGGACAAGCGACCGCGGGACCGCTACGTTGAAGAAAGCAAACGCCTGCTCAAGGTACTCGACCAACGTCTGGAAGGGCGCGACTGGATCATGGGCGAGCGCTACACCATCGCCGACATTGCGACGTTCCCCTGGGTACGCAACCTGATCGGCTTCTATGAGGCCGGGGATCTGGTGGGCATCAAGGACTTCGCCAACGTCACGCGAGTGCTGGAGCGTTTCCTGGCACGGCCGGCGGTGATACGCGGGCTGGAAATCCCTAAACCGATCTCAAATTGATCCCGGACCTGTGTAGGAGCCGGCTTGCCGGCGAAGGCGGTGGGTCAGCCGATACATGTGTCGACTGACACTCCGCCTTCGCCGGCAAGCCGGCTCCTACAGGGTTTTGTGTCGATGCCAATGATTGTTGCCGCTCCGGTAACGCAGTCTTGAACGTTCGACGTTTGTGCGCTGCGCCTCGCAGGGCTTAAGCTCTCGCCCCCTACGACTTTTGTCTCACCCGCCGATTTTTCAGGAAGCCCCATGTCCAGTCAGTTCCCCGAAGCACGTCCACGCCGTCTGCGCCGCAATGCGAGCCTGCGCAGCCTGTTCCAGGAAACCGAATTCAGCTTGAACGACCTGGTGTTGCCGATTTTCGTCGAGGAAGAAATCGATGACTTCGTGCCGATCAAAAGCATGCCCGGGGTGATGCGTATTCCGGAATCCAGGCTGGCAGGCGAGATCGAGCGCTATGCCCGGGCCGGGATCAAGTCGGTGATGACCTTCGGCGTGTCCCATCACCTGGATGCCAGCGGCAGCGACACCTGGAGCGATAACGGCCTGGTATCGCGCATGGCGCGGATTGCCAAGGATGCGGTGCCGGAAATGATCCTGATGTCCGACACCTGCTTTTGCGAGTACACCGACCACGGTCATTGCGGTGTGTTGCACAACCACGAAGTCGACAATGACCAGACGCTGGTCAATCTCGGCAAACAAGCCGTGGCCGCCGCCCGGGCCGGGGCCGATGTGATTGCCCCGTCAGCCGCCATGGACGGGCAGGTCCGGGCCATTCGCCGGGCGCTGGATGAGGCGGGTTTCAGTCAGGTCGCGATCATCGCCTATTCGACCAAGTTCGCTTCGGCGCTCTATGGACCGTTCCGCGAGGCCGGTGGCAGTGCGCTCAAGGGCGATCGCAAAAGCTATCAGATGAACCCGATGAACCGCCGCGAAGCCGTGCGCGAATCGTTGATGGACGAGCAGGAAGGCGCCGATGCGTTGATGGTCAAACCGGCCGGCGCGTACCTGGACATCATCCGCGACATCCGCGAAGTGTCGCGCCTGCCACTGTCGGCCTATCAGGTGAGCGGCGAGTACGCGATGATCAAGTTCGGCGCACAGGCCGGGGCGATCGACGAGGATCGGGTGGTGCGTGAAAGCCTGGGGGCGATCAAGCGGGCGGGGGCGGATCTGATCTTCACCTACTTCGCAATGGACCTGGCCTTGGCCGGGATCTGACGATCACTATTCGCAATGGACCTGGCGCAGGCGGGATCTGACGATCACTATTTGCAATGGACCTGGCGCAGGCGGGATCTGACATCACCACAACCCCTGTAGGAGCCGGCTTGCCGGCGAAAGCGGTGGGTCAGTCAATACATGCTTCGACTGACACTCCGCCTTCGCCGGCAAGCCGGCTCCTACAGGGTTCAGTGGGTCAGTCGATATAGGTGTCGACTGAGACTCCGCCTTCGCCGGCAAGCCGGCTCCTGCAGGGGGCTGTGGTGGATCAGGGCGATCCGAAAAACGGCCTGATCCCGTGATCCCGGAAATACCGCTCGATCACCTTCGGATCGGAGCACGTCTCGGCCACCGCCACATAAGTATCCGGCCGCAACAGATAAAACCCGCTACGCCCCAGGCCCGCCGCTTCAAACGCCGGACGCCAGCCAAACACATGCAATGGCAAATGATGTTCGTTGCACCAGGCAATCATTTCATCGCTGGTGTCGCCATACACATGCACCTGCCAGGTCAGGCACTTCAGCGATTCGAAATTGTCCCCCTCGCCGTCGTGGGCCCAGGGTAAGCGGTCGCCGCCATGCACGTGCCCGGCAACGCCTTTGCTCAGCGGCATCCCGCGATAATCGAGGGTCATTTGCGACACCGTGCGAAACAGAAACTCGCGGCTGGTTTCCAGTGACGCCACCTTGGGGAGCAGAAACGGCGCCAGCCGCGTGCGCAGCAAGTCGGCCAGGCGTCCTTCGGCGGTGACGAAACTGAACACCCGGTCGGTGGTGGCCACCAGTTTGCGGGCAAACGAGATGCGCTCGGGTTCGTAGCTGTCGAGCAGTCGGGCTTGGGCACCGCCGCTCAATACCGCTGCGAGTTTCCAGGCCAGATTGATCGCATCGCCAATTCCGGTATTCATGCCCTGGCCGCCGGCGGGGCTGTGGACGTGGGCCGCATCACCCAACAGAAACGCGCGCCCGGTGCGGAAGTGATCCGCCACCCGATGGTGCACGCGATAGGTCGAGAACCAGTTCAACTGATCGATCTGCACCTTCATGTGCTCGATGGCCCGGCTGCTGACGTCTTCAAAACGCAGGGTTTCGGCGCGCTCGGCGCGTTCATCGCGCACCGTACCAATCAGCCGGGCACGTCCTTCGCCGGCCAACGGAAACACCGCGAGAAAATCCGCTTCATCGAGATCCACGTGCAGTTCGCCATTGAACGTCGGCCCACTGCCTTGCACGTCGGCCACGTAGAAAATCTGCTGATAAGTGCCGCCGGGGAATCCGGTGTCCAGGGTTTTGCGCACGATCGACCGGGCACCGTCGCAACCGGCCAGGTAGCAGGTCTGGCAGATTTCCAGCTGGCCATCGGGCAAGCGCAGGCGGGCGGTGATGCTGTCGCCGGTTTCCTCGAAACCCTCCAGCTCGGTAGTGCGTTCGACCCTGATGCCAAAGGCTTCCAGGCGTTCTATCAGCAGCCGTTCATGCTCGTCCTGGGGATAGATTTCGAGGAATGCATAGGGCGTCAGGCCCTCGCCAATCGTGCTCAAAGGCAAGCGCGCCACGGCTTCGCCCTTGACCCAGAAGTTCGCCGCAGCGACTCGATGACCGTTCTGCACCACGGCCTGGCTGAGGTCGAGCTGGCGATACAACTCCAGCGTCCGCGCCTGCACCGCCAGCGCCCGCGACGTGGTGCCGGGGCTCGACGCCTTGTCGATGATCCGCACGCGGATTCCCAGTTTGCTCAGCCACAGCGCCAGTACCAGTCCGGTCGGGCCGGCACCGATGATCAGGACGTCGCTACGGTTCATGGGCCTGTGCTCCTCGATGTGTGGAGCAAGTATGGTTCAGTCCGGGCATGGGGGCAGGCTGGCTGCCCAATGGAGGCCCCACACAGGTCAGCTCCCGCAGGTTTGTGCCAGTGGAAGGAACAGTGCATCGTTCGGGCAGTCATAGCCTGCGCCATGCCATTGATCGTATGGTTAACCCGGCTCAACGGATTTGATGGAGCATCATGCAAGCCAATCGATTGATCATGGGTATCGCCGCGTTGCTGGTCCTGGCCGGTTGCGGCACTCAACGCATCCAGGAGCCACCGGTGCGCAAGCCTGCCGAGGTCAGGGCCGAGATCGTGCGTCTGCTGCCGGCCAAGACCGTCGACCGTCAAGGATGGGCCACCGACATTTATGCAGCGTTTGCCGCCCAGAACATCTACCCCTCCACGCAAAACCTGTGTTCGGTACTGGCGGTGACCGAGCAGGAGTCGACCTTTCAGGTGGACCCACCGGTGCCGGGCCTGGGCAAGATCGCCCGCGAGGAAATCGACCGCCGCGCCGCCAAGGCCCACATCCCCGGTCTGCTGGTGAGCGGTGCGCTGCAGGTGAGCTCCAGCAATGGCAAAAGCTACAGCGACCGCCTGCAAGCCGCCCGCAGCGAAAAAGAGCTCAGCGCGATCTTCGATGATTTCATCGGCAGGGTGCCCATGGGCCGCACGTTGTTCGCCGGTTTCAACCCGGTGCACACCGGCGGGCCGATGCAGGTCAGCATCGACTTTGCCCAGGAGCAGGCGCGGGATTATCCATACCCGGTGGACGGTTCGATTCGTCGGGAAGTGTTCAGCCGTCGCGGCGGCATGTATTTCGGCATCGCGCACTTGCTCGGTTATCCGGTGAGCTACCAGCAGCCGCTGTACCGCTTCGCCGATTTCAATGCCGGGTGGTACGCCAGCCGCAATGCCGCGTTCCAGAACGCGGTGAGCCGTGCCACGGGCATCCCGCTGGCGCTGGATGGCGACCTGGTCCGTTACGATTCGATCATGCCCGGCACCACGGAACTGGCGGTGCGCACCCTCGGCAAGCAACTGGGCATGCGTAATCCGACTATCCGTAATCAGCTGGAGGAGGGTAAAAGCCTCGAGTTCGAGGACAGCGAACTCTATCGGCGAGTCTTCGAACTGGCCGAACAGGCCGAGGGGCGTTCATTGCCACGGGCGGTGTTGCCGGGGATCGTGCTGCAGAGCCCGAAGATCACCCGCAAACTCACCACAGCGTGGTTCGCCAAACGGGTCGATGAACGTTATCAGCGGTGTATGGCGCGGCGGTAGGCGCCGGCTTGCTGGCGAAGGCTTCTTCAAGGGCGCTGGATGGCTTTAGGCCGCCTTCGCTGGCAAGCCAGCTCCTACAGGGAATCACCTGCGTACCGATGAATTGTGGTCAGCGCCAAATCCCCATGTAGGAGCCGGCTTGCTGGCGAAGGCGTCTTCAAGGGTGCTGGATGGCTTTAGGCCGCCTTCGCTGGCAAGCCAGCTCCTACAGGGGATCACCGCCCGAGTCCCGGTTTATTGCCGGCATCCCCGGGCACTTCTACACTGTCAGCGGGCATTGTTTGCTCAATGCAGTGGAACGAGGGCGGGTGAGCGCGCCTCTACTGACTATATTCCTGTCTCGCCAGGGGAGCCGCACCATGTACCAGCTCTACGGACACCAGAACTCCGGCGCCGCTGCGATCGAAGCAGCACTCGAACTTTGCGAGATCCCTTACCGCTTCATCGATGTCGAGTCGTCCCCGCAGGACGCCATGGCGCTGGAGAAACTCAACCCGCTGAAACAGATCCCGACCTTGCAACTGCCCGACGGCAGCATTCTCACCGAGAGTGCGGCGATCCTGATTCACCTGGGGCTCACCTTTCCCCATTCGAAGCTGCTGCCGGAAAAGGCTGCGGAGCGCGATCAGGCCATCCGCGGCCTGGCGTTTATCGTCACCAATTGCTACGCGGCCATCGGCATCATCGATTACCCCGAACGCTGGTTGGCCCAGGCGGATGAAGCGTCCAGGCACAACCTCATGGCCGGCGCGCGCAAGCGCCTGCATTGGAGTTGGGAGGTGTTTGCCGATCAGTTCTCGGGCGAGTTGTACCTGGGCGATGAAACCCCCAGAGCCCTGGATGTGCTGGCGGCGGTGGTCAGTCGGTGGGCGGGCAGCCGGGAGCATTTGCGCAGTACCCGGCCAGGGTTTTTCACGTGGCTGGAACGCATCGACCGGCACCCGACGCTGGCACCGGTCTTCGCCCGGCATTGGCCAGCCTGAGAACACTGCTATCCCCCTGTAGGAGCTGGCTTGCCAGCGAAGGCGGCGTGTCAGCCGACACATGTATTAGCTGATGTATCGTCTTCGCTGGCAAGCCAGCTCCTACATGGGGAATGCGGTGTCAGTGAGTTATTCCCCGCGAATGTACTGCTCCAGCTGCCGAATCAGTTCGGCCTGTTCGGCAATGGCTTCCTTGACCAGGTCGCCGATCGACAGCAAGCCGATCAGCACACCGCCTTCCACCACCGGCAGGTGCCGCAGGCGTTTGTCGGACATGATACCCATGCAGGTTTCCACGGTCTGATGGGTGTCCACGGTGATGACCGGCGAGACCATGATGTCCTCGACCGGCGTACCGACGGACGAACGGCCCTTGAGCACCAGTTTGCGCGCATAGTCACGCTCGCTGATGATGCCGATGACCTCGCCGTTCTTCACCACCGGCAATGCGCCGACGTTTTTCGCGGCCATGACCATCAGCGCTTCCAGCACCATTTGATGAGGCGCAATGGTATGGACTTCCTGATTTTGCTGGGCCTTTAACTTGAGCAGTTGGGCGACGGTTTTCATGGCGGTTTCTCAGGTGTTGTCGTTGTTCTTGAAGAATCGTAGACCCGGGCGCGCAGAGCAAGGCGGAAAGCGGCAGATAGCACGCAAAAAACGCCATTCGGCGGTTTTTCCTGGGCTGTCGTTTGCTTTTAGCTCAACTCCAGCCAGATCGGTGCATGGTCCGAGGGTTTTTCCATCCCGCGCAGTTCATAATCCACGCCCGCATCCTTCACCCGCGGCAACAAGCCGTGGGACGCCATGATCAAATCGATCCGCAGCCCGCGCTTGGGCTCGTCTTCAAAGCCACGGCTACGGTAGTCGAACCAGCTGAAGCGGTCGGCCACGTCCGGGTTCAGGTGACGGAAGCTGTCCACCAGGCCCCAGTTCTTCAGGCGCGCCATCCACTCGCGTTCTTCGGGCAGGAAGCTGCATTTGCCGGTTTTCAGCCAGCGTTTCATGTTGTCCGCCCCAATGCCGATGTCGCAGTCTTCCGGCGAAATGTTCACGTCGCCCATCACCACCAGCGGCTGATCATTGCTGAACTGACTTTCCAGCAACTGCTGCAAGTCGCCGTAGAAACGCTCCTTGGCCGGGAATTTGGTCGGGTGGTCACGGCTTTCGCCCTGGGGGAAATAGCCGTTCATGATGGTTACCGGCACGCCATTGGCGTCGGCGAACGTGCCCCAGATGAAGCGGCGCTGGGCGTCTTCGTCATCGGTGGCGAAACCTTTGTGCAGCGCCAGCGGTTCTTTGCGCGAGAGCAGGGCGACACCGTAGTGGCCTTTTTGCCCATGGAAATACACGTGATAGCCCAGGGCCTGAACCTCGGCCAGGGGGAATTGTTCGTCGTGGACCTTGGTTTCCTGCAGCCCGATCACGTCAGGCTGGTGCTTCTCGATCAGCGCCGCCAGCTGATGCGGGCGAGCGCGCAGCCCGTTGATGTTGAAGGAGACGATCTTCATGGTCGGCAGTCCTGGCAAAAGGGCGATGCTAGCTGACATGGAGGAATGGGGCTAGCTTGGGGAGGCTATTCGTCTTCCTTGTTTGTCCTGTGTCGTCTGTTCCGGCCTCTTCGCGAGCAAGCCCGCTCCCACAGTGGGTTTGTGCATGGATCCAGTATTTTCTCTCACGGTGGGTTTGTGCATGGACCCAGTAGTTTCTCCACAGGGGGTTTGTACATGGACCCAATGATTTCTCCAGTCTGGTCTATACCTTGTGGGAGCGGGCTTGCTCGCGAAGACGGCTCATGCACCGCCACTGATTTCGGATCAGCACGGAACTGTGCCTGCGCTGCCAGGTTCGTACCCATAAGAACGCGGCCTTTTGAGCTGCGCCCCGGAGAGATCAGCCGTTATGCCCGAAACCTCGACCGCCATCGCCGATATCCACATGCTCGACAGCGGCTATTCCCGCGAAGCCCGCTCCTTGCTGTACCAGGCTTATCGGCACGAACCGACCTTCGGTTACCTGTTCGAAGCGGAACGCCCCGGTTACGAACAACGGGTCCGCGCCACCGTGCGCGAACTGGTCAAGCAACATTTTCTGCAGGACTTGCCGGCCATCGGCCTGCTGGTCAACGACCGGTTGATCGGCATCGCCCTGATCGCGCCGCCGCAACGGCGTCTGGGCATCACCGACAGCTGGGCCTGGCGCCTGCGCATGGTGCTCAGCACCGGCTTTCGCTGCACCCGCCGCTACCTCGAATATCACGATGCGGTGATGGCGTGCGTGCCGTCCGACGAGGTGCACCTGCTGCCTTTGCTGGGAATTCATCCACAATTTCAAGGCAAGCACTTCGGCGAACAGCTGCTGCAAGCGGTGCATAACTGGTGCGCGGTGGATGAACACTCCCAGGGCGTGGTCCTCGATACCGGGAATCCTCGTTATCTGGAGTTCTATAAGCGTCAAGGCTATGAGGAAATCGGCGAGGTGGCCGTAGGACCGATCCGCGAACACGTGTTTTTCCACGCCAATCCTCAGGTGTTACAAACAGCAACGGCTTAACGGTAGAACTTTCTTTCATAGCGAGGCTCTATCACGCTCCCAAGCTCGTGATAGCATCCGCGCCTATGAAGTTTTCAGGAAGATTTACCAGCGCCATGCTGATGCTGATTACCAGCTGCGCGGCGCTGGCGCAAAGTGAATTGGATGTGCGGATCAAACCGTCCAACGATGAACTCAAAGCCAATATAGAGGGCTATATCGGCAGCCTCGGCGATCGCGATGAGGAAGCCTTGCTGCGCTTCAGTCGTGGCGCCGAGGAGCAGGCGCGCAAGGCCGCCCAGGCCCTGGGCTATTACCAGCCGCAGATCGACAGCGACGTGAAGGGCGGCAAGACGCCGCGCCTGGTGCTGAATATCGATCCCGGCGAGCCGGTGCATTTGCGCAACGTCACCATTCGCGTCGAGGGGCCCGCAGCCTCCCTGAAATCCTTTCGCGTGCCCAAGGGCGCCGCACTCAAGACCGGCGCGGTGCTCAATCATGGTCACTACGAAGATGCCAAGCGCCTGATCCAGAACCAGGCCTCGCGCTATGGCTTCTTCAGCGGGCGCTTTACCAGCCAGAAGCTGGCGGTAGACCCGCGGGCCGGCGTGGCCGACATCGAATTGGTCTACAACAGCGGCCCGCGTTATGCCCTGGGCAAGGTCAGCTTTGAAGGCGACACGCCCTTCGACGAAGACTTGTTGCAACGCATGGTGCCGTTCAAGGCGGGCGCACCCTATGACTCCGAACTGATCGCCGAACTCAACCAGGCGCTGCAATCGAGCGGCTATTTCGAGGGGGTGCGGGTCGATGCGGCACCGACCGCGTCCAAGGCCAATGTGATCCCGGTGGACGTCAAGCTCGACACCCGCAAGCCGCGAACCATGGGCCTGGGCGTGGGTTACTCGACCGACGTCGGCCCACGGGTCAAGGCCAACTGGACCCGGCATTGGGTCAATCCCCAGGGGCACAGCTACGGCTGGGAAACCGAAGTCTCGGTGCCACGGCAAAACGTCGGGCTGTTCTACGACATTCCGCTGGACCCGCCGCTGACCGACAAACTGCGTTTCGCCGGCGGCTATCAGTATGAAGAAATCGCCGATAAGGACAGCCTGAGCAAGCTGTTGACCCTCGGTCCCGAGTGGCACAGCAAGTTGCCCAGCGGCTGGCAACGGGTGGTGTCGCTCAAATGGCAACGGGAAGAGTACCGACTCGGCGACGACTCGGGGCTCAGCACCTTGCTCATGCCCGGCGTCAGTTATTCCTATCTGAAAAGCGACAACCGTATCGACCCGCACAATGGTTATCGCCTGGCCTTCGAAACCAAGGTCGCCAAGGAAGGGTTGGGGTCCGACAACAATCTGCTCTATGGCACGGCACTGGTGAAGGGCTTGACCACGGTCTTCGACAAACACCGATTGCTCGGTCGGGTACAGGTCGGCGGCAGCGCGACCAACGGCTACAAATCGGTGCCGCCGTCGTTGCGGTTCTTCGCCGGTGGCGATCAGAGCGTGCGCGGTTACGATTATCAGAGCCTGTCCCCGGAAAACTCCAACGGCGACCGCATCGGCGGTCGTTACATGGTGGCCGGCAGCGTCGAGTATCAGTACGCCGTCGCCGAAAAATGGCGGGTGGCGACCTTCATCGACCAGGGCAACTCCTTTAATACACTTGAATTGCCGAACCTCAAGACCGGCGTCGGCATCGGCGTGCGCTGGGTGTCGCCGGTGGGGCCGATCCGCCTCGACCTGGCTCACGCGATGGACGACGACGGCGGCATTCGACTGCACTTTTCCATGGGGCCTGAGCTGTGAAGCGTGGTTTGAAAGTAACGCTGCTGGCGATCCTGGCGCTGTTGATGCTGGTCGTCCTGACCCTGGCCACGGTATTGGGCACGGTGACGGGCAGTCGCTGGGCTCTCGGGTTTGTCCCGGGCCTGACCGTGGAGAATTTCCAGGGGCGCCTGGGCGGGCAGTGGAGCGCCGACCATCTGTTGTGGCAGCAGGACAGCAGCCAGGTCGAGCTGAGCAAAGTGATTTTTGCCTGGTCGCCGCTGTGCCTGACGCGCATGACCCTGTGCATCGAGCAATTGCAGGCCGACCAGGTCAGCTTGCAATTCCCGCCGGGCGCGGAAGAAGAGAGCAGCGGGCCGATCACCCTGCCGGACGTGCAATTGCCCCTGGCAATAGAGTTGGGTGACATCAAGGTCGGCAGCCTTTTGTTCAACGGCAGCGAAGCGCTCAAGGGCCTGCAACTGGCGGCGCACTGGACCGATAAAGGTTTGCAGATTGATTCCGTGCAGTTGCAGCGTGACGAGCTGAGCCTGAACCTGTCCGGCCTGCTGCAACCCAGCGGCAACTGGCCGCTCAAGGCCGAGGGTAGACTGACCCTGCCATCGCCGGGCACCGAGCCGTGGGCGCTGGCGCTGAAGGTCGACGGCGACCTGCTGAAGACCCTGAACCTGAAAGCCGCCAGCAGCGGCTATCTGAACGGACAACTGACTGGCGAACTGCAACCCCTGGTGGAAAACCTGCCGGCCAAGGTGCGCATCACCGCCGATGGCTTCAAGGCCAGCGCCGACCTGCCGGACACCCTGCAACTCGACCAGCTGGAGCTCACCGGCGACGGCGACCTGAAACAGGGTTACCAACTGCTCGGCAAGGCCACGCTGCCCGCCGAGCAAGGCCCGGTCGCATTGTTGCTGCAAGGCAAGGTCGACGCCAATGGCGCGCAGATCGCCGGGCTGGACCTGACGGCCAACGACAAGCAAAGCCTCAAACTCACCGGGCACCTGGACTGGAGCAAAGGCCTGAGTGCCGAGGCGAAAATCGACTGGCTGGATTTCCCCTGGCACCGTCTCTATCCGCTGATCGACGAACCGGAAGTGGCCTTGCGCAGTTTCAACGGTGAAGTCTCCTACACCGACGGCAAGTACCTCGGCAACTTCAAGGCCGCGCTGGATGGCCCGGCCGGGGCCTTCAGCCTGAACAGCCCGTTCGCCGGCGACCTGACGAAAATCTACCTGCAACAAATCCAGCTCGAAGCCGGGCAGGGCAAAGCCCAGGGTCACCTGAACCTGCAATTCGCCGATGGCATTGCCTGGGACACCGCGCTGGACCTGTCGGCCATCAATCCGGCGTACTGGGTCGCAGAGTTGCCGGGCACCCTGGCCGGACCGTTACGCAGCAAAGGCGAGCTGAAGAATGAAACACTCAGCCTGAATGCCGACCTGGACCTGAAGGGCAAGCTGCGCGGCCAACCGGCAGTGATCCAGGCCAAGGCCGACGGCGGCGGCGAGCAATGGAACCTCAGCGCCCTGCAGATTCGCCTGGGCGACAACAGCATCAATGGCAAGGGCAGCCTGCAACAGAAACTGACCGGCCAGATCGACATCAAGTTGACGCGCCTGGCGCAGCTCTGGCCGCAATTGCGCGGGCAGCTCAACGGCCGGGTCGATGTCGCCGGCACGCTCAAGGCACCGCAAGGCAAGCTCGGGCTGCAAGGTACGCAGCTGGCGTTCGAAGACAATCGTCTGCAAAGCCTGAACCTGGATGCGACGCTCGACAGCGCGCAACGGGCGAAAATCGATCTCAAGGGCCGCGGCATCCAGGCCGGCGACACCTCGTTGGGGACCTTGACCGCCAGTGGCCAGGGCGATATCAAGAAGCAGAAGCTGACCTTGGATCTGCAAGGACCCCAGCTGAAACTGGCGCTGGGCTTTGACGGTGCGCTGGACCAAGGCAACTGGCGCGGACGCCTGGCCAGCGGCGATATCCAGGCCGGTGGCCAGGACTGGAAGCTGCAAGGCCCGGCGAAGCTCGAGCGGCTGGCGGACGGCAAGGTCAACTTCGGCGCCCATTGCTGGATGTCCGGCCCGGCCAGCCTGTGCGGTGAAGACCAGCGCCTGATGCCGGAGCCGAAGCTGCGTTATCACCTCAAGCAATTCCCGATCGACAGCCTGGCGCAGTGGTTGCCCAAGGATTTCGCCTGGAAGGGCCGGCTCAATGCTGACCTGCAACTGGACATGCCCGCCAGCGGCCCGAACGGTCAGATCAGCATCGATGCCAGCGGCGGCACCCTGCGCGTGCGCGAGAAAGACCAGTGGCTGGACTTCCCGTACCAGACCCTGAAACTGACCAGCAAACTCACGCCCAAGCGCATCGACACCGACCTCAACTTCGTGGGCGGCAAGCTCGGCGAACTGATGGTGCAGGCCCAGATCAATCCGTTGCCCAAGGACAAGCCGCTGACCGGGTCTTTCCGTTTGAGCGGGCTGGACCTGTCCGTGGCCCGGCCGTTTGTGCCGATGGTCGAGAAAATCACCGGGCGCTTGAATGGCAGCGGCACGATTTCCGGCGCACTGCTGGCCCCTCAGGTCAATGGCAGTGTGCTGCTCAGCGACGGTGAGATTTCCGGGGCTGAACTGCCGATGGACCTTGAAGCCTTGCAGGTGCGGGCGCTGATTGCCGGCGAAACCGTGCAATTGGAGGGCAGCTGGAAAAGCGGCAAGGCCGGACAGGGCAGCTTGAATGGCGACATCGCCTGGGGCCAGGCGCTGGTGGTGGACCTGGTGCTCAAGGGCTCGCAGTTGCCGGTGAACGTCGAGCCGTATGCCAAGCTGGAAATGGCGCCAGACCTGAAGATCTCGATGAAGGACGACAAACTGTCGGTTGCCGGCAAAGTGCGGGTGCCCAAGGGTGAAATCACCGTGCGCGAGTTGCCGCCGTCGACGGTCAAGGTCTCCGATGACACGGTGATCATCGGCCAACAGACCGAAGAGGGCAAACCGCCGATGGCCATGGCGATGGACATCGATGTGGTGGTCGGCGAAGAAAAACTCAGCTTTGCCGGGTTTGGCCTGACCGCCAACCTGCAAGGGCATGTGCACATCGGCGACAACATGGACACCCGCGGCGAGCTCTGGCTCAACGACGGGCGTTACCGCGCCTACGGCCAGCGGCTGACAGTGCGCCGCGCACGTCTGCTGTTTGCCGGGCCCATTGACCAGCCCTACCTGGACATCGAAGCGATTCGCCAGACCGATGACGTGATCGCCGGGATTCGCCTGAGCGGCAGCGCCGAGCAGCCGACCACGCAAATCTTCTCAGAGCCGGCCATGAGCCAGGAACAGGCGTTGTCCTATCTGGTGCTGGGCCGTCCGCTGAGCACCACCGGCGAGGACAACAACATGCTGGCTCAAGCGGCGCTCGGGCTGGGCCTGATGGGCAGTTCGGGGGTGACCAGCGGCTTGGCCAAGAGCCTGGGTATTCAAGACTTCCAGCTCGATACCGAGGGCAGCGGCAACGAAACCAGTGTGGTGGCCAGCGGCAATATCTCCGAGAAACTCAGCCTGCGTTACGGGGTTGGCGTGTTTGAGCCGGCCAACACCATTGCCTTGCGCTACAAGCTGAGCAAGAAGGTCTACCTCGAGGCTGCAGGTGGTGTGGCCAGTTCGCTGGATATCTTCTACAAGCGGGATTTCTAGGCCCGCGTTCCCTCGATACCGAGTCGCTTCCTTCGCTGGCAAGCCAGCTCCTACAGGTGTGTGTCGCGCGATCCATGTGATCGACACGATCCCCTGTAGGAGCTGGCTTGCCAGCGAAAGCAATCTATCAACCCCCCCAACCCACCTGCAAAACCCCATTTATCAGCCCCGCCAAACACAACAGCAAAACTCCATTTATCTGTGAAATAGAAAGCAGCCTAACTATTTCATTGACATTCGCTGCCTAGGCAGTAACATCTCGACATACATTCTCTGCCTAGGCAGCTAATTGGTGGTCAGATGAAACATTTCACCCCGGACGAATTCCACACGTGCCATCTCGGCCTCCTGCTCGGGCGCGCGGCGCTGCTCAAGGACCGGATCATCGACACCCATATGGAACCCCATGGCATCACGTCCGCACAGTTCAAGGTCTTGATCATCATGGCCCAGTTCGGCGTCGATACCCCGGCCGAGCTCTGTCGCCACCTGTCCCTGGACAGCGGTTCGATGACCCGCATGCTCGACCGTCTGGAACAGAAAGGCTTCCTCGCCCGCCAACGCTCCGCGGCGGACCGCCGTCAGGTGCAGCTGGTGCTGACTGAAGAGGGGCTGAAGCTCGCCGACCGCCTGCCACATATCGGCGCCGACGCCATGAATGAGCTGGCCGGGGCCATCACCCCGGAAGAACTGAACACCCTGGAACAGATCCTCAAGAAAATCCTGGTGGCCGCCGGTGACTCGATCACCCTGCTGCGGGTAGGTGACAAATGAACAGTAGAACCTTGCGCACCGGCCTCAGCCTGGTGCTGTTGGCCATGACCCTGGCCGGTTGCGCCAGCTACAGCGGCCTGGACACCGAAGGCGTCAGCCTCGAGGCGAAAAACCTCAAGGCCGGACAATCCCTCAGCGGCGTGATCCTGTCGCCGGCGGCCTGGCCGAAAAGCAACTGGTGGAAAAGCCTCGGCGACCCGCAGCTCGACGGCCTGATCCGCGAAGCCCTGCACGACAGCCCGGACATGCAAATCGCCGCCGCCCGCGCCCATCAGGCCAGCGCCGCCGCTTACGCCGCCGACGCCGAGCGGATGCCGACGCTGGATGCCAGCGCCGGCGTCAGCCGTTCGCGTCTGGCCCGCGATCAAGACCCGCAGGGGCAGGGTGATGCCTACTCCACCGTGCGCAACATCGGCGCCAGTTTCAATTACAACTTCGACCTCTGGGGCGGCCAGCGCGACGCCTGGGAAGCCGCCTTGGGCCAGGCCCGTGCCGCCGAAGTCGACCGGCAGGCGGCGCAGTTGACGCTGGCGGCCGACGTCGCCCGCGCCTACAGCGATCTGGGGCAGGCGCACATCGTCCATGACCTGGCCAGCGAAGACCTCAAGCGCACCCGACAAATGCTAGACCTGAGCCAGCGGCGCTTGAGTTCGGGGATCGACAGCCAGTACCAGTTCCAGCAGACCGAAAGCCTGGAGGCCACCTCCCAAGCCAGCCTGATCGACGCCGAAAAACGCCTGCAAAGCGCGAAAATCGCCTTGGCCGTGTTGCTCGGCAAAGGGCCTGATCGCGGGAATGACATCGCCCGGCCGAACATCCTCCAGGCCAGTGCCGTGGCACTGCCATCGGTGCTGCCGGCCGAGCTGCTCGGGCGGCGTCCGGACCTGGTGGCGGCGCGCTGGCGGGTCGAGGCGGCGAGCAAGAACATCGACGCCGGCAAAACCCGCTTCTACCCCAACCTCAACCTGAGCGCCGCGGCCGGTGCCGAGTCGTTGCTGGGCGATGCGATGTTTGGTTCCGCGAGTCGTTTCTTCAACATTGCGCCGACGATTTCCGTGCCGATTTTCGACGGCGGCCGCCTGCGTGCCGACCTCGATGCCCGCGACGCCGATTACGACCTCGCGGTGGCGCAGTACAACAAAAGCCTGGTCAATGCCCTGGCCGATGTCAGCGACACCATTAACCAGCTGCGCGATATCGGCCGGCAGATCGGTGCCCAGCAACACGCCACCGACATTGCCCAGCAGTCATACGACACCGTGGTCCAGCGCTACGGTTCCGGGATCGGCAACTACCTCGACGTGCTCAGCATCGAGCAGCAATTGCTCCAGGCCCAGCGCCAGCTGGCAAGCCTGAATGCCGAGCAGATCGATCTGTCGATTCAACTGATGCAGGCGCTGGGAGGCGGTTTTCAGGGCGACACCCTGACCGCAGCCAATCCAATCCCAGCCACGCAGCACAACTAATTCAAGGTATTCGTCATGGCTACTGCCGATACAACCCAAGCCCCTGACACCCCACAAGACGCGAGCAATCAGCGCAAGCGCAAAGTCATGCTGGTGGTCCTGGCGCTGCTGGTGATACTCACCGCTCTGGGTGTCTGGGGTTATCACGAACTCTACGGGCGCTGGAACGAAAGCACCGATGACGCCTATGTGAACGGCAACGTGGTGGAAATCACCCCGCTGGTCACCGGCACCGTCGTCAGCATCGGCGCCGACGATGGCGACCTGGTCCATGAAGGCCAGGTGCTGATCAACTTCGACCCGAACGACGCCCAGGTCGGTTTGCAGAGTGCCCAGGCCAACCTCGCTCGCACCGTGCGCCAGGTGCGCGGCTTGTACAGCAACGTCGACGGCATGAAAGCCCAGGTCAATGCGCAGCAGGCGGAGGTGCAAAAGGCCCAGGACAACTTCAATCGCCGCAAGAACCTGGCGGCCGGCGGCGCGATCTCCCAGGAAGAACTGTCCCACGCTCGCGACGACCTGACCTCGGCGCAAAACGCCCTGGCCAACGCCCGGCAGCAGCTGAAAACCACCAGCGCCCTGGTGGATGACACCGTGGTGTCGTCGCATCCGGATGTGATGTCTGCTGCCGCGCAATTGCGTCAGGCTTATCTGAACAATGCACGCAGCACCTTGATCGCGCCGGTCACCGGTTATGTCGCCAAGCGCACAGTGCAACTCGGTCAGCGCGTGCAGCCGGGCACGGCGTTGATGGCGGTGATTCCACTGGATCAACTGTGGATCGACGCCAACTTCAAGGAGACCCAGCTGCGTGACATGCGCATCGGCCAGCCGGTGGACATCGAAGCCGACCTGTACGGCAGCGACGTGAAATACAGCGGCACCATCGACAGCCTCGGTGCCGGCACCGGCAGCGCCTTTGCCCTGTTGCCGGCGCAAAACGCTACCGGCAACTGGATCAAGATCGTCCAGCGGGTGCCGGTGCGGATCCACATCAACGCCGAAGAGCTCGCAAAACATCCATTGCGGGTCGGCCTGTCGACCCAGGTCAATGTGAACCTGCATGACCAGAGCGGCCCGGTATTGGCACAACAGCCGCCGCAAAAGGCTTCGTTCAGCACCAGCGTCTACGACCGTCAGTTGGTCGAGGCCGACGCGATGATCACTCAGTTGATCCACGACAACAGCGCCGCGGTCAGCAAGACCGTGCAACGCTGACACCCTACCCTGTGGGAGCGGGCTTGCTCGCGAAGGCGGTGGTTCAGTCAACAGAGATGCTGAATAGAGAACCGCCTTCGCGAGCAAGCCCGCTCCCACAAGGGCAGCTGCGTCCGTAACGGGCGCTGCGCCCATCAGGTTTCAAAGGATTCGCGATGAGCAATAACGCGTCTTTCACGCCGCCCAGCCTGCTGCTCAGCACCATCGGCCTGTCGCTGGCGACCTTCATGCAGGTGCTCGACACCACCATCGCCAACGTGGCGCTGCCGACGATCTCCGGCAACCTCGGCGTGAGTTCGGAGCAGGGCACCTGGGTCATCACCTCGTTCGCGGTGAGCAACGCGATCGCGCTGCCGTTGACCGGTTGGCTCAGCCGGCGTTTCGGGGAAGTGAAGCTGTTTCTCTGGGCGACCATTCTGTTTGTGCTGGCCTCGTTTCTCTGCGGCATTTCGACTTCCATGCCTGAGTTGATCGGCTTTCGGGTACTGCAAGGCCTGGTGGCCGGTCCGTTGTACCCGATGACCCAGACGCTGCTGATCGCAGTCTATCCGCCCGCCAGGCGCGGCATGGCCCTGGCGCTGCTGGCGATGGTCACGGTGGTGGCGCCGATTGCAGGTCCCATCCTTGGCGGCTGGATCACCGACAGCTATAGCTGGCCGTGGATCTTCTTCATCAACGTGCCGATCGGGTTTTTTGCGGTAATGGTGGTGCGTGCGCAACTCAAGGCGCGGCCGGTGGTGACCAGTTATCAGCCGATGGATTACGTCGGGTTGATCACCTTGATCATCGGCGTCGGTGCGTTGCAGGTGATCCTCGACAAAGGCAACGACCTGGACTGGTTCGAGTCGAATTTCATCATCGTCGGCGCGGCCATTTCGGTGATTGCGCTGGCGGTGTTCGTGATCTGGGAAATGACCGACAAGCACCCGGTGGTCAACCTGCGGTTGTTTGCGTATCGCAATTTTCGTATCGGCACCATTGTGCTGGTGCTCGGCTATGCCGGGTTTTTCGGCATCAACCTGATCCTGCCGCAATGGCTGCAGACCCAGATGGGCTATACGGCGACCTGGGCCGGTCTGGCGGTGGCACCGATCGGCATTCTGCCGGTGCTGATGTCGCCGTTTGTCGGCAAGTACGCGCACAAGTTCGACCTGCGGCTGCTGGCCGGCGGCGCGTTCCTGTGCATCGGCCTGAGTTGCTTCATGCGGGCCGGGTTCACCAATGAAGTGGACTTCCAGCACATCGCCCTGGTGCAACTGTTCATGGGCATTGGCGTGGCGCTGTTCTTCATGCCGACCTTGAGCATTCTGATGTCGGACCTGCCGCCGAGCCAGATCGCCGACGGCGCCGGCCTGGCGACCTTCCTGCGGACCCTGGGCGGCAGTTTTGCAGCGTCGCTGACCACCTGGATCTGGATTCGCCGGGCGGACCAGCATCATGCCTATATGAGCGAAAGCATCAGCACCTACGAGCCGGCGACACGGGATGCGTTGAATGCGCTGGGCGGGGCGAGCAATCAGGCCTATGCGCAGCTGGACCATGTGCTGACCAGCCAGGCGTACATGCTCTCCACCGTGGATTACTTCACGTTGCTGGGGTGGGGGTTCATGGGCTTGATCCTGCTGGTGTGGCTGGCGAAACCGCCGTTTGCGGCGAAGGCGGGGCCTGCGGCCGCCGGTCATTAAGCCAGGATTGCCGACAATCCCACTGTAGGAGCTGGCTTGCCAGCGAAGGCGGCTTCAAGCCATGCATCACCCATGAAGACGCCTTCGCCGGCAAGCCGGCTCCTACAGGGTTTGGCGTTTTTCGCAATAGGCCTGTACATCGGTGACAGGCCATTCTTCTGTACACCGCTGATCATGTAGGAGCTGGCTTGCCAGCGAAGGCGGCCTCAAGCCATGCATCGCCCATGGAGACGCCTTCGCTGGCAAGCCGAGCTCCTACAGGGGGGGCTGTGTTCGGTAGTTAGTTCGCGGGTGCTGCCAATTGTGGTGGCGGGGCAAAGTCGAACGGCGCCAACGCAAACCCATTCTCATCCACCTGCAACGCCCAACCCTGACGATCCCAATCCCCCAACACAATGCGCCTGGCCGCCTGCTCGCCAATCTGCAACTTGTGGATGGCGGGGCGATGGGTATGGCCATGGATCAAGGTCTTCACGCCATGGGCCTGCATCACCCGCGGCACCTCGTCTGGCGTGACATCGACGATGTCGTTGGCCTTCATTCGCGTCTGCGCACGGCTTTCACTGCGCAGCTTGCGCGCCAGTTTCTGCCGGGTGCCCAAGGGCAGATGCCGCAGGATGAACAAGGTAACGGGATTGCGCAGATAACGACGCAGCTTCATATAGGCTTCGTCACGGGTGCACAGGCTGTCGCCGTGCATCAACAGCACCGGCTCGCCTGCAAGCTGCACGACACTCGGGTCCTTCAGCAGCGTACAGCCGGCCTGTCTACAGAAGGCCTGGCCGAGCATGAAGTCGCGATTGCCGTGCATCAGAAAAATCGCCGTGCCGCTGTCGCTGAGGTCGCGCAGGGCCTGGCAGATGGAACGCTGGAAGGCGGTCATGGCATCGTCGCCAATCCACGCCTCGAAAAAATCGCCCAGGATGTACAACGCACTCGCCGAGCGGGCACGCCCGGCAAGCAAATCCAGAAACGCCCGGGTAATGTCCGGGCGCTCCTCTTCCAGATGCAAGTCTGAAATCAGCAGTATCACTCAATGATCTCGGCTTTCTCGATGATCACGTCTTCTGCTGGCACGTCCTGGTGGCCGGACTTCATGGTGGTGGAAACACCTTTGATCTTGTCGACGACGTCGGTGCCGGCAACGACTTTGGCGAATACCGCGTAGCCCCAGCCCTGGGTGGTCTTGGCGCTGTGGTTGAGGAAGCTGTTGTCAGCCACGTTGATGAAGAACTGGGCGGAAGCCGAATGCGGCTCCATGGTGCGGGCCATGGCGACGGTGTACTTCTCGTTCGGCAGGCCGTTGTCGGCTTCGTTCTGAATGCTTGGGCGCTTGTCTTTCTTTTCTTTCATGCCTGGCTCGAAACCGCCGCCCTGGATCATGAAGTTACCGATGACGCGGTGGAAAACAGTGTTTTCGTAGTGACCGGCTTTGACGTACTCGATGAAGTTGGCAACGGTCAGCGGTGCCTTTTCAGCGTTCAGTTCCAGGACGATGTCGCCATGGTTGGTGGTCAGTTTGACTTGGGTCATGATCGGTACTCTTAATGAGGTAAAGCGTTTTCTGGGAATTCGCGGGTTTCGGGGCTGTGCAGCCCTCAACCGGTCCGGCCAATGTTGGCCAAGGTGCGCAGTTTAGCGTGCCGGGCGCGAATTTCGAGGCTGTTTTTCATTTGCATCCGATTAAATGCAGCCGTTTTCGGGCCTGCTCTGTCAGCGACTTGACGGCATCGGCTATGATAAGCCCCTTTGTTTTAACCGCCGCTTTGATTTGGCCAACTGGCCGCGCACTTGTACGTTCAAGGATCCTATGAGCAAGCCCACTGTCGACCCTACCTCGAATTCCAAGACCGGCCCTGCCGTGCCGGTCAATTTCCTGCGCCCGATCATCCAGGCGGACCTGGACTCGGGTAAGCACACGCAGATCGTCACCCGTTTCCCGCCCGAGCCCAACGGTTACCTGCACATCGGTCACGCCAAGTCGATCTGTGTGAACTTCGGCCTGGCCCAGGAATTTGGCGGCGTCACGCACCTGCGTTTCGACGACACCAACCCGGCCAAGGAAGACCAGGAATACATCGACGCGATCGAAAGCGACGTCAAATGGCTGGGCTTTGAATGGTCCGGTGAAGTGCGCTATGCCTCGCAGTATTTCGACCAGTTGCACGACTGGGCCGTCGAACTGATCAAGGCCGGCAAGGCCTACGTCGACGACCTCAGCCCGGAACAGGCCAAGGAATACCGCGGCACCCTGACCGAGCCGGGCAAGAACAGCCCGTTCCGCGATCGCTCCGTGGAAGAAAACCTCGACTGGTTCGCCCGCATGCGCGCCGGCGAGTTCCCGGACGGCGCACGGGTGCTGCGGGCCAAGATCGACATGGCCTCGCCGAACATGAACCTGCGCGACCCGATCATGTATCGCATCCGTCACGCACACCACCACCAGACCGGTGACAAGTGGTGCATCTACCCGAACTACGACTTCACCCACGGTCAGTCGGACGCCATCGAAGGCATCACCCACTCGATCTGCACCCTGGAGTTCGAAAGCCACCGTCCACTGTACGAGTGGTTCCTGGAGAACCTGCCGGTTCCAGCGAACCCGCGTCAGTACGAGTTCAGCCGCCTGAACCTGAATTACACCATCACCAGCAAGCGCAAGCTCAAGCAGCTGGTGGACGAGAAACACGTCAATGGCTGGGACGATCCACGCATGTCCACGCTGTCCGGCTTCCGCCGCCGTGGCTACACGCCGAAATCGATCCGCAACTTCTGCGAAATGATCGGCACCAACCGTTCCGACGGCGTGGTCGACTTCGGCATGCTCGAGTTCAGCATCCGTGACGACCTCGACCACAGCGCCCCGCGTGCCATGTGCGTGCTGCGTCCGCTGAAAGTCGTGATCACCAACTACCCGGAAAACCAGGTCGAGAACCTCGAACTGGCGTGCCACCCGAAAGAAGACATGGGCGTGCGCGTGCTGCCGTTCGCCCGTGAGCTCTACATCGACCGTGAAGACTTCATGGAAGAGCCGCCAAAAGGCTACAAGCGCCTGGAGCCGAATGGCGAAGTGCGCCTGCGCGGCAGCTACGTGATCCGTGCCGACGAAGCGATCAAGGACGCCGATGGCAACATCGTCGAACTGCGTTGCTCCTACGATCCAGAAACATTGGGCAAGAACCCTGAAGGCCGCAAGGTCAAAGGCGTGGTGCACTGGGTACCGGCTGCGGCCAGCGTCGAGTGCGAGGTGCGTCTGTACGATCGCCTGTTCCGCTCGCCGAACCCTGAGAAAGCCGAAGACAGCGCCGGTTTCCTGGACAACATCAACCCTGACTCGCTGCAAGTCCTCAGCGGTTGTCGTGCCGAGCCTTCGCTGGGCAATGCACAGCCGGAAGACCGTTTCCAGTTCGAGCGCGAAGGTTACTTCGTCGCGGATATCAAGGACTCGAAACCCGGTCGTCCGGTGTTCAACCGTACCGTGACCCTGCGTGATTCGTGGGGCCAGTGATTCAGCGTTAAGGAAGGAGCACTCAGTGCTTACGATCTACAACACGCTCACCAAGAGCAAAGAAGTCTTCAAGCCGCTCGATGGCAACAATGTGCGCATGTACGTCTGCGGGATGACCGTGTACGACTACTGCCACATTGGCCACGGCCGCAGCATGGTCGCGTTCGACCTGGTGACCCGCTGGTTGCGGTTCAGCGGGTATAACCTGACGTATGTGCGCAACATCACCGACATTGAAGACAAGATCATCAATCGGGCCAAGGAGAACGGCGAGCCGTTCGACGTGCTGACCGAGCGCATGATCACCGCGATGCATGAGGACGAGGCGCGCCTCAACATCCTCAAGCCGGACATGGAACCGCGGGCCACCGATCACATCGCTGGCATGCAGAGCATGATCCAGACCCTGATCGACAAGGGTTACGCCTACGCCCCGGGCAATGGCGACGTGTACTACCGCGTCGCCAAGTTCATGGGCTACGGCAAGCTGTCGCGCAAGAAGATCGAAGACCTGCGCATCGGCGCGCGGATCGAAGTCGACGAGTCGAAACAGGACCCGCTGGACTTCGTGCTGTGGAAAGGCGCCAAGCCGGGCGAGCCGAGCTGGCCTTCGCCTTGGGGCGACGGGCGTCCGGGCTGGCACATCGAGTGCTCGGTGATGTCGACCTGCTGCCTGGGCGAGACCTTCGATATTCATGGCGGCGGCAGCGACCTCGAGTTCCCGCACCACGAAAACGAAATCGCCCAGAGCGAAGCGGCCACCGGCAAGACCTACGCCAACGCGTGGATGCATTGCGGCATGATTCGCATCAATGGCGAGAAGATGTCCAAGTCCTTGAACAACTTCTTCACCATTCGCGACGTGCTGGAAAAGTACCACCCGGAAGTCGTGCGTTACCTGTTGGTGTCGAGCCACTACCGCAGCGCAATCAACTATTCGGAAGACAACCTCAAGGACGCCAAGGGCGCCCTCGAGCGGTTCTACCACGCGTTGAAAGGCCTGCCGAACGTGGCGCCGGCTGGCGGTGAAGCTTTCGTTGAGCGTTTCACCCAGGTGATGAACGACGACTTCGGCACGCCGGAAGCGTGCGCGGTGCTGTTCGAGATGGTGCGCGAGATCAACCGTCTGCGCGAGAGCGATTTGAACGCAGCGGCCGGTCTGGCTGCCCGTTTGAAAGAGCTGGCCAGCGTGCTGGGTGTGTTGCAACTGGAGGCTGATGACTTCCTGCAGGCCGGTGCCGAAGGGCGCGTGGATGCAGCCGAAGTCGAGGCGCTGATTGCTGCGCGGCTGGCGGCGCGTGCCGGTAAAGACTGGGCCGAATCCGACCGCATCCGCGACCAGCTCACCGCCATGGGCGTGGTGCTGGAAGACGGCAAGGGTGGTACGACCTGGCGTTTGGCTGATTGATTGCTCGATTGCTATAAAACAAAACCCGCCTTGTGCGGGTTTTTGTTTTTGGGTATGGCAGCGAGTGCTGTATCGACAATGCTGACGCCTTCGCTGGCAAGCCAGCTCCTACAGGGATTGCGTCGTTCGCAATGTTAGCGATCGACGCGACCTTGTAGGAGCTGGCTTGCCAGCGAAGGTCTCGAGCCGAACACCGCATCTGCAGTTCACTCGTCATTCAGTCTGGCGCAATCGCTTGTAAAGGGTGTTGCGGCTAACCCCAAGCCTGCGGGCCAGATGGGAGATATTCCCCCCCAGCGCCTGCAACTGCCGATTCAACTCCTCCACATCATTCAAATCCACCGCCAAGGGTTCTTCCATCTCGACCGGCTCCATCTCCAGATCGACAAAAAAATCATCCGGCAAATGTTCCGGCCGCACCGGTTGTTCCTCGGCCATGGCCAGCGCCACCTGCATCACGCTGCTGACCTGGCGCAAATTGCCCGGCCACGGGTGGCGGCCGAACAACTCCAATACCTCTCTGCTCAAGCCGGCCCATTGGCTCGGCTCGCGGTGCTGTCCCCACAGACGTTTGAACAAGGCCTCTTTATCACTGCGCTCCCTAAGCGGCGGTAATTCCAGGGTCAAACCACCAATCCGGTAATACAAATCCTCGCGGAAGCGCCCCAACTGCACCTGCTCGCGCAATGAGCGGTTGGTCGCGGAAATAATCCGGATATCCACCGGGAACAACTCACTGCTGCCCACCGGTTGCACGCAACGCTCCTGCAACACACGTAGCAATCGGGCCTGGGTCGGCAACGGCATATCGCCGATTTCATCAAGAAACAGGGTGCCTTTATCCGCCTTGCGAATCAGCCCGATGCTGCCTTTCTGATTGGCCCCGGTGAACGCGCCTTTCTCGTAGCCGAACAACTCGGATTCCACCAGTTCGGCGGGAATCGCCGCACAGTTAACGGCGATGAACGATTGTTTGCTGCGAGAGCTGGCCTGATGCAGGGCTTTGACGAACACCTCCTTGCCGACCCCGGTTTCGCCGTGAATCAACAACGGAATGTCCTTCTCCAACAAACGCTCGGCCTGGCGCACGGCTTTTTCCACGCGGCTGTCGCCGAAATGCAGGGTGTTCAGGCTGATTGCCGCAGGCGCAGTCACCGGGGGTTCGGCGCCCTTGGGTGCAGAAAACAGCCGCGCCTGGACCGGTACTTGTTTCGGCCGTTTCAACAAGCACTGAAAGCGGTTGCGTCCGGAGGCTTGCAGGGCAAATGGCACGCCTTCGGGCTGGCTCAGCAGTTCCAATAGCGCAACCTTGAACAAGCTTTCAACACTGACCCGCGACAGGCTGATACCCAGCAGGTAGTCGGCCCGGCGGTTGGCCGACAGCACCTGACCGCTCTCATCGAAAATCAGCAGCCCGGCCCATTGGCTGTCGAGGTTGTTCAGCCCGGTGTTGAAGGTCAGTTGAAAGTGCTGGCCATGGAACAGGTTGAGGATCAGCCGGTTCTCCACGGTCTGGCTCATCATCTTGACCATGCCCAAGGTGTGCGAGGGCGGCAGGTAGCTGTCGCTGGACACATCGAGCACCGCGATCACCTTGCGTTCGGCATCGAAAATCGGCGCGGCGGAACCGGTCATGAAACGGTTGGCCTTGAGGAAATGTTCATCGTGTTCGATATGCACCGCCTGCTCGCAGGCCAATGCGGTGCCGATCGCATTGGTGCCGCTGCAACGCTCCATCCAGCTGGCGCCGGCGCTGAAACCGCGGGTCAGGCGGGGCTCGATAAAACGCTGGGTCCCCCAGGATGTCAGTACCTGGCCCTGATTGTCGGCGAGCATGATCAGGCAATTGGAATTGCTCAGGATGTTCTCGTAATACGGCAGGACTTCCTGATGGGTGGTCTGCACCAGTGAATGCTGGCTTTCCAGCAGCCGGGCGATGCCCTCGGGCGGCAGCTGATCGAACGCCGGGGGGCTCTGATGATCGAGACCGAACGCGCGGCAACGGGACCAGGAGTCCTGGATGATGGCGTCATGGGAGAGCGGCAGGGCGGGTGCGGCCATGGCAGTCGATCTCTGAGCAGGCTTTTATTGTTTTTATGGAATTGCGCACAAGGACAGCGTTCGCCTGGGATGTCTTTGACGCGCCACCTCCCTGTAGGAGCCCGGCTTGCCGGCGAAGGCGTCATCGAAATCGCCTTCGCCGGCAAGCCGGGCTCCTACAGGGAATGCGAAACGCGTCCATAGAGTGTTGTTCACTATTGTTCATTGTCAATCGACGTGTTGTTCAAATGTTCAGTGAAGGTTGTTCATTTCTGTTCAGCAATGAACACGGTTTTTCCGTTCTGTGAGGAATTTTCAAACCGGATCAAACGCTTATATTTTCTGGCACGAATGTCGCTCTATCGCTCAGGTCGCTTGACTCCAATAATAAAAAGGCCGAGCCATGTCATTAACCCTGGAGCACGTCAGCCGTACCGTCGAGGGCCAGACCTGGATCGACGATGCTAACTTAAGTTTCGAGCCTGGATCCTTCAACGTTTTGCTCGGCCGCACCCTGTCCGGCAAAACCAGCCTCATGCGCCTGATGGCCGGGCTGGACAAGCCCGACAGCGGCCGCATCCTGATGAACGGCGTCGACGTCACCCAGCGCCCGGTGCGCCTGCGCAATGTGTCGATGGTCTATCAGCAGTTCATCAACTACCCGACCATGACGGTGTTCGAGAACATTGCTTCGCCGTTGCGCCAGGGCGGTGTTTCCAACGAGCTGATCCAGAGCAAGGTGCTGGCAACCGCGAAGATGCTGCGCATCGAAAAATTTCTGCAGCGCTATCCGCTGGAACTCTCCGGCGGCCAGCAACAGCGCACGGCCATGGCCCGGGCGCTGGTCAAGGACGCCGAGCTGATCCTGTTCGACGAGCCACTGGTCAACCTCGACTACAAGTTGCGCGAGGAACTGCGCCAGGAGATGCGCGAGCTGTTCAAGGCGCATCACACCATCGCCATCTATGCCACCACCGAACCCAACGAAGCCCTGGCCCTGGGCGGCACCACGACCATTCTCCATGAAGGTCGGGTGATCCAGAGCGGCAAGTCCTCGGCGGTGTATCACCAGCCGCAGACCGTACTGGCCGCCGAGCTGTTCAGCGAGCCGCCAATCAACCTGATGCCCGGCCGCATCGCCGGCAACGAAGTGAGTTTCGCCAATTTCGTGCACTTTCCGTTGAACGTGGACCTGCGGCCGGTGGGCGAGGGCGAGTTCCGCTTCGGCGTGCGGCCCAGCCACATTTCGCTGGTGCCCAGCAACGATGACGATCTGGAACTGGCGGTGACCGTCGAAGTGGCGGAGATCAGCGGTTCGGAAACCTTCCTGCACGTGCGCAACGAGCATTTCCTGCTGGTGCTGCACCTGCCCGGGGTCCATGAATACGACGTCGACGCGCCAATTCGCATCTACATACCGACCCATAAACTGTTTGTGTTCGATATGCAGGGGCGGCTGGTCCAGGCGCCCGGTCGCCGTATCGCGAGGGTTGCCTGATGGCCGAAATCCGTTTGCAGAACCTCGCCCACAGCTACATCCGCACGCCGACCGGTCCCGACGATTATGCGATCCGCGAGATGGACCATGTCTGGGAGCAGGGCGGTGCCTACGCCTTGCTCGGGCCTTCGGGCTGCGGCAAGTCGACCTTGCTCAACATCATTTCCGGGTTGCTCAGCCCATCCCAGGGCCAGGTGCTGTTCGACAGCAAAGTGGTCAACGCGCTGACCCCGGAGAAGCGCAATATCGCCCAGGTTTTCCAGTTTCCGGTGGTCTACGACACCATGACGGTGTACGACAACCTGGCCTTCCCGCTGCGCAATCAGGGCATGGCGGAGGCGAAGATTCACAGCAAGGTGCAGGAAATCGCCGAAGTGCTCGACCTCCAGGCATTGCTGAGCAAGAAGGCGCGCAACCTCACCGCCGACGAAAAACAGAAAGTCTCCATGGGCCGGGGATTGGTGCGCGATGACGTGTCGGCCATCCTCTTCGACGAACCGTTGACGGTGATCGACCCGCACCTGAAGTGGAAGCTGCGGCGCAAGCTCAAGCAGATCCACGAGCAATTCAACATCACCATGGTCTACGTCACTCACGATCAGCTGGAAGCCTCGACCTTTGCCGACAAGATTGCGGTGATGTACGGCGGGCAGATCGTGCAGTTCGGCACGCCGCGGGAACTGTTCGAGCGCCCGAGCCACACCTTTGTCGGCTATTTCATCGGCAGCCCGGGCATGAACCTGATCGAGGTGACGCCGCAACCGGGGGGCGTCGGGTTCGCCTCGACTCACTTGCCGCTGTCCGCTGCACAGCAACAGCGCATCGCCGAGTCCGAGTGGCACAGCCTGAAGGTCGGTATCCGGCCGGAATTCGTCCACGTGTGGGATGAACCCTTCGATGACGCGCTGCGGGCCCAAGTCGTACACGTCGAAGACCTGGGCACCTACAAGATCGTGACCCTGGACCTCGACGGCGCGCCGCTGAAAGTGCGCCTGGCCGAAGACAAGCCGGTGCCAGAAGGTACGGCGTACATCAGCTTCCCGGCGCAATGGTTGATGGTGTATGCCGATGATTACTTGCTGGAGGCACAGTCATGAACAAGGTGTACAACAACAAGGCGTGGTGGCTGGTGTTGCCGGTGTTTTTGCTGGTGGCGTTCAGTGCGGTGATCCCGATGATGACCGTGGTCAACTACTCGGTGCAGGACATCTTCGACCAGTCCAGCCGCTACTTCGTCGGCGCCGACTGGTACCGCCAGGTGCTGCTCGATCCTCGCTTGCATGATTCGCTGCTGCGCCAGTTCATCTACTCAGGGTGCGTGCTGCTGATCGAAATCCCCCTGGGCATCGCCATCGCCCTGACCATGCCGACCAAGGGCCGCTGGTCGTCGCTGGTGCTGATCATCCTGGCGATTCCGCTGCTGATCCCGTGGAACGTGGTCGGCACCATCTGGCAGATCTTCGGCCGGGCGGACATCGGCCTGCTCGGTTCGAGCCTCAATGCCATGGGCATCAGCTACAACTATGCAGCCAACACCATGGACGCCTGGGTCACGGTGCTGGTGATGGACGTCTGGCACTGGACGTCACTGGTGGCGCTGTTGTGTTTTTCCGGCCTGCGGGCGATTCCGGACGTTTACTACCAGGCGGCGCGGATCGATCGGGCCTCGGCCTGGGCGGTGTTCCGGCACATCCAGTTGCCCAAGCTCAAGAGCGTGCTGTTGATCGCGGTGATGTTGCGGTTCATGGACAGCTTCATGATCTACACCGAACCGTTTGTGTTGACGGGCGGCGGTCCGGGTAATGCCACGACGTTCTTGAGTCAGACCTTGACTCAGATGGCCGTAGGGCAATTCGACTTGGGACCCGCTGCTGCTTTCTCCCTGGTGTATTTCCTGATCATTTTGTTGGTGTCCTGGCTGTTCTACACCGCCATGACTCACTCTGACGCCAACCGCTGAGGTCCGCCATGAGTAAAAGAAAGCTCATTCCGCTGTTGATCTACATCCTGTTCCTGCTGGTACCGATTTACTGGCTGCTGAACATGTCCTTCAAGAGCAACGGTGAAATCCTCGGCGGCCTGACGCTGTTTCCCCAGGACTTCACCTTCGCCAACTACAAGGTGATCTTCACCGATCCGAGCTGGTACAACGGTTACCTCAACTCGCTGTACTACGTGAGCCTGAACACGGTGATCTCGCTGAGCGTGGCGCTGCCGGCGGCGTACGCGTTCTCGCGTTATCGTTTCCTCGGTGACAAGCACCTGTTCTTCTGGCTGCTGACCAATCGCATGGCACCGCCGGCGGTCTTTCTGCTGCCGTTCTTCCAGCTGTATTCCTCGATCGGGCTGTTCGATACGCACATCGCGGTGGCGTTGGCCCATTGCCTGTTCAACGTGCCGTTGGCGGTGTGGATTCTCGAAGGCTTCATGTCCGGCGTGCCCAAGGAGATCGACGAAACGGCCTACATCGACGGCTACAGTTTCCCCAAGTTCTTCGTCAAGATTTTCGTCCCGCTGATCGGCTCCGGGATCGGTGTCACGGCGTTTTTCTGCTTCATGTTTTCCTGGGTCGAGCTGCTGCTGGCGCGAACCCTGACCTCGGTGAACGCCAAGCCCATCGCCGCGGTGATGACGCGCACGGTCTCGGCGTCGGGCATCGACTGGGGCGTGCTGGCAGCGGCGGGGGTGTTGACCATCCTGCCGGGCATGCTGGTGATCTGGTTTGTTCGCAACCACGTGGCCAAGGGCTTTGCCCTGGGCCGGGTATGAGGAACTGATGATGGAATGGATGAGTTGGACCGTCCCCACTGCGGCGTTCTTCTGCGCCATTGCCTTGATCCTGGTGGGCATGACGACCTGGGAGCTACGCTCACCGAGTGTCCCTCGGCGGGGTTTCCTGCCGATTGCCACCACCCGTGGCGATCGGCTGTTTATCGGTCTTCTCGGCAGCGCCTACCTGCATTTGCTGGTAATCGGCGCTACCGAATGGAGCATCTGGGTCGCGTTCGCGGTGTCCCTGGTGTGGCTGTTGGCTGTGATGCGTTGGGGCTAGTCGAAATCGATCGGCAACGTTGCTCCGAAACCTAAACAGGAGGTCTCTATGTTCGACAAAAACAATAAGCTGCGACATAGCGTTTCATTGGCAGCCATGCTGGCACTCAGCGGTTTGAGCGCTGCGGCCTGGGCCGATGCCTATGAAGACGCCGCCAAAAAATGGATTGGCAGCGAATTCAAACCGTCCACCCTCACGCCAGAGCAGCAGCTCGCGGAGTTGAAGTGGTTCATCAAGGCCGCCGAGCCGTTTCGCGGGATGAACATCAAGGTGGTCTCGGAAACCATCGCCACCCACGAATATGAATCCAAGGTACTGGCCAAGGCCTTTACCGAGATCACCGGGATCAAGCTGACCCACGACCTGCTGCAGGAAGGCGACGTGGTGGAAAAGCTGCAGACCCAGATGCAATCGGACAAGAACATCTATGACGGCTGGGTCAACGACTCGGACCTGATCGGCACGCACTTTCGCTATGGCAAGACCGAATCGATCACCGACCTGATGGCCAACGAAGGCAAGAACTACACCTCGCCGACCCTGGACATCAAGGACTTCATCGGCATTTCTTTCACCACCGCACCGGACGGCAAGATCTATCAGCTCCCCGACCAGCAATTCGCCAACCTCTACTGGTTCCGCGCCGACTGGTTCGAGCGGGCGGACCTGAAGGCGAAATTCAAGGAAAAGTACGGCTACGAATTGGGTGTACCGGTGAACTGGTCGGCCTATGAAGACATCGCCAAATTCTTCAGCGAGGACGTCAAGGAAATCGACGGCAAACGCATCTACGGGCACATGGACTACGGCAAGAAAGACCCGTCCCTGGGCTGGCGTTTCACCGATGCCTGGTTCTCCATGGCCGGCGCTGGCGACAAGGGCATCCCCAACGGCTTGCCGGTGGACGAGTGGGGCATCCGCGTCGAGGACTGTCATCCGGTCGGCTCCAGCATTACCCGGGGCGGCGACACCAACGGCCCGGCGGCGGTCTATGCCACCACCAAATACGTCGACTGGCTGAAGAAATATGCCCCGCCGGAAGCGGCGGGCATGACCTTCTCCGAGTCCGGCCCGGTGCCCTCCCAGGGCAACATCGCCCAACAGATCTTCTGGTACACCGCGTTTACCGCCGACATGACCAAACCGGGCCTGCCGGTGATGAACACCGACGGCACGCCGAAGTGGCGCATGGCTCCATCGCCGAAAGGTCCGTATTGGGAAGAGGGCATGAAACTCGGTTATCAGGACGCCGGTTCCTGGACCTTCCTCAAGTCCACGCCCGAGAAGCAACGACTGGCGGCCTGGCTGTACGCGCAGTTCGTGACCTCGAAAACCGTCTCGCTGAAGAAAACCATCGTCGGCCTGACCCCGATCCGCGAATCGGACATCAACTCCCAAGCCATGACCGACCTGGCACCGAAACTCGGCGGCCTGGTCGAGTTCTACCGCAGCCCGGCCCGGGTGCAGTGGACCCCGACCGGGACCAACGTGCCGGACTATCCGCGGCTGGCGCAACTGTGGTGGAGCCACATCGCCGAAGCCGCCAGTGGCGAGAAGACCCCGCAACAGGCGCTGGATGGCCTGGCCAAGGATCAGGACGCGATCATGACCCGTCTGGAACGTTCGAAGGCACAAGCGACCTGCGCACCGAAAATGAATCCTGAGCGGGATGCGCAGTACTGGTTCGATCAGCCAGGCGCACCGAAGCCGAAACTGGCGAACGAGAAGCCTAAAGGGGAAACCGTGAGTTATGCCGAACTGCTGAAATCGTGGGAGGCGGCGCGTAAGTAACCGGCTGGACCTTGAAATACGAACGGCACCGGAAGGTGCCGTTTTTGTTTGTGCCTGTGCCACCGCTTTCGCCAGCAAGCCGGCTCCTACAGGTTTTGCGTTGCGCTACAGTTCGTTCATCCAGCCACAACCCCTGCGCCGCGCCACGAATGCATTCGTCCAGCCGCAGCCCCCTGTAGGAGCTGGCTTGCCAGCGAAGAGGCCATCCCGGACAACAAAGCTCTCCAGCCTGAAACACTCGCCATGACAACAGACCACCTGCGCCTGTTCCAACGCCATCGCGGGCAAGCCCGCTCCCACAGGTTTTGATCGACTGTGCGTTGGGTACTTGAGGAAAAGATGCTCTTCAGGCTTGAGGCTTATTAAGCCGACCATCCAGGCCAAAAGGCTCTTGCATCACCAGCTCGTACAAGCCATTAGCCTTTTGCGGGTTCATCAGCAAATTCCAGCTATGCGGCGACACGCTGGAAGGCACCAATACAAAGGGATGCTGGTTCAGCAGGTCAGCACCGAACTGCTGCTGGCTGCGGCTAGGCGTGCCGGGTACCAACCAATTAGGGTTTGCAATACCGTCGGGCTGCACCACATATATCCTGGACGGGTCCAGCACACGGGCCTGCGTCAGGCGATGGGGCTTGCAATCCAGCGCATCGAAATCCTTGTGTACGGCCACCTCAAGAATGGCCGTAGAGGCATCCAGGCTGGCATAAACCGTGGCCATGCCTTTAGGGTTCCAGCGTCCACCCACCTTTTCTGCTCCCACACCCAAATGCCAGGTGGGGGCATACTCAGCAGCGTCAAGGCGCCAGAAGTGAATCTCACTGCCTAAAGGGTCTTTAGCCATCAATAGACCCCGTACTCGATGCGCGTCAGAAAGTCAGTCACCAGCTCATAACCCACCGAGTTGGAAATCAAATCAATGGGCATCTCACCATCCAGGCCGCGAGCAGGTTTGACCATCCATTGCTCGGCCAGCTCACGCGAGCCCAACACATCGGTGGCCTTCTCCAACACCTCGGCATAATAGAGTGCGCGCGTGCTTTGCTCGCAGGTCAAGACTTCTTCCGGGGATTTCAACCGTCGGGCCAGGGTGCGATCAGAAGCGCCCACGATCCTCGACAGCACGCCATACCGTTTGTAAACGTCACTGTGTTCAATCATGTCAATCACCGACTGAAGCGGGAAACCGTTTCTTACGGCCCTGTAAATCTCCATACGATCATCACTCACGTCGCCGTGGAGCAATATCGCAACCATGTGTGTGGCGCGAGGTGTATCAGTCAATGCCACCGCAGGCTGGTTGTTTTTCAAAAGCGCCAAGGCCGCTTCAGCGTTGCGCGATTTAGCTGTACCGACCCGATCAACCCTTACGTGGGCTCCATCGGTTGGTTCTATTTTCTTCTTGGCACTCATGGTAGCCTCCGGCGCTAAGACATCTGGCATTGACTATAATGCCAAATGGCAGAGAGCACCTAGCACTTCATTGGCCAGCATTGAGAACCCCAATGCTTGCCAATGAAGTGCTACAACAAATACTGAGCACAGTTTTGCGTCGTCACCATGGGTGCGAACACCACAGATCCCTGTAGGAGCTGGCTTGCCAGCGAAGAGGTCATCCCGGACCACAAAGCTCTCCAGCCCTTTGCACCGCTGATTTACTGGTATAGGGATCGCAAAGAGCCTTCAAAAGCATCAAGCATTTCGTTGGATAATGGCGCGTCGAAGTCTTCGGGAATCACCCGTTTTACTTTCATTGCTCCAATGCGTTGGTAACTGGGTTCAGCATCACTCAGACGCTCAACAGCCAACCCATCAAAGCCTTCTGCCGGTTCAAAAAAGCTGTCACGTTTCATTTTCGTTCTCGCGTTGATTTCATGACGCTCAGCCGAAGCCACTGCGGCCGGGACTATTCAATCGGGTCAAGCCGATCCAGCGCCCGGTTCACCGCCAGCTCACCCAGCATGATGACTTGCGCGATGCCCAATAGGGTATTGCGCCTGGGCCCATCCGTGTGGTCCGCCAAATCCATCGTCATGACGTTGGCCGAGGCCAGCGACTCGCAAGCATGGGCCAGCAGGGTTTCGGTATCGAGTTCCGGGTTGACGATGAACATGGTGCCGGGAGTGCGCGGGTTTTCCATGATGGGGACGTCCGGCTTTGGGTGATAGTCGAGGGCGTGCTCGGTGGTGTCATGCAGTTTTTTTGATTCGAGGGTTTCGTACGGGGATGCCGGATCGCTGTCCGGCGGATTGGGTGTGACCTTGAACATAGATGGAACTCCGATGCTATTTAAAAGGAATCACATCCTCGCTACCAAACGAAGGCGGTGACCATACGAAGGTTGGTAGACCGGGCATCGTAACCGGCGCCCCCGAAGGAGCCCTGCGCATGGCCACCATAAAAACACCGCCCAAACATTGGACAGTAAAGGGTGACGCTATGCGTCGATGCTACGGGTCTACCAAACCCGATCACTGTTTTTCAGTGACCGGCAAACGATAGAACCCATACCCAAGACACACAAGCCGGCGGATTCTGTCTTACCTGTAGGTAACGCCGCAAGGTGTTGTGGCTTTTCACGAAGTAATTTTCGAAGCGATTAAACATGAGTGTTTAAATTTCTTTGAGCGCCGCTCAGGTCAGTAGGGTTTTCACACAGTCCAGGAAGATGTCGTTGTTTAGTCTATCCATCGGGCTGCGCTCGCTCGTGAAAGAAACAACACAGACACCGCGCTTACATTTTAAAGAAAAGTTACATTTTGAAACTTCCGCTGTAGGAAATTGGTTGTTTGTTATTACGAAAATTCCTATTCGTTCATTTGACTATGCCATTGGATTGCTTTCAGCACGCGTTCCACCGTCTTATTCGTCGTCGCGCAATATTCTCAATCTACGGTCGAAAACACCGTGGGCTAAGTCGCATGAAAATGGAGAAGTACATCAATGAAAGAAGGTTATTTCATTGGCTTGAATGACAAGACCACCTGCGGTGGCAAAGTCCTGGATGGCGATACCAGAGTCATGATGTATGGCCTCGCTCACGCTCGCGAAGGCGATCGGGTCACTTGTGGAGAGGACGGGAAGACTTATCGAATCGTCGGTGGCGTTTCGCACATAATCAGTCATGGCAAGCACGTGGCTGGCACGCTGGACAGCTACAGCAATTGTCCCTGTAAAGCACAACTGATCCCTTCGGTATTCACGGCTACCTATCAGAATGAAGCACGTCCCGCGCGGAATGCCACACATAGCGCCGCTCAACCGAACTCTCCTGCGGCGGCCCGGCATTCCGTAGCGCCGCGTCAATCCGGTTTCGTCCCTTCAAGCCCTCCAGCGCCAGCGGTATTCAACAGCGTAGAGCCCCAGGAACCTGGCTTCTATGTCGTACCCAAAAGCATGACTCGCGAAGCATTGGAAGCGACGCTGTTCCCCGCGCGCGACCCGGCCGTGATGAGCAAGTTTCACGCGCTCAACCCCAGGTCAGGCGACCTCAAAGCAGGTTCGATGATCGTGCTGAGCGATCCGGATAACACCTCCTGCACCTATCAGGAAGCGCTGCTGATGCAGACTGCTCAACAGGTCAAGGCTGACCTTGATCCCCTGACACCGGAGGAAGCCGATTTCATGTTCCGTCACGCTGCTGAAATCGCCAGTTTTACCGGTCGGACCTCGACCTGGCTTGGCGTCAGCGCGATGGTGATGGAAAAACACCTGACCAGCCTGCGCGATACCCTTCAAGCCATGGAGCGCCTGCATCAGGACACCTATCGCCAACACGGCCACCTCAGATCGCCGCAGTTCTTCGCCGAGCGGCAGCGTCTGCTCGCCCAGCTGGATGCACATCTGCTGAATTCCACTCGCCTGCGTGGGCAGACGACCTTGGGTGATCATCCCAAATTGAAGTCGGCTCTCGGTATTTCCAGTCGCAGCTTGGTGTATCACTGGGATAAGGCCGGGGGGCCGGGCCAGATACCAGGTTATGCCACCCATGTGAATGCAACCAGCCGTGCAGCCAAATATATGCAGAGTGGTGGTTACATCGGCATTGGCATTGGTGGGGTGTCTTCTCTGTTGAGTATTCAGGAGGTTTGTAATACCGGCTCTGCAGAGGCTTGTGGAAAGGTAAAGTTTACTGAAGGGGGTAAATTTTTTGGGTCTACCGGTGGTGGCATTGCGGGTGGCGAGATAGCTCGACATGCCAGTGGTCCGATCTGCTTGGCGCTTGGAGTCTCTACAGGAGTTGGAGGAGTTATCTGCGTAGCGGCTGTGATAGGTGTTGGCGCATGGGTGGGTACGACTTATGTTGGTACGGGAGGTGAGAGAGCTGGTGAAATTTTGTATGAGAAAACACATCAGTGATAGGGGAGGGATTTTGGACAACTTGGTTAGCTTTCTGGCTTCTAGCAGGCCCAATTCTGCTGATTTATGTACATATTGTATTCAGTCTATACCTGAGTCGGCGTCATCTAGACGCCATGATGCAAGCCTTAAAGAACAGTCGTTACATTTATATTTGGGGCCCCGGCCTGCGGAATCAGGGTTGGTTTGGAGGGTACTTACTAATCAATAAGATTGCCGGGATGGTGGTGTGGCCTAGGGCGTATATCCGCATCGGCGATGTGGACCCCGTCGATATCGAAAATTTCCCTCCTCATCTCAAACGACTTCTACAAACAGATGTAGCGATGCTTGTTGCTAGTGCAATTTGGGTAATGGTTGGCTATGTGCTGATGAAGTTTGAGTAATTTTATGGGTGATCACCCCAAGTTAAAGACGGCCCTCGGCATTTCCAGCCGTAGCCTGGTGCACCATTGGGACAAGTCTAAAGCGGCTACTGAAAATCAAAGCGGTGATGCTGGTTGGCATTGCTGTTTGGGGATTCATTGCGTATGGGCTGATGAAGTTGGAATGATTTTTGGGGCGATCACCTCAAGCTTAAAAATTACAAAATTCGTCATTTGTGTGGTGCAGCCTCTACCGCTCGGGTCAGGGCGGCGAGCTGCTCGATGGTTTGTGGAAAGCGTTCAACCAAGCGGATCAGTATCGTGGCTTGGGCATTTGGCGTTGCCCGTCCCTGTTCCCAGTTTTCGAGGGTTCGGGTGTTGGTGCGCAGATACATGGCGAACACCGACCGGGAAAGGTTGAGTTGTAGGCGGATGGCTACCACTTCCTCGGCAGTGATGGGTACCAGTTTTGGCAGCTGAACCTTGTGGGTCCGCAGCGCGATCTTGCCTTGGCGCTCGTCGGCCAAGGATTCGAGGCCATCCATCAGTTCGGAAAAAATGTCACGTTTCATTGTGGATTCTCGTGTTGATTTCTCTATTCAGCGTTTGGTCTCCAAGGTAGTACCAAGTGCTTGATTCTGGCTGTAGGACGAAACGGACAATTCGGCGAGAGCTTTCGGGGATTGCAGAAGGAGGGCAGGGCAGCGGTAACAAATCCTACAACGCAAAAACGGCACCCGAAGGTGCCGTTTCTATTTACTACCGAGTACCGCCTAAACGATCAACCCGCCAACCCCGCCTGCTGAACCAGGTTCAGCAACGGCTGTGGATAGAGCCCAAGGAAGAACGCCAGTGCGGCGATAGCCAGCAACATCACGCCGCCCGCACGTTGCTCCCAATGCAGTTGCGCATCGTGACGACGCAGGTTCGGTTCGATCAGGTACAAAGTGACCATCACACGCAGGTAGTAGAACACGCCGATGGCGCTGCCCAGTACCAGGGAGCCGACCAGCCACCATTGGTGGGACTCGACGCCGGTGGCGATGATGTAGAACTTGCCGATGAAACCCGCAGTCAGCGGGATGCCGGCCAGGGACAGCATCATCACGGTCAGCACGGCGGTCAGGTACGGACGGCGCCAGAACAGGCCGCGGTATTCGTACAGGGCATCGGCGTCGCGGCCGTTGTACGGCGAGGACATCAGGGTGATCACGCCGAACGCGCCGAGGCTGGTGATCACGTAAGTGACCAGGTACACGCCGATGGCTTCCACGGCCAGGCCTTTGCTCGCCACCAGGGCGATCAGCAGGTAACCGAAGTGGGCGATGGACGAGTAACCCAGCAGACGCTTGAGATTGCTCTGGGTCAGCGCCAGCAGGTTACCGAACAGGATCGACGCGATGGCGATGATGGTCAGCACGTCGCTCAGCACACCGCTGCTCGCCGCCGGAGAGATCTGGAACAGACGCACCATCACCGCGAACACCGCGACTTTCGACGCAGTAGCCAGGAACGCGGCCACCGGTGCCGGAGCACCTTCGTAGACGTCCGGGGTCCAGAGGTGGAACGGCACCAGCGACAGCTTGAACGCCAGGCCGATCAGCATCATGCCCAGGCCCAGTTGCGCCAGCGAGCTTGGCAGGCCGGTGGCCGCCAGGGCCTGACCGATGCCGTTGAAGCTCAGGCTGCCGGAGTCGGCATACAGCAGCGCCATACCGAACAACAGGAACGCGGAACCGGCGGCCGACAGCACCATGTACTTGATACCGGCTTCCAGCGAACGCTTGTTGAAGAAGGCATACGCCACCAGACCGTAGACCGGTACCGACAGCAGTTCCAGACCGATGAACAACCCGGCCAGGTGCTGCGCGCTGACCAGCACCAGGCCGCCGGCGGCGGCCATCAGGATCAGCAGGTACAGTTCTTCGCGGTTGCCCGGGTAACCCGAACCGCCATCGCCGAGGTAGGCGTGGGCGAGGGTCACACAAGCGAGGGTGGCGACCAGGATCAGCGCCATGTACAAGCAGGCGAAGCTATCGATTTGCAGCAGTGGGGTCACGGCCAGAGGCGCGACTTTCAAGGCTGGCAGGATCGACAGCAGCGCCAGGTTCAGACCCGCCACGGAAATCAGGAAGGTCTGCGAGTGGTTGCGGCGCCAGGCAATCGCCAGCATCACCACGATGATCGTGGCGCTGGTGATCAACAACGGCGCTAGCGCGATAAAGTGTTGAGTCGTGAATTCCATAGCGCTCTTACCGGGCCGAAGCGAGTTGAGTGAAGGCGGTACCGAGCCATTGCTGCACGCCATGCATCGTCGCGGCAGAGGTATCGAGGAACGGTTGCGGGTACACGCCGATGTAGATCAGCAGCGCCGCAAGCCCGACCACCATGATCATTTCGCGACCGTCCATGCCATGCAGTACCGCGTCCGATTTGGCCGGGCCGAAGTACGCGCGGTGGATCATGATCAGCGAGTAGACCGAACCGAACACCAGGCCCGACGTCGCGATGATGGTAACCACAGGCGCCGAGGGGAAGGTGCCGAGCAGGATCAGGAACTCACCGACGAAGTTACCGGTACCCGGCAAGCCCAGGGACGCCGCGGCAAAGAACAGGCTGAGGGCCGGCAGGTAGGCGATCTTCGACCACAGGCCACCCATCTCACGCATGTCGCGGGTGTGGGTGCGCTCGTACAACTGGCCACTGAGGATAAAGAGTGCCGCGGCCGACAGACCGTGCGCCAGCATCTGCATGACCGCGCCCTGCAGCGCCAGTTGGCTGCCGGAGTAGATGCCGATCAGTACGAAGCCCATGTGGGAAACGGACGAGAAGGCGATCAGACGCTTGATGTCGGTTTGCGCGAAGGCCAGGAACGCACCGTAGAAGATCCCGATCAGACCGAGGGTCATGGCGATCGGCGCAAACTCCGCCGAAGCGTTCGGGAACAGTGGCAGGGCGAAACGCAGCAGACCATAGGCCGCTGTCTTCAACAAGATACCGGCCAGGTCGACCGAACCCGCGGTCGGTGCCTGGGCGTGAGCGTCAGGCAACCAGGAGTGGAACGGCACGACGGGCAGCTTCACCGCGAAGGCGATGAAGAAGCCGAGCATCAGGATGTACTCGGTGCTCAGCGACATCTTGGTTTTCAACAGGTCGGCGTAGTTGAAGGTAATCACGCCGGTGTCGTTGAAGTTGACCAGAACCAGACCGAGGATCGCCACCAGCATGATCAGGCCGGAAGCCTGAGTGAAGATGAAGAACTTGGTCGCCGCGTAGATCCGGGTTTTCTTGCCGTCCGAAGAACTGTGACCCCAGAGCGCGATGAGGAAGTACATCGGCACCAGCATCATTTCCCAGAAGAAGAAGAACATGAACAGGTCGAGGGCGAGGAACACGCCGACGACACCGCCCAGGATCCACATCAGGTTCAGGTGGAAGAAGCCAACGTGACGCTGGATTTCTTTCCACGAGCAGAGCACCGAGAGCACGCCCAGCAGACCGGTCAGCATGATCATCAGCAGCGACAGGCCGTCGAGGGCCAGGTGCACGCTGATGCCGAAGCGCTCGATCCAGATGTGCTTGAACTCAAGCGCCCAGGTCGGGTCGGCGCCAGGCGCCGGGGCAAATGAATAGTCACCGGTGGCCCACAGCCAGAGGCCGAGGCAGAGCAACAGGGACATGGTGATCAGCGCAATCCAGCGGGGGAGGGTGGCGCCGAAGCGCTCACCCATCCAGCACAGCAGGCCGCCGATGAAGGGGATCAGGATTAGCCAAGGCAGAATCATGACGGGCTCAATTCCTTTCGCAAGTTCGCAAGGTTCATATTCAGACCGCTACCAGCACGATGGCGCCGATGACCAGCACGGAGCCGGCTGCCATCGATGCCGCGTACCAACGCAGTTGACCGGTTTCGGTACGGCTCAGGGCGGTGTGACCGCCCTTGGCCATACGCGGGATCAGACCGATGGTCTGGTCGAGCGGGTCTTTGCGCAGTACGTGGCTGATCGCCAGGTATGGCTTGACGAACAGTTTGTCGTAGATCCAGTCGAAGCCCCAGGCAGCGAACCACCAGGCCGAAAGGAAGCGGCCGATGCCGCTGTTGGCGATTGCAGTGACGAAACGCCGCTTGCCGAGGAACAGCAAGGCGGCCAGCAGGATACCGGCCAGGGCGATGGCGCCCGAAGCGATTTCCAGGCTGTGCTTGGCTTCGCCGCCGGCATGGCCGACGCTTTGCGGCAGCACGCCGTGCAGCGGCGGAACGATCATCGCGCCGATGGCGGTGGACAATACGATCAGCACCGACAGTGGCAGCCAGTGAGCGATGCCGTGACCGGCGTGCGCTTCGGTCTTCGCTTCACCGTGGAACGCGATGAAGATCAGGCGGAAGGTGTACAGCGAGGTCATGAACGCGCCGACCAGACCTGCATACAGCAGACCCTGGTTGCCGCTGGCGAACGCTTCCCAGAGGATTTCGTCCTTGGAGTAGAAGCCTGCGGTCACCAGTGGCAGGGCCGCGAGGGCCGCGCCGCCGACGATGAAGCTGGCGTAGGCCAGTGGCAGTTTCTTCCACAGGCCGCCCATCTTGAAGATGTTCTGCTCGTGGTGGCAGGCCACGATCACCGCACCGGATGCAAGGAACAGCAGCGCCTTGAAGAAGGCGTGGGTCATCAGGTGGAAGATCGCGCCATCCCAGGCACCGACGCCCAGGGCCAGGAACATGTAGCCGATCTGGCTCATGGTCGAGTAGGCGAGGATACGTTTGATGTCGGTCTGCACCAGTGCGGCAAAACCGGCGAGGACCAGGGTCACACCGCCGACAACGCCAACCAGGTGCAGGATATCCGGCGCCAGGGAAAACAGGCCGTGGGTACGGGCGATCAGGTAAACACCGGCGGTCACCATGGTTGCAGCGTGGATCAGTGCCGAAACCGGGGTAGGGCCGGCCATCGCGTCCGCCAGCCAGGTTTGCAGCGGCAGTTGCGCGGATTTACCCACAGCGCCGCCCAGCAGCATCAGGGTGGCCATGACCATCCAGAAGTCGCCGGCCTGGAATTTCTGCGGTGCCAGCACCAGCAGTTCCTGGATGTTCAGCGTACCCAACTGTTGGAACAGGATGAACAGGCCGATCGCCATGAACACGTCGCCGATCCGGGTGACGATGAAGGCCTTGAGTGCGGCGTTACCGTTGTTGCGGTTGCTGTAGTAGAAACCGATCAACAGGTACGAGCACAGGCCCACGCCTTCCCAGCCGAAGTACAGGAACAACAGGTTATCGCCCAGCACCAGAAACAGCATGCTGGCGATAAACAGGTTGGTGTAGGCGAAGAAGCGCGAGTAACCGGCTTCACCGCGCATGTACCAGGACGCGAACAGGTGGATCAGGAAGCCGACGCCGACCACCACACCGAGCATGGTCAGGGACAGGCCATCCAGGTACAGGGCGAAGTTCGGCGTAAAGCCTTCCACCGCCATCCACTGCCACAACACCAGGGTGTAGTGACCGCCTTCAGGCGGGGCGACGTTGAACTGCCAGATCACATAAGCCGTGACGATGGCAGACAGGCCAATGGAACCGACGCCGATCAGCGCGGCCAGGTTTTCCGAGATGCGTCCACGGGAGAACGACAGCAGCAGGAAACCTATGAGAGGGAATACGAAAGTCAGATAGAGAAGATTCATCCGCGCATCTCGCTGGCAGCGTCGATATCGAGAGTGTGGAAGCGGCGATACAGCTGCAACAGAATCGCCAGGCCGATACTGGCCTCGGCGGCTGCCAGGCTGATCACCAGGATGAACATGATCTGTCCATCCGGCTGACCCCAGCGGCTACCGGCAACGATGAACGCCAGGGCGGAGGCATTCATCATGATCTCCAGGCTCATCAGCACGAAAAGAATGTTGCGCCGGACCATCAGGCCGACCAGACCGAGGCAGAACAGGATGCCGGCGACCGCCAGACCATGCTCCAGAGGGATAGCAGGCATCGTCATTGCTCCTTGGCTTCGTTGCGGCCCAGGTGGAACGCCGTGACGGCTGCGGCAAGCAGCAGCATCGAGGCGAGTTCGACCACCAGCAGATAAGGGCCGAACAGGCTGATGCCCACGGCCTTGGCGTCTACGGTGGTGTGGCCGATGGCCTGGCCGCTGGCGTCGCTGAACAGCACGTACAGCAGTTCAACCAGCAGCAGGGTGCCGAGGGCGACCGGGCCGAGCCAGATACCGGGCTTGAGCCAGACGCGCTCTTGCTGAACCGAGGCCGGGCCCAGGTTCAGCATCATCACCACGAACACGAACAGCACCATGATGGCGCCAGCGTAGGCGATCACTTCCAGCACACCGGCGAACGGTGCGCCGAGGGCGAAGAACGTCATCGCCACGGCAATCAGCGAAATGATCAGGTAGAGCAGGGCGTGCACGGGGTTGGTGTTGGTGATCACGCGAAGCGTGGACACCACCGCGATACCCGATGCGAAATAGAAAGCGAATTCCATCTTTCTTCCTTAAGGCAGCAAGCTCTTCACGTTGATCGGTTCGGCTTCATTTTGCGCGGCGCCTTTCGGCTTCCCGGCAATCGCCATACCTGCAACACGATAGAAGTTGTAATCAGGGTTTTTGCCGGGGCCGGAGATCAGCAGATCTTCTTTCTCGTACACCAGGTCCTGACGTTTGAACTCGGCCATCTCGAAATCCGGTGTCAGCTGGATCGCGGTGGTCGGGCAGGCTTCCTCGCAGAGGCCGCAGAAAATGCAGCGCGAGAAGTTGATACGGAAAAACTCCGGGTACCAGCGACCGTCGTCGGTTTCAGCTTTCTGCAGCGAGATGCAGCCGACCGGGCACGCCACGGCGCACAGGTTGCAGGCTACACAACGCTCTTCGCCGTCGGGGTCGCGGGTCAGCACGATACGGCCACGAAAGCGCGGCGGCAGGTACACGGCTTCTTCCGGGTACTGCAGCGTGTCGCGCTTGCGGAAGGCGTGGCCAAAAATCATCACCAGGCTGCGAAGCTGGGTGAAGAAGCCATGCACGATGTCAAATATGTACTTCATGATTCTCTATCCTCACTGAGCCGCGACGGCGGGCGTGTTGAGCAACACGATCGCAGCGGTCACCAGCATGTTGACGAGGGTCAGCGGCAGGCAGAACTTCCAGCTGAAGTCCATCACTTGGTCATACCGTGGGCGCGGAATCGAGGCGCGCAGCAGGATGAAGAGCATGATGAAGAACGCGGTTTTCAGCGCGAACCAGATGAACGGGATCTGCGGCAGAATGCCGAACGGACCGTGCCAGCCACCGAAGAACAAGGTCACCAGCAGCGCCGAAATCAACACGATGCCGATGTACTCGCCGACGAAGAACATGCCCCATTTCATGCCGGCGTATTCAATGTGGTAACCGTCGGCCAGTTCCTGTTCCGCTTCCGGCTGGTCGAACGGGTGACGGTGAGTCACGGCGACGCCAGCGATGAAGAAGGTCAGGAAACCGAAGATCTGCGGAATGATGAACCACAGGTTCTGCGCCTGGTATTCGACGATGTCGCGCATGTTGAACGAGCCGACCTGGATCACGATGCCCATCAGCGACAGGCCCATGAACACTTCGTACGACACGGTTTGTGCCGAGGCCCGCAAGCTGCCCAGCAGGGCGAACTTGTTGTTGCTCGACCAGCCGGCGAACAACACCGCGTAGACCGACAGACCGGCCATGGCAAAGAAGAACAGGATGCCGATGTTGATATCCGCCACGCCCCAGGTCGGGGTGATCGGGATGATCGCGAAGGCAATCAGCAAGGCGCTCATGGCCACGACCGGTGCCAGGGTGAAGATCATCTTGTCGGCGAACGGTGGCGTCCAGTCTTCCTTGAAAAACATCTTGATCATGTCGGCCGCGATCTGGAACGCGCCGAACGGGCCGACGCGGTTCGGACCGTAACGGTCCTGCCAGAGGGCGAGCAAACGACGCTCGACCCAGCTCAACAACGCGCCGCACACCACCACGGCGAGCAGAATCACGATGGCCTTGAGGACCGAGATGATCACGTCAATCACTTCAGGCGTGAACCAGGTCATTGAGCTGCCTCCTGCAGACCGTCAACGGTTTTGCCAAAGATTGCTGGCGGAATGCCGGCGATGCCCGCAGGCAATGCCACCAGGCCAACGCCCAGCTCTTCATTGATGCGCAGCGGCAGACGCAGGGTCTGACCGGCCACGTTCAAGCTGAGCATGGCGCCGTCGTTGACACCCAGACGGTCGGCTTCGGATTTGGCCAGAGCGACGTAAGCGGCCGGAATGCGCTCCTGAACCGGTGCGGCTTTGGAAGAGTTCTCTTCGCTGCCGAACAGGTGGAAGAACGGCACAACCTGCCAGGTGCCCGGAGCCGGGTTGAACGCACGTGGAACACTGGCGAACCAGTTCAGCGAATCACCGGTGCTTTCGATCAGGCGGGTGCCCGGGTCGCCAGCACGGATGTGACCACCGACTTCGTCCTGGAACTTGTTCCAGGCTTGCGGCGAGTTCCAGCCCGGCGACCAGGCGAATGGCACCTGTTGACGGGGTTCGACCGAGCCCGAGTAACCTTCCATCGAGAACGAAAACGCGGTGTCTTTGTCCTGGGAGGTACGGGGTTCGTGCACGCTGATGTCGGCGCGCATGGCGGTCCGGCCGCTGTAACGCAGCGGTTCGCGGGCCAGTTTCAGGCCCTTGATGCGGAACGAGGCGGACGGTGCGGCATCGACGATGCGGTTCAGTTGCGGCGTGCTTGCAGCCACGGCAGCGGTGACGTGGTCCAGCTGGGTCCAGTCGATCGGCTGGTTCAGCAGGGTGGCGCGCAGGGCATGCAGCCAGCGCCAGCCTTCGTGCACCAGGATGCTCGCATCGAGGTAAGTCGGGTCGAAGACCTGGAAGAAGCGCTGGGCGCGGCCTTCCTGGCTGACCAGCGTACCGTCGCCTTCAGCGAAGCTGGCGGCTGGCAGGACCAGGTGCGCGCGATCGCTGGTAGCGGTCTTCTGATGGTCGGCCACGATCAGCACTTTCGCGGCGTTCAGGGCAGCATCGACGCGGGCTTTATCAGTGCGGGTGTAGAGATCGTTTTCCAGCACGACGATGGCGTCGGCCTTGCCATCGATCACCGCTTGCAGCGCTTCGTCGACCGAGTTGCCGCCGAGCATGGCCAGGCCGAGGCTGTTGGCCTCTGGCACGATCAGGCTGATGGAACCGTTCTTCTCGCGCAGCTTCAGGGCTTTGGCAATGTTTGCCGCGGCTTCGATCAGCGCCTTGGAACCCAACGAGGTGCCGGCAATGATCAATGGTCGCTTGGCCGCGAGCAGGGCGTCGGCAATGCGCTTGGCCAGGTCGAGTGCTTCAGTGTCCAGGCCTTCGACGGCCGGTGCGCTGGCGTCGAGGGCGTGAGCCACGGCGAAACCGATGCGGGCCAGGTCGTCTGGAGCTGCGTGTACGCATTCTTCAGCGATGTCGTCGAGCTTGGTTTCAGCCAGGCTGGCGATGAACAGCGGGTTCAGTTCGTTCTGACCGATGTTCTTCACGGCGGCGTCGAGCCATGGCTGAACGCGCATGGCGTCGGCCATGTCTTCGGCCTTGCCCTTGACCGATTGACGCAGGGACAGCGCCATACGGGCGGCGGTCTGGGTCAGGTCTTCACCAAGGACGAAAATCGCATCGTGGTCTTCGATGTCGCGCATGTTCGGGATCGGCAGCGGGCTGTCTTTCAACACCTGCATCACCAGACGGATGCGTTCCAGTTCGGACGCTTCGATACCCGAGTAGAAGTGCTCGGCGCCGACCAGTTCGCGCAACGCGTAGTTGCTTTCGAGGCTGGCACGGGGCGAACCGATACCGACGATGTTGCGCCCGCGCAGCAGGTCGGCGGCTTTATCCAGCGCCTCGTCGAGGGTCAGCTTGGCGCCGTTGGCCAGCAGCGGCTGACGCGGGCGATCGGTGCGGTTGACGTAGCCATAGCCGAAACGGCCACGGTCGCACAGGAAGTACTGGTTCACCGAACCGTTGAAACGGTTCTCGATGCGACGCAGTTCACCGTAGCGCTCGCCCGGGGAAATGTTGCAACCGCTGGAGCAGCCGTGGCAGATGCTCGGCGAGAACTGCATGTCCCACTTGCGGTTGTAACGCTCGGAGTGAGTCTTGTCGGTGAACACACCGGTCGGGCAGACCTCGGTGAGGTTGCCGGAGAACTCGCTTTCCAGGGTGCCGTCTTCAACGCGACCGAAGTACACGTTGTCGTGGGCGCCGAATACGCCGAGGTCGGTGCCGCCGGCATAGTCCTTGTAGAAGCGCACGCAGCGGTAGCAAGCGATGCAGCGGTTCATTTCGTGGGAAATGAACGGGCCCAGTTGCTGGTTCTGGTGGGTACGCTTGGTGAAGCGGTAACGGCGCTCGTTGTGGCCGGTCATCACCGTCATGTCTTGCAGGTGGCAGTGACCGCCTTCCTCACAGACCGGGCAGTCGTGGGGGTGGTTGGTCATCAGCCATTCAACGACGCTGGCGCGAAACACTTTCGCTTCTTCGTCGTCGATGGAGATCCAGCTGCCGTCGGTCGCTGGCGTCATGCAGGACATGACGATCCGACCACGCTTGTCGTTCTCGTCGGTGTACTGCTTGACCGCGCACTGGCGGCAAGCGCCAATGCTGCCTAGGGCGGGGTGCCAGCAGAAATAAGGGATATCGAGGCCTAGCGACAGACACGCCTGTAACAGGTTGTCCGCCCCATCGACTTCGAGCTCTTTGCCGTCTACGTGGATAGTGGCCATGGTTCAAAGTTCTTCGTTGGCCCGGTGTCAGCGGGCGTGGCTAATGGAATCTTGTTATCCGCGCGAATCAACACAGCCGCTTGCGGCGTCATCGCACGAAAAGCGAAGGGCACGGACCCTTCGCCTTTTTTAAAGCGTTAAGCGCCGACTACGATCGGCCTTGCCAGAGGCGGGACGACGGCGCTGGTGGGCGCGATGCCGGCTTCGAACTCATGGCGGAAGTATTTGATTGCGCTGCCCAACGGCTCCACGGCGCCCGGTGCGTGAGCACAGAAGGTCTTGCCCGGGCCGAGGAAACCGACCAGACCCAGCAGGGTCTCGATATCGCCGGCTTGCCCTTCACCGTTCTCGATCGCGCGCAGCAGCTTGACGCTCCACGGCAGACCGTCACGGCACGGGGTGCAGAAACCGCACGACTCACGGGAGAAGAACTCTTCCATGTTGCGCAGCAGGGACACCATGTTGACGCTGTCGTCCACCGCCATGGCCAGGCCGGTACCCATGCGGGTGCCCACCTTGGCGATGCCGCCGGCGTACATTTGTGCGTCCAGATGTTCCGGCAACAGGAAACCGGTACCGGCGCCGCCTGGCTGCCAGCACTTGAGCTTGTAACCGTCGCGCATGCCGCCGGCGTAGTCTTCGAACAACTCGCGACCGGTGACGCCGAACGGCAATTCCCACAGGCCCGGGTTCTTGACCTTGCCGGAGAAGCCCATGAGCTTGGTGCCCATGTCTTCGCTGCCTTCGCGGGCCAACGATTTGTACCAGTCGACGCCGTCGGCAATGATCGCCGGCACGTTGCACAGGGTCTCAACGTTGTTCACGCAAGTCGGCTTGCCCCACACGCCAACGGCGGCAGGGAAGGGCGGCTTGGAGCGCGGGTTGGCGCGGCGGCCTTCGAGGGAGTTGATCAGTGCGGTTTCTTCACCGCAGATGTAACGCCCGGCGCCGGTGTGGACGAACAGCTCGAAATCGAAGCCGCTGCCCAGAATGTTTTTACCCAAAAGCCCCGCTGCCTTGGCTTCTTCCACTGCACGGTTCAGGTGCTTGGCGGCGGTGGTGTATTCGCCACGCAGGAAGATGTAGCCACGGTAGGTTTTCAGCGCGCGGGCACTGATCAGCATGCCTTCGATCAGCAGATGGGGCAGTTGCTCCATCAGCATCCGGTCTTTCCAGGTGTTCGGCTCCATCTCGTCCGCGTTGCACAGCAGGTAGCGGATGTTGATGGATTCGTCTTTCGGCATCAGGCCCCACTTCACGCCAGTGGGAAAGCCTGCACCGCCGCGGCCTTTCAAGCCGGCGTCTTTCACGGTCTGGACGATGTCGTCCTGGGCCATGTCGGCGAAAGCCTTGCGCGCAGCGGCATAACCGTTCTTGGCCTGGTACTCGTCGAGCCACACGGCTTCGCCGTCGTCACGCAGACGCCAGGTGAGCGGGTGAGTCTCGGCCGACCGCTTGATGCGGTTGGCAGGTCCGAAGGAAGTCAGGGTCATACGTAGCCCTCGAGCAATTTGGCAACGCCGGCAGGCTGCACATCACCGAAAGTGTCGTCGTCGATCATCAACGCCGGCGCCTTGTCACAGTTGCCGAGGCAGCAGACCGGCAGCAGGGTGAAACGACCGTCGGCGGTGGTCTGACCCAGGCCGATCCCCAGTTTGCTCTGGAGTTCGCTGACCACGGATTCATGGCCGCCGATGTAGCAGACCATGCTGTCGCAGACGCGAATGATGTGACGGCCGACCGGCTGACGGAAGATCTGGCTGTAGAACGTCGCCACCCCTTCAACGTCGCTGGCCGGGATGCCGAGGATCTCGCCGATGGCGTACAGAGCGCCATCAGGCACCCAGCCACGTTCCTTCTGGACGATCTTCAGGGCTTCGATCGACGCCGCGCGCGGGTCTTCGTAGTGATGCAACTCGTGCTCGATGGCCGAGCGCTCGGTTTCGCTCAGGGCGAAACGGTCTGTCTGGATAAGCGTGCTGTTCATGCTTAGCGGTCCACGTCGGCCATAACGAAATCGATACTACCCAGGTACGCGATCAAGTCCGCGACCATGCTGCCTTTGATCACCGAAGGGATCTGCTGCAGATGCGGGAAGCTTGGGGTACGAATCCGGGTGCGGTAGCTCATGGTGCCGCCATCGCTCGTCAGGTAATAACTGTTGATGCCCTTGGTCGCTTCGATCATCTGGAAGGATTCGTTGGCCGGCATGACCGGGCCCCACGAAACTTGCAGGAAGTGCGTGATCAGGGTCTCGATGTGCTGCAGGGTGCGCTCTTTGGGTGGCGGCGTGGTCAGCGGGTGATCCGCCTTGTACGGGCCTTCCGGCATGTTGCGCATGCACTGCTCGATGATCTTCAGGCTCTGGCGCATTTCTTCGACACGCACGATGCAACGGTCGTAGGCATCGCCATTGGCCGCCAGCGGTACTTCGAATTCGAAGTTTTCGTAACCGGAGTATGGGCGAGCCTTGCGCAGGTCGAAGTCGCAACCGGTCGAACGCAGGCCGGAACCGGTGACGCCCCATTCCAGGGCTTCTTTGGTGTTGTAGGCCGCGACGCCGATGGTCCGGCCACGCAGGATGCTGTTGTCCAGTGCGGCTTTCTGGTATTCGTCCAGACGCCGTGGCATCCACTCGATGAAGTCTTTCACCAGTTTTTCCCAGCCCCGCGGCAGGTCGTGAGCGACGCCACCGATGCGGTACCAGGCCGGGTGCAGACGGAAGCCGGTAATGGCTTCGATCACCGTGTACGCCTTCTGACGGTCGGTGAACGTGAAGAACACCGGGGTCATGGCGCCGACGTCCTGGATGTACGTCCCGAGGAACAGCAGGTGGCTGGTGATCCGGAAGAACTCGGCCATCATGATGCGGATGACGTCGACCTTCTCGGGCACCTTGATGCCGGCCAGCTTCTCGACCGAGAGCACGTACGGCAGGTTGTTCATCACGCCGCCGAGGTAGTCGATACGGTCGGTGTACGGGATGAAGCTGTGCCACGACTGACGCTCGGCCATCTTCTCGGCACCACGGTGGTGGTAACCGACGTCCGGCACGCAGTCGACGATCTCTTCACCGTCCAGCTGCAGGATGATGCGGAACGCACCGTGCGCGGAAGGGTGGTTCGGGCCGAGGTTGAGGAACATGTAGTCCTCGTTCGCCCCGGAACGCTTCATGCCCCAGTCTTCAGGCTTGAAGCGCGCGGCTTCTTCCTCGAGCTGTTGCTTGGCCAGGGTCAAGGTGAACGGATCGAACTCGGTGGCACGGGCCGGGAAGTCCTTGCGCAGCGGGTGACCTTCCCAGGTCGGCGGCATCATGATGCGGGTCAGGTGCGGGTGACCTTTGAAGTCGATGCCGTACATGTCCCAGACTTCACGCTCGTACCAGTTGGCGTTCGGCCAGATGCCGGTCACGGTCGGTACGCTGAGGTCGCTCTCGGACAAGGCGACCTTGATCATCACGTCACTATTACGTTCGATCGACATCAAGTGGTAGAACACAGTGAAGTCGGCGCCGCTTGGCAGCCCTTGACGCTTGGTGCGCAGACGCTCGTCCACGCCGTGCAGGTCATAGAGCATGACGTACGGCTTGGGCAGGTTGCGCAGGAAAGTCAGGACTTCGACGAGTTTGGCCCGGGCAACCCAAAGCACCGGCATGCCGGTACGGGTAGGCTGGGCGGAAAACGCCTCGGGGCCAAAACGGTTGTTCAGTTCGACGACCACATCCTGGTCGTCTGCCTTATAAGGCGGGATGTACAGAGCACTGCCTGTAGTCATGGTTATTTTATCGCTTTCGGTCAACGTAAAGAATGAAGCCAGGTTCTCGTTCTATAAAAGAAGCAGGTCTGGATCAGACTTCGTCGGGGCTGCGCAGGTTGGTGACTGCGATTCGCTGTTCGCGGCGCTGTTCCTTTTGCGAAGGCATCTCGGCGCGGTACACGCCTTGATCGCCGACGACCCAGGAAAGCGGACGACGCTCCTGTCCAATCGACTCTTGCAACAGCATCAAGCCTTGCAGGAAAGCTTCAGGACGGGGCGGGCAGCCAGGCACGTAGACGTCCACGGGCAGGAACTTGTCCACCCCTTGAACGACGGAGTAGATGTCGTACATGCCACCGGAGTTGGCGCACGAACCCATGGAGATGACCCATTTAGGCTCGAGCATTTGCTCGTAGAGACGCTGGATGATCGGCGCCATCTTGATGAAGCAGGTACCGGCGATAACCATGAAATCCGCCTGGCGCGGCGATGCCCGGATAACCTCGGCGCCAAAGCGCGCGATGTCGTGGGGCGCCGTGAAGGCGGTGGTCATTTCCACATAGCAGCACGAAAGACCGAAGTTGTACGGCCACAGGGAGTTCTTGCGCCCCCAGTTGATCGTGCCGTTAAGCACGTCTTCGAGCTTGCCCATGAAAATGTTTTTGTGGACTTGATCTTCTAACGGATCGGAAACGGTTTCCCGCTCGCCGATCGGATACTGCTCGTTAGGAGCATCGGGGTCGATCCTGGTGAGATTGTATTGCATTGCCAAAGCCTCATTGTTTCAGCTTCGCCTGCCGCTTGCGACGAGCTTCCGGAGCCCAGTCAAGGGCGCCCACTCGGAACAGGTAGACAAGACCTGCCAACAGAATTGCTATGAAAACGAGAGCTTCGACGAATCCGGTCCAGCCGCTTTCGCGGACGGACACAGACCAGGCAAAGAGAAAAAGGGCTTCGATATCGAAGATCACGAAGAGCATCGCGACCAGATAGAATTTGGCTGAGAGCCGCAAGCGGGCGCCACCTGTAGGTAGCATGCCGGACTCGAACGGTTCGTTTTTGCTGCGGCCCCAGGCTTTTGACCCGAGGAGGCTTGAGACGCCGAGCATGAAGGCGCACAGGCCGACGACGCCCAGAAGGAAAATGGCAAAGCCCCAGTTGTGGGCCATGAGTCCTGTCGCTTCGGGCATGCTGGAAATCCTTAACAGAGAGCAAAGGTCTCTGAGCTTGAAAAAGAAACAACGCAGTGACGATATGTCGCAGCAATCGATCCCGCTGATTTTATGGCTAAACACCGAGCAAGTAAAATTCAGATAGCGAAATTATTGGGTGAAATAAGGACATCGCGCCCCTCCGGGGCCCTGTAGCCCATGCGTGGCGGGCATTAGGCGGGTTTTCGTTAAATATGTTTTGTAAGGAATGTAACGAACATATTTCGAGCTAAATGATAATCAATACTGTTTGTGGTAGTTTTTAAACTGTTTGGCGGATGGGTGAGTGGGAAGTTGTCTTATATGCGCGTTACTACATGTAGTGGGCGGGGTCGTTTTACCTTGTTTTCCTGAGCAAGAAACTGCTCCGGATCAATGTTTTTTTCCTCGTGATCATGGCTGCAACACGACCCCCTGTAGGAGCTGGCTTGCCAGCGAAGAGGCCCGAAAGTCATGGGGTGAATGAGTGAACGCCTTCGCTGGCAAGCCAGCTCCTGCATGATCACCGGCGTGCTGATGAATTGTGGTCAGGTCAGGCGGGGAAATCCCGGGCAAAAAAACGCCCCGAACCAGTCGGGGCGTCAGATATGCGGCGTTGCGGTTAGCTGTCTATTCGATCCGCAACGGCCGTTGGTTCAGGTGCCGCCTATCAATGGAACTGTTCTTCTTCAGTCGAACCGGTCAGCGCGGTCACCGAGGACGAGCCGCCCTGGATCACGGTGGTCATGTCGTCGAAGTAGCCGGTGCCCACTTCCTGCTGGTGAGCCACGAAGGTGTAACCCTTGGCAGCGTCGGCGAACTCTTGCTCCTGCAGCTTCACGTAGGCAGTCATGTCGTTGCGGGCGTAGTCGTGCGCCAGGTTGAACATGCTGTGCCACATGTTGTGAATGCCGGCCAGGGTGATGAACTGGTGCTTGTAACCCATGGCGGACAATTCGCGCTGGAACTTGGCGATGGTCGCGTCGTCCAGGTTTTTCTTCCAGTTGAAGGAAGGCGAGCAGTTGTACGACAGCAGTTGGTCCGGGTATTCCTTTTTGATCGCTTCAGCGAAGCGACGAGCTTCGTCCAGGTCCGGCTTGGCGGTTTCGCACCAGATCAGGTCGGCGTACGGCGCGTAGGCCAGGCCGCGAGCGATGGCCTGGTCGAGACCGGCGCGTACTTTGTAGAAGCCTTCCTGGGTACGTTCGCCAGTCACGAATGGCTGGTCGTACGGGTCGCAATCGGAAGTCAGCAGGTCCGCCGCGTTAGCGTCGGTACGGGCCAGGATGATGGTCGGCGTGCCGGCCACGTCAGCTGCCAGACGAGCGGCGGTCAGCTTCTGTACAGCTTCCTGGGTCGGTACCAGTACCTTGCCGCCCATGTGGCCGCATTTTTTCACGGAAGCCAGCTGGTCTTCGAAGTGAACGCCGGCGGCGCCTGCTTCGATCATGCTTTTCATCAGCTCGTAGGCGTTCAGTACGCCGCCGAAACCGGCTTCAGCGTCAGCCACGATCGGCGCGAAGTAGTCGATGTAACCTTCGTCGCCCGGGCCTTTGCCGGCTTTCCACTGGATCTGGTCAGCGCGACGGAACGAGTTGTTGATGCGCTTGACCACGGTTGGAACCGAATCCACCGGGTACAGCGACTGGTCCGGGTACATCGATTCGGCGGAGTTGTTGTCCGCAGCGACTTGCCAGCCCGACAGGTAGATCGCCTGGATACCGGCTTTGACTTGTTGTACGGCCTGGCCGCCGGTCAGGGCGCCCATGCAGTTGACGAAATCTTTCTCGGGGCGGAAGGACGGCTTGGCACCCTGGGTCACCAGGTTCCACAGCTTCTCGGCGCCGAGTCTTGCAAAGGTGTGCTCAGGTTGAACCGAGCCACGCAGGCGGACGACGTCAGCAGCGGAGTAAGCGCGTGTCACGCCTTTCCAGCGTGGGTTTTCAGCCCAGTCTTTTTCGAGGGCTGCAATTTGCTGTTCGCGTGTCAGTGCCATGGAGATAAACCTCGTCGCGTCTTTTACGGAAAGTTGTTCTGCGGTGAAAAATTCATGCTCGCTGACCAGAAGCTTAGGTGGTCAAGCCGGATTCGACGGGGATGGCGACGGGATGAACGATGGGCTCGAGGGGAAGTGAGCAGGTAAGGGCGAACTGGCGAGCGCATTCGGGCGTCGTGGGCCTTTATACGAACTACAGTGTGGTGCCGGGTTACCTAATTACGCTTCCGTCCCTCGGGACAACTTCGTTCCAGTCGGCAACCTCGTCAAACACACCTTGTGGGCGGTACAGACACGAAGCGGCTCGCGGGGTAGGTGCGAACATCGCTTCGAAGGCCCTTGCCAGGGCCCCTGATTAGCGGGAGCGAGGCCATCATGCCTTTGCTTTTTTGTATCGTCAAACGTTTTGTAGTGCTTTTTTTGAGCCACTACATCTTTGGTCTAATACGACTAATCAGTCAGTTTTCGGTGATTCAGTCCAAAGTATCGACTTTCACTCGCAGGGTCATGTCATCCCGGCCCTGGGTCGAGTAGCTGCGGGTCAGGGCCTGTTTGTCGGCCTGGGTCTGGCGGTTCACGCCGGCCAGGGTGATCCACTCGCCGAGGCGTCCCGTGACGGTTGTGTCGGTACTTTGCACATTCACTACATCGGGACGTTCCTGGCTGATGCGATCACGATTGGTGCTGATCGCCAGGTGAACGGTTTCGCCGGTGACACGGGCGGTGACGTAGAAACCCTGGGTGACGTTGCGGTACTCGGTCTGGCTGCGCAGGTCACCGTAGGAATCGGTCTGGGTGCTGGTCAGCGGCACACTCTGGCCGACCTGGATCAGCGCCGGCGCGCCTTCACTGGCCTGGATTTGCTGAATCCCGCCGTCGCGGCTGTCGGTGCTGCGGCTGATGATGCGAGTCTGGCTTGGCCTGGCGCCGTTCACCGAATAACCCTGGTCGTTCTGGACGTTGTTTTCGGAGGTGTCGACGGTGATCAGCAGGCGTTTTGGCGCAGTATCGAGTTGGGCAACAAGGGCCTTAAGTTCGTCGATCTTGCGTTGATCGGCGTTGACGATCAGCTGATTGCCGTAAGCGCTGACCTGGCCTTCCTGGCCGATGAAGTCTTGCGCCATCGGCAGCATGTCGGCGCTGGTGTGGTAGTTCAGAGGCACGATTTCGGTGGCGGCCATGACTGAGACACTGCAGGTCAGTAGCAGCGCGGTGAGCAGGGTGCGTGGGGACATGTCCGTTATCTCCGGCCTTCTGATTTGTTTTTATGTGGGGGCGAGCTTGCTCGCGATGGACGTTAACGATGATGCGTGCTGTCTGGAAAAATTCGGCGTCTTTGAATTTTTCGCGAGCAAGCTCGCTCCTACAGGGTTTGATATTGCCAGTTTGTCGGCCTGGCAGGGGGGAAGTTGAATCGTAGACAGCAAAACGCCCCGGCATTGGACAATGGCGGGGCGTTTTTGGGTGTTCTTCGGGCCTCTTCGCGGGCGAGCCTCGCTCCTACAGGTTTAGCGTAATCCCTGTAGGAGCGAGGCTTGCCCGCGAAGGGTGCGACTCGGTATCAGGCCGAGTGACGCACCATGTCCACATGCGGAATTCCTGCTTCCAGGAACTCCTCGCTGACCATGTGAAAGCCCAGGCGCTCGTAGAACGCCGTGGCCTGCACTTGCGCGCTCAGCATTTGCTGCTTCAGCCCGCGTTTCTCGGCTTCGCCGATCACCGCATGCATCAGCGTATCGCCGACTTTCAAGCCGCGCCAGTCCCTGAGTACCGACACCCGGCCGACGTGACCGTCGGGCAGCAGGCGGGCGGTGCCGACCGGAAAGTCGCCTTCGAGGGCGAGGAAATGCACGGCCGTCACATCATCGGCATCCCATTCCAGTTCTGGCGGAACGGATTGCTCGGCGACAAACACCGTCTCACGAATGCGCCGGATCTCGGCGTTGTCCTTTTGCCAGTCTGCGACACGTACGTGAATCTTATTCATCGGCAAACCCCAGGCTTCCTTGCTTGATCAGTTCACACAACAAGCCGCGACCGTCTTCGTCGCTCAGCCAGTCGACCAGGTTGTCGGCGTGCAGGGAGTCGGCAGCGCAGATCATTTTCAGCAGCTCGCGCAGCTTGCCCGGTAGATAACGGCTCTGGCCGCTGGCAAACAGCAACAGGTCGTCATCGACTTCGGACCAGGCCAGGCGTGCGCTCGGGTTGCGGATCAGTATCGCGCCTTGCTCCAGGCTCGCGAGCAGGTCGTCTTCCTCGATCTCTTCCGGACCCACCACCAGTTCCGGGTAGCGCGGTTCTGTCATGTACTGGCCAAACCAGGTCAGCAGCAGACGCTCGTCGCTCATGTGCTCGGCCAGCAGGCTTTTGAGGCGATCAAGGGCGTCATGCTGGATCTGGTGTGGATCAACCGCAGGCAGGGCGTCAGCATCGGTGTAACGCTCTTCGTCCGACAGGAACTGGCTGAGGAAGTCGGTGAAGTGGGTCAGCACTTCAGAGGCGCTTGGCGCGCGGAAACCGACCGAGTACGTCAGGCAGTCATCGACGGCCACGCCGCAGTGGGCCAGGCGCGGCGGCAGGTAGAGCATGTCGCCCGGTTCCAGGACCCACTCATCGGTGGCTTCGAAATCAGCGAGGATGCGCAGGTCCGCGTGCTGCAACAACTTGCTGTCGGAATCGCACATCTGGCCGATTTTCCAGTTGCGCTTGCCGTGACCCTGCAGCAGGAACACGTCGTAGTTGTCGAAGTGCGGACCGACGCTGCCACCTGGGGCGGCAAAGCTGATCATCACGTCGTCGACGCGCCAGCTCGGCAAGAAGCGGAAGTTCTCCAGCAGTTCAGCGACTTCCGGAACGAACTGGTCAACCGCTTGAACCAGCAGGGTCCAGTCACGCTCCGGCAGTTTGCTGAATTCGTCTTCGGCGAACGGGCCGCGACGCAACTCCCAGGGACGCTCGCCGTTTTCAATCACCAGGCGCGATTCAACTTCTTCTTCCAGCGCCAGGCCGGCCAGTTCGTCGGCGTCGATCGGGCTTTCGAATTGAGGAATCGCCTGACGGATCAGCAGGGGTTTTTTCTGCCAGTAGTCGCGCAGGAATTCGCGCGCCGTGATGCCGCCCAGAAGTTGAAGAGGAATATCAGGATTCATGTGTAACCTATTGAAAAAATGCACTTTTCAGACGGGAATAAAAACGCCCGGCGCTGCCGGGCGTCTCAAAAGGGTAATGCGGTCGATCAGATGCGTTTGGCTTGCTCTACAGCGTTACCGATGTAGTTCGCCGGGGTGAGCAGTTTCAGCTCGGCCTTGGCGGCGGCTGGCATGTCCAGACCGTCGATGAAAGTTTGCAGTGCTTCAGGGCTGATGCCCTTGCCACGGGTCAACTCTTTCAGCTTCTCGTACGGGTTTTCGATGTTGTAGCGGCGCATTACGGTCTGGATCGGCTCGGCCAATACTTCCCAGCAAGCGTCCAGGTCGGCAGCGATCTTCTGAGCGTTGAGCTCGAGCTTGCTGATGCCTTTGAGGCTGGCTTCGTACGCGATCACGCTGTGGGCGAAGCCGACACCGAGGTTGCGCAGCACGGTGGAGTCGGTCAGGTCGCGCTGCCAGCGGGAAATCGGCAGCTTGCTCGCCAGGTGCTGGAACAGTGCGTTGGCGATACCCAGGTTGCCTTCGGAGTTCTCGAAGTCGATCGGGTTGACCTTGTGCGGCATGGTCGACGAACCGATTTCGCCAGCGATGGTGCGCTGCTTGAAGTAACCCAGGGAAATGTAGCCCCAGATGTCGCGATCGAAGTCGATCAGGATCGTGTTGAAACGGGCGATCGCGTCGAACAGCTCGGCAATGTAGTCGTGCGGTTCGATCTGCGTGGTGTACGGGTTGAAACCCAGGCCCAGCTCGTCTTCGATGAAGGCGCGGGCATTTTCTTCCCAGTCGATTTCAGGGTAGGCCGACAGGTGAGCGTTGTAGTTGCCGACAGCGCCGTTGATCTTGCCCAGCAGCGGAACGGCCGCGACCTGGGCGATCTGACGCTCCAGACGGTAAACCACGTTCGCCAGCTCTTTGCCCAGGGTGGTCGGCGAAGCCGGTTGACCGTGGGTGCGCGACAGCATTGGCACGTCAGCGAAACGGATCGCCAGTTCGCGGATGGCGTCGCAGGTTTGGCGCATCAGCGGCAACATCACGTCATCACGGCCTTCGCGCAGCATCAGGGCGTGGGACAGGTTGTTGATGTCCTCGCTGGTGCAGGCAAAGTGGATGAATTCGCTGACAGCAGCCAGTTCCGGCAGCTTGGCCGCTTGCTCTTTGAGCAGGTATTCGATGGCCTTGACGTCGTGGTTGGTGGTGCGCTCGATCTCTTTGACGCGCTCGGCGTGCTCCAGGGCGAAGTTCTCCGCCAGGGTGTTCAGCACCGCGTTGGCTTCGGCGGAGAACGCCGGCACTTCGCTGATGCCTGGGTGAGCGGCCAGGCGCTGGAGCCAGCGCACTTCAACCAGAACGCGCGCACGGATCAGGCCGTATTCGCTGAAAATCGGGCGCAGGGCCTGGGTTTTGCCGGCGTAGCGGCCGTCAACAGGGGAAACCGCAGTGAGCGAAGAAAGCTGCATGGGGTGTTCTCGGACAGTCGGGCAACGAAATGGGGCGCGTATCATACATGAAAAAATTCGCCGGTCCGTTGCCAACTGACCAGCGTCTTACGCGTTACAAATTACTCAAGGTGTTGCGGGCGCGGTTCAGCTGCTGCGCATCAGCGGGTAAAGCTCTTTCAACAACTTGCGACGGCTGATCACCAGCTGCCAGCGATGGCCGCCCAGCTGCCGCCACAGGCGTGCCGAGCGAATCCCGGCCAGCAGCAGGGCGCGGATTTTCGAGGCGTTGCTCGGTTGCTGCAGGTTGCGCATGTCGCCGTGCACCTGAATCCGCTGGCGCAGGGTGCTCAAGGTGTCCTGGTACAGCGCGCCGCAGGCCGCGATCACGTTTTCGTGGGCCGCGCCGAAGTGTTCGACCTGGGACTGGATCTGCGGCAGGCGCTTGCCGATTTCGTCCAGCATGTCGCCACGTTTGGCCAGCTGGCGTTCCAGGCCCAGCATGGCCAGCGCATACCGCAGCGGTTCGCGCTGAAGGGTGCTGGGGTCGCGCTCCAGGGCGCCAATCAGTGCCCGGTAGCCTTCACGCAGATTGAGGTCGTCGCCGCCGTAGACTTCCAGGGTGTCCTTGGGGTCGCGAATCAGCAGGCTGCCGAGCATGCAGGTCAGGCCGGCTTCGGTGGTCTGGCCGGTCTTGGCGATCTTGTCGACCAGCACTGCGGCGAGAAACACCCCGCCCAGTGCCGTCAATTGCTCCTGGGTCGGGTTCATTGAGCTTGGCCCTTGCTGGTGCTCTTGCTGGTCCAGGGTTCGGCGATTTCGATCACGCCGCCGCCGAGGCAGATTTCACCGTCGTAGAACACCACCGATTGTCCCGGGGTCACCGCGCGTTGCGGGTCGTCGAAGATCGCCCGGTAGCCGCTGGCGGTCTTTTCCAGGGTGCAGGGCTGGTCGCTCTGGCGATAACGGACCTTGGCGGTCAGCTTGCGCGGCTCGGTCAGGTCGATCGGGTTGACCCAATAGATCTCCGAGGCGAGCAGGGCGCGGGAAAACAGATAAGGGTGGTCATTGCCCTGGCCGACGATCAGCTCGTTGTGCTCCAGGTCCTTGATCAGCACGTACCAGGGCTCGTCGCCGGCGTCTTTCAGGCCGCCGATGCCGAGGCCCTGGCGCTGGCCGATGGTGTGATACATCAAGCCGTGGTGACGGCCGATGACTTCACCTTCGGTGGTCTTGATCTCGCCCGGCTGGGCGGGCAGGTATTGCTTGAGGAAGTCGCTGAAGCGGCGTTCGCCGATGAAGCAGATCCCGGTGGAATCCTTTTTCTTCGCGGTGGCCAGCTGGTGTTTCTCGGCGATCGCGCGCACTTCGGGTTTTTCCAGCTCGCCGACCGGGAACAGGGTCTTGGCGATCTGTTCACCGCCGACGGCGTGCAGGAAGTAACTCTGGTCCTTGTTCGGGTCCAGGCCCTTGAGCAGCTCGGTGCGACCGTCGATGTCGCGGCGGCGCACGTAGTGACCGGTGGCGATCAGGTCGGCGCCCAGCATCATGGCGTAGTCGAGGAACGCCTTGAACTTGATCTCGCGGTTGCAGAGGATGTCCGGGTTCGGCGTGCGGCCGGCCTTGTATTCGGCCAGGAAGTGCTCGAACACGTTGTCCCAGTACTCGGCGGCGAAGTTGGCGGTATGCAGCTTGATGCCAATCCTGTCGCACACGGCCTGGGCGTCCGCCAGGTCATCCATGGCGGTGCAGTATTCCGTTCCATCGTCTTCTTCCCAGTTCTTCATGAACAGGCCTTCCACCTCATAACCCTGCTCGATCAGCAGGAGAGCGGAAACGGAAGAGTCCACGCCGCCGGACATGCCGACAATGACGCGCTTCTTTTGTGTGTCAGAAGGGGCTGGATCACGCATAGGGATTCAATGAGTGTCTTGAAAAAGGACGCGATTCTAGCAGGCTGAAGCCCGCAAGGCTAAAGAGAAGGGCGGATCAATTCGAGACCGAAGTGATTGCCGTCCAGATAATCATCGATACAGCGGATGATCAACTCACTGCGCCAGTTTGCGCGCTGTGCCAGCAGTTCGTCACGCGTCAGCCATTTTGCGCCGACAATGCCGTCATCCAGCTGATAGTCCGGGTGATGCTTGAGCGGTTTTGCGCTGAAGCAGACGCGCTGGTAAGTGACGCCGTTGCTCGGGGCAGTGTAGAGATAAATGCCCACCACGCCGGTGGGTTCGACGTCCCAGCCGGTTTCCTCGAGGGTTTCGCGAATGGCGGCGTCAATCAGGGTTTCGTCCGGGTCGAGGTGACCGGCGGGCTGATTGAGTACCGTTCGTCCTTGCCTGGTTTCTTCGACCATCAGGAAGCGGCCGCTGTCTTCGACGATGGTGGCGACGGTGATGTGGGGTTTCCAGTCCATAGAGCTTCCTCAAATGTTGAAGGTTGGAGCACGGGCCCCCTGTAGGAGCTGGCTTGCCAGCGAAAGCGGTGGGTCAGTCGATGAAGATGTTGAATGATAGACCGCCTTCGCTGGCAAGCCAGCTCCAACAGGGGGATCTGGTTCGGCAGGTAAATATGTGTGAACGCCACAAACACAAACCCCGGCACATGGCCGGGGTTTGTGATGTTCCCTTACAACCTTAAACCAACGCAGCAATCGCCGCGTTGAAAGTATTGCTCGGACGCATCGCCTTGCTGATCAGCTCGGCATTGGCGTGGTAGTAACCGCCGATGTCCACTGGCTTGCCCTGAACGGCGTTGAGCTCGGCGACGATGGTCGCTTCGTTCTCGGTCAGGGTCTTGGCCAACTCGCCGAACTGCGCTTGCAGTGCAGTGTCTTCGGTCTGGGCGGCCAGGGCCTGGGCCCAGTACAGCGCCAGGTAGAAGTGGCTGCCGCGGTTGTCGATGTTGCCGACTTTGCGCGATGGCGACTTGTTGTTGTCCAGGAACTGGCCGGTGGCCTGATCCAGGGTCTTGGCCAGAACCAGCGCCTTGGGGTTGTCGTAGGTGACACCCAGGTGCTCGAGGGACGCGGCCAGGGCCAGGAACTCGCCCAGGGAATCCCAGCGCAGGAAGTTTTCTTCCAGCAGCTGCTGCACGTGCTTCGGAGCCGAACCGCCGGCGCCGGTTTCGAACAGGCCGCCGCCATTCATCAGCGGAACGATCGACAGCATCTTGGCGCTGGTGCCCAGTTCCATGATCGGGAACAGGTCAGTCAGGTAGTCGCGCAGTACGTTGCCGGTCACCGAGATGGTGTCCTTGCCTTCGCGAGTGCGACCCAGGGTGAACGCCATCGCGTCGACTGGCGACATGATGCGGATGTCCAGGCCTGCGGTGTCGTGATCCTTCAGGTAAGCCTGAACTTTCTCGATCACTACGCCGTCGTGGGCGCGCATTGGGTCCAGCCAGAAAATCGCTGGCGTGGCGCTGGCGCGAGCACGGTTGACGGCCAGTTTGACCCAATCCTGGATCGGCGCGTCTTTGGTCTGGCACATGCGGAAGATGTCGCCGGCTTCAACCGACTGCTCCAGCAACAGGCCGCCTTTGCTGTCGGAAACGCGGACAACACCGTTGGTCTTGATCTGGAACGTCTTGTCGTGCGAGCCGTACTCTTCGGCTTTTTTCGCCATCAGGCCAACGTTCGGCACGCTGCCCATGGTGGTCGGATCAAAAGCGCCGTGCAGCTTGCAGTCTTCGATCACCGCCTGGTAGATGGTGGCGTAGCAGCGATCCGGGATCACCGCCTTGGTGTCGTGCAGCTGGCCGTCGGTGCCCCACATCTTGCCGGAGTCACGGATCATCGCCGGCATCGAGGCGTCGACGATAACGTCGCTCGGCACGTGCAGGTTGGTGATGCCTTTGTCGGAGTTGACCATGGCCAACGACGGACGAACGGCGTACACCGCCTGGATGTCCGCTTCGATCTGCGCTTGTTGATCGCTAGGCAAAGCCTTGATGCGAGCGTACAGGTCGCCGATGCCGTTGTTCAGGTTGAAGCCGATCTGTGCCAGCACGTCAGCGTGCTTGGCCAGGGCGTCTTTGTAGAACTCGGCAACGATCTGGCCGAACATGATCGGGTCGGAGACCTTCATCATGGTCGCTTTCAGGTGGACCGACAGCAGTACGCCCTTGGCTTTGGCGTCTTCGATTTCAGCGGCGATGAAGCTGCGCAGCGCGTTTTTGCTCATGACCGCGCAATCGAGGATCTCACCGGCTTGCACGGTGGTCTTTTCTTTCAGGACGGTGGTGGTGCCGTCTTGAGCGATCAGTTCGATTTTGACGGCGTCAGCGGCGTCGATCAGGGCGGCTTTTTCGCTGCCGTAGAAGTCGCCGGTGCTCATGTGTGCCACGTGGGACTTGGAGTCCGCAGCCCAGGCGCCCATTTTATGCGGGTGCTTGCGCGCGTAGTTCTTGACCGACAGCGGCGCACGACGATCGGAGTTGCCTTCGCGCAGGACCGGGTTCACGGCACTGCCCTTGATCTTGTCGTAGCGCGATTTGGCGAGCTTGTCGGCGTCGCTGGTCACGGTTTCCGGGTAGTCCGGCACTGCGAAGCCCTGGGCTTGCAGTTCCTTGATCGCGGCTTGCAGTTGCGGAACCGAGGCGCTGATGTTCGGCAGCTTGATGATGTTGGCTTCAGGCGTGACGGCCAGGTCGCCCAGTTCGGCGAGGTGGTCGGCGACGGCTTTGTCACCCAGTTGCTCGGGGAAGCTGGCCAGGATGCGCCCTGCAAGAGAGATATCGCGGGTTTCCACGGCGATATCAGCGGAGGCGGTGAAAGCCTCTACGATAGGCAACAGTGAATAGGTGGCGAGGGCGGGAGCTTCGTCGGTGAAGGTATAGATGATCTTCGAGCGGGTGGGCATATTCGGATTAACTCTCTCTTCTTTGCTAAAGCATGCGCAGAAAAACTCGAGGGGCGCCGGGTAAGCGCGTTCGTTCAAAGTCATCCATGAGCCGAATGTCGAGATTTGTGCGCGGTGATGTTGGGTGCATCAGTCGAGCGTCAAGCGGGTGGACCGCGGTAACGGTCCTGCTTTTTCGGGTCCGAAGTCTCGGCTACAGTCCAGTTGCAGAGAGGTCGGCCGTCGTGACTCTGTGGTCAGCGGGCGGCATTATACATAGGTAGCTGGCAATCTGCCGATGGTTCATACACATCGATTGACGTCCATTGGTCTAAAGGTCGCAGGGGAGTGCGGGGCGTAGAGTCTTGCACCGTGCTTGAGTTTGGCGCTTTTCCCTTTGCTTTCAGGCTTGTAGGCCCCGAACCGCACAGCTTTGCGGCAGATGGGTGGAACATAGGGTTTGCGCGCCGAATTAACTGGGTTACGCTCGAACCAAGCCAGATGTTCAATCCAATCAATGGAGTTCAGCATGGGTTACAAGAAGATTCAGGTTCCAGCCGTCGGCGACAAAATCACCGTCAATGCAGACCATTCTCTCAATGTTCCTAATAACCCGATCATCCCCTTCATCGAAGGCGACGGCATTGGGGTTGATATCAGCCCCGTCATGATCAAGGTTGTCGATGCTGCTGTTAAGAAGGCTTACGGCGGCGAGCGCAAAATTTCCTGGATGGAGGTCTACGCCGGGGAGAAAGCGACTCAGGTTTACGATCAGGACACCTGGCTGCCCCAGGAAACCCTGGACGCGGTCAAGGATTACGTGGTTTCCATCAAGGGCCCCCTGACCACCCCGGTCGGCGGCGGCATCCGTTCGCTGAACGTGGCCCTGCGCCAGCAACTCGACCTGTATGTCTGCCTGCGCCCGGTGCGCTGGTTCGAAGGCGTGCCGAGCCCGGTCAAGAAGCCAGGCGACGTCGACATGACGATCTTCCGCGAGAACTCGGAAGACATTTATGCCGGTATCGAGTGGAAGGCCGGCTCGCCGGAAGCGACCAAGGTCATCAAGTTCCTCAAAGATGAAATGGGCGTCACCAAGATCCGTTTCGACGAAAACTGCGGTATCGGCATCAAGCCGGTTTCGCTGCAAGGCACCAAGCGCCTGGCGCGCAAGGCGTTGCAATACGTGGTCGACAACGATCGCGATTCGCTGACCATCGTGCACAAAGGCAACATCATGAAGTTCACCGAAGGTGCCTTCAAGGAATGGGCCTACGAAGTGGCGGCTGAAGAGTTTGGCGCAACCCTGCTCGACGGCGGTCCGTGGATGCAGTTCAAGAACCCGAAGACCGGCAAGAACGTCATCGTCAAGGACGCCATCGCTGACGCCATGCTCCAGCAGATCCTGCTGCGCCCGGCCGAATACGATGTGATCGCGACCCTGAACCTGAACGGCGACTACCTCTCCGACGCCCTGGCGGCCGAAGTGGGCGGTATCGGTATCGCGCCGGGTGCCAACCTGTCCGACACCATCGCCATGTTCGAAGCGACCCACGGTACCGCGCCGAAATACGCCGGCAAGGACCAGGTCAACCCGGGTTCGCTGATCCTGTCTGCAGAGATGATGCTGCGTCACATGGGCTGGACCGAAGCGGCCGACCTGATCATCAAGGGCACCAATGGCGCGATTTCCGCCAAGACCGTGACCTATGACTTCCACCGTCTGATGGAAGGCGCGAAGCTGCTGTCTTCTTCGGCGTTTGGTGATGCACTGATTTCGCACATGTAAGCGAATCAAGGTGTAACAAAAACCGCCCGGCTCAAGTGATTGAGTCGGGCGGTTTTTTTATGACTGGATGTTTGGTTGCGTCAGCCCGAGACCGTTTCTTGTTGCGTGGCAGGCAGCGCCTGTCCTGCCGAAGCCTCGGCAGCGGCGATATCGACGGCATGCAACCCCTTCGGCCCCTGGATGATGTTGAAGGTCACGGGTTGCCCGGCTTTCAGGGTTTTGTAACCGTCCATTTTGATCGCCGAGTAATGGGCAAACAGATCTTCATCCTTGCCGTCCTCGTTGATAAAACCGTAGCCCTTGGCGTTGTTGAACCATTTCACCTTGCCGACCGCCATTCTCATATCCCTCTGCAACAGACTCCATCACTGGAGTATCATCCAGTACATGCGCAGTCATTTCTTAGAAATAAGGTTGACTCCGCGGACCTTTTTTACCCACTGTGGGCTCTATTGGTTGTAACACCGTTTTGCCGATAGTCAAGGTGACCAGGCAGTCGGAGTTGAAATCGACGATGGCCGCCCCCACCACTGTATTCGCACAACTGACGAACCTTTCTTTCCATGCATGCAATCAGCCAGATTCGACTAACATTCAATCAGGATCGCCCGACTCTCCAAAAGGATCGCCCGGAGGAACACGACGACGATTCAGCGGGCATTGCTGTTCAGGAAGCAAAGCCTGCATTACAGGCGCCGCCGATGTACAAGGTGGTTTTGTTCAACGATGACTACACACCGATGGATTTCGTCGTCGAAGTGCTCGAGGTGTTTTTTAACCTGAATCGCGAGCTGGCGACCAAGGTCATGCTGGCCGTTCACACAGAAGGACGGGCAGTATGTGGAGTGTTTACCCGCGACATCGCCGAGACGAAGGCCATGCAGGTCAACCAGTACGCCAGGGAAAGCCAGCATCCGCTACTCTGTGAAATCGAGAAGGACGGTTAATCGCCGACCACTTGGGTATGAGGTGAAGCTATGTTAAACCGCGAGCTCGAAGTCACCCTCAATCTTGCCTTCAAGGAGGCCCGATCGAAGCGTCATGAATTCATGACCGTCGAACACCTCCTGCTGGCCCTATTGGACAATGAGGCTGCCGCCACCGTTTTGCGTGCCTGCGGCGCAAACCTCGACAAACTCAAGCATGACCTGCAGGAGTTCATCGACTCAACCACGCCATTGATCCCCGTCCATGACGAGGATCGTGAAACCCAGCCAACCCTGGGCTTCCAGCGTGTCCTGCAGCGTGCTGTCTTTCACGTACAGAGCTCGGGCAAACGCGAAGTGACCGGCGCCAACGTGCTGGTTGCGATCTTCAGCGAACAAGAGAGTCAGGCGGTGTTCCTGCTGAAGCAGCAGAGCGTCGCGCGCATCGATGTCGTCAACTACATCGCCCATGGCATTTCCAAAGTGCCGGGGCACGGCGATCACTCTGAAGGTGAGCAAGATATGCAGGACGACGAGGGCGGCGAGTCTTCTTCTTCAGGCAATCCCCTGGATGCTTATGCCAGCAACCTCAACGAACTCGCGCGCCAGGGTCGTATCGACCCGTTGGTAGGCCGTGAGCTGGAAGTCGAGCGTGTCGCGCAGATCCTGGCGCGTCGGCGCAAGAACAATCCGCTGCTGGTGGGCGAGGCGGGCGTGGGTAAAACCGCGATTGCCGAAGGCCTGGCCAAGCGCATTGTCGACAACCAGGTGCCGGACCTGCTGGCCAACAGCGTGGTGTATTCCCTCGACCTGGGCGCCTTGCTGGCCGGGACCAAATACCGCGGCGATTTCGAGAAGCGCTTCAAGGCGCTGCTCAATGAGCTGAAAAAACGTCCGCAGGCGATCCTGTTCATCGACGAGATCCACACCATCATCGGTGCGGGTGCCGCGTCCGGTGGCGTCATGGATGCCTCGAACCTGCTCAAGCCGCTGCTGTCGTCGGGTGATATCCGTTGCATCGGTTCGACCACGTTCCAGGAATTCCGCGGGATCTTCGAGAAGGACCGTGCCTTGGCCCGGCGCTTCCAGAAGGTCGACGTTTCGGAGCCGTCGGTGGAAGACACCATCGGTATCCTGCGCGGCCTGAAAGGGCGTTTCGAAGCGCACCACAACATCGAATACAGCGATGAAGCGTTGCGTGCGGCGGCTGAGCTGGCCTCGCGCTACATCAACGACCGGCACATGCCGGACAAGGCCATCGACGTCATCGACGAGGCGGGCGCCTATCAGCGTCTGCAGCCGATCGAGAAGCGCGTGAAACGCATCGAAGTGCCTCAGGTCGAGGACATCGTCGCGAAAATCGCGCGGATTCCGCCAAAACACGTCACCAGCTCCGACAAAGAGCTGCTGCGTAACCTGGAGCGTGACCTGAAGCTGACGGTATTTGGCCAGGATGCCGCGATCGACTCGCTGTCGACCGCGATCAAGCTGTCCCGTGCCGGCCTCAAGTCGCCTGACAAGCCAGTCGGTTCGTTCCTGTTCGCAGGGCCGACCGGTGTCGGTAAAACCGAAGCGGCGCGTCAGCTGGCCAAGGCGTTGGGGATCGAACTGGTGCGTTTCGACATGTCCGAGTACATGGAGCGCCACACCGTATCGCGTTTGATCGGTGCGCCTCCAGGCTATGTCGGGTTCGATCAGGGCGGTCTGCTGACCGAAGCCATCACCAAGCAGCCTCACTGCGTGCTGTTGCTCGATGAGATCGAGAAGGCGCATCCGGAAGTCTTCAACCTGCTGTTGCAGGTGATGGACCACGGTACGCTGACCGATAACAACGGGCGCAAGGCGGACTTCCGTAACGTGATCGTCATCATGACGACCAACGCCGGTGCCGAAACCGCAGCCCGTGCTTCGATCGGTTTCACCCATCAGGACCACTCGTCCGATGCGATGGAAGTGATCAAGAAGAGCTTCACGCCGGAATTCCGCAACCGTCTGGACACCATTATCCAGTTTGGTCGCCTCAGCCATGAGGTTATCAAGAGCGTGGTGGACAAGTTCCTTACCGAGCTTCAGGCGCAGTTGGAAGACAAGCGTGTGCAGCTGGAAGTGACGGACGCGGCGCGCAGCTGGCTGGCAGCCGGTGGCTACGACTCGGCAATGGGCGCTCGACCTATGGCGCGTTTGATCCAGGACAAGATCAAGCGTCCGCTGGCGGAAGAGATTCTGTTTGGCGAACTGGCCGACCATGGCGGCGTGGTGCACATCGACCTGAAGGACGGCGAGCTGACCTTCGAGTTCGAAACCACGGCTGAAATGGCCTGACGTTAACCGCTACACAGCAAAAGGCGCCGCGAGGCGCCTTTTTGCTGTCTGGAGAACACCCGAGATCAATTGTAGGCGCTGGCTTGCCAGCGATAGCTATGGATCAGGCAGCACTAATACAAGACATGCCGACGCCTTCGCTGGCAAGCCAGCTCCTACATGGGGTCGGCGTGCTGCATCAAATCCCGCGCACACAAAAACGCCCGGCATAAACCGGGCGTCTTGTATTGACCTGATTAGCGAGCGCGGTAAGTGATGCGCCCTTTGCTCAAGTCATAGGGCGTCAGCTCGACGCGCACTTTGTCACCGGTAAGAATACGAATGTAGTTCTTGCGCATCTTGCCGGAGATATGCGCGGTTACGACGTGCCCATTTTCCAACTCCACGCGAAACATGGTGTTGGGCAGGGTGTCGACGACAGTGCCTTCCATTTCGAAGCTGTCTTCTTTCGACATGCAGTAAAGCCCTCGGTGTCCAATGAATGGCCCGGTGCAACTGCGCCAGGCAAAAGCGGCGTGCATTGTGCCCGAAAAATGGGGTTTAAGCCAAGGGGTTTAGGGCTTGCTCTAGTTCAGGATCACCCAGCGCTGATTAATCAGCAGTTCGATCGGGCGATATTGCGTCTTGTAGCTCATTTTTTTGCAGTTCTTGATCCAGTAGCCGAGGTAGACCGCTTCCAGGCCCAGTCGCCGGGCCTCGGTGATCTGCCAGAGGATCGCGTAGCGCCCCAGGCTGCGACGTTCTTCATCGGGCTCGTAGAAGGTGTAGACCGCGGACAGACCGTTGGGCAGCAGGTCGGTGACCGCCACTGCCACCAACCGGCCTTCTAGGCGAAATTCATAGAACCGGGAAAATGGCAGGTCCCGCACCAGGAAGGTCGAAAACTGATCGCGGCTCGGCGGATACATGTCGCCATCGGCATGGCGCTGCTCGATGTAGCGCTGATAGAGGTCGAAATACTCTTCGCTGAACTGGGGCCTGGCCGGACGTACCTGCACATCGGCATTGCGCTTGAAAATGCGTTTCTGCTGACGGTTGGGGGAAAACTGCGCCACAGGAATGCGCGCCGGTACGCACGCATTGCAATTCTGGCAATGGGGCCGGTACAGATGATCGCCGCTGCGACGAAAACCCATTTCCGACAGGTCTGCGTAGACATGCACATCCATGGGCTGGCTAGGGTCGAGGAACAGGGTCGTGGCCTGCTCCTCGGGCAGATAACTGCAAGAGTGGGGCTGAGTGGCATAAAACTTCAAGCGCGCCAACTCGGTCATGATCAACCCTCAATAAGCTTTTGAGTAAGTGTAAGCGCTTTTGGATAAGTGTAAGCCACGTGGGCCAAAGTCGCTCAGCAAACCCAGCTGGCGCGGCTGGGTTGGTCCAGATGCCGCGCCAGGTAACCGGCGAACTCGCGGCGGGGAATCGCCCGGGCGCCGAGGCTGTGCAGATGGTCGGTCGGCATCTGGCAGTCGATCAGCACAAAGCCTGAGTCTTCCAGATGTCGCACCAGGGTGGCAAAACCATACTTGGAGGCATTGTCGGCGCGGCTGAACATCGACTCGCCGAAAAACAGCTGCCCCATGGCCAGGCCATACAGCCCGCCGACCAGCTCGCCCTGGTCCCAGACTTCCACCGAGTGCGCGTAACCGCGCTTGTGCAGCTCGAGGTAGGCCTCCTGCATGGCGTCGGTGATCCAGGTGCCGTCGGCGTATTCCCGTGGCGCGGCGCACGCGCGGATAACCGCGGCGAAATCCCTGTCGAAGGTCACTTGGTAGCGTTGCTGGCGCAGCAATTTGTTCAGGCTGCGCGAGACATGCAATTCGTCGGGAAACAACACTGTGCGCGGGTCCGGCGACCACCAGAGGATCGGCTGGCCTTCCGAAAACCAGGGAAAGCAGCCATGGCGATAAGCCTTGATCAGCCGATCGGCGGACAGGTCGCCACCCGCTGCCAGCAGCCCGTTGGGGTCGCGCATGGCCTTTTCCAGTGGCGGGAAGGTCAGGGTGTTGCGTTGTAACCAAGTCAGCATGGCATCCGGGCTTTACAGAAGGGGAGGGCAGTGGCGGGCTGTCAGGCCCGCCGTGAAGTGTGCCGTCAAACGGTGGGAATGTCGTCGAGGTATTTCTCTGCGTCCAGTGCGGCCATGCAGCCGGCCCCGGCGGAGGTGACGGCCTGGCGATAAACGTGATCGGCCACGTCGCCGGCGGCAAATACGCCTGGGATCGCGGTGGCGGTGGCATCGCCCTCGCTGCCACCCTTGACCAGCAGATAGCCGTCACGCATTTCCAGTTGGCCCTGGAACAGGTCGGTGTTGGGCTTGTGGCCGATGGCGATGAAGACCCCGGTCAGCGGCAATTCGCGGGTTTCGCCGCTGTGGCTGTCTCGCAGGCGGGCGCCGGTCACGCCGCTGGCATCCCCCAGCACTTCTTCCAGATGCTGGTTCCAGTGCAGGCGAATATTGCCGTTGGCGGCTTTTTCAAAGAGTTTGTCCTGCAGAATCTTCTCGGCGCGCAACTTGTCGCGCCGGTGGATCAGATGGACTTCACTGGCGATGTTCGACAAGTACAGGGCTTCCTCGACCGCGGTGTTGCCGCCGCCGATCACCGCGACCACCTGTTTGCGGTAGAAAAAGCCGTCGCACGTGGCGCAGGCCGAGACCCCTTTGCCGGCAAAGGCTTCTTCCGAGGGCAGCCCCAGGTATTGCGCCGAGGCGCCGGTGGCGATAATCAGTGCATCGCAGGTGTACGTACCGCTGTCGCCGGTGAGCTGGAACGGGCGCTGTTGCAACTTGGCCGTGTGGATGTGGTCGTAAACAATCTCTGTGTCAAAGCGCTCGGCGTGTTTTTGCATGCGTTCCATCAGCACCGGGCCGGTGAGTCCTTCGACGTCGCCGGGCCAGTTGTCGACTTCGACAGTGGTGGTGAGCTGGCCACCTGCCTGTATGCCGGTAATGACCACGGGTTTGAGGTTGGCGCGAGCGGCATAAACGGCTGCGCTGTAACCGGCAGGGCCGGAACCCAGAATGATCAGGCGGGAATGCTTCGCTTCGCTCATAAAAACACCTCATAAGCCTTTGTCACGAAAGAGAATGCATGCTCAAATTGAACTGCATGCAAGTCCCGTTGACTATGCTACACCCGGGACTGCAAGCATGGCATCGGACGAACAAACCCGTACAATGCCTGCTGTCGGCGTGCTTGTAACAAATTAAGCATTGCGCGCCGTGTTTATAAAAACCGGGGCGCAGTGTTAAAAGTAGTCCCAGTTGCGCCTGTTAACTTTTTTACCTGCCTGGATCGGGCAGTTTTTTATAGTCATTCAACAGATGGACGCGCCACGGGCGCAGGAAAAGAAGCGTTTTGAAGAAATCCACCGCAGCACCTAAACCAGCCGTCGTTCCGCTCTGGCGCCAGCAATTGCACTACCGACTCAAGGAAGGTGCGTTGATCGCCGTCGGTGCCCTGTGCCTGTTCCTGATGATGGCCTTGCTGACCTATGGCAAGGACGATCCGGGCTGGAGCCACAACAGCAAGATCGACGACGTGCAGAACTTCGGCGGCCCGGCCGGTTCCTACAGCGCCGACATCCTGTTCATGGTGCTGGGTTACTTCGCCTACATCTTCCCGCTGCTGCTGGCGGTCAAGGCCTGGCAGATCTTCCGTCAGCGCCACGAACCCTGGGAATGGAGCGGCTGGCTGTTCTCCTGGCGCCTGATCGGCCTGGTGTTCCTGGTATTGTCGGGGGCAGCCCTGGCGCATATCCATTTCCACGCGGCGACCGGCCTGCCGGCCGGCGCTGGCGGCGCCTTGGGGGAAAGCCTCGGCGATCTGGCCAGGAACGCCCTGAACATCCAGGGCAGCACCTTGCTGTTCATCGCGCTGTTCCTGTTCGGCCTGACGGTGTTCACCGACCTGTCGTGGTTCAAGGTGATGGACGTCACCGGCAAGATCACGCTGGACCTGCTCGAGCTGGTCCAGGGCGCGGCCAATCGCTGGTGGGCCGCCCGTGTCGAACGCAAGCAGCTGGTTGCGCAATTGCGTGAAGTCGATGAACGCGTGCATGACGTGGTGGCGCCGAGCGTCACCGACAAGCGCGAGCAGGCCAAGGTCAAGGAGCGCCTGATCGAGCGCGAGCAAGCCTTGAGCAAGCACATGTCGGACCGCGAGAAGCAGGTGCCGCCAGTGATCGCGCCGGCGCCGCCGAAACCCGCGGCGCCGAGCAAACGCGTGGAGAAAGAGAAGCAGGCGCCGTTGTTCGTCGACAGCGCCGTCGAGGGCACCTTGCCGCCAATCTCGATTCTCGACCCCGCGGAAAAGAAACAACTCAATTACTCGCCCGAATCCCTGGCTGCGGTAGGCCACTTGCTGGAAATCAAGCTCAAGGAATTCGGCGTCGAAGTCTCGGTGGATTCGATTCACCCGGGCCCGGTCATTACCCGTTACGAGATCCAGCCCGCGGCAGGCGTAAAGGTCAGCCGCATCTCCAACCTGGCGAAAGACCTGGCCCGTTCCCTGGCCGTGACCAGCGTGCGCGTGGTGGAAGTGATCCCGGGCAAGACCACGGTCGGTATCGAGATCCCGAACGAAGACCGGCAGATCGTGCGCTTCTCCGAAGTGCTGTCGACCCCCGAGTACGACAACTTCAAGTCGCCGGTCACCCTGGCCCTGGGTCACGATATCGGCGGCAAGCCGGTCATCACCGACCTGGCGAAAATGCCGCACTTGCTGGTGGCCGGTACCACCGGTTCCGGTAAGTCGGTGGGTGTGAACGCGATGATCCTGTCGATCCTGTTCAAGTCCGGCCCGGAAGACGCCAAGCTGATCATGATCGACCCGAAAATGCTCGAACTGTCGATCTACGAAGGCATTCCGCACCTGCTGTGCCCGGTGGTGACCGACATGAAAGACGCGGCCAACGCCCTGCGCTGGAGCGTGGCGGAGATGGAGCGTCGCTACAAACTGATGGCGAAGATGGGCGTGCGTAACCTGTCGGGCTTCAATGCCAAGGTCAAGGAAGCCCAGGATGCCGGCGAGCCCCTGACCGATCCGTTGTTCAAGCGCGAAAGCATCCACGACGAAGCGCCGCTGCTGGTCAAGCTGCCGACCATTGTCGTGGTCGTCGACGAATTCGCCGACATGATGATGATCGTCGGCAAGAAGGTCGAAGAACTGATCGCCCGTATCGCCCAGAAAGCCCGGGCGGCCGGTATCCACTTGATCCTCGCGACCCAGCGTCCGTCGGTCGACGTGATCACCGGCCTGATCAAGGCGAACATTCCGACGCGCATGGCGTTCCAGGTGTCGAGCAAGATCGATTCGCGGACCATCATCGACCAGGGTGGCGCCGAACAACTGCTGGGCCACGGTGACATGCTGTACATGCCGCCGGGCACCAGCCTGCCGATCCGTGTCCACGGTGCCTTCGTCTCCGATGACGAGGTGCACCGGGTGGTTGAAGCCTGGAAACTGCGCGGCGCGCCGGAATACAACGACGAGATTCTCGCCGGTGTCGAAGAGCCGGGCAGCGGTTTCGACGGCGGCAGCAGCGGTGGCGACGATGATCCGGAAACCGATGCGCTGTATGACGAAGCCGTGCAATTCGTCCTGGAAAGCCGTCGCGCCTCCATCTCCGCGGTTCAGCGCAAGTTGAAAATCGGCTACAACCGCGCCGCGCGCATGATCGAAGCCATGGAAATGGCCGGGGTCGTGACGTCGATGAACACCAACGGTTCCCGTGAAGTCCTGGCCCCCGGCCCGGTGCGTGACTGATTTGATTTGAAGGGATGGCGCAACGAGGCGCCACCCGCACTCCCACGAATATCAAGAGGACTCCCATGCGTCTTATCCGCATGCTGTTGCTGCCGGTTCTGGCTTTGACCACGCTCTCGGCCCACGCCGACGACAAGGACGTGGCGCGCCTGACCCAACTGCTGGAAAAATCCCAGACCCTGACCGCGCGTTTCTCCCAGCTGACCCTCGACGGTGGCGGCACCCAGTTGCAGGAAACGGCCGGCGAAATGTCGTTGCAGCGCCCGGGCCTGTTCTACTGGCACACCGATGCGCCGGCCGAGCAGACCATGGTCTCCGACGGCAAGAAAGTCACGCTGTGGGACCCGGACCTGGAACAAGTCACCATCAAGACCCTCGACCTGCGCCTGACCCAGACGCCGGCATTGCTGCTGTCCGGTGATGTGTCCAAGATCAGCCAGAGCTTCGATATCAGCGCCAAGGAAGCCGGCGGCGTGATCGACTTCACCCTCAAGCCGAAAACCAAGGACACGCTGTTCGACAGCCTGCGTCTGTCGTTCCGCAATGGTCTGGTCAATGATATGCAACTGATCGACAGCGTCGGCCAGCGCACCAATATCCTGTTCACCGGGGTGAAGGCGAACGAGCCGATTGCGGCGTCCAAGTTCAAGTTCGTCATCCCCAAGGGTGCCGACGTGATCCAGGAATAAAGATCAGACGCTAACCTGTGGGAGCGGGCTTGCTCGCGAAAGCGGCGTATCAGGCAACCATGATGTCGACTGACACTGCGCAGTCGCGAGCATGCCCGCTCCCACAGGGATTGTGGTGTTAGCACGTTGGATGATCGGCCCCAGGACCCAGTGAGGTTTCATAAGTAGTGATGGACCTGTTTCGCAGTGCCCCGATTGCTCAACCCCTGGCCGCCCGTTTGCGCGCGGCCAATCTGGACGAGTACGTCGGTCAGGAACACCTGCTGGCTCGCGGCAAGCCTTTGCGCGAAGCCCTGGAGCAGGGTGCCCTGCACTCGATGATTTTCTGGGGGCCGCCGGGGGTGGGCAAGACCACCCTGGCGCGGCTGCTGGCGGAAGTCTCGGACGCGCACTTCGAGACGGTGTCGGCGGTACTGGCCGGGGTCAAGGAAATCCGCCAGGCGGTGGAAATCGCCAAACAGCAGGCCGGGCAATACGGCAAACGCACCATCCTGTTCGTCGACGAAGTGCACCGCTTCAACAAGTCCCAGCAGGATGCGTTCCTGCCCTATGTCGAAGACGGCACGCTGATTTTCATCGGCGCGACCACGGAAAACCCCTCGTTCGAACTCAATAACGCATTGCTGTCCCGAGCGCGCGTCTACGTGCTCAAAAGCCTCGACGAAGCGGCCCTGCGCAAACTGGTGCAGCGCGCCCTGACCGAAGAGCGTGGCCTGGGCAAACGCCAACTGACCCTCAGTGATGAAGGCTTCCAGATGCTGCTGTCGGCGGCCGATGGCGATGGCCGGCGCCTGCTCAACCTGCTGGAAAATGCCTCGGACCTGGCCGAAGACCACAGCGAGATCGGCGTCGATCTGCTGCAAAGCCTGTTGGGCGATACCCGGCGGCGCTTCGACAAGGGCGGGGAGGCGTTCTACGACCAGATTTCCGCGCTGCATAAGTCGGTGCGCGGCTCCAACCCCGACGGTGCGTTGTACTGGTTCGCGCGGATGATCGACGGCGGTTGCGACCCGCTGTACCTGGCCCGGCGCGTGGTGCGCATGGCCAGCGAAGACATCGGCAACGCCGACCCGCGGGCCCTGAGCCTGTGCCTGGCGGCGTGGGAAGTGCAGGAGCGACTCGGCAGCCCCGAAGGCGAATTGGCCGTGGCCCAGGCCATCACATACCTGGCTTGCGCGCCGAAAAGCAACGCGGTGTACATGGGCTTCAAGGCCGCGATGCGCAGCGCCACCGAACACGGCTCGCTGGAAGTGCCGCTGCACCTGCGCAACGCCCCGACCAAGCTGATGAAGCAGCTGGGGTACGGCGACGAATACCGTTACGCCCACGATGAGCCGGATGCCTACGCCGCGGGCGAAGACTACTTCCCCGAAGAACTCGAGCCGCAACCCTTCTATCAGCCGGTGCCGCGGGGCCTGGAGTTGAAGATCGGCGAAAAGCTCAACCACCTGGCGCAACTTGACCGTCTCAGCCCCCGGCAGCGGAGAAAATAGTGATTGCACTGGTCGTTGCGGTTTCCATTGGCGGCGTCGCCGGCACGCTGTTGCGCTTCGCCACCGGCAATTGGATCAACGCTAATTGGCCGCGGCACTTCTATACCGCGACGCTGGCCGTTAATATCGTGGGCTGTCTGCTGATCGGCGTTCTATACGGTCTGTTTTTGATTCGCCCGGAGGTGCCTTTCGAAGTGCGCGCCGGGTTGATTGTCGGCTTCCTCGGGGGGCTGACGACTTTTTCATCCTTTTCACTGGATACGGTGCGCTTGCTGGAAAGCGGGCAAGTGCCGCTGGCCCTGGGCTATGCGGCGATCAGCGTATTCGGCGGGCTGCTTGCCACCTGGGCCGGCCTGTCCTTGACCAAACTTTGATAAACGAGAAACCGACATGCTCGATTCCAAACTGTTACGTAGCAACCTTCAGGACGTAGCGGACCGCCTGGCATCCCGTGGCTATAAGCTGGATGTTGCGCGCATCGAAGCGCTGGAAGAACAGCGCAAGACCGTCCAGACCCGCACCGAAGCACTGCAGGCTGAGCGTAATGCGCGTTCCAAATCCATCGGCCAGGCCAAGCAACGCGGTGAAGACATCGCGCCGCTGATGGCGGATGTCGAGCGCATGGCGAACGAATTGAGTGCCGGTAAAGTCGAGCTGGACGCGATCCAGACCGATCTGGACTCGATCCTGCTGGGCATCCCCAACCTGCCCCACGAATCGGTGCCGATCGGCGACGACGAAGAAGGCAACGTGGAAGTGCGCCGCTGGGGCACGCCGAAAGCGTTCGATTTCCCGGTTCAGGACCACGTGGCCCTGGGCGAGAAATTCGGCTGGCTGGATTTCGAAACTGCCGCCAAGCTGTCCGGTGCCCGTTTCGCCCTGTTGCGTGGCCCGATTGCGCGCCTGCACCGTGCCCTGGCGCAGTTCATGATCAACCTGCACACCAGCGAACACGGTTACGAAGAGGCCTACACCCCTTACCTGGTTCAAGCCCCGGCGCTGCAAGGCACCGGTCAGTTGCCGAAGTTCGAGGAAGACCTGTTCAAGATCACTCGCGAAGGCGAAGCCGACCTGTACCTGATCCCGACCGCCGAAGTGTCGTTGACCAACATCGTCGCCGGCGAAATCGTCGATTCGAAACTGCTGCCGATCAAGTTCGTCGCTCACACCCCATGCTTCCGCAGCGAAGCCGGTGCGTCGGGGCGTGACACCCGCGGCATGATCCGCCAGCACCAGTTCGACAAGGTCGAGATGGTGCAGATCGTCGAGCCGTCGACTTCGATGGAAGCGCTGGAAGGCCTGACCGCCAACGCCGAGAAAGTCCTGCAACTGCTCGAGCTGCCTTACCGCACCCTGGCGCTGTGCACCGGCGACATGGGCTTCAGCGCCGTCAAGACCTACGACCTGGAAGTGTGGATCCCGAGCCAGGACAAATACCGCGAGATTTCTTCGTGCTCCAACTGCGGCGACTTCCAGGCCCGTCGGATGCAAGCGCGTTTCCGCAACCCGGAAACCGGCAAGCCGGAGCTGGTTCACACCTTGAACGGTTCCGGCCTGGCGGTTGGTCGTACCCTGGTGGCAGTGCTGGAAAACTACCAGCAGGCCGACGGTTCGATCCGTGTGCCTGAGGTGCTGAAACCGTACATGGGTGGCATCGAGGTCATCGGCTAAATGGACTATCTGCCGCTGTTTCATAACCTTCGCGGCAGTCGTGTATTGGTCGTCGGCGGCGGGGAAATTGCCTTGCGCAAATCCCGCCTGCTGGCCGAAGCCGGTGCACTGCTGCGGGTGGTCGCACCGGAGATCGAACCGCAACTGCGGGAACTGGTGACCGGCAGCGGTGGCGAGTGCCGGGTGCGCGGTTACGTCGAGGCCGATCTGGATGGTTGCGGGCTGATCATTGCCGCCACCGACGACGAACCACTCAATGCACAAGTCTCCGCCGATGCCCATCGGCGTTGCGTGCCGGTGAACGTGGTGGATGCGCCTGCGCTGTGCAGTGTGATCTTCCCGGCGATCGTCGACCGTTCGCCGCTGATCATCGCGGTTTCCAGCGGCGGCGATGCGCCGGTGCTGGCACGCTTGATCCGCGCCAAACTGGAAACCTGGATTCCTTCCACCTACGGGCAACTGGCCGGTCTGGCGGCGCGTTTTCGCAGCCAGGTCAAACGCCTGTTCCCGGATGTGCAGCAGCGCCGGGCATTCTGGGAAGACGTGTTCCAGGGCCCGATTGCCGACCGGCAACTGGCCGGGCAGGGTGCCGAAGCCGAGCGCTTGATGCTGGCGAAAATCAACGGCGAAGCGCCCGTTGCCACTGGCGAAGTCTATTTGGTGGGTGCAGGGCCGGGCGATCCCGACCTGCTGACCTTCCGTGCCTTGCGCCTGATGCAGCAAGCCGACGTGGTGCTGTATGACCGCCTGGTGGCGCCGGCGATTCTCGATTTGTGCCGTCGCGATGCCGAGCGCGTTTACGTCGGCAAGCGCCGCGCCGATCACGCCGTGCCCCAGGATCAGATCAACCAGCAATTGGTGGACCTGGCCAAGGCCGGCAAGCGCGTGGTGCGCCTGAAGGGCGGCGATCCGTTTATCTTCGGCCGTGGCGGTGAAGAGATCGAAGAACTGGCGGCCCATGGCATCCCGTTCCAGGTCGTACCGGGGATCACGGCAGCCAGCGGTTGCGCGGCCTATGCCGGGATCCCGCTGACCCACCGCGATTACGCGCAGTCGGTGCGGTTCGTTACCGGGCACCTCAAGGACGGCTCCACCGATCTGCCGTGGGCCGACCTGGTCGCGCCGGCGCAGACCCTGGTGTTTTACATGGGGTTGGTGGGGTTGCCGATCATCTGCGAGCAGTTGATCAAGCACGGTCGCGCGGCGGATACCCCGGCGGCGTTGATCCAGCAGGGCACTACGGTCAATCAGCGGGTGTTTACCGGCACCTTGGCCGATTTACCCCGTCTGGTGGCGGAGCATGAAGTGCATGCGCCGACGCTGGTGATTGTGGGTGAAGTGGTGCAACTGCGGGAGAAACTGGCGTGGTTCGAGGGCGCTCAGGCGCAAGTCTAGAAAACGAGTCGCGCCCCTTCGCGAGCAAGCCCGCTCCCACATTTTATCGCGTTCTAACTGAAGAACACGGTCAAATGTGGGAGCGGGCTTGCTCGCGAAGGGGGCCTCAAAACCACCCCCATGCTTCAGGTCAGACCTCGGCCTTGCGCCAAACCCCTTTCCCGCTCAACCGCTCCCGATCATGGGGCGCCGTGAAATCCTGCGCCGGCCCTTTCGGCACGATGCTGGTTGGATTGATGGTCTTGTGGCTGCCGTAGTAGTGATTCTTGATGTGCTCGAAGTTCACCGTCTCGGCAATCCCCGGCCACTGATAAATCTCCCGTAGCCAGTTCGACAGATTCGGATAATCGGCGATCCGCCGCAGGTTGCACTTGAAGTGCCCGTAATACACCGCGTCGAAGCGAATCATCGTGGTAAACAGCCGAATGTCGGCTTCAGTCAGGTACTCACCGGCCAGGTAACGATTGGCGCCCAGCAACTGCTCCAGCCGATCCAGCTCGGCAAACAACTCATCGAACGCCTCTTCATAAGCCGTCTGCGAGATGGCGAAGCCGGCGCGATACACACCATTGTTCACCGCCGGATAAATCCGCTCGTTCAACGCGTCGATCTCGCTGCGCAACGGCGCCGGATACAGGTCCAGATCATTGCCGGTCAAGTCATCAAACGCACTGTTGAACATGCGGATGATCTCCGCCGACTCATTGTTGACGATGCGCTGCTGGTGGTTGTCCCACAGCACCGGCACCGTGACGCGGCCGGTGTAGTCGGCGGTATCGGCGGTGTAGCGCTGGTGCATGAACTGGAAGTGATCGAGCTTGTCGCCAGTCGAACCCAGGTGCTGGTCGAAGGTCCAGCCGTTTTCCAACATCAGCCAGCTGACCACAGACACATCGATCAGGCTTTCCAGGCCTTTGAGTTGGCGCAGGATCAGCGTGCGGTGGGCCCACGGACAGGCGAGGGACACGTAGAGATGATAGCGACCGGCCTCGGCCGCAAAGCCGCCGATACCGCTCGGGCCCGGCTTGCCATCGGCGGTCACCCAGTTGCGACGCTGCGCCTGTTCACGCTGAAACGCGCCGTCCTTGCTGCTTTCGTACCACTGGTCCTGCCAGCGACCTTCGACTAACAAACCCATGTTCCAGACTCCTCAACCGATAAGCGTTGGAGAGGAGTCTATTCGCATAGGTTCGAACTAAAAGCGCAAAGGTTGGGCAGTTATGATCGGTTAAATCGATCTGTCCCGCGCGTCCCAATACTGCTGGGCGGTATCGAAGGCTTGTTCGCGGCTCTGGCCGAGGCCGCGCAAGGCCAAGGCCATGGTCGAGATCAGCGCCATCTGCGGGTAGCTGTCGACCACGTCGCCGCGCCAGACGGCTTTCAGATGCTCGGGATCGAGGCTGGCCGGTTTGACGTGACGCTGGGTCGACAGTTGCGGCCATTCCTCGTCCCAGCTCTCGCCACCGGTGGTGCCGTACAGGTGGCTGTCGGCATCCGGGTTGATCTCGATTTCGCCGCCGTCGCCTTTCACCACGATCGCGGTGTCGCCGAGCAAGCCGCTGGCGTCGCGATGCACCGCCTGGTAGCCGGGGTGGAAGATGCTTTGCAGGCCACAGCGAGCGCCCAACGGATTGAGGATCCGGGCCAGGGAGTGGATCGGCGAACGCAGGCCCAGGGTGTTGCGCAGGTCGATCATCCGCTGCAATTGCGGCGCCCAGTCCATCAGCGGCATGAACGCCAGGCCGCCGTTATCGAGTGCCGAACCGACTTGCTGCCAGTTGCGGCACAACGGGATCTGCAAGGTGTCGAGCAACTGTTCGCTGTACAGCCGGCCCGCCGTGTGCGCGCCACCACCGTGCATGAAGATCCGCACACCGTTCTGCGCCAGGCACTTGGCCGCCAGCAGGTACCACGGCAGATGACGTTTCTTGCCGGCATAGGTCGGCCAGTCCAGATCGACCTGCAACGCCGGTGCCTGCAAGCGTTCACGCAAGGCTTCGGTGAACCCGGCCATCTCCTGTGCGCTTTCTTCCTTGTGCCGCAGCAGCATCAGGAACGCGCCCAGCTGGGTGTCCTCGACCTTGTCGTCGAGCACCATGCCCATGGCTTCACGCGCTTCGACCCGGGTCAGGTCGCGGGCGCCACGCTTGCCTTTGCCGAGGATGCGCACGAACTGGGCGAACGGGTGCTCGGCGGGTGTTTCGAGGGTCAGCGCAGGATAGTCGGTCATAAACAATTCGTCGGTTTGGGCAGGCCCGCCAGTTTCGCGGCGAGTTTGGCAGGGGTGCCTTTGAACAGTCGGTTCAGGTGCAGGCTGTTGCCTTTTTCCGGGCCGAGCTTCAATGCGGTGTACTTGATCAGCGGGCGCGTGGCGGGGGACAGCTGGAACTCGCTGTAGAAACTGCGCAGCAATTCGAGGATCTCCCGGTGTTCGGGGCTCAGCTCGATGTCTTCGGCGGCGGCGAGGGCGCTGGCGACCTCAAGGGACCAGTCGCTCAGGTCGAGCAGAAAACCGTCCTTGTCCAGCTCGATGGCGCGAGCGCCCACGGTCAGGACATTCATAGCCAACTGTTGACCTTGTCATAGTGGATCGACAGTTCGACGAAGGCCGGGTAGTCGATGGCCTTGGCCCAGTCCGGCGTTTGCAGGTCGCGAGCCTGGGCGTCTTCGGCCAGCACAAACAGTTTCAGGCCGCGGCTGCCCAGGGTATTGAACGGCGCGGTGCCCGGTTGCAAGGCATAGGCCGCGTCGCCAGACAGCAGCAGCGCATCCGCGGCGCCGATCACGCGCAGGCAGCTGGTCAGGCGGTCGTCGCCGAACGGGGAATGAGACAACACGTGCAAAGTCGACATCAGAGGGTGATCACCTGGTGGTAACGGTCAATGAGTGCGCTGATTTCGCCGGCGGTCAGCACCTGGGCCTCTTCGAGCGATAACGCCCTGGGGTCCAGGCCGCGTTCGGCCGCGCTGTCGCCGCAGACGAACAGGTCTTCGACGCCGAACATCGGCAGCGCCTGCAGGTTGGCACTCAGGTCTTTTTGCTGCAGAGCCCTGGCGTCCTGGTTTGCGGCGAGCTGAAACACGCCGTCATCGAGAAACAGCAGGCCGATCGGCAAATCGAAAGCGCCGCCGGCCAGGACGATGTCCAGTGCTTCGCGCGCACTCGGCCCGGACCAGGGCGACTGACGGCTGATAATCAGCAAGGATCTGGGCATTTCACGCGCCTCCGAAACAGATCAGGCGGTCAGCGTCCTGCACCGCGTCATGCAACTGGCCCAGCCCGGACAATTCCCACGGCGCGGCCACGGCAACCGCTTCGCGCTGGTAGCGCCCGGCTTCTTCTGCGTTCAACACGCCACGGCGCAGGGCGGCGGCGATGCACACCACGCCATCGAGCTGATGTTCAGTGACGAAGTTGCGCCATTGTCTGGGCAAGTCCTGCTCATCCTGCGGCGTGACCACGCTGCCGGAGGCGTTGTAGACCCCGTCCTGGTAGAAAAACAGCCGGACAATCTCATGCCCGCCGGCCAGCGCAGCCTGGGCGAACAGCAAGGCACGGCGCGAGGAGGGCGCATGGGCGGCGGAAAACAGCGCGATGGCGAACTTCATGACGGACTCGATCAGCGAAACTGCGGCCATGATAAAGCTTTATCGGCGGGGCGGCGAAGGGGGTTTTTTTGAGACCGAGGCGTCCCCTTCGCTGGCAAGCCAGCTCCTACAGGGGATTTGTGCCGGACATATCATTGAAATCCACCACAGACCCCCTGTAGGAGCTGGCTTGCCAGCGAAAGCGGCCTGTCAGACAACATCAATACTGCAGGTAATCACCCACTCAGCGGGGCATATACCCCAACTGCCACCGCCGCGGAATCTTCAACGCCAGCAACCCGATCCCCCCCGCCAGCAACCCGCTGACAAACAGCGCCCTGAGCCCGAGATGATGCTCCAGCACCGCACCGAGCACCGCGCCGGCAAACATCCCGGCCCAGGGAATCAACTGCACCCGCCAGCCGTTGCGCCGTTCGCCGAGCATCCAGCGCCCCAGGCCGCGGCCGAAGCGCGACAGGGCGCCGGTGACGTAAGTCAGGCCGACCGGCAGGCCATTCACTTCCTCTACTGCGGCATTGAGCATGCCCATGGCGATGATCGCCGCCAGCAACGCCGGCAATTGTTCCTCATACGGCCAGGCAGCGGCACCGCAGAGCAGGGTGGCGATGCACAGCAGCAAGGGCAGCGCCCGCCGGCCGCCGAGACGGCTGACGACGATGCCCAGGGCGTTGCCGATGACGAACGTGGCCACGAGGATCGTCAGGCGCAGGGTCAGGCCCATGTCGCCGTCGCTGATGGCCACGGCGAGACGGGTGGTGTTGCCGCTCATGAACGAAACGAAGTCGCCGCTGGCCATGAAGCCGATGGCGTCTGTCATGCCGGCCAGTACCGAGAGTGCGGCCACCAGCGACAGGCCGATGCGTCCGCGCCATTTCTGGATATGCAGATGCCCCGGACTGGCGTGGGTGCTGGAGGTCGAAGGCAGCATCGTTAGATAAATCCTTGAGCGGCGAGGGTCACTGGCCTAAGCCATATAACTCGCAATACTCCAGCCAGTCCATACCGGCCATTTCGGCCACTTCCTTGTGCACTTCCATGCGCTGGGCCTGATAGTCCTCAGGCGTTGCGGCGGTCAACTGCAGGGTCAGTTCCCAGGCAAACAGCCCGAGACGCTCGGCTTCGGCCTCGAAGGCTTCGTGCAGGCGCTCGTCGCGGTACTGCGCCTGGGTCTCGCCTTTGGCCTGGGCCAGCAGCGGGTTGAGGTTGTCGAGTTCGGCGCGCAGTTCAGGGCGCTCATCGAGAAACCTCTTCAGTGCCTGCTCGTGTTGCTGTTCGCTTGCCGCCATGGTCGCTCCTTGAAAATGGATTACACAGACTGCTTCTTGCTGGCTTTAGCCGCTGCGGCCAGGCACTCGAGGGCAAACTGCTCGGGGTAGGTCATCTGGATCGGCGTGGTTTCACCTTTGACGGTACGTTCGCCGTCGAGGATGTAACGAATCCGCTTGTCGGTGACGCCGATGCGCTTGGCGATCCAGGAAGGCGTCTGACCGATCTGGCTGATCAGCTTGTCGGCGTATTCAGCGGTTGGTTTGTAGTATTCGGCGTTGGGTGTCATGGGTCGTTCCAGAAAAATGTGCGATGCAGCGTTAATGGCGCGACAGGGTGCGCGAATCGGCACCCGGTGTCGCGGTATAAATGAAGTAAAGCAGAACGATACGCCGTGCCACGGTGATACAGTCCGCTTTTTCTTGATGAGCGAACGCAATGCGAATTCTGATGGTGGCGCTGGCTGTAACCTTGCTGGCGGGATGTGCGGGCTCGGCAATGAACGATGCCCGCACTGGAACCCCGTACAAGACCCTGACCTCGAACAAGCCGGAGAAAGTCGTCGCCCAGTGCGTGCAGTTTTCCTGGCAGGACGAGGCGGTGTTCGGCGTCGATGCCAGTGCGTATCTGCAGCCGGGCAAGAAGGGCGGGTCCACGGTGTACACGCGCTCGGCGGAAGCCTTTGTCGACGTGACCACCGATGCCTCGGGAACACAGTTGAACTACTACGCGCAGAAGGATGACTTTGTCGCCAAGCGCCGGCTGGCGGCGTTGGCGACCTGCCTCTGACCTGACGGGCAACGCCCATTCCCTGTAGGAGCTGGCTTGCCAGCGAAGAGGCCATCACCGGCGACATCAACGTCGCCTGACACACCGCCGTCGCCAGCAAGCCGGCTCCTACAAGGGCTAAGCGAAGCGCTTCTGGAAAAAGTAGCGCTTGTGCCCCGGCGGATAGTCAGCGATCTGCCCCAACTCGCTGTAACCCAGCTTCCTGTAGAACGCCGGCGCCTGGAAGTCGAAGGTGTCGAGCCAGACCCCGATACAGGCCTTCTCCCGCGCCAGGTCTTCGGCCATCTGCATCAGCGTCGAACCGATGCCCTGTCCCCGGGCCTGTTCCGGTACCGACAGCAGGTCGATGTACAACCATTGGTAAAACACTCGACCGTGGAGCCCGCCAAGAATCTCGCCGCTTTCATCGCGCAGCAGCAAGGCAACGGGCTCTGGCGTCGAGACCCCGGCCTGTTGCGCGTTATAGGCGCGCAACGGCAACAGGATGGCCTGGCGCTCTTCATCCGTGGGGTTTTGCGACTGTTCGATTCGCAGTTTCATGAGCTATTTCCTTATGGCCGGGGCGGACAACATTCCCAAGCCTAGCGCGGCACGAGGTCGGTGTTCCAGTCCTTGGGTGGAACCCTCGTTCCCGCGCAGATGTCTAGCCTAGACAGCGTCATTCCAGAGCGCAGCCGATGAGGACAACCCGTGAATATTTTTGAAGCCTTGCGCGAAAGCCACGACCGCCAACGCGCCTACGCCGATGCGCTGGTCCGGACCAGCGGCGACACCCCGGAACGGGTCGAGGCCTACAAGCAGCTCAAGTCGGAACTCCAGGCCCACGAAACCGCTGAAGAGCGGCACTTCTACATCCCGCTGATGGAGTTCGACAACGGCGTCGACCTCAGCCGCCATGCGATCGCCGAGCATCACGAGATGGATGAAATGATGGAAGCGCTGGATGAGACCGAGATGTCCAGCCCGGCCTGGCTGGCGACCGCGAAGAAGCTGTGCGAAAAGGTGCATCACCACCTGAAGGAAGAAGAGCAGAAGTTTTTCCAGATGGCCGGCAAGCTACTCGACGACAAACAGAAAGAGACCCTGGCCGGACAATACGTGAAGGAGTACAAGGCCCAGCTTTCTTGAAGGCGTTTTCGTCTGACAGGGGCGCCTTCTGACGAAAAAGAACAGGTGTACACGATCTCCTGTAGGAGCTGGCTTGCCAGCGAAGGCGGCCTCAAGCCTTGTATCGGCCATGAAAACGCCTTCGCTGGCAAGCCCGCTCCTACAGAAATCAAAAGCCTTCCAGTCTTCCAGTCCCACCCCATTGCCCGCCCTCGAGCGTCAACAACCACTCCTTGGCCTCAAGCCCACCGGCAAACCCGGTGAGTTTTCCCGACGCGCCAATCACCCGATGACAGGGCGCCACAATCGAAATCGGGTTCCTGCCATTCGCCGCGCCCACGGCCCGCACCGCACTGGGGTTGCCGATCTGCTCGGCGATCTGGCGATAACTGCGAGTCTCGCCGAACGGAATGGTCAACAGCGCCGCCCACACCTTCTTCTGAAACGGCGTCCCGACAAAATCCAGCTCCAGCTCGAAACGATCGCGTGTGCCGGCGAAGTATTCCTTCAGCTGTCGTGCGGTGCGCACCAGGATCGGATTATCCGGATCCTCGCTCATCGGCCCCAGCAGAACTCGGTTCGGCTTGTCGTTTTCCCAGAGGATGGCCGCCAGTCGCGCACCGTTCGCCACCAGCTTCAGCTCGCCAACCGGCGACGCCATGGTCATGCAGGTGCAGGTCATGCAGACAGCCTCCGCGCAAGTGTCGATAAGGGGCCAAGCATACTGCCTCGACGGGGAGGCGCAATACGCAATCCCAGCCATACTTGCCTACTGTTCCTGACCGTTTCCTCTGTTTTTTTCGACAGAGCCAAAAAAACAAAAAGAGACCGACTCATGAAGTTCGAACCTTTTGCCAAATCGCTCATTGCGACCTCGTTGGCGCTGAGCTGCCTGATGGCCCACGCGGCCTCCGTGGCCCCGGTCGCGGCCGAAAACGGCATGGTGGTCACCGCCCAGCATCTGGCCAGCCATGTGGGCGTCGATGTGCTCAAGAATGGTGGCAACGCCGTCGATGCCGCGGTCGCGGTGGGGTATGCGCTGGCGGTGGTTTATCCCGCGGCGGGCAACCTGGGCGGCGGTGGATTCATGACCATTCAGCTGGCGGACGGGCGCAAGACCTTCCTCGATTTCCGTGAAAAAGCGCCGCTGGCGGCCACCGCCGACATGTACCTCGACAAGGAAGGCAACGTCGTCCCGGACCTCAGCACCCGCGGTCACCTGGCCGTCGGCGTGCCGGGCACCGTGTCCGGCATGGAACTGGCCCTGCAGAAGTACGGCACCAAACCGCGCAAAGAAGTGATCGCCCCGGCGATCAAGCTCGCCGAAGACGGTTTTGTGCTGGAGCAAGGCGATGTCGAATTGCTGGAATACGCCACTGACGTCTTCAAGAAGGACATGAAGGATTCCGGCTCGATCTTCCTGAGCAACGGCGAGCCGATGCAGGTCGGGCAGAAACTGGTGCAGAAGGACCTGGCGAAAACCCTGCGGGAAATCTCCGAGAAGGGGGCCGACGGTTTCTACAAAGGCTGGGTCGCCGACGCCATCGTCACCTCCAGCCAGGCCAACAAGGGCATCATCGCCCAGGCCGACCTCGACAAGTACAAGACCCGCGAACTGGCGCCGATCGAATGCGATTACCGCGGCTACCACGTGGTGTCGGCGCCACCGCCAAGCTCCGGCGGGGTGGTGATCTGCGAGATCATGAACATTCTCGAAGGCTACCCGATGAAAGACCTGGGCTACCACTCGGCCCAGGGCATGCACTACCAGATCGAAGCGATGCGCCACGCCTACGTGGATCGCAACAGCTACCTCGGCGACCCGGACTTCGTGAAAAACCCGATCGCCCATCTGCTGGATAAAAACTACGCGACCAAAATCCGCGCGGCGATCAATCCGCAAAAGGCCGGCGTGTCCCGCGAACTCAAACCCGGGGTAGCGCCCCACGAAGGCAGCAACACCACCCATTACTCCATCGTCGACAAATGGGGCAACGCGGTGTCGGTGACCTACACCCTCAACGACTGGTTCGGTGCCGGCGTCATGGCCAGCAAGACCGGAGTCATCCTTAACGACGAAATGGACGACTTCACCTCGAAAATCGGCGTGCCGAACATGTACGGCCTGGTGCAAGGGGAGGCCAACGCCATCGCGCCCGGCAAGGCACCGCTGTCGTCCATGAGCCCGACCATCGTCACCAAGGACGGCAAAGTGGTGATGGTCGTCGGCACTCCCGGCGGCAGCCGCATCATCACCGCGACCCTGCTGACCATGCTCAACGTGATCGACTACGGCATGAACATCCAGGAAGCGGTCGACGCTCCGCGTTTCCACCAGCAGTGGTTGCCGGAAGAGACCAACCTGGAAACCTTCACCACCAGCCCGGATACGGTGAAGATGCTGGAAAGTTGGGGCCACAAGTTTGCCGGTCCCCAGGACGCCAACCACCTGGCGGCGATCCTGGTCGGCGCGCCTTCGCTGGAGGGCAAGCCGGTAGGCAAGAACCGCTTCTACGGGGCGAACGATCCGCGGCGTAACACCGGGTTGTCGCTCGGTTACTGAGGGTCGTTTTAAAAGGGGGCCCTTTTTATAAGGGGACGTGTTTTACCGTCCCCTGAACCACTGAGATTTAAAGGAAGTCACCATGACCACTGCACTGCTGATCATCGACGTCCAACATTTGCTGTGCGTCGGCGAGTACGAATGCTTCGAGATCAAACGTGTCATCGATCTCATCAATGGCCTGAGCGCCAAGGCACGCGTAGCAGGCATTCCGGTCATCCTGATTCAACACGAAGAAAAGGGCAGCCTGCTGCAGCACGGTGGCGAAGGTTGGCAACTGGTCGAGGGCCTGGAAACATCACCCGAAGATCTGCGAGTACGAAAAACTGCCCGGGATTCTTTTTACCAGACCCGCCTGCTGCAAATCTTGCAACAGTGGGACGTCGAGCGCGTGATCATCTGCGGCCTGCAAACCGACTATTGCGTCAATGCCACCGTGCGCCAGGCCCTGAAACTGGGCTATGACGTGGTGCTCGCCGCCGACGCCCATTCCACCGTCGACACCGACAACATGGCCGCCGATGACATCATTGCCGAGCACAATACCCGCCTTGCACGCCTGAGCAGTCCGGTGTCGCGGATCGATGTGATCCCGACCAGGGAAATATGCATCAGGAACCGAAAGTCCCGATCAGCCCGGTCAGGAATGTACTGACCAGGTCCAGGGTTGAGTCGTTCGGTCGGGTAACGGAGGAAGGAGGGGGCAGGGGTGCGCAGGATCCGCCCGACCAAACGCCTGCAGAACGGCGGTGGCGGCTGGACGCGATGGGTGCGCCATGGCATGGTCGCATCCCAGGCCATTCAGCACGGGTATAGAGCGATGGAGGCGGGTGATGAGGTCGGCGTCGGGACGTCGATGGCAACGCTGAAGGCGTTCAATCAGTGTGTGCTTCACCTGGGGCGCCTGGCTCGGGATCGCGGTGCCTCCCAGTTCATTGCCGATGGCCTGCAGGCATTTGCCCGGTTGGTGCCCTTCGCGTCGGCATGGTGGGGCGAGATGTCGACGTCCGACGCCACTGCGCCCCCGCAAAGCTGGATGCACGGGCGAATCAATCTGCCCGAGTTGTTTGCCGTCGAATGGCACAAGGTCGCGGTCAGCGACAGGTTCTCCCATGACACGCTGAGCCAGCCCGGCGAGGTCGTGCGCGACAGCGGGTTCACCGACCCCTGCGAGCAAGTGAACGACTTCGCCCGGCGCCATGACCTCTACCACTTGATGTGCATCACGTTCGAGTTGCCCGAGAGCGGCTTGATGTTCTTCGTCTGCCTCTACCGTGGCCTTCAGGCACCGGTGTTCAACGACAGTGAGGCCGGTTTGTTTTCGGCCTTCTGCGATCACCTGTTGCAGCTGTGGCGATTTCAGGTCCAGGACATGATCCGGTTCGACACGGGCGACGGTGCAACCGACTTCGGCGTTGCGCGCATGGATGGCAGCCTGCTCTACGTGGGGGCCAGGCTCTGCGCCGCCATTCAGCGCGAGTTGCCCGGGTGGAGTGGTTCAATACTTCCTGCGCAAGTCATCGCGCAACTGCAAAAAGCGCCATGTGTGATGCGTCTCGGTCGTTGTGTGTTGACGCTGAGTCCTAACGCGGAGCATGTCATCCTGTCGCTCGAGACACAGTCGCGCGGGACGGTGCTGGCGCCGCGCGAGCGCACTGCTGCGATGCTATTCGCGGCGGGCCATTCCTATAAGGAAATTGCCAAGATCCTTGCCTTGAGCCCTGCGACAGTGCGCACTTATCTGCGCAACTGCTACTTGCAGCTCGGTGTGAAGAGCAAGGTGGAACTGGGTTCTGCCCTGCGTTCACCGACCTCGCCTACGGATGCAGTGCGTCGCGATTAACCCCCCGGAAAGCCCCGAAAGATCGGGGCTGATGCACGGTTCGGCGGCCGTTTTCGCTGAAACAGCTTTCTGAAAAACGGAAAGTTCAGACTGTATTCGCAGATCCTTCCTACATTAATTTTTTTCCCTCGCTGTTAACGTGCCCGCCAATTTCGCGTGCACAGACCATGGACGGTTTGGACATCGCGCTTCATTTCCTCTCTGCTTAAGGAAAAGCGTATGTTCCAGTCGGCCAATACGGCGCATTTTTCGTTGCACATCCCCACGGTTCGTAACGATTTCAACGTCCTCGCCTTTGACGGTGTCGAGGCCATCAGCGCCTTGTATGCGATCCACGTGGAACTGGTCAGCGAACACCCGGATTTCGATCTGGAGAGCCTGCTCGGCCAGCCCGCGTTTCTCCAGTTCGGTCTTGATGGCGAAGGCCTTCATGGCCGTATCGAAGACGTATTGGTGGGGGAGGCCGGCAAGCGCCTGACCCGTTATCACCTGACCCTGGTCCCGGCGTTGCACTACCTGCAATTCAGCCACAACCAGCGGATTTTCCAGCACCTGACCGTGCCGCAAATCATCGCTCAGGTGTTCAAGGGCCACGGCATTCAGGCCGATGCGTTTGCCTTCCATGTCAGCACCAGTCCCGAGCGCGAGTACTGCACGCAATACGGGGAAAGCGACTTCGAGTTCGTCCAGCGCCTGTGCGCCGAGGACGGCATCGCCTGGCATCATCAGCATTCGCCAGACGGTCATCTGCTGGTGTTCAGCGACGACCAGACCTGGTTCCCCAAACTGGGCGAAACCCCTTATCAGCAAGACTCCGGCATGGTGGCGGACAACCCGGTCGTCAGCCAGTTTTCCCTGCGTCTCAGCACCCGCACCAGCACGGTCACGCGCCGGGACTATGACCTGAAACGGCCGAGTCTGCTGCTGGAGAGCCGCTTCAGCGCCGAGTTCAGCCCTGAGCTGGAAGACTATCGTTACCCGGTGTTCATCAAGAACGAAAGCCGCGGCAAACAACTCGCTCGCCAAGCCTTGGAGCGGCACCGTGCCGATTACCGGTTGGCCGAGGGCAAGAGTGATCAACCCGCGCTGCGCAGCGGTTACTTCTTCGACTTGACCGAACACCCGCGCAAAACCTGCAACGATTTGTGGTTGCTGGTAAGCCTTCATCACGTTGGGCGACAACCTCAATCACTGGAAGAGGCCATCACCAGCGACGTCAAACCTGAAGACGACTTTACCCAAGGCTATCGCAACAGTTTCAGCGCCATTCCCTGGGACGTGTTTTATCGGCCACCGATACCTGCACAAAGACCGGCGCTGGTCAGCCAGACCGCCCGGGTCACCGGGCCTGCCGGCGAAGAGATTTATTGTGATGAGCATGGCCGTGTCCGGGTCGAGCTACCTTGGGATCGGGCCGAACTCAACAGCGAAAAAAGCAGCTGCTGGCTGCGGGTTTCATCCAGTTGGGCGGGAGAAAACTTTGGCGCGGTGACCATCCCGCGCATCGGCATGGAAGTCGTCGTCACCTACCTGGAAGGTGATCCCGACCAACCGTTGATCACCGGGTGTGTGGTCAACAAAGTCAACTCCGCAGCGCATCCATTGCCCGAGCACAAAACCAAAACCGTCTTGCGCAGCCACAGCTCCCCGCACACCGGGGGTTACAACGAGCTGTCGCTGGACGACCGCGCCGGGCAGGAACAAATCTACTTGCGGGCGCAGCGCGATATCGAGCAACTGATCCTCAACGATAGCGACACCAAAATTGGCAATGACCGTCGCGAACAGATCACTCGCGACAGCCACAGCCTGATCAGCAACGACCGTTTCGAACAGGTGGACCACCACAGCGCCAGCCTGATCAAGGGCGACGAGTTGCACACCACCCAAGGCGTGCGCAACACCGTGATCGGCGGCGATGAACTGATCACCATCACCGGCAACAGCAGCACGACGGCAGGCGGCACCTTGGTGATCCAGGCCGGTGCGCAGGCCCACGTCACCGCGGCCAACGTGGTGATCGATGCGGGGATGAGCCTGACGCTCAAGGCCGGCGGTCACTACATCGTGATCAATTCGGGCGGAATTTTCAGCAGTGTGGCCATTGTCCAGGGTGGGGCTCCGGTGCCCGGAGTGCCTGTGCAGCCCGCGCTGTCATTGGTTCCGGTGGCTGCGCAGGCCCTGATTGCGCCATCCCTGGGTACGCAAAAACTGGCATTGACTCAGGCAGCACAACAGGCAGCACCGATCTGTGCCGTGTGTCAAAAACTGGCGGAGATGACGGCATGAGTCAGGCTTACCTGCTGTTGGATCGCGCCCAGATTGAACGTCTGCCCGAGCGTCTGTTCGAGCTGGGGGGTACAACGTTTCAATCGCTCTATCAGACAACCGTCTATGGCCCATTGGAGGAAGTCGGGCCGGTACTGGTGCCTGTTTCCCCTGATAGCCCGCTGGCGCATACCTTTTTTCGGGACTGGAGCGCGACGTGTGGTGTCTGGCTGGAGTCAGAGGAGCAAGAAGCTGTAGTGCTTGAGCATTTACGTAGCCTGATTCACGTTCGTGTCGACGGGGGTGTCACGGTCTTGTTCCGTTACCACGACCCTCGTATCGCGGCATTGTGGTTAGTGCAGTTACCCGCCTGCGAGCGTGATCGCTTGATGGGGCCTGTACGACTGATCCGTCTACCGGAACTGGATATTCATCAGCAAACCCCCGATCAACCGGCTGCACAGTATGCGGATCGACCCTGGTTATTGTTATCCCCGGAACAACTGGAGCACCTGAGCACCGCCCAACGACAGCGCTTCGCCCAAAGGTTGATCGAACATTGCCAGCAGTATTTTCCTGACTGCCTGCAAGGGCTGGATGCCTCTGCACTGCAACAGTGGGCGTCTCAGTGCCAGCACCGTGCCGGGCGTCACGGTTACGGCGCCATCGATGAAGTCCTGCTCTGGGCCCGCTTCCACGCGGAGCTGGGCCCTGACTTTCCCGATGCGCCGGCTCACGTCGCTTACCGGAGCATGTTGGCCGAGCCCGGGGTATCGCCCGAGCAACGCCTGGATAACCTGAATGCCGAACTGACGCGTCAGCAGCTCACCGACAAGGAGTCCTGCGTATGAGCGCAGAAAAACTGGCAATGATCGACCGAGCCGCTCAGGCCGAACTCGCCGCCAAGGCTCAGCCTCATATCGACATCAACAGCCCGATGGCGCTGTGCCCAGCCCGCCAATCCGAGCTGTTCGTGGTCCCCGTGCGCTATGCCTTGGCGGAAGAAAAGGCCGACAATCCGTGCTGCATTCCCGGCGTGAACACGCAAAGCCGTCCGATGGCGGCGCGTCGCTTGCGGGCCGGATTTGTTTATCTGTGGCAGGACAAAGGCCCCCTCAAACGCTATGCCGTTTCGCCGACGGGTCTGCTCAGAGAGCAAGCGCTCGATGCCGATTCGACCTTGGTGCTCGACGGCACATTGACCGGCCTGGCGCTGGAAAAAATCCATGACGCGTGGATGCTCTACAGCGAGTTCCCATTGAACCCCGAGCACTGCCAATCGCTGAGCGACAGCAGCGCCAAACGCGGTGCGCACATGCGCCATGTGGCCTTGCGCACCGTGGCCAACGAACTGCAAGCCGAGCATTGCCCGTCGCTGGAAAAAGCCGCCGAGGTCATGGCCGAACTCATCCCCGGCACCTTCGCCCAGGCCATGAAAGCTGACCGGCGATGGAGTGCTGAGGATACCGGCGCGCTGGGCGAAACCGTGATGAAAGACCCGACCCCGGTCAACATCAAGGCCTACACCGACGCCATGCACCGCGGGCGCGTGCGTGAGAAAGCCATCGCCCAATACCCCGGCGCCTGCGACCAGCCGCCAGGCGAGTGGAGCGCCGAACCCTGGGACGGTCAGGGCACTCAGGAGTGGTTGGACAGCGCCAAGGCACACGCCAAGGACCTTTTTTCCGTTTTTGCCTGCCTCGATGACGATCTGGGCGTGCTGCGTGACATCAATCACGAGCAGGAAGGGGTCGAGGCGGGTCACGAAAAGTGGCTAGGTGATAACAACCTGCGCCTGAGCATCGGCGGGTTCGTGCGCAGCCTGATCAGTGAAGATGGCGCCGAACTGGCCGGGTCCATCAGCTACCGCTACAAGGATCGCGACATCAGCCTCACGCCCGAACAGGGCCAAGTCATGCTCGACACCCAGCATCGGCTGGATGAGGAACTCAAGGCCGAAACCCGGGCCCGTCAATACGGTGGCCAGCCCACTCAGGCCGAAGTTGCCGCCCGCGATGCGCGTATAGCGGCCATCGTCGCGCCGGTACGAGCCTTTATTCCGGCGGACTTGTACAACGAAGTGGAATTCGTCGTCCGCGAATACCGCGCCGAAAAGCACGCCAACCTCAACAACCATCTCTTCAGTGCCAAGGTCGGCGAGTACATCGACCTCGAGGCGATGAATACCTGGTTCGCGCAGACCGCAGCGGCGCACTACCAACAGATCGAGCAGCGTCACACCGCGTTGTTCGCCGACCGGGGCGTGTACCTCAAGCGCTCCGTCAGCGGCACCTGGTTTGTCGATTACGCCGACCTGGACACTCGCCATTGGCTGACCGAACTGGCCACCGGCTGCCTGACCGCCCAATGCCTGCGCGCCCAGGGCGCCGAGCAATACGCCGATTACGTGCGAGCCCCCGACGGCGGCGCCCTGAAACAACTGTTCAACGCCTGGACCCCGTCAATCGATACGGCGGTCAACAGCACCTCTCGCCTTGGCGAGTTGATGGCCGCCCTGGCCTCGGACAACATCAGCGCCACCCATCAGGCCTTGGCACCCTTGAACGCCGTGGTTCTGGAAGACATCGCGGCCATGGCCCGCGACGCGAGCAGCCAATGGAGTGTGCTGGTCAACCGGCTGGCGGCTTCGTTGTTGTTGCTCCAGGGTGACGGCACCTTCAGCCGCTCCTGGATGGGCGTCTTTGTCGCCGCGCGTTTGGGCAGCAATACGCGTTTGCAGTTCGTCACCGAGGCCGGCCGCCAGGTGTGGAAGTTAATGGGGCAACAGGCCGAAGCGCTGGGCGACTGGGCGAAGGCGACCGGGAAGGCCATTGGTGCGGGGCGTGTGGCACAGATTGTTAATTCGCCAGTGGTGGCCAATAGCGGCGGGGTGGTGCCGTTGGCGGCGTTGCTGTTGAACGTGCTGAATGCGCATAACTATTTGAGTCAGGCCGGGGTGTTGGAGGGGATGGACAGCCGGCGGGTGAATGACACGGTTTCGGCGACGTTGTATGCGGCGGTGGCGTTGGTGGCGGTGGTTGATAATCAGGTACGGAAGGGGTTTGGGGTCAAAGAAATGTCCGTACGGCTGCCTGATGGCAGGATCGGAAGCGCACCTACACTTACGCTGTTTGGTGGGGTGATTGGCGGATTGTCGGCCGGTGCGGCATTCGCAGAGTTCAATTCCCTCCAAACACAACTCGAGAGCGCCCAAAACCGAATCGATCCGTGGCTGAGGATGCGCCAGAGCGTAGTCGGTGGACAAATAGCGGCCTTCGGCGCCCAAGCGATGTTAGGGTTGAGCTACACCGCCCGCGCCTTGGCAGGCTCAATAACCGTCGAAGTCGCCATCTCGCGTTACATGCTGTACATGGGACCGTTGAACTGGCTCATTCTCGTGCTGGGCGTGCTGCACCTGATCACCGCGCTCTTGAAGCAAACCCCGCTGCAAAACTTCCTGAACTTCTGCTGCTGGTCAAAAGCGCGGGCGATCGATCTGGCGCCTATCGCGCCCAAAGCCCAACAGGACGAACTCGACCGGCTGTACTTCATCCTGTATGCACCCCGGGTCAGCATGCAAAGCAGCTCAGTGCTGGGCAGTAGCAATGGCCCATCCGGACTTGCTTCCGTCAGTTCGATTAATGCCCTGACCATCGATTTGCCTGGCGCAGAGCCCGGCAGTGCTTACCTGGAACTGAGCATGCTCGGTGATCCCGTGGATACCCTGGGTTACCGCGATCTGATCAAAAACAGCCCGATCAACAACTACAAGCCACCTCGTCCTTGGCGAGACATGACGCCTCACTGGTTATCCAGCAGCGTCTGTCAGTGGATACCGTTCAAGGAGGGACAGGGCTTACGTTTGAGCGGCCCCTTCAAAGAGCTCGAAAACGTATTGAGGACAAAACCCAGCACTGTTTCGCTGCGGTTGCGATATCGCACGCCATTGACCGCGATGCTTGGCGCTCGCACCTTTATCGGCGGTGAACGAGGACTTGCCTTTACCTTGAATGACACCACCGGCGTGATAGAACTGCGGGCCGACCCGACACCGCAACTGGATCGTGCACCGAACTACCCGCTCGGCGAGGACCACCCCGGCGCTATTTACCTGCAACCCAAGGACAAACGATGAGCACGCCACCGGCAGGCACCACAGAAAAGCGGATGCTTTCGCGCAATGACTATTTGGCGCCTTTGCCCATCCCTACGGGGAGAAAACCTTCAGACGTGCTCAACACCATTTGGCGCAAAAACGAGGTATTTCTCGATATTGGCAACTACAGCATCGGTTCGGCGGTGATGACAATGTGGCCGACGCTGATGGTGTTTTTAGCCATGTCTTTTTTTACTCGAAATCTCGACTCTGATTTCAGCCAAGGTGTTTTGATATTAGGGGCAGTTATTTTAGGCGTTCCGACGCTGATTTTGATCCAAGGCCTCTTTCGCGAAGTCCCTTTACCGGTACGCTTCAATCGCCAGCGCCGAGAAGTCTGCGTCCCCCGCGACGACGGCGAGTACTGGATCGTCCCCTGGGAAACCGTGATGGCAGCCGCCACCCAGCAGTCGTCGGTCAGCCAGGCCGGTAAAGCCACGATGGGTTTACTGATCATTGGTTTCGAAAACCCGGACCCGCAGGCCAAGGAAGAAAACAAGCATTTTTCGTTAGGCTTCAACTGTGGCGGCGGCACCACGGCGATGGCGTTGTGGGAGTGCATGCGCAGTTATATGGAGATAGGCCCGGAGGTTCTGCCAGTCACAAATGATTTTGAGGGCGGACGAGAAAAGCTGCGCGGCAGAAACGTCTTTTGGGGCATCTGCTGTGAATATGTAGATGGCATCAGGCAATACCTGATAGCGCAAGAAATTGGCAAAGCATTGTGGCTGGTCATTGCGGCCGTACTTCTAGGTGCTCCACTGGCCATGATGTTGGAAGCCTGGAAGTTATCACCGCCGCCCGATTTGCCCTATCCCGAAATCACCGAATGGTCCAAACCCTTGCCCCCTGAGCAGTGGGCCAAACGCTCCCCGGAACTGGAAGACGCCATCGCCAAACGCAACGCTGAACTGGCCATGCAGGCAGAGCGAGAGTTGGCTTGACGACGAATACTCAAGGCTGTCCGACCTGATCAAAAACAGCCCGATCCACCGCTACAAAGCCCCGCGCCCCTGGCGCGACATGACGCCTCATGGGTTGTCCAGCAGCCTCTGTCAGTGGATACCGCACCAGGAAGGTCAGGGCTTGCGCCTGAGTGGCCCCTTCAAAGAGCTGGCCAACGTCGTGGGCACAACACCCAGCACTGTTTCACTGCGCTTGCGTTATCGCACGCCATTGACCGCGATGCTCGGCGCTCGCACCTTCATCGGCGGTGAACGAGGACTTGCCTTTACCCTGAATGACACCACCGGCGTGATAGCGCTGTGGGCCGACCCGACACCGCAACTGGATCGTGTACCGAACTACCCGCTCGGCGAGGACCATCCCGGCGCCATTTACCTGCAACCCAAGGACAAACGATGAGCACGCCCCCGGCAGGCACCACGAAAAAACGGATGCTTTCGCGCCACGATTATTTGGCGCCGTTGCCCATCCCTACGGGGAGAAAACCCTCCGATGTGCTCAACACCATCTGGCGCAAGAACGAGGTGTTTCTCGATGTTGGCAGCTACAGCATCGGTTCCGCGGTGATGACGATGTGGCCGTCGTTGATGGTGGTTTTAGCCATGTCTTTTTTTACTCGAAATCTCGACTCTGATTTCAGCCAAGGTATTTTGATATTAGGGGCAGTTATTTTGGGCGTTCCGACGCTGATTTTGATCCAAGGCCTCTTTCGCGAAGTCCCTTTACCGGTACGCTTCAACCGCCAACGCCGAGAAGTCTGCGTCCCCCGCGACGACGGCGAGTACTGGATCGTCCCGTGGGAAACCGTGACGGCGGCCGCCACCCAGCAGTCGTCGGTCAGCCAGGCCGGTAAAGCCACGATGGGTTTACTGATCATCGGTTTCGAAAACCCGGACCCGCAGGCCAAGGAAGAAAACAAGCATTTTTCGCTGGGCTTCAACTGTGGAGGCGGCACCACGGCGATGGCGTTGTGGGAGTGCATGCGCAGTTACATGGAGATTGGGGCGGAGGCTGTCCCTGAAAGTCGAGTAGGCGTTGCACCTTATGAAGAAACGCAAATTGGTTCGATCATCACCGACTTGCGCAAGGGCAACTTGTTAGGCGTTTTATGGGGAATATTTTGCATTACGATTTTGGGGACGTATTTGGCAGAGAAACTTCAGGATTTGAAGCTTTCTCATCCGCCAGACCTGTCCTATCCCGACATCATCGAATGGTCCAAACCCTTGCCCCCCGAGCAGTCGGCCAAACGCTCCCCGGAACTTGAAGAAGCCATAGCAAAACGCAACGCTGAACTGGCTGCGCAGGCGGAACCAATGTTACTTATGGAACAGTCATAGAGTTTGTAATGACCCAACTTCCCTCACTACCAATCCCCGGACACGGCGAACTACCCGATTACGACGTATGCCTCCCGGCAAACCTGCGCCCCGAAGCCGATCGGTTGATCCGCTATCTGCACGAATTGCCGCATCGGCGAGTGAAGTACTGCCCGTGGTGTGGCAATACCAACGTGACCCTTCATAACAATCGTGGCCGACAACGACTCCCGCGCTACTACTGCGGTTCCTGTCGCAAGAGCTGCAACAGTTTGAGCGATTCCCCCTTTGCAAACATGCACCGGATGGACCTGTGGTCGACGTTTGCGGTGTACCTGCTGGCCGGTTGGTCCAGCGTCCAGATCGCGCCTCGTTTGGGCATAACAACAAGGTCTACTTCAGCTGGGGGCAGGCGGTCCGGGAGGTGATGGCTGAGGAGTGCCCTGAGTTGCATCAGTGGTGGACGACACGCCATTACCGGGAAAACCTGCAACCGCCCCAGCACATCGCGGCGCAACAGCAAGCAGTCATCACCTGGATCGAGACGATGCTGAATGCACAGCACGCGACGTGCCCAAGGTGTGGGGGAACGCGGACCTATCGAATTAAAGGCATTCGCCCGAAGTTCAAGTGCGATCCCTGCGTGACCTGCTTTTCCATTCTGTCCGGGACACCGCTGGTTGGGATGATCCGGCCTGAACTCTGGGTCGATTTCCTGAAAGGGGTGATGGATGGCCAAAGTATCCAGGACCTTAAGCGGCGCTCAGGGTTGGGCATGGGCGGCAGTACACGCTGGCGTGAGCAGTTTTTGTTGCTTATCGATCAACTGGGGCACTTTGAACTGTTGCAATGGATCACCTGGATGCGCAGTCGTCGTAACAATCAAGCGGTCAGCTTTGTGCGCCAGGGTGGTTATCTGGACAAGGCAACGCGCTCCATTTATCCGCAAGGAACGCGAAAGGGCAAGTTTGTTTCCCGAAAGTAGGCGCTGCGAAGGCTGAGATCTTTTGACTTTTTGCATGTCCGCCTTCGCATGCCGCCGATTTGGGTGCCCACCAGTTGAAACAATTTGCCTTACCCCCCTCATTTGTAGAGGTCCATCCGACCGCCGTGCTCTATAGGGTATGCCCTGCATATCAGGGGTTTGCACGGCAGTCTGTTCGGGCTCTTCTAAAACTATAAAAACAGAGGTGAGGCAGTTGAAATTGTCCAGGCTATTTATCGCCATTGCCACGACCACAGCCGTTTCCGGCATGGCGCTGGTGGGGTGTCAGACCCAGGGTTCGACCGGCGCCGACATGGTGCTGCGCAACGGTTATGTCTACACCGTCGACGGTAAGAACTCGGTGCAGCAGGCGATCGCCGTCGCGGGCGGAAAAATCGTTTATGTGGGCAGTGATGCAGGGGTTTCTTCGTACATCGGCAAGCAGACACAGCTGATCGATCTGGCCGGCCGCATGCTGATGCCGGGCTTCATCGATGCACACATGCATCCGGGGGATGGCGGTCGCGCCATGACCTTGTGCGACCTGAAATACCAGACGATGACCCGCAAGGTGTTCCAGCAGACCATTCAGGCGTGCCTGGATGCGGACCAGGGCAAAGGCCCCGATGTCTGGCTGGAAGTGGGCAGCTGGGATCGCATGGGCATGGACGGACTGGACGGCGACCCCGACAAATCGACGCTGGACGCGCTCAAGACCAGCCGCCCGATCCAGGTCCGCTCCACTGACTTCCATACCGTGTTGACCAACTCTCGCGGCCTGGAAGTGGCTGGCATCAACAAGCACACGGCCAATCCCGGGGACGGCAAATATGTGCGCGACAGCGCCGGCAATCCGACCGGCATCTGCGAAGACGGCGCTGCCGATGCCATGGCCGCCGTGGTGCCGCCCGCCACCGACGCCGAGAAGCTCAACCAGACCCGCGCCGCGCTCGACGCCATGCGCCAGCAAGGCATCACCACGTTCTTCGATGCCCTGTCCGGACCGGAAAATGGCAAGGCGTTCACCACGTTGCAACAGTCGGGCGAGCTGACCGCCCGGGCCTTGCTGGCGATCAAACTGGACCCTGCGGCCGCCGCAGCCGACCCGGCGAAAACCATCGCCGAGGCCAAGGCCTTGGCCGATACCTACGACCAGGGTGAAGCCAAGGCCGCGCCCGGTGTGAGCATGCGCCACGTCAAGTTGTTCATGGACGGCATCATCAACGCGCCGGCCGACACCGGCGCAATGTTGGCGCCGTACCTGCGCAATGCCGGCACCGGCACGACGCCGAAGTGGACCCCCGGCAAGAACGCCGGTGAGCTTTACTTCCCGTCGCAAGTGCTCAATCCGCTGCTGCTGCAAGCCGTGCAGGCCGGCCTCGATCCGCACCTTCACGCCACCGGAGACCGGGCGGTGCGAGATTCGCTGAACGGCATCGAATACGTGCGCCGGCAATTGCCTGGCAATGGCTTTCGCCCGGCCATTACTCACAACGAGTCGGTGGACCCTGCCGACTACGCGCGCTTCAAGGCGCTCGACGTGAGCGCCAACATGTCCTTCCAGTGGGCCCAGCAGGCGCCCTCTACGGTCGACGGTACCAACGAGCATCTGGGGCCGGCGCGGTTTGCCCGCATGGAACCCTCCGGCAGCATCGCCCGTGCCGGCGGCCGTGTGGCGTATGGCAGCGACTGGCCCGTCGACCCGCTCGACGAATTCCTGGCGCTGAAGATCGGTGTCACCCGCTCAGGCGATCCGCTGAACCCGCACAGCTACGGCCCCGAATATGCGGGCAGGTTGAATGCCGCCCCGGCCCTGTCGCGAAACGAAGTACTGCGCAGTATCACCCTGAACGCCGCCGAGCAGCTGAAACTGGAGGCGGTCGTCGGCTCGGTCGAAGTCGGCAAGTTCGCCGACCTGATCGTCCTGGACCAGAACTTCATGCAGGTTCCCGAGGAGGCCCTGGCGCGAAATCAAGTGCTGCTGACGGTCGTGGGCGGCAAGGTCGTGTGGGCCAAGGCGCCTTTCGTTGGCCTTGATCCGCAGGTGTTGTCCCAGGCATCCGCTTCCCGCTCAGCCCAATAAAAACAAGAGAGAATTCCGATGCAACGATTCATTCCCACTCTGTTGGCCGCAGCCCTGGCTTTGTCCTCGGTACCGGCGATGGCCGCCGCTGACCTGGTGTTGTTCAACGGCAAGGTATTCACCGCCGAACCCGGTCAGGGACTGGTCCAGGCAGTGGCCGTGCAAGACGGCAAGATTCTCAAGACGGGCACCGATGCCCAGATCAACGCCCTGGCCGATGCTCGCACGCAACGTATCGATCTGGCGGGCAAGGTGCTGATGCCGGGCATGATCGATACCCACAGTCACCCGGTGGTGGCGGCCTTCGACAGCATGGGCGCGAACCTGCTGGATGAAGTCAAGCCGTTGCCCGAGCTTGAACAGTGGATCATCGAACAGGATCAGGCGGGCATTGCGCGGGCCGGTGACGTGATCAGCATTGCCGGGGTGAGTTCGGCCTATTGGGACAAAAGCCGTGAGCTCGGCCAGCGTTTCAATCAAGGGCGTTGGGCGGAGCAACCGGTGGTCCTCAGCGGGATCGACGGGCATACCGGATGGGCCAACAACGCCATGCTCAAGCGCCTGAAGATCGACGCGGCACTGGTAAAAGGCCTGTCGGAACAGGATCGCAGCTTCGTCGGGCACGACGCGGATTTCACCCCCAATGGCTATTTCGCCGAGTCGCGCTGGGACCAGGTCCGCAGCCAGATCCCCGCGCCCAGCGCCGAGATCATGTTGAAAGCCGCCCGCGAGGCGGTGAAGGTCAACAATCAATATGGCGTGACCGCCTGGATGGACGCGGCGGCGAATGCCGGCAGCGGCGATTCGCTGTTCGATTTCCAGGCCACCGAGCACAGTTACGGGGTGCTGCCGCTGTACCGCGAACTGGCACAGAAGGGTGAACTCAGCGCCCACGTGGCCGCGCTGTTGCTGGCCAACCCGAAAAGCCGACCAGCCGACCTGGAAGTGCTGGCCAAGGTGATGAAGGAATTTCAGGGCGTCCCCAACCTGAGCTTTCCCGGAATCAAGGTCTTCGCCGACGGCGTTCTCGAGTTTCCAGGGCAGACGGCAGCGGTCATCGTGCCCTTCAACAACAGCCAGAAAAACGGTCAACTGCTGATCGACCCGGCGCACTTCGGTGAATTGGTGGTGGCGGCGGAGAAGCGTGACTGGATCGTGCACATGCATGCGGTCGGCGACCGCGCGGTCCGTGAGTCACTCAATGGTTTTGCCTACGCACGCACACTCAACCCGACCCCGGTGGCCCATAGCATCAGCCACCTGCAACTGGTCAACCCCAAAGAGTTCGCGCGCTTCAAGGAGTTGGGTGTGATCGCCTCCATGCAGTTGCTGTGGGCCACCGGCGAGAGTTACACCGTCGAACTGGTCAAACCCTATATCAGCGCGTTTGCCTACGGTTACCAGTACCCCGCCAGGTCCCTGCATAACGCCGGTGCCGTTATCGCCGGCGGCAGTGACTGGCCGGTGTCCAGCCCCAACCCGTGGAACGCCATCGCCCAGGCCAGCACGCGCAAAGGGCCGCTGGGCGTGCTCAATGCCAAGGAAAGCATCGATCGCCAGAGCATGTTCTACGCCTACACCTTGAATGCCGCCAAAGCCCTGCGCCTGGAGCAGCAGATCGGCTCGCTGGCGCCTGGCAAACAGGCTGACCTGATCATTCTCGACCGCGATGTGTTCAAGGTCAGCGATGACGAACTGTTCGACACCAAAGTCCTGAAGACCTTTTTCGCCGGTAAAGAGGTTTACGCGCCCGCGTCCTGACGAACACCCCAACCGCAGCACCGGAAAAAATGACCGGCTCCTCGTACGGCGAGGGGCTCGGCCTCGCCGTGCCCGACATTCCCCGCACCCTCCATAACAATAAGAGATTCGTATGAACGCACGCTCAGTCTTCGCCCTGGCCAGTCTGGTATTGGCCCCCTTGACCACCCATGCACTGACCCTCGATGACGACTTCAACCTGGACATGACACTGGGGGTATTCAGCGACTACCGCACTCGTGGCATTTCGCAAACCCTGGGCGATCCGGCGGTTCAGGCCGGCGCCACGCTGGTGCACAGCAGCGGCCTGTACGTGGGCGCCTGGACCTCGAATGTCGATTTCGGCGGCGAGTTCAAGACCCGGCAGGAACTCGAGTACTACGCCGGCTACTACTGGCAGGCGACCGAGGCCATCAGCCTCGACCTGGGCTACATCAAGTACGACTATCCCAAGGAAGGCCAATTCAACCTCAGTGAAATCTACGCCATCCTGGACCTGTATGGCGTGAAGCTCGGCGCCCACTACTCGAACGATACGCCGAACGTCTTTGGCGAAGACCAGGACACCCTTTACACCTACCTCAGCTATCAGTTCGCCTTGCCGGCCGAGCTGGGCCTGAACGTGCGCGTGGGGCGTGGCGATGTCAAAGACCCGGCCTACTGGACCACCAACGGCGACAGCCGCGAGGCCTATTACGAGTGGGAAGCCAAGTTGAGCCGTGACTTCGTGGGCGTGACCTGGGGCCTCAGCTACATCGATACCGACCTGTCGAAAAGCGAATGCGCGGGTTGGTATGGCTACGACGATCTGTGCACGGCGACGGTGGTCGCCAGTGCCAGCAAGACGTTCTAAGCCTGCAAGCCCACCCAATAAAAACAAGCTCCGCAAAGGAAAACAGCGCAATGACCAAGGCCAGCGATAGTCAGCAGCGAAGTCCCCTGATCGAGACCCGTTCGATCGATTTCATTCCCGAGGCCGAGCGTCATGGCAGCCTCTACAGCCAGTTCACCCTGTGGCTTGGCGCCAACCTGCAGATCACGGCGATTGTCACCGGCGCCCTGGCCGTGGTGCTGGGCGGCGATGTGTTCTGGTCGCTCATCGGCTTGCTGATCGGCCAATTGCTCGGCGGCGCGGTGGTTGCGCTGCATGCGGCGCAAGGGCCCAAACTCGGGCTGCCGCAGATGATTTCCAGTCGCGTGCAGTTCGGCGTCTATGGGGCCGCGATCCCGATCGTGCTGGTGTGCCTGATGTACCTCGGTTTCAGCGCCACCGGCGCGGTGCTGTCGGGGCAGGCCATTGCCCAGTTGATCGATGTCAGCGACAGCGCCGGCATCCTGATTTTTGCCTCCTGCATCGCCTTTCTGACCATGTTCGGCTATCGGGTCATCCACCTGGTCGGCAAGGTGGCCAGCGTGCTGGGCATCATTGCGTTCGTGTATCTGTTTACCCGGCTGATGACCCTCAACGATATCGGCCTGCTCTTGCAAAACCGCCATTTCGGCTGGAGTACCTTCCTGCTGGCGGTGTCCCTGTCCGCGTCCTGGCAGATCGCCTTTGGACCCTACGTGGCCGACTACTCGCGCTACCTGCCCAGCAAGACCGCGTCCTGGAAAACCTTCACCGCCGTCGGCCTGGGCACGGTGCTTGGCGCCCAGGCCTCAATGGTGCTGGGGGTGTTCGCCGCAGCCCTGGCTGGCGCGAATTTTCGCGGGCATGAAGTCGCGACCATCGTCGGGCTGGGCAGTACCGGCGTGATGGCCTCGCTGCTGTACCTGAGCGTGGTGTTCGGCAAGGTCACGGTGTCTACCCTCAACGCCTATGGCAGCTTCATGTGCGTGGCGACCATCATCAGTGGCTTTCGTAGCCGTCTGGAGATAACCGCCCGGCAACGCATGCTGTTCGTGTTGGTGATTGTCGCCGCGTCCACCACGCTGGCGCTGCTGGGGCAGCATTCGTTCCTGAACACCTTCAAGTATTTCATCCTGTTCCTGCTGACGTTCTTCACACCCTGGAGCGCGATCAACCTGGTGGATTATTACTTCATCAACAAGGAGCGCTACGACATTGCGGCATTGTCCGATCCGCAAGGTCGCTATGGGCGCTGGAACCTGTTGGGCATCAGCGTGTATGGTCTCGGTGTGTTGGTCCAGCTGCCCTTTGTCGACACCAAATTCTACTCGGGGCCGATGGTGGCGCAGCTCGGCGGGGTGGATATTTCCTGGATAGTGGGGTTGGTGGTGCCGGGGATTCTGTATTACGGGCTGGCCAAGGCATCAGCGCCGGCGGTAGTTGCCGAGCGGAGCTGAAGGCCGGGACCTATCCGTTTCTGCGGTAACGGCGACTTAAGGTTCCGCCCTTACGGCGGGTCACTTGGAAAAGCGCCAAGTAACCAAGCGCTCTTGCCCCTGTCGTTCGGTGCCTCGCCCAGGCTCCGGTCCTGCTCCGTGGGCCCACTGCGCAGAACCGGAACGAAGCCTCTCGATGGGGCGTGCACCGTCAAAGCCAAAGCCAAAGCGAGGCGGCCTGCGGGCCGACCTGGCTCTCGGATCCGAGTGCATTTCAAACTTGTAGGAGCCGGCTTGCCGGCGAAGGCGTCCTGACAGCCGACCCCTTCAAGTCTAAACATACAAGCGAGCTTGCTCCTACGAGCTCCCGCACGCTGTGATTTTTTGATCTACATTTCCCTTTTCCGCTGATCAATCAATCCGTTCGGAGACGATCAACATGGCACTCCAGGCCCTGCGCGCCGACCCATCCCACCTCGATAAAATCGCCAGCCTCTTCGACGCCTATCGCGGTTTCTACGGCCAGCCGCCGAACCTCACCCAGTCGCGCCATTTCATCGCCGAGCGCCTCGCCCGGGACGAATCGGCAATCTTCTTCGTCCAGGATGACGGTGGCGAGGCGCTGGGGTTCGTCCAGTTGTACCCGACGTTCTCCTCGATCGACGCGCATCGCACCTGGCTGCTCAGCGACCTGTTCACTACCCCGGCAGCCCGTGGTCGCGGGGTCGGGACCTTGCTGATGAACACCGCCCGAGCCTTTGCGCTGATGACCGGCGCGAAAGGCCTGGTGCTGGAGACGGCCACGGACAACGTCGGGGCGCAACGCTTGTATGAGTCGCTGGGGTATGTGCGCGATACGGGCTACTACACCTATTGCCTGGATTTGAAACAGGGCTGAATCAAGCGTCGCTGTCGAGCACGGCAGTGCTGTCGCGCAGGGTCAATTCGAATGGCAGCACCACATTCCGCTGGCTGCTACGCCTGTTTGCCAAACACCGGCCGGAAAAAAGACCGCTCATAGCTGAGGATGCATTTTGTGTCCTCCGCATATTTGAACGCCGCGATGCAATCCGGATCGTTCATGGAGTCTTGCCGGTACTGCTCATACGCCGAAAGGCTTGGAAAACTGAACATCGCCAAGGCAATGTTATTGGCGCCCTCGGACGGCAGGAAGTAGCCGTGGTGCTGGCCTCCGAATTTTTCAACCAGTGGAATCCACAGCGTCGCATAGTGTTCGAATGCTTTGATCTGGTAGGGATCCAGCACGTATCTCAGATAACAAGTGACCATTTTTTTCTCTCTCTTGGTTGTGTGGTGCTGCTTTCGCCCGATGCGACAGCCGTGCTGTCCTATCTGAACGGTCTGCGTAGCAGATCAATGACTTGATCGGTTGAAGGCCCTTGTATGGGCGGTGGCTCAGGGCTTTCCCCGAATTCGCGCCAGATGAACAGCGTCAGTTCCGCTCCGTCAGTAAGCGACGTTGCGTTTTCGTTGGTCGCGAAGGTCTCCAGCAGCCTGTATCTCTTATCTTTCCAGAACAGATCTTCGATCCAGTGATACACCGGAATGAAGTGGAAATGGATAGGATAGCCGGGGTCATGGCCGAATCGACTGATGTAGAGCCATTTCGGTTTCAACTGCGATTCAATGGTTGTCTGAACCTTGGCGAGCAAGCCACCCATTTCCGCCAGCGCATCGTCGGGCAGATCAGCCAGCGAGTGGACGTGCGCCCTTGAGCCGAGCATCAGATAGCCGGGAAGGGTGGACGACATGTGGTGATTGAGAATCCAATGGGCGGTTTCATGAATGATGAACCGGGGGGCTACTTCCATGTGTGGGGTGTCCATGGTGGATCGGCTGCACAGAATATCAAGGCATCATAAACCTGTCCGGGTCTGGCCGATTTCTGCAGCACGTGATCGCATGTTTTTCGATTTTTTGAGGTGCAGGCCGGAGCGTGGGGGAGGGGCGACTGTAGGAACTTTCTGAGTTGTAGGCAGGAGGCTACATCGTCTTGCGTAGATGCCTACGCCTAAGACAGAATCCGCCGGCTTGTGCGTCTTGGGTCTGGCTTCTATCGTCTGCGGGTCGCTGTAAATCAGCGATCGGGTTTAGCAGCTCGGGTCTACTCTAGGCACACAGCGTCCATTTCATGCTCAGGTTTTTTACCTGCAGGTTCCTGTTATGGCGGCTTTACGTGGGGCACTTCGGTGCGCCGGGTTCTAGAGTCCTGGTCTGCTAACCCGCGTACGGCCGCCACCTCTATTCGTTTAGCAGCGACTGTGGCGACTCCATCACTCTAGGAGTTTCACCATGATCAGATCGACACCCAGTCCTCCGGAATCAGAAACCGCAACGCAATCCACGTCCAAAAACTGTGACCAACACCAGCCCCTCCGAAACGCCGTCCCACCGCACAAACCCAGCACGATGTTCGTCATCGCCCCCGACATCGGCACCGAAACCCTGTTGGCGCACGCCTGTGAATCCCTGGCTTCCGCCAGTGTCATGGCCAGTGACTTCGCGGGGTTCCTGGAAGGATCGCAGCGCAACACGATGCTGGGTATTCAGCAGGTCGTCATGCTGGCGGAACTGGCGGTGAATCGAGCACTGGATAACGTCGATCCGCAGGATTGACCCACCTGACCATTCCCATGTCGAGGTGTTGAACCGTCGGCGTGGGAATGCGGCCCGAGGTGTTCCGCGTCCATGTGGATGCAGAGCGTCCGGCGAGGCATTCCCGACGTAAATGAAATGATCGGATCAGCGTATCCCGAGAGCTTTTATGCGTTTACGATTGGAAGATCACAGGTCGCGAGGGAACGCAAAATGGAGGTTCGTCTCGCAACAACCGACGATGCAGCAGCGATCAGTCATGTGGTGATCAGCGCGCTGCACGAGTCCAATGCGCAGGACTATCCACCCGATGTCATCGCGCGAGTGGAGCAGGGCTTCTCCGCGCAGGGGATCATTGAGTTGATGACGCAGCGCCGGGTTTATGTGGCGTCTGTCGATCAACGTGTCGTCGCGACGGCCAGTCTGGATGGGGATGTTGTCAGAAGTGTCTTTGTCGACCCGCAATACCAAGGGGCCGGAATCGGCAGGCAGCTTATGGCTGTCATTCATTCGGCCGCCCTTGAATTGGGCCTTGATGTTCTGCACGTGCCGTCTTCAATCACCGCAGAGGGCTTTTATGCCGCGCTGGGGTTTCGGAAAGTGCGGGATGAATTCCATGGGACCGAACGCACCATCGTCATGCAGCGGTTGTTAAGGCAATAGCGGATCTGATCAGACAAACCTGCCGATCATCAGACCGCCTTCGCTGGCAAGCCAGCTCCTACAGGGTTTTGTGTTGGGCACAATATTCGTGGCACGGTAGCGATTCCTGTGGGAGCGGGCTTGCCCGCGAAGGCGTACTGACATTCGGCATCGATGTCGACTGACATGACGCCTTCAGGCAAGCCTGCGGTCAAACCACAGATACCCTGGTCCCGCCTACTTCGAAAACCGCCGCGCCCCCGCCACACAAAGAATCACCGCCACCGTCACCCCCAACATGCCAATGCTCACCTGCTCATGCAGCAACGTCGCCGCCAGCGCCAACCCGAAAAACGGTTGCAGCAACTGCAACTGGCCAACGGCGGCAATCCCGCCCTGGGCCAGCCCGCGATACCAGAACACGAAGCCGATCAGCATGCTGAAAACCGACACGTATCCCAGGCAGGCCCACGCCGATGTCGTAATGCCCGAGAACGAAGGCGGGGCCAGATACCAGGTCAACGGGACCATGACCGGCAACGACAGCACCAAAGCCCAGCAGATCACCTGCCAGCCGCCCAAGGTCCTCGACAACTTCGCACCTTCGGCATAACCCAGGCCGCAGGCGAGGATCGCCAGCAACATCAGGATGTCCCCCGTCGGCGACGCGGTCAGGCCTTGGGAAAAGGCAAAACCCACCACCAGCGCACTGCCCAGCACCGAGAACAACCAGAACACCGGCCGCGGCCGCTCGCCACCGCGCAACACGCCGAACGCCGCGGTGGCGAGCGGCAACAGGCCAACGAACACGATCGAATGCGCCGACGTCACGTACTGCAGCGCCAACGCCGTCAGCAGCGGGAACCCCACAACAACGCCCAGCGCCACGATCGCCAGGGGCAGAAGATCACCTCGGGCAGGACGCTTTTCCTTGAACAGCAGCAGCATGCACAGCGCCAGAAGCCCCGCGATGGTGGCGCGGGCCACCGTCAGGAATACCGGGTCGAACTCCAGCACGGCCAGCCGCGTGGCAGGCAGCGAGCCGCTGAAGATCAGGACGCCGATGAACCCGTTGAGCCAGCCGCTGGCGGTCTTTTCCATCCCCAGGTTTTGCAGCTTCGATGCCCGTTCCATTGCGTTCACACTCAAAAAGTTTGCAGAGATCCATCCTATGATCGAAGATCAATACAATCAAAATATTGTCATGGATACATCGGCCCATGCCTCGCTCCCGATACAAGTCGCTGGTTGACAGCTTTGCCGCGGACATCCGCGCCGGGCGCCTGCTGCCCGGCACGCGCTTGCCGACCCACCGTCAACTGGCGACGACCGAAGGCCTGGCGCTGGTGACGGCCAGCCGGGTCTATGCAGAACTCGAGGCCATGGGCCTGGTCAGCGGCGAAACCGGGCGCGGCACCTTCGTCAGGGAAACCGCGCTGGCGCCGGGCTCGGGCATCGACCAGAAAGACGTGGCGGTCGGCATGATCGATCTCAACTTCAACTATCCGTCGCTGCCGGGGCAGGCAGAGCTGTTGCGCAGTGCGCTGCGCCAATTGGCGTCGGGGGGTGACCTGGAGGCGCTGCTGCGCTATCAGCCCCATGCCGGGCGATTGCATGAGCGGGCGTCGGTGGCACGCCATCTGCGCGCTCGCGGATTGACGGTGGAGGCCGGGCACGTGTTGATCGTCAATGGCGCCCAGCAGGGGCTGGCCGTGACGATGATGGCGCTGCTCAAACCCGGTGATGTGATTGCTGCCGATGCGCTGACCTATTCCGGTTTCAAGGTGCTCGCCGAAGCCCTGCACCTGGAAATCGTGCCCATTCCCGTGACCGCACAGGGGCCGGATCTCGCTGCTCTGGAACAGCTCTGCCAGAGCCGGCGCGTGCGGGCGGTGTACAGCATGCCGACGCTGCACAATCCGTTGGGATGGGTGATGAGTGCCGAGCAACGCGGGCACCTGGTGACGATTGCGCGCCGCCATGAGTTGCTCATCATCGAGGACGCCGCGTACGCCTTCCTCGCTGAAAACCCGCCGCCTCCGATCGCCTATCTCGCCCCCGAGCGCACGGTTTACGTGTCCGGGTTATCCAAGAGTGTCGCCACCGGCTTGCGTGTAGGTTTCATCGCTGCGCCCCTGGATAAGGTGTCTGCCCTCGAGCGAACGATCAGGGCCACCACCTGGAATACCCCGGGCGTGCTCACCGCGATTGCGAGCACGTGGCTCGACGATGGCACCGTCATGCAGCTGGAAGCGGAAAAACGCAAGGACGCGCAGGCCAGGCAAGCCATCGCCGCGCAAGTGCTGGCGGGCCTTCGCTACATCAGTCATCCATCGTCGTATTTTCTTTGGCTGCCGTTGCCGGAAGACGCACGGGCCGACCAGATCGCCATGGAGCTGATGCGCGAACAGGTGGCGGTCTCGATTGCCGAGCCTTTTGCGATCTCCGTGCATGTGCCCCACGCGATCCGTCTGGCGTTGGGGTCGGTGGATCTGGACACGCTGCGCCAGGCGTTGGTGAAGGTGAAGAGGGTGGTGGGGGCTTATACGTAGCGGGAAAGCCAGGTGAGCACCCCTGTGGCGAGGGCGCTTGCTCCCGCTGGGTCGCGCAGCGGCCCCAAACCCGACGACCGCGATCATTCGGACACCTCGCCGTGGAGGCGCAGCCCAAGGCGATCAACTGGCTTTCACCGCCGAGACCGGGGAGGGCGTTTTTGCATTTAAGTTTTGGTGCCGGAGCCAGTCATGATGAAATAGCCGCCCGCTTTTGCTGTGAACGACACCTGGAACCGACATGAAGAACGCCGCTTTACTGACCTTCGCCCTGCTGCTCAACGCAGGACTCTGCAGCGCCCAGGCCGAAGCGGCCGGCGATGCCGAGGCGGGCGGCAAACTGTTCAAGCGGATCTGCGGTGGCTGCCATCAGGTCGGGGAGTCGGCGCGGGGCTCTTTTGGTCCGCAGCTCAACGGGATTTTCGGCCGGCCTTCAGGCAGCACCACGGACTACCTGTACTCCGATGCGATGAAAGCGGCCGGCATCGTCTGGACTCGCGAAACACTGACCGCGTACCTCGAAAACCCGAAGGGAGTGGTCCCCGGGACCCGGATGATTTTCTGGGGGCTCAGCGATCGGGAAAAGGTCGAAGATGTGCTGGCTTATCTTCAGACCTTTCAACCGCATTGAGAGGGCTAAACGTGAGGGAGTGGTGGTTCGACCGCTGACAGCACGGGCGACGCGTTTAGCCAATGAACAATGCGTTATCGTTGACGTCCTTCGCTGGCAAGCCAGCTCCTACAGGGTTGCGAGGTAGGCGCCAACGCGTTTTCCCATTTGCTCGCCCAAGGCTTGCAAGGCACTGAAGGGGCGGACCATCACCTCGAACTCGACGATTTTCCCCTGTTCATTGAAGCGGATCATGTCGATGCCCTTTAGCGCCTTTGCGTCGACGTTGGCGCTGAATTCCAGCACGACGCTCAAGCCGTCCGCCGTTGCCAGTTCCCGGTGATAGACAAAATCATCGAGCAGCTCGATGACCGTGTTGAGAATCTTCGAGACCACGACCGCTTCCGGGTAAGGCTTGTGCGCCATCGGCGAGCGTAATATCGCCTGAGGGTCCAACAGTTCAGGCAAGGCGCTCAAGTCACCCTTGCGGATCATGGCGTGCCACTGGTTCAGAGAGGCTGCGGCTTGGGGATGCAGGTTCAGTCCAGACATCTTCAACTCCTGTATTTTTATTATTGGCCGCACCGCAGCGAAGGCGGCCTCAAGACTTGCAGCGCCCATGCAGACGCCTTCGCCAGCAAGCCGGCTCCTACAGGGTTCGGCGTTGACCACAATCCATCTGTACACCGGTGATCCCTTGTAGGAGCTGGCTTGCCAGCGAAGGCGGCCTCGAGCCTTGCAGCGCCCATGCAGACGCCTTCGCCAGCAAGCCGGCTCCTACAGGGTTCGGCGTTGACCACAATCCATCTGTACACCGGTGATCCCTTGTAGGAGCTGGCTTGCCAGCGAAGGCGGCCTCGAGCCTTGCAGCGCCCATGCAGACGCCTTCGCCAGCAAGCCGGCTCCTACAGGGTTCGGCGTTGACCACAATCCATCTGTACACCGGTGATCCCTTGTAGGAGCTGGCTTGCCAGCGAAGGCGGCCTCGAGCCTTGCAGTACCCATGCAGACGCCTTCGCCAGCAAGCCGGCTCCTACAGGTTTGGTGATTTCCAATCTGTTTGTATGCAGGTGATTGTGTCGATACCGAAGGCGGTGATCTTGGCGATCGCCCGGGCATCCCATGAATTGCGGGTTATTGCAGGTATAAAAAACCCGGCAGACGAGGCCGGGTTTTTCGTTGGGTGTCGCGGTAAAACCATTCATTTATGCCGCACGGCTTTCGATCAACCGATCCGAACCACCTTCGGCAACGCGATTTTCGATCAGACGATCCGAACCATCAGCAGCCACCCGATTTTCGATCAGACGATCCGAACCATCAGCCGCCACCCGATTTTCGATCAACCGATCCGAACCATCAGCAGCCACGCGATTCTCGATCAACCGATCCGAACCATCAGCAGCCACCCGATTTTCGATCAACCGATCCGAACCATCAGCAGCTACACGATTCTCGATCAACCGATCCGAACCATCAGCAGCTACACGATTCTCGATCAACCGATCCGACCCCCCTCAGCCACACGACTCTCAATCAACCGATCCGAGCCGCCCTCAGCGACAACCGGGTGAGCGGAGGTAGCGGCGAAAGCGTTCACTGCAAAAACCGAGAAAGCGAGGCTGAGAAGGATTTGGCGTTTCATGATTGTGTGCTCCGGGGTGTAGGTGTCTGGTATGGAGGCGATGTTACGCCCCGGAGTTTTTAAGAGAACTTCATTGAGTTAATGGTGACTATTAACTCCGTCAATGGCTGCATCAACCACGAACTCTCACCGATCAGCAACACACAGTTCGCCAGTAGCCCGTATCAGTGCCTGGCCATGCAAACCGTCCTTGATCAGGCCGGATCGCGCCGTGGCCAGCCAGTCCTGGCAGTTGGGGTCGGTGCGATAGGGCACGAACCTGGCGTATTGCTGCAACAGGCGGTTCTGCAGCTCATCCAGTTGAGGCCTGATCTGCCTGGCGAGATCCGGCCGTGGCGTGTCAGGCGCCTTGCCCGCCGCATGCCATTGCGCGATCAGGCCGTACTGCACCAACTTGTTGGCCTCCATCTGTGCACTGACCAATTCGGCGACGTCGTTCGGGTCCAGCTTGCGCGCCACGGCCAGCTTCCTCGCGTCGGCGATGACCTGCGCTTCCCGGGCACTGTCCTGGATCGGTTTGCCACTGTCCCACTTGGTCAGCGCCACCAGATCGGCAATGTTCAGGCGCTCGTTCATCGTCGCCAGCAGCGGCTGCAGGCTCTCGGGCGCCGGTCCGGGCGTGGCGGCCTGTGCGCCGCCAGCGAACAAGCCGAGCAGGGCGCAGGTCAGCAGCTGCGGTAAGCGTGGGGAATGGAGCATTGGCAACCTCATTGGACGCGGGATTCACAGGCAGGTGATGTGTAACACAGGTGTGGCAGGGCCGTTAAGGTGGCTGATTGACTTGCGCAGTCAGTTGCATAATCGCGCTAGGGCTTTTTGCGCTGGTGCAGGTAGCATGAACGCATTACCGGCGCGCCAAGCGACAGGCTGGTTAACGTAAACGAGTGGGTCGAACATTGATCGAACGACGTCAATTCAGCGGAGGCATGAAGGGTAAAAACCTCCGCTACCTGAATGAAAGCCCTGGCCAGCCTGCGCAGATGACTCGAGCGGGCTTTTTGCTGCTCGAGCACTTCTCGCTGCCTGCGTTCACCCAGGCACTGGATACCATTGTCACCGCCAATCTGCTGCGCCCCGGCTTGTTCTCATCGCGCACGTTCGGCCTGAACGACGCAGAAGTCGTCAGCGACCTGGGGCTGGTGATCCGCCCGGATGCACGCCTCGATTCTGCTGCGATCCACGACCTGGATCTGCTGGTCATCTGCGGCGGCTACAGGACAGAACTGAAGGCGAACGAGGAGTTCATCAACCTGTTGCGAGCGGCGACAGACCAGGGCGTCACGCTGGCCGGATTGTGGAACGGTGCATGGTTCCTCGGCAGGGCAGGCCTGCTCGACGGATATCGCTGTGCAATCCACCCCGAACATCGCCCCGCGCTCGCCGAAATCGCCAAGGCGACCCAGGTCAGCAGCGAACCCTATGTCATCGATCGCGACCGGCTCACGGCGTCCAGCCCCTCCGGTGCATTCCATATGGCACTGGACTGGATCAAGGGCCTGCACGACAAAGCCCTGGTCGAGGGCATCGAAGACATCCTGGCGTTCGAGGAGTCGCGCTACCGGCGCATCAAACCCACTGAAAACATCTGCGTCAGCGCGCCCTTGCGCGAAGTGGTGAAGCTGATGGACGCCAACCTCGAAGAGCCGCTGGAACTGGAGCAACTGGCCGTCTACGCCGGCCGCTCGCGTCGCCAACTCGAGCGCCTGTTCAAGGAACAACTGGGCACCACGCCGCAGCGCTATTACATGGAGCTGCGGATCACCGAAGCCCGTCGACTGCTGCAGCACACCGAGCTGTCCCAGGTCGACGTGCTGGTGGCCTGCGGGTTCGTTTCGCCCAGCCATTTCAGCAAGTGCTACAGCTCGTATTTTGGCTACAGGCCTTCCAAGGAAAAGCGCCTGGTCAAGTGACGGCCAGGCTTAGTGTGGCGACCCGAGCGCGCTGGCTCAGGTAATCCGTATTCATCATCATGAGCCTGCCCTGGAGCTGCACATGAAAGCAGACCTTGTTGGTGCATGACATTGCCGACGTGCGGGCGGAGCTGGATGCCGGGATAAAGCTGGTGATCACCGGCCATTCGCATAAGCCGCGCATAGACTGGCGCGGCGAACGGCTGTACCTCAACCCAGGCAGCGCGGGGCGGCGCAGGTTCAAGCTGCCGGTGACGCTGGCGCTGCTTGAGGTGCTTGAGGGCTCGATTGAGCCGCGGCTGGTTTCGTTATTGGAATGACCATTCGCTGAAATTCGGTCCCCAACCAAAAAGGAACCGCCGCACCGCCCCCCGCTGCATCGTCTTCTGCAAAATCAGGCTACGTTAGGGGACGTTACTGCGGCCACTGTTCAAGCAGTATCGAGACGAATTTTTCTGCCGCCGGGGAGAGTGAAGCGCCTCGTCGATAGACAAGCCCTAACGACCGATTGACCACAGGTTCGATCAGCGGAACGCTCACCAACGTCGGATGATCGCCCGCGGGCATTGCCAGGCTCGGCATCGCTGACACCCCGAGACCCGCTTCGACCAATCCTAGCGATGTAGAAAGATGCTGCACTTCGTAGAACCATTGGGGACGCCAGCTCAGCCCTGATAGCGCATGGTCCAGGAGCATACGGTTGCCGCTCAGACGCCCGACTCCGATCAGTCGGTAGTCGCTCAACTCGGACCAGCTTACCGAGGCGCGTTTCGCCAGCTCATGATCGCGTCGGCATGCCAATACGAACGGCTCGTTTACCAGCGGAACGAATTCTATGTCGGGGTGCTGGCCACTCATCATGTTGATACCGAAGTCGGCTTCACCGCGGAGCACCGACTCCAAGCCTTCATTAGCGCTCAGGTCGAGAAGGCGGATCCGGATTTTCGGGTAGCGTTCGTTGTAGATCCGAATCACCGAAGGCAGAAAGTAAAACGCCGCGGTGGGTATGCAGGCCAGGGTTACACGGCCGATCTGGCGTTCTGCCAGTTCGCGAATATTCAGAATGGAATCGTCGAAATCGTCCAGCAATCTGCGCGCCTTGGGCAAGAAATCACGTCCGACGCTGGTCAGGCTGACTTTGCGCGTGGTCCGATCGAGTAGGGCAGTGCCCAATCCCTCTTCCAGTTTTTTTATCCGCCGACTCAACGCGGGTTGCGAAAGGTGAAGCGCATCGGCCGCTTCGTGGAAGCTGCCGAGTTCGGCGATTTTCACGAAAGATCGGATGTCCTGAAGCTCATATTCCATTAGTCGTCTCGCCGTGGAAGGGGACTGATCGAGTGGTTTAACCTTAGTTATTTCTTTTGTGAAACGCAATAATCGCTCCGATCTTTGCATTGGAAACACCATTACATCCCTGTCACTCTTGTTTGCAAGACATCAATTGCTCCGATTGATCAACAAGAGTGAGTGGGCCATGCAACGTATTCCTTGTGTGTTAATGCGCGGCGGTACCTCAAAGGGGCCGGTTTTTCTCGCTTGGGATCTTCCGGTGTCCATTGAGCAACGCGATGAGCTGTTGCTCTCGGTCATGGGTTCCGGTCACGAGCTGGAGATCGACGGCATCGGCGGCGGCAGCCCGCAGACCAGCAAGGTGGCCATCGTCAGCCCTTCACTGCACCCGGATGCCGATGTGGATTACCTGTTCGTGCAGGTCATGGTTTCCCAGCGCCGGGTCGATACCGCGCCGAATTGCGGCAACATGCTTTGCGCGGTCGGGCCGTTTGCCATCGAGCAGGGCCTGGTCAAGGCAGGCGGCAACTCCACCCGCGTGCGGATCCGCAATCTCAACACGGGCACCTTCGTCACGTCTGAAGTGCACACCCCTGGCGGCAAAGTCAGCTATGAAGGCGATACCGTCATCGATGGCGTACCGGGCAGCGCAGCGCCGGTTCAACTGACATTTCTCGATGCGGCGGGCAGCAAGACCGGCAAGCTGTTTCCTACCGGCAACACCCAGGATTGCTTCGACGGCATCGCGGTGACCTGCATCGATATGGCGATGCCGATGCTCATTATCGAGGCGTGCCACTTGGGCAAGCGTGGTGATGAAACACCGGCCGAACTGGACGCCGACAAAGACTTTCTGCAGCGCCTCGAATCCCTGCGTTTGCAGGCGGGCAGGGCCATGGGGCTGGGTGATGTCAGCGACAAGGTTATCCCCAAGCCTGTACTGGTGTCGCCAGCCAAGGCGGGAGGCACGTTGCAGGTTCGTTACTTCATGCCGCACAACTGCCATCGAGCGCTGGCCATTACCGGTTCCATCGGTCTGGCCACGGCCTGTGTCAGCGAGGGCAGTGTGGTCGCGCAGATGCTCGGTTCCACCGCTGAGCCGCGGTTGCAACAGGTGCGAATCGAGCATCCGAGCGGTGGTATCGACGTCGTACTGTCATACACCGGGAATGACGGTAAAACGATCCGTGCCTCGGTGGTTCGTACCGCGCGAAGGTTGTTTTCCGGCTTTGTCTACGCCCCGGTTTCTCAACGACTCGCCGGGTAGTCGTCCCGCGTAGTCACTGTCGTCCTGCATCAGAACAATTCCAAAAATGGGTGATGCCATGAAAGTCGTAAAATCGCTCTACTTCCAGATCCTCTGCGCGGTACTGCTGGGTGTCGTTGTTGGCCATTTCTGGGCTCAACAGGCCATTGCCCTCAAGCCGCTGGGTGATGCCTTCATCAAGCTGATCAAGATGATGATCGCCCCCGTGGTGTTCTGCACTATCGTCACGGGCATCGCCGGGATGAGTGATAAACGCTCCCTGGGTCGCTTGCTGAGCAAGACCATGCTGCTGTTTCTCGGGTTGACGGTGATCAGCCTGATCATCGGCCTGGTGGCGGTCTACCTGTTCAAGCCGGGCGCGGGCATGAATATCGATCCGAGCCAATTGAGCACCGCAGGGTTGTCGCAATACACGGAGTCGGCAGCCAAGCTTGGGGTCGTCGAGTTTTTCATGCACATCATCCCCGACACCTTCATCGGTGCGTTCAGCAAAGGTGAAGTGCTGCCCGTCTTGTTTATCGCCGTGCTCTGCGGTTTTGCCCTGTCATCGCTGGGTGAGCGCGGCAAGCCTGTACTCGATGTGCTCGAAGCCGCATCGCAGATGGTTTTCAAGATCTTTTCCTACCTGATGCGCTTTGCGCCGATCGGTGCCTTCGGGGCGCTGGCGTTCACAGTCGGGCAGTACGGCATCACCTCGCTGGGTTCGTTGGCGAAGTTGATCATGACGTTGTACATCGCCTGCGGTTTCTTTGTCTTTGTGGTGCTTGGCAGCATTTGCCGCGCCCATGGTTTCAGCCTGTGGAAGTTGCTGCGCTACCTGCGTGAAGAGTTTTTGGTGGTGCTGGGGACGTCCTCTACCGAACCGGTGATGCCGCGCATGCTGGAAAAACTCCAGGCGCTGGGTTGCAAGAAAGGTGTCGTGGGGCTGGTGTTGCCGACGGGGTATTCGTTCAACCTCGATGGCACGGCGATCTACCTGTCGCTGGCGGCAATCTTTATTGCACAGGCCTGCAATATCGACCTGACCTTCACGCAGACCCTCACCATGCTGGCAATCATGCTGCTGTCCTCCAAGGGCGCAGCAGGGGTCACCGGTAGCGGCTTTGTGGCATTGGCCTCCACGCTGACGGTGATCCATGACATTCCGCTGGCAGGCCTGGCCTTGCTGATCGGTATCGACCGCTTCATGTCCGAAGCACGTGCGCTGACCAGCCTGGCAAGCAACGCCGTGGCGACCGTGGTGATCTCGATTTCCGAGAACGCCTGTGACCGTCAGGTCCTGCTCGCCACCCTGGACGGAAAAGCGCCGACGCCACTGGCAGACGATCAGGCCTGGGAACCTGCCGAAATCGCCAGACAGGGTTAATACCGCTACCCATAAACCTGCTCGTCACAACCCGCTACCAGACGTCACCGAGTGCGTCGTCTGGTAGTCTCGGGATCGTTCGTCTGTGCGTCGGTCTCGCCATCAATAACAACAAGAGAGATGCCCTATGCTCGCCTTACTCGGCCTGGCCATGGTGGTAGTGTTCACCTACCTGATCATGTCCAAGCGTTTGTCGCCGATCGTTGCGTTGACCGTGGTGCCGATCGTCTTTGCCCTGATTGGCGGTTTTGGCGGGACCACCGGGAAAATGATGCTCGACGGCCTGAAAATGGTCGCACCGTCGGCCGCGCTGCTGTTGTTCGCGATTCTGTTTTTCGGGTTGATGATCGACTCGGGATTGTTCGACCCGCTGATCCGCAAAATTCTCAAGCGGGTCAACGGCGACCCGATGAAAATCGCCATCGGCACCGCGCTGCTGTCGTTGACTGTGGCGTTGGATGGGGATGGCACCACCACCTACATGATCACCTGTGCGGCGATGCTGCCGCTGTATAAGCGCATCGGCATGAACCCGATGATCCTGGCCACGATTGCCATGCTGTCGCTGAGCATCATGAGCGGCTTGACCCCATGGGGTGGCCCGGCGACCCGGGCAATTGCTGCGCTGGGCGTGGATGCCGGAGACTATTTCATTCCGTTGTTGCCGACCATGATCGGCGGCGCCGCCTGGGTGGTGTTCACGGCATTTCTGCTGGGGCGCGCCGAACGCAAGCGGATCGGCAATACCCTGCTTCAGAGCGGCGGTGGCGATTGCTACATCAAGGCCATTCTGGAAGACACTCCGCACAAACGCCCGAAGCTGGCCTATGTGAACCTGCTGCTAGTGATCGGGGTCATGATTGCGCTGGTGATGGGCCTGGCCCATTCGGCGATTTTGTTCCTGATCGGTTTCGTCCTGGCGCTGATGATCAACTACCCGCAACTGGACATTCAAAAGGAACGCATCCTCGCCCATTCCGGCAACGCCATGACCGTGGTGCTGCTGGTGTTCGCCGCCGGCGTTTTCGCCGGGATTTTCTCCGGCACTAAAATGGTCGATGCCTTGGCACAGACGCTGGTGGAGTGGATTCCACCGTCCTGGGGACACCTGTTTCCGCTGGTGGTGGCGATTACCAGCATGCCGCTGACGTTCGTGCTGTCCAACGACGCCTATTACTTCGGCGTGGTACCAATCCTCGCCAATGCAGCTGCGGCCTACGGCATCGACCCGGTGGAAATTGCCCGGGCGTCGGTCCTGGGCCAGCCGGTGCACTTGATGAGCCCGCTTGTCGCTTCGACCCTGCTGCTGGTGGGCATGGTCGATCGCGATATCGGCGACTTCCAGCGTGCCACCGTGAAATGGGCGGTACTCACTTCCCTGGTGATCACTGCGTTGGCTTTGCTGACCGGGGCCTTGACGCTGTTCGCCTGATTCACCCCTGATTCACCCCTGACTCACCACTGGATCATTTCACGCGCCCGACCGTCGGCGCGCGGATATCTGCATCCTGAAAAACAACAACAAGAGTAGTTCGATATGACCCATTTCCTGACTCGCAGGGCGCTTTTACCTCTTCTGGGGATGTTGCCGATTGCAGGTGTTGATGCGAGCGATTTCATCGAAGACAGCAAACTGAAGTTGCAGCTGCGCAATGTCTACTTCAACGAAAACTTTCGTGATGAGCATGGTTTGAGTGCCCGTTCGGCCAGCACGGCTAAAAGCGAGCGCACCGAGTGGGCGCAGGGCTTCCTGCTGGATTTTCAGTCAGGCTTCACGCCCGGCGTCGTGGGTTTCGGGGCCGACGCCTTGGGTTTGCTGGGAGTCAGGCTCGATTCCGGGCGTGGCCGCAGCGGCACCGGGCTTCTTCCTGTGCATGACGACGGCCGGGCTGCGGACGAATTTGCCAGTGCCGGGGCCGCGGCCAAGGTCAAGCTGGCCAAGACCACGCTCAAGTACGGCACGCTGCTGCCCAAGACGCCTGTTTTGATCTACAACGACGCGCGCTTGCTACCGCAGACCTATCAGGGGGGGCAAGTCATCAGCACCGACATCGATAACCTGACCCTGACAGCGGGACATCTGGACCGTTTCAAGCTGCGCGATTCCACCGATAGCGTACCGATCGTTGCCGATGGTTACACCGGCGACAAAGGCGGGAATTTCACCTACGCCGGTGGCGACTACACACTCGGCAAGCACACGCGCTTGAGCTACTTCCATGGCGAGCTGGAAAACTTTTATCGTCAGGACTTTGCAGGCATCCAGCACGATTTTCCGTTAGGCCCCGGGATGTTGACGGGCGACCTGCGCTACTTCAACAGCCACGACGACGGACGTGCCTACGCCTCGACAATCGATAACGAGATGCTCAGCGGTCAGCTGTCTTACGCGGTTGCCGGGCACACCTTTGGAGGCGGTTATCAAAGACTCAGCGGTACCGCAGGACTGCCTTACATCAGTGGCGCAACGGTGTACTCGTTCAGTAACGTCGGTATCGGCAAGTTCATCGAAGAGGACGAAAAAACCTGGATGCTCAGCTACGGTTATGACTTTGCGCCCTTGGGTGTACCAGGCCTGACGTTCATGACCCGTTACCTGAAGGGCAACGATGGCAAGTCCGACACCCAGATCAAAGAGTCCGAACGTGACACTGAACTGGCTTACGTCATCCAGAGCGGTGCATTCAAAGGCCTGGGGGTGAAAGTGCGTAATTATGTCTATCGCGCGGACTTCGCACGTGGCCGCGATAGTAATCGGATTTATTTCACCTACGACATTGCGATCTGGTAAGGATATTTCTCAACCAGGGATCAAGGGGGCCTGCACGACAAGGCTCTCGTCGAGGGCATCGAAGTACGCACCAGCCGGAATCAGCGGTGCGCAGGGTTCCCTGCATTTTTAATCCAGGCACTCAGCTCCGTCACCATTTTATTGACCTCACTGTCCTCCCGTTCCGAGGGACGAACAATGGCGTTCCAGGCGATGTCGAGGCCGTCATTCAGGGCGGCCCACGCAAGCTCCCCGCGCTCGAGGCTGGGGGTCACCAGGTCGCGTTGCAATATGCTGATTCCGTAGCCCGAGCGCACGAGTTCGACGATGGCTTCGATCAATTCCACCGTGATCATGCGGCGCGGCAAGATGCTGGCGGGGGCGAAGAACCGATCGTATTCCCAGCCACTCGCGCGATCGGTCGAGTACGTCACCAGGTTGTAGGTCTTGAAGTCTTCGGCGTAAATATTTTTCCTTCCCGCAAGGGGATGGTCGGTGGCCATGATCGCAATCAGGTCGTCCCGAAAAAGGGGCAGTTTTGCTACACCACTCGGCACCATGCCGTCATCAATGATGGACACGTCAATCCGTCCTTGCATCAGGCTCGCGTAGACGTCATCGCGAGGCACGGTCACCAGGGTGATCTCAATATCCGGCCGCAGGCTTGAGTAATGCTTGATGAATTTTGGAATCCAGCGAAACGGGCCGTAGGAGGTCACCCCCATACGAACAAAAGCCGTAACGCCTCCGGCCATGGACCTCGCTTCAGACTCGGCTTCATTGAGTATCGCGATGATGTCCTTGGCGGCTCGTTCCAGGCGCACGCCAGCAGGGCTGAGTCTTAATTTTCCTGCCGATCTTTCGGTCAGGCTCACACCTAGCCGCCGTTCCGCCTCGCGTATTCGGTGACTGACCGCAGAGGGGGTCAGCCATAAGCGCTCGGCAACGGCTGTCACTGAATCGACTTCCGACAGGGTTTTCAGCATCACAAGGTGATCCAGAGTGAGTCTCATAGGGGGAGCGACCTGAAGATAATTCACAAATTTGCGTAATATTATGAGCGTGACTTGTTTTTTGCTCCGGTGCAATCTGGTTTCAGCAACCGCCATCGGAGAACAACAAACATGACAAAGCTTGCCTTCACACCTGCAGTCACTCTGGGCGATATCGTCGACCTTGAGCGTTATCCCATCACCGATCGAACCGACCCGGCGTATCTGGACCTGGTCACTCGAAGTCAATCGTTGCTCGGCGAGGAAGGCGTTGCGATCTTCCCGGGGTTCGTCCGCGATGAAGTGGTCGGCACGATGGCGGATCAAACCCTTGCACTGCACCCACGCATGTTCCATTTCCGCGAAAACCACACGGTGTACTTCAAGCCTCAGGACGAAAGCGTCGATCCAGAGCATCCACTGCGGCGGTTGATGAACACCGAGAAAGACACGGTCGCTTACGCCGATATCCCGGCGGACAATCTGATCAGGCAGATTTACCAATCGGACGAAGTGCTGTCTTTCATTCGAGATGTATTGGATCTGGACGTGCTCTATCGCCATGCAGATCCGTTGGCGGCGCTTAACCTGCAGGGCTTTACGGCAGGGCAACAATTGGGGTGGCACTTCGATCGATCCGACTTCAGCGTGACGCTGTCACTTCAGGCCGCGAGTGCCGGTGGGGATTTCGAGTATGTACGCATGCTGCGTAACGAGCACGACGATTGCCATGAGGCGGTCAGGCAATTCCTCGATAACCCCGCCACTCAGAAGATAGAGGTGCTGCCTCAGGTGCCCGGCACCCTGACTTTGTTTCGTGGCCGCTATTCACTGCATCGGGTGACGCCGGTGGCAGGGGACACGCTCAGGCTCAACGCGGTATTGGCTTACGTGGATCAGCCCAATGTCGAATTCAGCGACTATGCGCGTAAATTGTTTTACGGACGTACGTCGGTAGAGCCTTTGGTTCAGGATCAGCGCCACTCACAATAAAAGCACTCGACACTTCTTCGCTCCACGTGTTTGCACAGGCACTTGTCCACGTTCGATCCGTGGGTCTCGTTTGCCGCCTGTGCAGCACGCGACAGCTCGCTGCCCCCAACAATAATTTCGGAGCGTCTGATCATGAAATACAGGAAGAACTTGCTGGCCTCGTTACTCACACTTGGCGTACTCGCTGCCAGTGCTTCAAGCCAGGCTTCAGGGTGGTGTGATTCGGGCAAGCCGGTAAAGTTTGCCGGCCTGAACTGGGAAAGCGGGATGCTGCTCACCGACATCATGATGATTGTGCTCAAGGAAGGGTACGGCTGTGCAACCGACCAGTTGGTCGGCAATACCATCATTCTCGAGACCGCTCTGGCCAGCAACGACATCCAGGTATTCGGCGAAGAGTGGATGGAGCGTAGCGAAGTCTGGAAAAAGGCCGCAGCGGCCGGAAAGGTCGTTGCGATTGGCTCACCGATCATGGGTGCCGTCCAGGGCTGGTACGTGCCGCGTTATGTGGTTGAGGGGGACGCAAAACGTAACAAGCCGGCCCGAGCGCCGGACCTTAAAACGGTCGCTGACCTGAGCAAATACCCTGAGGTTTTTCGAGACGCGGAAGAGCCGTCCAAGGGCCGCTTCTACAACTGTCCTGCGGGTTGGATTTGTGAACAGGAAAACACTGAGATGTTGAAAGACTACGGTCTGGAAAACACCTTCACCAACTTCCGCCCGGGAACAGGCGCTGCATTGGATGCCGCTGTACTGTCCAGCTACAAGCGCGGTGAACCGGTGCTGTTCTACTACTGGTCACCGACGCCGCTGATGGGACAGATCGATGCGATACGGCTGGAAGAAAAGCCGGGTGTCGATAAAACCGTGGTGACCAAAGTCGGTATTTCCAAAGCCTTCCATGAGCAGGCACCCGAGCTGGTTGCAGTGCTGGAGAAGGTCAATATTCCCATCGAGCTGTTGAATCAGAACCTGGCGAGGATGACCAGGGAACGCATCGAATCGCCCAAGCTGGCCAGGATTTTCCTCAAGGAACACCCGGAGGTGTGGCGCAACTGGGTGGATGAAGCCGTCGCCAACAAAATCCAGGCAGCGCTTTAATCGGCAATCAGGGCAAGGACGCCCAACAGCGGTAACGCCTTCTCAACACCGAAATCACTCCTGATTTTTCTTTGCTTCTATCTAGAGGCAGCCTTTTTTGCGTGCGGAATTTTATGAATAAGATCAAATCACGGGCGGCTGTCGCGTTCGCGGCCAATCAGCCCCTGCAAATTGTCGAAGTCGATGTGGCACCGCCACAGGCCGGGGAAGTGCTGGTGCGGATCATCGCAACCGGTGTCTGCCATACCGATGCCTTTACGCTGTCCGGTGCCGACCCGGAAGGTATCTTTCCGGTCATTCTCGGTCATGAAGGCGGCGGTATCGTCGTGGCTATCGGCGAGGGGGTGACTTCCCTCGCAGTGGGCGATCATGTGATCCCGCTGTACACCCCCGAATGCGGCGAATGCAAATTCTGTACATCCGGCAAGACCAACCTTTGTCAGAAGATCCGTGCCACTCAAGGCAAGGGCCTGATGCCGGATGGCACCAGTCGCTTTTCCTACAAGGGCCAACCCATATTCCATTACATGGGCACCTCGACCTTTTCCGAATACACCGTGCTGCCGGACATTTCCCTGGCGAAAATCCCCAAGGATGCGCCGCTGGACAAGGTCTGCCTGCTCGGTTGCGGCGTGACCACCGGCATAGGTGCGGTACTCAACACGGCCAAGGTGGAAGAGGGCGCCACCGTGGCCATCTTCGGCCTGGGCGGTATCGGCCTGGCGGCGATCATTGGCGCCACCATGGCCAAGGCGGGTCGAATCATCGCGATCGATATCAACCCGGCCAAGTTCGAGATCGCCCGGCAATTGGGCGCCACTGACTGCATCAACCCCAAGGATTACGACAGGCCCATCCAGGAGGTGATCGTCGAGATGACCGAGGGTGGCGTGGACTACTCCTTCGAATGCATCGGTAACGTCAATCTCATGCGTGCAGCTTTGGAGTGTTGCCATAAGGGGTGGGGCGAGTCGGTGATCATCGGAGTCGCGGGTGCCGGCCAGGAAATCAGTACCCGACCGTTCCAGCTGGTGACCGGCCGTGTCTGGCGCGGCTCCGCTTTCGGCGGAGTCAAAGGTCGCAGCGAATTACCTTCTTATGTCGAGAAGGCTAAAACCGGTGAAATCCCGCTAAGCACCTTCATCACCCATACCATGGGGCTTGAAGACATCAACAAGGCCTTCGATTTGATGCATGAAGGCAAGAGCATACGCACCGTCATTCACTTTTAACACTGATAGAACCGCCCCGGCGTACATCGTCAATCGAGCAGCGTCCGGTCCAATTGCAATACCCATCCTTGTATCCAAGAGAGCATCAATATGAGCATCTTCACTCACGTCACCGTCGGTACCAACGATCTGCAAAAGGCCCGCAGTTTTTACGACAATGTACTCGGCGCACTCGGCCTCAAACGCATCGCGGATCTGAATGAGAATGGATCGATCTGGGGTGAGAGTGCCCCGTCCTTCTTCGTATTGAAACCGGCAAACGGCGCTCCAGCCAGCGTCGGCAACGGGGTCACTGTCAGCTTTGAAGCACCGGATCGCGCTGCAATCGATGCCTTTCACGCGGCGGCTCTGGCCTGCGGCGGCACCTGCGAAGGCACACCCGGGCCTCGAGGCTGGGCACCTGATGCGTATGCCGCCTATGCCCGGGATCTGGACGGTAACAAGCTGGCCGCGTACTGCTTCAAGGCCGCCTAAGCCTCATCGCAACTTCGCAATCCTCCTTCACCAGGCTGGCGAGCAGGCAGCAGCCCCGTAGGGCTGTTGCCTGTCCGGGGTACTGCGCACGACGACGCAGTACTCACTGGAAGTCAGGACCGGCAGTGCACCCTGTGAACTTCTCGAGAAAGCCCAGCCCTCTGTCATCAAATGCCACCTCGCTGACGTTCAATGAGACGCAGTCGACTGGTGCTTGACGATACTGGCTGTCTCACCGAAGTCGTGCAGCGCAAATCCCGTCAAGCCCGATGCCTGCGCGCCTTGGTGGGGGCTGTCAGCTGTACACCTCAAACAATAATAATGGCTAACCCATCGAGTTCGTCGCATGAACATTCTGAACACGTCCAAGTTTTCGACCAAGCTGCTGACCGCGTTCGTCATCTGCGCCCTGATCACCTTGGCCGTGGGTGGGTTGGGAATGGTCGGGATCAGCCGTTTGGCCACTGCGCTGTCGTTGACCTTTTCCAACAGTCTGGTCTCGGTGGGCAACACCAACGAGACCCTGGCCAGTCTGACCGCGCATAACCGCCTGCTGTACCGGTTGCTCGACTCTGAGGCCAGTGGCATGTCTGAAGCGGACAAGGCACGTATTCAGCAGACCCTGGCGACCGAGCAGGCACGGGCGGAACAAGCCTTCGCAACCTACCGCGGCACACCGCTGGAGGAGGATGAGCGGGTGGCGGGGGACCGGTACGAAGCCCTGTGGCCTGCTTATGTGGCCGCGACCCGGCAGATCCTGGAACTGTTGAACGCTGGCGATATTGCCCGGGCACGCACTCGCTTGAACGCGCTATCCCTGGATGAATTCAGAGAGGCCCGCGAGTGCCTGCACGCCATGCTCCAGTCGATCGATCGGCAGATCAAACAGGGTGCCGAGGGTGCGCAAGCACTCAACGTCAGCTCTACGCTGATGCTGTCGGTCGGGATCGTGATCGCCTTTGTGGTGGCCGCTGTCCTGGGCATGCTGGTTACCCGCATGATCACTCGCCCATTGGCAGTGGCGGTCGCGAGTGCCCAGCGCATTGCCACGGGCGATCTGACTCAGCGTATTTCCACTGCCCGTGGCGATGAAGCGGGGCAACTGCTCAATGCCTTGGCGGATATGCAAGGCGGTTTGAAACAGACTATCGAGGAGATCGCCAAGGCCTCGGATCAGTTAGCCTCGGCCGCCGAAGAGCTGAACGCGGTCACCGAGGAAAGCACCCGTGGCCTGACACGGCAGAATGACGAAATCCAGCAGGCGGCCACCGCGGTCAATCAAATGACCGCGGTGGTCGAGGAAGTGGCACGTAACGCGGTCTCGACCTCCGATGCCTCTAAAACCGCGACCGAAGACGCCGTCGATGGACGTGCTCAGGTCGACCATACGCTCAAGGGCATCAGCACCATGGTGCAACAGATTACCGGGTCGACCGAGACAGTGACCGAACTGGCCGGGCACATCCGGGAAGTCAGCAAGGTACTGGACGTGATCCGCAGCATCGCCGAACAGACCAACCTGTTGGCGCTCAACGCGGCCATCGAAGCCGCCCGTGCCGGCGAGCAAGGGCGCGGGTTTGCTGTGGTGGCCGATGAAGTGCGCGCACTGGCCCATCGCACCCAGGCCTCGACTGTCGAAATCGAAGGCATGATCAATACCGTGCAATCGGGCGCCAACGGGGCCGTCATCGCCATGGGCAAGAGCCTGTCGCTGGCCACCAGCACCCAGGAACAGGCCCGGCGTGCCGGGACTGCGCTGGAGAAGATTACCGACATGGTCGTCACCATCAACGAGCGTAATCTGGTGATCGCCTCGGCGTCCGAAGAGCAGGCTCAGGTTGCCCGCGAAGTGGACCGCAACCTGCTGAACATCCAGGACCACTCGACCCAGAGTGCAGCAGGTGCCAACCAGACCAGCGCTTCCAGCCAGGAACTGGCACGGCTGGCCATCTCCTTCAAGGACCTGGTCGCGCAGTTCAAGCTGTAAGGCCAGTTTGCACCATTAAAGGTTGGTCATCACTGAGTGGTACTGGCATTGGTTCGCTCGGGTGACCTCTACAAATGTTGCGCAGCATTATCGGAGTAGCACAGTCTGTTTGTTCTTACCGGATGAACGCCTGCAAATCGCTGGTCAGTTTATTGATTGCCGATTTGAAATCGTTAGCGGTGATTTTCTGGCTAGTGTTTTCCAGTGTGCTGCCGAATACCTTGCGCACGACTTTGGCTACCGTCTGATTGTTGCTCGCGTCGATGAACTCGGCCTCGATGAACAGTGTGGTGTCTTGATCGCGGTGGCCAGTGGCGGCGGAAACACCGCCGACGATGGCGGCGACCGGAATCACTTCATACCACTTCATACCTTCGTTCTCGGCATTCACCCCGGTGATCGCCGCGCGCATGATCAGCGTTTTTGAACCGGCCGGCGCTGATTTTGCGCTCGGCACCACCCGGTATTTCTGGCCCAGTACACCTTGGACCTTGCTGGTCATGTAGTTCTGCAACTCGTCCAGGGTTTGCCGATTGACCCGCTCGTTGGGCTGTGGCGCCGGGTAGAGCTCCAGCTTGTTGAAGGCCGCGGTGTTATAGGCATCTGGATTCCAGGACGGGCTCACCCACCGCATGGCTGTGTCGCCGCTGGTGGTGGTGACCTGCTGCAAGTTGTTGTAGTTGGACAGATAGCCGGAGTACTGCTCACGCTCGGTGACTTTCGAGGTGCAACCGCCGAGCAGCAGGCTGGACAGCGCAGCGCCGATAAACAGTTTTCGGGACAGGTTCATTGTGGTGTGTGCTCCATGGATTAAGTCGGTTTTTCGGTAGTAGGGCATCAGAAACGCCAGGTCATGTTGCCGGTCACTGCTTGAATCCAGGCATTGTCGAACTGACCGGAAGTTCTCGTGCCTGACGTGGATTTGGTCTGGTCCACCGGCATATCGCCGAGCCAGACCATGGCCCAGCTCACGTTGATGTCGGTGACTTTGTTCAGCGCATAGGTGGCTCCCGTTGCAACGCGCCAGGATTCGCCCATGGGCACGGTAAACGTTCGGTTGCCATCCGAAACGGCGCTGCTGTCATACGCCACACCGACGTTCCACAGCAGGTGCGGTGTGGCCTGATACTGCGCGCCGAGTGCCAGTTGCCAAGTGTCTTTGAAATGGGCGTCGACTGTAGTCGCTTTAGCGCCCAACGCTGTCGTGTCGACTTGCACCGAGATATCGCCAAACTCTGACCAGTCCTGCCAGTTGACCGAGGCCAGCAAGGCCCATTGCGGGTCGAGTTGCTGGAACAGACTTAGCGTTGCAGTTTGCGGCACCGTCATGTCGAGTTGGGTGTTCAGGCCGTCCAGGCGCTCCAGCACGGGTCCGTTGCCTTTGACGTCAAGCCCGTCCTCGAAGTCCAGATCGACCTTGCTGGTGTAGGCCAGGCCAATCCGGGTGCCAGGTTGCGGGGCATAGATCACCCCCACGTTCGCGCCAAAACCCCAATCGTTGTCTTTGTACTTGAACTGGCCGTCGCTGCGGTCGGTGAAGCCGAAAGGCTCGCGGTCTATCGCGGTTTGGGCTTGCAGCATGCCGTACATGGCTTTCACGCCGAAGCCCAGCGACCATTGCTCGTTGACGCGGTAAGCCACGCTGGGCACAAACGACAAACCGGCGAGGCTGGCGTTTTGGGCGAAGTAGCGCCCGGACCAGTCGTTGTCGTAATTGGCCGCCAGGCCAAAGTCAGCGTACTGGCCGAAACCAATGCTCCAGTAGTCGTCGAATTGATGGCTGACGAAGAAGCCACCCCCGGGAATCGGGTCGAGGGCGTTACCACTGCCAGTGCCGGTGCCGTTGGTATTTGAGTCACGATCGAAACTCAGGTCGCCGTAGAGAATCTGCAAACCACCGGTGATCTGTGTGCCGGGCAGATAACTCATGCCCGCCGGGTTACTGGCAATGGTCGAGGGGCCTTGAGCACGGGCGGCGGCACCTGCATTGGCCAAACCGGCGTTATCGGTGCCGATTTCATAGAGCATGATGCCGCCGGCGTAAGCTTGCTGACTGCACAGTGCACACAGGGCAATGGCGGGCAGGGCGGATGTTTTTATTTGCATGGGTCACCTCAGCAAATGTCCGTCATGAATGCGAGTGGCGAGCGCTAGCCACCCGCGAATTCAACTGCTTACTTGCCCATGGCCGCCCGGGCCGCTTCGATCCTGGCTTTGACTGCTTCGAGGTTGAAGCTCGCGCCTTTTTGCATGGGCGGGAACTCAACCGCTGTTTCAGCCAGTTTGACCACCTGCTGCTGCACAAACACAAATCGCCAGAACTGGAATTTGAACCACTCGAAATACTCCAGCGAGCCATTGGCCGCCATGTTTTGCGGCCATCCGGCGCGTTCGAACGGGTCGAGGCGCAGGTTGGTCAGGATCGGCATGTCCAGCGTGGTTTTCGCCCCTAGCCAGCCACCAGGCTGGTCAATGAAGCGGTACTTGAAGTCATCGATACGGATTGCGCCCAGCGTGCTCTCGCCGAAGTAGAAGATCTCATGGCGATTCGACGGACCTTTGCCAGTGATCATCGGTGTTTGGTCATAGCCGTCCAGGTGCACTTTGTAAGTGGTATCGCCCAGTTGTTTACCCTTGAGCAGTTCGGCGCTGATGTTCGGGTTGCCGGCCGCCGCGACGAAGGTCGGGAACCAGTCCATTCCGGACATGATGCCATTGGCCACCGTGTTTGCCGGTACTTTGCCCGGCCAACGAACGATCGCCGGCACCCGGAAACCACCTTCCATTACCGTACCTTTACCCATGGCAAATGGCGTGGTGCCGCCATCCGGCCAGGTGAAGTTTTCCGCGCCATTGTCAGTGGTGAACAACACAATGGTGTTGTCATCCATGCCGTCTTTTTTCAGCTTGGCCATCACGTCGCCGACGATGTCATCGAGCTGCGCCATGCCGGCTTCCTGCTCCGACCAGCCATTTTGCGCGTTGCGCATGGCTTCGTACTTGTCGGACAGGTGCGTGACGATGTGCATGCGGGTCGGATTGAGCCACAGGAAGAACGGTTTGTTGTCCTGCCTGGCCTTGTCGATGAAGGTGAAAGCTTTGTCGCGAATCTCGTCGTCGACGGTTTTCATCCGCTCCGGATAGAGTGTTCCGGCGTCTTCGATTTTCTGTTTGCCGACCTTGCCCCAGCGCGGCATCACGGTCGCATCGTCAGTCGTCGTGGCCCAGCTGTGAACCATGTTCCGCGGGCCGACGGTGGGTAGAAGATCTTGTGGATAATTGGGGTGCGCCGGATCTTCCATGGCGTCGAGGTGATAGAGATAACCGAAGAACTCATCGAAACCATGCACGGTCGGCAGGAATTCGTTCAAGTCACCCAAGTGGTTCTTGCCGAACTGACCGGTGGCGTAACCCATGGACTTGAGTGTGGTGGCGATGGTGACAGCTTCGGCGGGAATACCAATGGGAGAACCGGCCTGCCCGACAGTGGTCATCCCGGTACGGATCGGCAGTTCGCCGGTAATGAAGTTGGCCCGCCCTGCGGTGCAACTGGCCTCGGCGTAGTAGTCGGTGAAACGCATGCCTTCGGCCGCGAGCTGGTCGAGGTTGGGTGTTCGACCGGCCATCATGCCCTGGTTGTACACACCGATGTTGGACCAGCCAATATCGTCACCCATGATGACCACAATGTTGGGGACTGTTTTGTCGGCTGCTTGAGAGAGGACGGGGAACACCATTGCAGACAACAGTACTGATACAGCGAACGCCGTTGATGACTTTGTCCGGTTCATGTCGAGCTCCTGCGCACTTGCGTGAGTACCCTGAGACGAGCCCCCGACCGTCCTGAAAATGGGATCCCCCGGGAAGAGCGTAGGTACGAATTGCTAAATATCCAGTATTTAGTTTCTCGACTGTAAGCTGTTGTTTCATGGGCTTTACAGCTGGACTGCGGGTACCTTTCGCGCGGCTGAGCAAAGGAGCGACCTCGGCAAATGCACGTCGGAACATTTCAATGCGTTCTTTGTGAACGGGGGGGCAAGTGAATAGACGGTGCCAACGTGTGGCCGCAGCTGACCGCGCGCTACCAATGCGCTCAGCGCATCAAGCTTGCGGCGGTTGGTTGCGGTTCTCCAGTGGTTGGCGTGCCTGAGTTCGGGCGAGCTGAAAGTCTGGCTTTTTCAACAGGATCGACCCCAAGCCGACAGTCGGAGTGTCTAGCCTCTGGAGTAGGTGAAAAATCAAAAAAAAACAATCGTCTGGCGATATTGTTCAGTTTTTCTTCTTGATCAGCTTGCTCATATAGTACTTGAGGCTTAAACGATCTTTGGGCCTTGGCTTGTAATGGGTTTTGTTTCTTTGCGCGGGATCGGCCGCCACGGTTGCTGCGGTGTAGTAATAAAGCGCTATAGATCTGCGCGTGATGTGCTGCGGAGTCGTTAAAGGCTCTGGGTGCCCATGATTGCTGTCTTTGTCTGTGTTGAAAATGACGCAGCGGTTATAAACTGGCAGGACTTTTTTAAGACAAGTCTTCATGTCGACATCCCACAGCTCCAAGTTGCCGCCGTATTCCTCTTGCCAGTCTTCGTTAAGATAGATAATGGCATTCAGTCTGCGTTCAATATTAAGTTTTTTGTTGAGTCTGAAGTCCGAGTGCACACCCAGGAAACCACCATTTTTTGTTTCATGCAGTCCGCCACCGGTAAAGTATGGGTCGGGTATCAAACCTTCGATGCCCGTCAGCTTTTCAAGAAACTGCAACATGGGTGCCGAATTAAAGGCGTTGAAAACCGTCTTCAGATAGGGATCGCATTCGTTGGGGCTGATTTGTCGTTTGTGCTGACCTTTATAGCCACGCTCGTAGAGCATTTCGTTGTTGGTTGGCTCGACTGGGAAGTGCGCGCAGATACTCGCAATCAGGTCTTTCGGTAAAAAATTATCGATGACGATGTGTGGAAATGGCGTGGCCTGGACATAGCTACTGGCTAGCGAGTGGCCGAAAGTGCTGGCGGCGTTCTGGTCGAAATCAAGCTCCGGGGAGAGGGTGATGGGTAGTGTTTGAGTGATGGCTGTCATTACCGCTCCAATAACCTGAACATAAAGACCTATTGATGACGTTTAGTAGTGTTGCCCACACTACTTGTTGCGTGTCTGCGATGTTTGACCTTTGCTGTCGCCCTTGTTCAGGCGCTCCAGGAGGTCGTTGTACATCTTGGTTCGTCTATGCGTCGTTTCATAGCCTCCGGCTGCAGCTACAGTGCCGGACTGAATGTGATCGAGATAACTGAATATTTTACGCGGCGACAAAAGTTCAACGACATAACCAAGCTCGGTCATGCGGTCTTGGAGGGTATAGCCAGGTACACGATCATCCATCAAAAAATGCATGTCGTGCTGTTTGATCAGTTTGCAGTTCCATAATGTACAGAAGCTCTTCAGGTGAACTTCCCTGTACGGTTTTGGCTCTCTGGAGCGTAGTCCAAGGGAAAGTTTCATGCGTCTGAAGTGGTGTTTGAATAGTCGTGAGCTGAAGCGCCAAAGGGTTCTGGTGGTGCCGCGGTTTAATTGTTCTACGCAACCGACGGCTACGACTTTCGGGTTCTTCATGCATTTGTTGAGCATCATCGGAAACACATTTTTATCGAAAATGAACGTATCGGTGTGCAGCAGAAATACGTAGTCGGTATCAATACGTGCCAACGCCATGTCGAGTGCTTTGCCATGCGCGATATGGCCCTGTTCCGGTTCGGGAGTGGTTCGCTCGATCAGGTTGATCCAGTCAAGTGTCCGCAAGTACTCTGTGCTTTCATCGGCGGAATAGTTGTCAACCACCCATATGGGGACGCCGCTGTTGCCCACATGCTGATGCAATAGGTCTAAGCATATTTTGGTTATTTCGGGTGTTTTGTAGTTGACTAGAACAATGCTGAAAACTTTAGTTTTGTCAGCCAGGAAACCAGTGTCGCCCATCGTTGAGACACTCAATAATAGCTTGGAGATAGGTGCAAGAAACAATCGCGCCTGTATCCAGCTGCTGTTTATTATTTCACGCGCAAACGTTGCGTGGCCAGAAATCATAGCTTTGTTACACCGTTCACGTTCAGTGTCTAATCATCGTTGACTCAAACCTAACGGAGAGCAGTAAATGCGGCTTTCATCGTATAAGGGGCTAGTCTATAGGTAAACCTCGCTGAAATATTTTGTTACATCAAAAGGAGCGCTAGTCAAAGGTTCTTGAGTAGTGGTGAGCTGGGTCTCGGTAAGGCATTCAGGAAACTCGTTTCGTCATACGGCGTCCTGGCACCTACAGAGCGTCCCAATCAGGAAGGTCACACGCCGCGTAGTCGTTCCAGTACGATCTTGATTGACCCACCTTGCCCCTTACTGAGGCACACGACTGTCAAACGGTTCGAAATCCCGCTCAATAAAGGCTTCCGTCAGAACGTTTGAACTGCACAGCCATTCAATGGCTGCCACCAGCCCGTGGCCGGCAACCAGAGCGGCTTCGCTATGGCGCGGCAACACATAGATGCGCTCAGGATCGCCGGGGTGAATGATGAGTTCGTCACCGTCGTAGGTCGACAGCACCCTTGGTTCGCTCATTACGTTGATGTTTTCGAACATTCCATGTCTCCTGAGTTGATGAATCGCCCGCACGATATTCAGCGCAATCGACCTTGAGTGAGCAGGGTGCCGGGCATATGCAGTTGCACGTAGCCAATGACAATCACCATCGTCACGCAGAACACCCATTGCAGCCGGCTGAGCCCGGCGATCCGATAGATCGCCTGCAGTGGCTTTCGCCAGCGGTATTGGCGGTCCGCCGGGACTGCGCGGGCGGGCTGCAGCAGGCCGATCGCCCCGTTGAGCAGATAAGTCGCCAGACCCAGTACCCCAAGCCAGTGCCAGATGACAACGGCGAGTGCCAGTAACGGGCCGCCATTGCGGATCACCCGGTAACCACGATCCGCGGTCAGTTTGTGTTGTGCACACCAGGCGCTGGCGCGCTGGTCGAGGTCCTGCAGGTTGTCCGTCAAGGAGGTCCAATGGCTGAGCAGCCATTTGCCGACCTGCGCCGCCAACAGGCCGCCCAGTGCATAGAGTGGCAGCATGAGCAGCGTCAGCAGGGGGCCGGAACCGGGCAGGTTGTTCAGTGCAAGGGTCAGGGTCAAGACGCAGGCCGCACGTTTCACGCCATGGGGCGGGTCCTTGTGAGCGATGAGTGCCTTCCAGAACCAGGGATCACGGTTGGGGAACATCCCCAGCAAGTCGGGGAAACGCGTGGCAAAAGTCGCTGCCAGTTCTTCACAGGCCTGCCAGTCAGCCTCGACGAAACCTGCGGCCAGCTCCGCCTGCTGCGCCGGTTGGGTCGCCAGCAGGAACAGCGTGGCGGCGTTGGCGTGCGCACTGGGAGGTTGCTGGCGTTGCTGCATCAAGGAGCGCAGTTCGCCAAGCCAGGTTTGCTGCTCGCAGCGTCGGTGCAGCGCTTGCCACTGCTCTTGGGCAATGGGCACCACCGCCGCTTCAACGTTCCAGGCGAACAATCGACACACCCGTTGAAACAGGGACGGTGACCAGTCCTCGGTATTCACCAACAGCGTGAGGACGTGCACCTGCAACGCCTGGCGACGAGCGAAATCACCGAGCCAGGCTTGTTGGCTGTGGTGTTCCAGGCAGTCGAAGAAGTGCTGTTCCTCGCCGGTTGCCAACTGCTGGTCAAGCGTGCGGTACAGCGCTGCCGTGAGGGCGCGGGCCAGACAGTGCTGCTCAAATTCACTGGCGGGGATCCGTTGCCAGGGCGTCAGCCATTGGCGCTGTTCAATGCCCCATGTCAGAAGGTGCCAATGCGCTTCAGGATCGTTCACGCAACGTTGGAACAGCAGCCGTTCGAACTCGGCGCCGCAGCCTCTGGCCGATGCCTCGGTCCAGTATCGATCAACCGCCAGGTCCTCAAATCCGTCCAGGAGCCCGACGGCCTGCTCGTACAGGGACAGCGTCGGCGTCAGGCTCGGGTGTGTCCGGTTCTCTGCAGCGGGCCGAGCTGGTACGTCAGCGGGATCCCGATCGACCTCGTCCCAACCCTCGCGCAGGCTGTGCAAGGCTTGCTCGTAGGCTTCCCGCAGCTGCTGGAAGGCGCCGGGGTCCTCGTCCGGACGTCTGACCTTGAGCAGTTTGGCGTATTGGCGCTTGATGCTGCGCTCGTCGGACCGGGCGGGCAGGTCAAGGACCTCCCAGCAATCGAAATCAGCCGCCATGCTCAGTATCCGCCACCGGTTTCGAGCAGGCTGATGCGCCCGCTCAGATCATGGCGAGCCTGGCGGATCAGGCGCTCGTCCTGGCTTGCCAGTGCTTGTTGAAACAGGTTGGCCCAATGGGCGATCTGCTCACGCAGCTCGCCCAGGCTTTCCTGGTACAAACGCTCCAGGCGGGCCACCAGCACCGTATTGATCTGCTGTTCGCGGGGGTGCACCTTGAGCTCGGCCAGCGCGAGCAGGCGCTGGGCAATTTCTTCGCTGCCGAGCACCCCCGGGTTGTTCTCGATGACCAGTGCATGCTGTTCACCGGTCATGGGAATGCGCACCTGACACTCGAGAATGCCGTTGATGTCGTAGGTGAAGCGCACGTCCAGGTCGACGACGCCACCGGTGTTCGCCGGGACCGCAATCTCCAGTTCACCCAAGGCGATGTTGTCACGCACCAGGCGACTCTCACCCTGGTAGATCTTCACCAATACGCTTTCCTGCAGTTCATGGACGGTACACACGGTCTTTACCCGGCTGACGGGGACCGTACTGTTGCGCTCGATGATCGGCAGGTAGTGCCCGTCCTCATAGTGTTGGCCCACCCGGACCGAGGTTGAAATACCCAGGGTGTAGGAGCAGACGTCGGTCAATACCACCTCTTCCAGCGCGGCACTGCGGGACTTCAGCGCGGCTTGTATCGCTGCGCCGTGAGCCACGGCTTCGTCAGGGTTGATGTGGAAGGAGGGGAAGCGGCCAAACAGCCCCGCGGCCAGTTTGCGCACCAGCGGCATGCGGGTGGTGCCGCCCACCAGCAGCACTTCGTCGAGCTCGTTGATGCGGATTCTGGCATCGCGCAGGGCCCGTTCAATCGGATTGCGCAGGCGTTCGAGCAAGGGCGCGAACAATGTGGCCATCTCGTCCTGGGAAAAGACATGCTTCCATTGCTGCCCGTCCACCCGCAATACAAACTCGCTCGTCGTATCCTGCCCCAGCGCCTGGCGGACTCGCTCGGCTTCGCGGCGCAGCGCGTGGGCAATGGTGGGTGCCGGCGGAAATCCTGGCTGGTCGCGCTGGGTCTGGATAAAGCGTTCGGCCAGCACCTGGTCGAAATCCTCGCCGCCCAGATAGTTGTCGCCGGCGCTGGCCCGTACCTCCATGACGCCGTCGAACAGTTCCAGGACTGACACGTCGAAGGTGCCGCCGCCCAGGTCGAAGACCAGGAACGAGGTTTCCTTGCCGTGCTGAGGCAAGCCGTAGGCCAGCGCGGCAGCGGTCGGTTCATTGATGAGTTTGTCGACTTTCAGCCCGGCCAGTTCGCCAGCGATACGGGTGGCCTTGCGCTGCGCATCACTGAAGTACGCGGGGACGCTGATCACTGCCTCGGTCACCGGTTCGCCGTAGGCACGCTCGACGTCATCCTTCAGGCTCCTGAGCACCAGTGCCGACAGTTCTTCCGGGCGCAGCGACTGGGTACCCAGTTGCACGGTGTGCGCACTGCCCATATGACGCTTGAACAATGCGGCGGTCAGGGTGGAATGGGTGTGCAAGCGCTCGCGGGCAGCCTGGCCGACCAGAATCCGGCCTTCGTCGTCCAGCCCCACCACTGAAGGGGTCAGCACCTGACCCAGGGCGTTAGGCACCAGCACACTGGCGTCGTTATGCCAGACAGCCACCAGGCTGTTGGTGGTACCCAGGTCGATTCCGACAATCATCTATGCGTTCCTTTTCCCTGGCTTGACTTGATGGACCTGTTCTTCCTTGAACCGCAGAGACAGATCGTAGTCATTGTGCGATCACGGTTTGCAATGAAGGTTCAATGCCAAACCTCCCGACGTGGCTCCAGCAGCGCGCCGCAATTGGTCCTAAAAAGTTCTGCACGCCCGGAAGACACTGCGAAGGCAGCCAGATTCGCTCCCCATGAAGGATCGATGACCGACTGCTTCTGAACTGCCTTTCAACCTAAAACAATAACGAATGGGGTGAGCAGCATGTCCGTACCTCAACAAACCCGATCGGAAAGCTCCAACGGAGGCCTGCAATCGGGACTCAAGCAACGCCACATGGCCATGATCGCCCTCGGTGGTGTCATCGGCGCCGGCCTGTTCGTCGGCAGCGGTGTGGTCATCCAGTCTGCGGGGCCCGCGGCCCTGATTTCCTTTCTGGTCACCGGCGTACTGGTCATACTGATCATGCGCATGCTCGGCGAAATGGCCTGCGCCATACCGACCGTCGGCTCCTTCTATGAATATGCACGCATGGCCTGGGCCGATCATCCACAGTCGAGCCAACTGGCCGGCTTCCTCACGGGCTGGATGTACTGGTATTTCTGGGTGATCGTCGTCGCGGTTGAGGCCGTGGCCGGCGCTTCGCTCATTCAGTTCTGGTTGCCGGACGTACCGGCCTGGGGCATCAGCCTGACGCTGATGATCATTCTGACCCTCACTAACTTGTGCTCGGTCGCCTCCTTCGGCGAGTTCGAGTTCTGGTTCTCCTCGATCAAGGTCGCGGCGATCCTGGTTTTCCTGCTGCTGGGCGGGCTGTATCTGCTAGGCATGTGGCCGACCGAAACCCACCACGGGCTGAGTTCGATGCTCAGTCACGGCGGCTTCATGCCCAACGGCATCGGCCCGGTGCTGACGGGCGCGGTGGCGGCGACCGGATTCTATTTCGGCGCGGAGATCGTCACCGTGGCCGCCGCCGAATCTGCCGATCCGGTACGCTCGGTCGCGCGGGCCACCAACTCGGTGATCACCCGCGTGCTGTTCTTCTATGTCGGCTCGATCCTGCTGGTGGTCACCCTGGTCCCCTGGGACTCGCCCGCCATGCTCACGCCCTATTCCAGCGCTTTGGCAGCCATGGGCTTCGATTGGGCTGCGCACGTGATGAACGCCATCGTGCTGACGGCCGTGCTGTCCTGTCTGAATTCGGGCATCTACGCGTCCTCGCGCATGCTGTTCGCACTGACCAAACGCGGTGACGCACCGCGCAGCCTGGCCAAGCTGTCCCCGAGCGGCGTACCGCGCCGGGCGATCTTTTTCGGCACGCTGTTCGGCTATCTGTCGGTGATCATGTCGTACATATCGCCGGAGACCATCTTCGCCTTCCTGGTCAACTCTTATGGCACCGTGGCGATCTTCGTCTATGTGCTGATCGCCCTGTCTCAGCTGCGCTTGCGGGCGAAGCTGGAACGCGAGGCGCCGGAGAAACTCAAGGTCCGGATGTGGTGTTATCCCTACCTGACCTACGTCGCCATCTTTGGCATGCTCGGCATCGTGACCGGCATGGCCTTCATCCCCGAGCAACGCATGCCGCTGGCGTTGGGCGTCGCCAGCCTGGCGATTCTGCTGTTGGCGTTCATCAGTCGCAGCATCTGGCGGCGGATCAAGGGCCTGCCGGAAGTTGTACCGGCGAACAGCTAGCCGTTTTGACTCGTCAGGGTTTCAAGAAAAGTCGCCGATTGGCGACTTTTTTATTGTCGCCGGGCACCCGCCAACCGCGAGCAATGCAGTACACCAACGTTGAGGATTAGCAGGACCGCACCGAGCCTCCCTGCTGGGGAGGCATCATCGGGGGTCAGTGGCGGCCGTTGAGCAGGCGCAGGATTTCGTCGAATACCGCATTGTCCAGGCTGCGCGACAAATCGAGCTCCAGGCTCCGGCGATAGTAGGGGCTCAGGTCCAGACCGACGCCGAGGGCGTACAACTCGATGCTGCCCTCCTGCTCGATCTGCCGCGTCACTTGCTTGAGGTGCAGGTCGAGGATGTCCTGCCGGTTGGTCTGGTGGGTGGCGCTGTCCATCGGGCAGCCGTCGGAGATGATGATCAGGATGCGCCGTCGTGCGTCGCGCTGCAGCAGCCGCTGACGCGCCCAGAGCAGCGCCTCGCCGTCGATGCCCTCGCGAAACAGATCGGACTTGAGCAACGCGGCAATGGTCGGCCGGGCGCGGCGCCAGGACGTTTCGGCATCCTTGTAGACCAGATGGCTAAGCTCGTTGAGTCGTCCCGGATCGGCTGGCTGGCCCAGGGCGCGCCAGCGCTTCAACGGGCGCCCGCCATTCCATTGGCCGGTGGTGAACCCGAGGATTTCACTGCGCGCGCCGGCCAGTTCCAGGGCACGACTGAAGGCGTCAGCCAGCAAGGCGACACTCTCGATGTGGTTGCGCATGGAGCCGGAGTTGTCGATCAGCAGACTGACCAGGCAATCACTGTGCGGACGCTCGAGCTCGTGGCGAAAAATCTCGCGTTGCTCGGGGCTGATGATCAGGCGACTGAGGCGGCCGGCATCGATCTGTCCGTCGGTCTGGGCGAAGGCCCAGCCATCTCGACGAGGCGCTGCCAACAGGGCACCCAGGCGCTTGGCCAGGCGCGGCAGATTAAGGCCCTGGCCGGCCAGGCGACGGTCCAGGCGCTGGCGCAGTTCGCGCAACAACTCGGGCCGTACCAGGCGGGTGGCGTTACGCTCGCAATCGTAGTCGCGGCTGAATACCTGATAAGTAAAGGCGTTATTGCTGCCCCGTGGATTGCCTTGGGCAGTACCGCTGCTGTTGACCTCACCCTCGCCATCCTGATCCACGTCCAGTAACAGGGCGAAGGCCAGGTGAGTCTTCTCGGCGATGTCCGAAACCTTGCGCTCGTCGTTTCCAAGCAGTTCGGCATCCAGGTGCTCGATCAATTCCTGTGCCTTGGCGGCAATCAGCAAGGCATGCCCGGTAAACGCCAGCTGGTCATGGCGACAGCGGCGCATCAGCCCGAAGGCCGCGCCGAAATGACCGAGCAGGCTCAGGCGTGGCGCTTCGATGAGCATTTCCGTCTGTTCCCCGGCGCGGCCGCCACACAGCAGCATCCAGCTCATCTGCGCCAGGGTGAAGAGCAGCAGGCCGACGTGTCCCTCGGCTTGTCCGGCGTCGAGAAACTGCTGGCTCCACTGCTCGAAGCGCTGCAACAGATTGCGCCGCACGCCGGGATGACAGTCGGCCACCAACGACTCGACCCGCAGTTGCTCGAGCAGTTCGAACACCAGGCGCGCGATGGGCTGCGCCGGGAGCACCTGGCGGACCAGTGCCTGATCGCTGTGCTTCAAGCGCAGCGCCAGGCTATCCGCCACCCCGCGCCAGGCCTGACGCTCATCGTGCTCGGGGTCTGGGTGCAGGTGCGGGGCGCGCACCGGGAAGTGCCGTTCCTGCACTTCCAGGCGGCCGCCGCGGTAGCGTACGCGTGGCTCACCGGACAGTGCCCGCAGTGTCGCTGCGCAGAGTTCCTCGAGTTGTTGCTGGCGTTTCTCGCGGCGAGGCGGTGGGGTCATGGGGGTCTTCCTTTACGGGTTCAAGCAAGTGCCAGCAGGGGGAACGCCGATTCGGCCAGCTCCTCGTCGAAACAGCGTTGGTAGTATTCGGCGACGATTGGCCGTTCGGCTTCGTCGCATTTGTTGAGGAACGACAGGCGGAAGGCCAGCGCCGGGTCGCTGAAAATTTCCATGTTTTCCGCCCAGGAGATCACGCAGCGCGGCGACATCAGGGTCGACAGGTCGCCGCTGGCGAAGCCCTGGCGAGTCAGGTCGGCCACCGCCACCATCTGTGTCAGCAACCGTTCGCCGTGGCGGGCGAGCAGGTGCGGCACCCGCGCGGCGACTATCGCGACTTCTTCGGCCTGGGGCAGGTAGTTCAGGGTGGCGACGATGTTCCAGCGATCCAGCTGCGCCTGATTGAGCACCTGGGTGCCGTTGTACAGCCCGTTCAGGTTGCCCAGGCCCACGGTGTTGGCGGTGGCGAACAGGCGGAACGCGGGGTGCGGATGGATCAGCAGATTCTGGTCGAGCAGGTTGAGCTTGCCGTCGCGTTCGAGGATGCGCTGAATCACGAACATGACGTCCGGGCGGCCAGCGTCGTATTCGTCGAAGATCAGCGCCATGGGCCGGCGCAGTGCCCAGGGCAAGACGCCTTCCTGGAATTCGGTGACCTGCTTACCCTCACGCAAGACGATGCCGTCCTTGCCGATCAGGTCCAGGCGGCTGATATGACCGTCCAGGTTGACGCGCGTGCAAGGCCAGTTGAGCCGCGCAGCGACCTGTTCGATATGGGTCGACTTGCCGCTGCCGTGCAGGCCTTGCAGCATCACCCGGCGATTGCGGGTGAAGCCCGCGAGAATCGCCAGGGTGACTTCCGGGTTGAAGCGATAAGCCGCGTCGACTTCCGGCACATGTTCGTCCGGGGTGAGGAATACCGGGACGCGCATGCTGGAGTCGATACCGAACAACTCCCGGACAGGGACCAGGCGGCTGGCAGGTTCGAAGTTCAGGTCGGTCATGAATATCGCCTTTGGGGCCGGAAAGGAAGTCTTGATTCTAGGGAGGTGGCCCGTGTTGGGGAGGGGCCAGTTACCGGCACCCGATACGGCCAGTCGTGGCGGCTGGCGACCTGTTTAAAGGGATAGCGATTCGTGGGCTGGCCGCAGGTTGTCCTCCTGGGCATAGGCATCAACACATCTGTTAAGGGCTGCCACAACCTGTGGCGAGGGAGCAAGCTCCCTCGCCACAGGTTGTGGATGGCTCAGTTACCCAATACCTCGTCCAGCGCCTGTTCGAGTGTGCTGACCGTGCGTTCGATATTGTGCAGCTTTTCGAGTCCGAACAGACCGATGCGAAAGGTCTGGAAGTCGGCCGGCTCGTCGCATTGCAACGGCACGCCGGCGGCGATCTGCAGGCCGTGCGCGGCAAATTTCTTGCCGCTCTTGATCTCGGCATCGTCGGTATAGCTGACTACGACGCCAGGGGCCTCAAAGCCGGCTGCGGCCACGCTCTTGATACCCTTGGCGGTCAACAGGGCGCGCACCCGGTCGCCCAGCGCCTGCTGTTCGTCGCGAACCTTGTCGAAGCCATAGGCTTGGGTCTCTTTCATTATTTCGCTGAAACGCGCCAGCGCGTCGCTGGGCATGGTCGCGTGGTAGGCATGCCCGCCCTGTTCGTAGGCGTGCATGATCTGCAGCCATTTTTTCAGGTCGCAGGCGAAGCTGCTGCTCTGGGTCTGCTCGATGCGCTCCAGGGCCAACGGACTGAACATCACCAGGGCGCAGCAAGGGGACGCGCTCCAGCCCTTCTGCGGCGCACTGATCAGCAGGTCGATCGCGCACTTTTGCATGTCGACCCACAGCGCGCCCGAGGCGATGCAGTCCAGCACGAACAGGCCACCCACGGCATGCACGGCGTCGCCGACGGCGCGCAGGTAATCATCGGGAAGGATGATCCCCGATGAGGTTTCAACGTGGGGGGCGAACACGATCTGCGGCTTCTGCGCCTGAATGGTTGCCAGCACTTCGTCGAGGGGCGGTGGGGCGTAGGCGGCTTGGCGGCCAGCCTCGACCGGACGCGCTTTCAATACCGTGGTGGCCGCCGGGATGTTGCCCATCTCGAGGATCTGGCTCCAGCGATAACTGAACCAGCCATTGCGGATCACCAGGCATTGCTGGCCGCCGGCAAACTGCCGCGCCACCGCTTCCATGCCGAAGGTGCCGCTGCCGGGGACCACCGCAACGGCCTGGGCGTTGTAGACCTGTTTCAGGGTGCTGGAAATGTTTTTCATCACCCCCTGGAACGCCTGCGACATGTGGTTGAGCGAGCGGTCGGTGTAGACCACCGAGTACTCGATCAGTCCGTCGGGATCGATACTGGGATATAGCTTTGACATAGGTGACTCCTGTGGCAGAAGTGTCAATGTTATCGACCCTGCCTCAAGCTTTGACAAATGACAAGGTGGTCCGGGATCAAATGGATATATCCGTTCGAAGGGCCCGGTCTGCCTGGCGTCCATGGGGGGGAGCGCGCGCGGCAATCGCGGTGTTCATCAGCACCCCGTTGATCTCCACTTCAATCATTCAGGTTCTCCTGCAGGTGACGGCTGTCGTGCTCGCAGGGTGAGGGGACTGGCGCAGCGCTTGAAAGAGCCAGTCGCGGCTGCGGCGCTGGTCCAGTGCGGTGATTGATGGCTGGCATCACGCGTGGGCAATAACTGGTTCTAACTGCGCGCGCTGCTTGTTCTTAATTTCGTCCCCAGGGGTGGATCGGGCAGTGCTGCGTTGCGATGCCGAGTACTGCTCCTTCGTATGTCGGTGCCTGGCGCTTGTCTGCTGCCCGGTGACCCACAATAAAAATGCACCAGTCGAGAGGTCAGCATGAAAACAACAGCTCACGAGTACGACGCAGTCGAGGCATTGGCCAGTGACCGCGCTCACGTCTGGCATCACCTGTCCCAGCACAAACCGCTGGAGCAGAACGACCCGCTGATGATCGTCAAGGGCAAGGGCATGCAGGTCTGGGACATCAAGGGCAACGAGTTCCTGGATGCGGTATCTGGCGGTGTCTGGACCGTCAACGTCGGTTATGGCCGCGAGAGTATTGCCGACGCCGTGCGCGATCAGTTGGTGCAGATGAATTTTTTCGCCGGCTCCGCGGGCAACATTCCTGGCGCCCGGTTCGCCAAGAAACTGATCGAGAAGATGCCTGGCCTGAGCCGGGTGTACTACTCCAACTCCGGTTCCGAGGCCAACGAGAAGGCCTACAAGATCGTGCGGCAGATCGCGCACAAGAAGTACGGTGGGAAAAAGCACAAGATTCTGTTCCGCGAGCGGGACTACCACGGCACGACCATTACGGCGCTGAGTTCAACCGGCCAGTTCGAGCGCAAGAACCAGTACGGTCCCTTCACCCCGGGTTTCGTCGAGTTTCCACACTGCTGCGAATACCGCTCGCAGTTCGGTGAAATCGCCGACTATGGCGTGCGCGCCGCCATGCTGATGGAGCGCGTCATCCTTGCCGAAGGGCCGGATACCGTGGGGGCCGTGGTGCTCGAGCCGATCACCGCCGGCGGGGGCGTCATCACGCCGCCGGAAGGTTACTGGGAGACCATTCAGGCGATCTGCAAGAAGTACGACATCCTCCTGCACATTGACGAAGTGGTTTGCGGTCTGGGCCGTACCGGCAAGTGGTTTGGCTATCAGCACTACGGCATCAAGCCGGACATCGTCACCATGGCCAAGGGTGTGGCCAGCGGTTACGCGGCGATCTCCTGCACAGTGACCACCGAGGAAGTGTTCGAAGCGTTCAAGGGCGAGGCCGATGACCGGATGGGCTACTTCCGTGACATCAGCACCTTCGGCGGCTGCACCTCAGGCCCGGCGGCGGCGCTGGAGAATATGCGAATTATCGAGGACGAGGGCTTGTTGGCGAACGTCACCCATATGGGCGAGTACTTCATGGGTCGCCTGCGTGAGCTGCAGGACAAGTACCCGATCATTGGTGATGTGCGCGGCAAGGGCCTGTTCTGTGGCCTGGAACTGGTCAAGGACCGCAAGACGAAGGAGCCGGTGCCGGAGAGCGTGCCGATTGCCATCGCCGCCGACTGCATGCGCCAGGGGGTGATGATCGGGCGTACCAACCGCAGCTTCGAGCAGCTCAACAATACGCTGTGCTTCGCCCCGGCGTTGATCGCCACACAAAAGGAGCTGGATGTGATCATCACCGCCCTGGACAACGCCTTTGGCCGCCTTGCAACTCAGCCATAACGCTTGCGCCCTGAGCGGACCGGCCCCTTGGTTTTGTCGAGGGGCCGGTCTTGCTGTGTCTGCAGCGTTATAAGTCGAGCGCTGGATAGTCTTGCCGAGGCGTTGTTGCTAGTCTGCCTGGCAATCGCCGCGTTAGCGCTGTGCCGGCAAGCGCATTTTGAAGTGACTGGCCGAGTGGTGTGCGGTGCCAGCGCTTGTCGTTCGTTTAGTCGAGGCCGCTATGTTCCAGTTGTTCCATTTGTCCGCCGAAAAATCCACCCACCTGCAACAGCAACTGCGCGAGCAGATCGCCCAAGTGATTCTCAACGGCAATATTCCGCTCGATAGCCCGTTACCCTCCAGTCGCAAGCTGGCCAAACAGCTGAACATTGCGCGCAACACGGTGGTGCTGGCCTACGAACACCTGCTCGACGATGGCTACTTGATAGCCCGTGAGCGCAGCGGCTACTACGTCAATCCGGCTATCTTGGGTCACAAAGTCGAGTCGCCGCGTGCGGACCAGGGCGAGGCCGCCACCACCCAGCTGGACTGGTCGCAACGGCTCGTCATGCAACCCTCGCAGCAACGCAACATGTGCAAGCCACGGGATTGGCAGAATTACAAATACCCGTTTATCTACGGGCAGTTTGACCCGGCCTTGTTTCCGACCGCCAACTGGCGTGAATGCTGCCGCGACGCGGTCAGCATCCCGGCGATCCGTGACTGGGCCTCGGACCGCTTCGATAACGACGATCCCCTGCTGATGGAGCAGATCAGGACCCGCCTGTTGCCGCGTCGTGGCGTCTGGGCGTCGCCTGAGCAGATCCTGGTCACGGTGGGCGCGCAGCACGCGCTGTATATGCTGGCGCGTCTGTTGTTGCGCCCCGACAGCCTGATGGGCATTGAAGAGCCGGGCTACATGGACATCCGCAATATCGCCACGCTCAACCCCTCGAGAATCCAGCCGCTGGCGGTGGACAACCAGGGCCTGATGCTGACCGATGAGCTCAATGGCTGCGATCTTATCTACACCACGCCCAGCCATCAGTGCCCGAGCACCGTGACCATGCCCCTGGAGCGCCGATACGAACTGTTGCAGCGGGCCAACGAGCACGATTTTCTGATCATCGAGGACGACTACGAAAGCGAGACCAACTTCAAGGGCAGCCCGATCCCGGCGCTCAAGAGTCTGGACAAGCATGACCGGGTGCTTTACGTCGGCAGCCTGTCAAAGACCCTGGCGCCCGGCCTGCGGGTTGGCTATCTGGTGGGGCCCGAAGCCCTGATCCGCGAGGCGCGGGCGTTGCGTCGATTGATGGTGCGTCATCCGGCGGCGAACAATCAGCGCTCGGTGGCGCTGTTCCTCGAGCGCGGGTACCACGACGCGTTGATCATGAGCCTGATGCGGGCGTACGAGGAGCGTCATCAGCAAATGGGCGCGGCCCTGCGTGAGTACCTGCCGGAATCCTCCAAGGAGCCGAGCTTCGGCGGCTCCTGCTACTGGGTCAAGGGGCCCGACAGCCTGGATGCGCGACGCCTGCAGAAGGAAGCCGCCGAGCACGGCATCCTGATCGAGCCCGGCGATATTCATTTCTTCGGTGAGCAACCGCCGCTCAACTACTTCCGTCTCGGATACTCCTCGATTCCCGCCGAGCGCATCCGCCCGGGGATCAAACTGCTTGCCGAGCTCATCCAGCAAATAAGCTGACCGACCCTTTTCCAGACGCTGCCCCGCGCCAGTAATGGCGCGGGTTTTTGGCGTGTGCGACGCCTGTCGTGCACCTGCCCGGGTCGTCTGTGCCTGCTGGCGAATCTGGACCCAGCTGGCTTAACAGTTGGTCTTCAACTGGTCCTATCTGCCATTTCCGTCGACTCCTACTCTAGCCCCAAGTCATTGGCGCCACAGCCGCCTTACCTTAAGCAACGAGAGGATTATCGATATGCCACGCATGACCCCCAGCGAAGCAATGGTTGAAACACTGGTTGCCAACGGCGTCACCGACATCTTTGGCATCATGGGTTCGGCCTTTATGGATGCGATGGATATCTTCGCTCCGGCCGGCATCCGTTTTATCCCTGTGGTCCACGAGCAGGGCGCCGGTCACATGGCCGACGGCTTCTCGCGGGTCAGTGGTCGACACGGCGTGTGCATCGCGCAGAACGGCCCCGGCATCACCAACTTCGTCACTGCTATCGCCGCCGCTTACTGGGCGCACAGCCCGGTGGTGGTGATCACGCCCGAAACGGGCTCGTTGAGCCAGGGCCTCGGTGGCTTCCAGGAAGCCCAGCAACTGCCGTTCTTCGAAACCATCACCAAGTACCAGGCCCATGTGCCTAACCCTGCGCGAATGGCGGAACTGACCGGCCGTTGCTTCGATCGGGCGATGCAAGAAAACGGTCCGACCCAGCTGAACATTCCGCGAGACTTCTTCTACGGCGATATCAACGTCGAGATCCCCACGCCGATCCGTATCGAGCGCAGCGCCGGTGGCGAGCAGAGCCTGGCCGAAGCTGCAAAGATTCTGGCGGCGGCGAAGAACCCGGTGATCATCTCCGGTGGCGGTGTGGTCATGGGCGACGCCGTCGAAGCCTGTCAGGCGCTGGCCGAATACCTCGGCGCGCCGGTGGTCAACAGCTACCTGCACAACGACTCCTTCCCGGCCAGTCACCAGCTGTGGTGCGGCCCGCTTGGCTACCAAGGTTCCAAGGCCGCCATGAAACTGCTGTCGCGCGCCGACGTGGTCCTGGCCCTGGGGACTCGCCTGGGTCCATTCGGCACCCTGCCGCAGCACGGCCTCGATTACTGGCCGAAGCAGGCGAAGGTGATCCAGATCGACTGCGACTCGAAAATGCTCGGCCTGGTGAAAAAAATCACCGTCGGTATCTGCGGCGACGCCAAGGCCGCGGCGGTCAACCTGCTTGGTCGTCTGGAGAACCTCGACGTGCAGTGCCTGGAAAACAAGGGCGCACGTGCCGAGGAAATCGCCAAGGAAAAATTCGATTGGGAAACCGAGTTGAGCGCCTGGATCCACGAGAAGGACGAATTCTCGCTGGACATGATCAAGGAGCAGAGCGGTGAGGACGGCAACTACCTGCACCCGCGCCAGGTCCTGCGTGAACTGGAAAAAGCCATGCCGGCCGATGCCATGGTCTCCACGGACATTGGCAATATCAACTCGGTCTCCAACAGCTACCTGCGCTTCGAGAAGCCGCGCTCGTTCTTCGCCGCCATGAGCTTTGGCAACTGCGGCTACGCGCTGCCGACCATCATCGGCGCCAAGGTCGCCGCACCGCACCGCACCGCCATCTCCTATGCCGGTGACGGCGCCTGGGGCATGTCGATGATGGAAATCATGACCTGTGTGCGCGAGAACATCCCGGTCACCTCGATCGTGTTCCACAACCGTCAGTGGGGCGCGGAGAAGAAGAACCAGGTGGACTTCTACAACCGTCGCTTTGTCGCAGGCGAACTGGAAAACCAGAGCTTCGCCGGCATTGCCCGCTCGATGGGTGCCGAAGGCGTCACCGTTGACCGTCTGGAAGACGTCGGCCCGGCGCTCAAAGCGGCTTGCGAGGCACAAAAGGCCGGCAAGACCACGGTGATCGAGATCATGTGTACCCGCGAACTGGGCGATCCGTTCCGTCGCGATGCGCTGTCCAAGCCGGTGCGCTTCCTCGAGAAGTACAAAGACTACGTCTGAGTCGCCGAGGTGACCGGTTGGCGCCGGTCACCTGCATTCGATGAACTCCCTCGCCACAGGGGATCGCGGTTTCTACCGTGAACAACAAGGAATCCAAGCATGTTGAGCACTATTCCACGGGAATGCCCGGCGTTCCTGCTTGATCGGGCTAAGGCCTTGCCGCGCGTGGTCACGGCGGTGGTCAATCCGGTCAATCTGCTGAGCCTGAGCAGTGCCAGGCGGGCTTGCGATGAAGGGCTTATCGAGCCGGTGCTGGTCGGGGATCAGGCAAAGATCCGTGCCCTGGCCGAAGAACTCGACTGGGACCTGCACGACCTGCGCCTGATGCACGTCAGTGACGATGCACAGTGCGCCGAAGTCGCCTGCATCCTGGCGGGTGCCGGTAACGCGCAGGCGGTCATGAAGGGGCATCTGCACACGGATACCCTGCTGCGTGCGGTACTCAAGCGTGAAGTCGGACTGCGTGGCGCCAGTCGTCTCAGTCACGTGTTTCATATGACACTGCCGGGCAGCGACAAAGCCTTGTCGATCACCGACGCGGTGATCAACGTGCAGCCTACGATCATCGACAAGATCCATATCGCCCGCAACGCCATCGAGCTGATGCACGCCTTGGGCTATGAAAAGCCGCGCATGGCGGTGCTGTCCGGTACCGAGGAAGTGACGCGCAGCATGCCGTCCAGCCAGGATGCCGCCGAGCTGGCCAAACTGGCGGCGATCGGTGCCTTGGGCGATGCCTGCGTCGAGGGTCCATTGGCCTTCGACAACGCGGTGTCGCTGGAAGCGGCGCGGATCAAAGGCATTCGCGGCGAGGTCGCGGGCCATGCCGATATCCTGCTGGTGCCGAACCTGGAAGCCGGTAATTTTCTGTTCAAACAGATGGTGTATTTCATGAGCGCCACGGCCGCCGGCCTGGTGCTGGGCGCGCGGGTGCCGATCATTCTCACCTCGCGTGCCGACCCGTTGGAGGCGCGCCTGGCGTCCTGCGCGCTGGCTTCGATTTTTATCGATTACCGTCGGCAGTCGCGCAGCCGCTTGCTGGCGACCGGCTAAGCAACCCAAGACCCAAGGAGAACCACGATGGCGGTGCAACGTTATGGCTTTATCTTCAAGGCGCCAGGCATGCAATTCCTCACCCACAACGGACGCCTCGAGTCCGACACCTTCGCCGCGACCCTGTGCGGCGTTGCGAGCGTCGAGGAAGCGGTGCTGGTGGCGCAGGAGTTGTTGACCCGGCATGTGCAATTGATCGAACTGTGCGGCGCCTTCACCGAGGCCGACGCCGAGCAGATCCGCAACGCCATCGACGATCGGATTCCAGTGGCCGCCGTGCACTACGGTCCTGAAACCCGGCAGCGCCTGCAGCAGTTGTCCGACTGAGCCAGGCCAGCGCCTGGCCACTGTAGGCGCCGGCTTGCTGGCGAAAAGGCCCGCACCTCCACCATCACTTTCACCTGACACTCCGCCATCGCCAGCAAGCCGGCTCCTACAGGCCAAACACGCAGGTGTCGGCTGGCCCCTAAGACCGCCTTGAGGTGGTCCTAATGAGGGGGCGGAGTTTTCTCTAGCATCGAAACCCAGTGATTCATAACCAAAGGGTGTAGGTGACCACATGACAATAAAACAGCACCACACAATCCCCCCCGTCCACAGCCAGTTGCCGGATACGGCTCAGCCATCATCGTCCTGGTTGATACGCCGTCAGCAGAAACTCAACCTGCTGCTGCCGGGCATCATCGCCGCGATGGTAGTCGCCGCCAGTGCCTCGTTCCTGTCCGAGCATTACGGTGCGCCGGTGATGTTAATGGCCCTGTTGCTGGGCATGGCGCTGGGCTTTCTTTCCGAGGAGGGGCGGGCGGTCGCGGGTATCCGTTTCACCTCCAGCACCATCCTGCGCGGCGGCGTGGCGTTGCTGGGCATGCGCATCACCGTCGAGCAGATTCTCTCGCTGGGGGGGACGCTGATGGCGGTGGTGATCGGTGCAGTGTTCCTGACCATCAGCTTCGGCATCATCCTTTCCCGGCTACTCGGCCAGTCACGGGATTTCGGCATTCTCAGCGGCGGCAGCGTGGGCATCTGCGGCGCCTCGGCGGCGCTGGCCATTTGCGCAGTACTGCCGCAAGACAAGGATAGCGAGCGCAACATCATCTTCACGGTGATCAGCGTGACTGCGCTGAGCACCATCGCGATGATTGCCTATCCGCCGATCGCCCAATGGCTCGGCCTGGACGCCCATCAGGCCGGGATATTCCTCGGCGCAACCATTCACGATGTGGCCCAGGTGGTCGGTGCCGGCTACAGCATGTCGGAGGAAACCGGCGACACCGCGACCGTGGTCAAGCTGTTGCGCGTGGCTATGCTGGTGCCGATCGTCTTCAGTCTGTCGTTGCTGCTGCGCAAGCGCGGTGATGGTGGTCCGCGCCCGGCACTGCCATTGCCCTTGTTCATCATCTTCTTTGTGCTGTTTGTCGCGATTAACAGCAGTGGCATCGCGTCGACGCAGGTGCAGGAGTTAGCCGGCGATGTGTCGCGCTGGTGCCTGGTGACCGCTATCGCCGCCCTGGGCATGAAGACTTCACTGAAGGCGCTGCTGGAAGTGGGCTGGCGTCCGGCGACCCTGCTCGTCAGTGAAACCGTATTTCTCGCGACGATTATTTTGGTGGCGGTGAAGTGGCTGGGATGAGCCCGCGTCATGGATGACATGCATCGACCCCGCCCGATCACCAGACTGCCGCCGACACGCTCACCGTGTGGCGGCAGGCTGGGTTAACCTGCTGCAAAAGAGGCGCCATGAGCCTGCAAGTGCATCTGATTTTCCTGTGTTGTGTGGCCCTGGCCACCGTTGCCCAAAGCCTCACCGGCTTTGCCTTCGGCCTGATCCTGATGGGCCTGGTCGCGTCCCTGCACATGGTGCCGCTGTCCGAGGTGGCGGTGGTGATCAGTATCCTCACCCTGGGTAATGCCATGGGTACCCTGGGCGGGCCGAAACCGCAGCTGGACCGCGCGGTGCTGATGCCCGTGTTGCTCAGCAGTCTGCTTGGCGTCAGCCTGGGCGTGTGGGGACTCGGCGCGTTGAGTGGTAGCCAGCTGACCTGGCTTCGCCTGCTGCTCGGCATACTGATCGTCGCGGCCAGCCTCATGCTTGTGGTGCAAAACAAAGCGAAAGCGCAACTGTCCCGGCAGCCTTCGTTCTGGCTGGCCGGGGGCTTGTGCGGACTGCTCAACGGCTTGTTCTCCAGCGGCGGGCCGCCGATCGTTTATCACCTGTACCGCCAACCCTTGGGTTACGAAATCATCCGCAATACCCTGATCACGGTGTTTTCCGCCAACGCGGCGGCGCGCCTTGGCCTGGTCGCAGCGCAAGGACAGATGCAACTGTCCACGTTGTGGTTGAGTGCCGAAGCATTGCCGTTGGTGGTGCTGGTCAGTTGGTTGGTGCGCCGTTATCCGCCGAAGTTGTCGTCGCGCACGGTACGTTGGCTGGTCTTCGTACTGATGGCGCTCGCGGGCGTCAGCTTGATCTGGGATTCGTTGCCGGGGCTTTTGGCAGCAGCCTCGGCATGAATGCTAGTTAGCCTGGTCTGGGCTTACTGGTGCAGTATGAACGTCGCCACGGTTTGCAGATCTTGCGGGCTTAACTGCGCGTAAGGCGGCATGGGGATCTCCCCCCATTTACCGCTACTACCGTGCTGGATGCTGGACGTTAACGTGGCCAGTGCCTGCGGATCGCTCCCGTACTTGGCCGCGACATCGTGATAGGCCGGGCCTACAACCTTGTGATCGATCGCGTGGCAGGACAGGCAACCGTTGCCCTGGAGCAAGGCCATGGCGTCGACTGTTGCTGCAGGCGCGGCCGGGGGCTGGCCCGCCGACGGGTTCGACGCCGCCTGCACCTCGGCATCGCTCGCCCGGGCACTGCCGTAGGTCACGGCCAGGTAGGCGCCGATAATCTTCACCTCCTGATCGCTGATCGGCGCCCCGTACACGTGCTGCATCTTGCCCGCTTCACCCGTCCACTGCGCCAGGGTCAAGCCGGGTGGCTGGAAGCTGATGTAATCGGCCGAATGGCAGGTGGAACATTTCTGCTGGGCCAACGCATAGCCCGGCAGCGCACTGGGCTTGAACGCCGCCGTTTCAGGCGGCAAGGTGATCGACAGGGGCGCGGCGCTGGCCATGCCAGCCAGACACAACTGAGCCGCGCACAGCAAGGTGGTCATGGGTTTCATGCGGGCCTCCTCAGGCGACGGTGACGTGGCTGGTTTCGACGACGTGGCGGCGGTAGCCACCGGGGTTCCAGTCGGCTCGCAGCGGTTGCGTCTCGCCCGCACGGTTGCTGGCGCGCACCATCAACGCAGTGGCGCCCTTGCGGTGAAAGGTGATCGGCAGCGTCCACTCGCGGAAGGAGAAACGGCCCAGATCCTGCCCAAGCCTGGCTTCGCGCCAGTTTTTTCCGCCGTCGATCGACACCTCCACTTTGTTAACGCCAGCACCGCCGTCGAACGCAATGCCCTTGAGCTCCACGCTTTTGTTCAACGGCAACACAGCGCCGTGTTTGACGCTGGTGATGAAACTGCGTACCGGCAATTTGGCAATCGGCAGGGTTTGCGCCGCCGTGGTGCCAGGGGCGATGCAAAAACAGTCGTTGTCCGGCACGCGATAACCTTTAGCCATGAAAAAACCCTCGTAGGTGTGGTCGACGACTTCGATCTCACTCAGGTGCTTGACCCAGTAGGTGCCGAAATAACCGGGCACCACCAGGCGTATCGGGTAACCGTTGAGGAATGGCAGGTCGGTACCGTTCATTGACCAGGCGATCATGGGCTCGCCGTCCATGGCATGGCTGATGTCCAGGGCCTTGATGAACTCCGGCGTGCTCGGCAGCACCGGCTTGTCGAGCCCGCGGAATGTCACTTGCCGGGCATCATTTTTCACACCGGCTTTTTCCAGTACCGTCTTGAGCGACACCCCCACCCAGCGGGCATTGCCCATTGAACCGTTTCCCAACTGCGCACCGAACACCCGCGGCATCGAGAAGCCCCGGCTGTTCCCCGAACACTGGTTGACGGCCACCACTGCTATCGGTTCGGCGAGGGCCTTGAGTTCGGCAAGGGACAGCGACAGCGGCGTGTCGACCGCGCCCTTGATCGTCAGGCGGTAGCTGTCCGGATCGATACTGGTGGGGAAATTGGCCAGGTGGTAACGCACGAAAAAGGCATCGTTGGGCGTGATCGGCCCATCGTTGAAGACCGCGAAGGGTGTCTCCAGGTGTGGCGGGCGAGTGGTCACCAGGGTCAGCGGGCGTTTTTGCGGATATTGCACCAGCGGTCGCGGGCCAGCCGCAAAGGTCACGTCTTCGGCGTTTGTGTCGGCCGCCTCGGGTTCGGCGGCGGCCTTGGCCAGGCTTGCCAACGGCGAGGCCGCCAAAGCCAAGGTCAAGGCATCGCGTAGCACGCGTCGACGGCTCGGATGGCTGTTTTCTACAAAGCTGAACTTCATTCTGCACTCTCTATGATTGTAATGATGAGATGCAATTGACAGCTGCCCGTCAGGGCCGCGAGGCAGCGGGTCGTTCCTCCATTTTTGATTTTCAGCGGAAATTGCAGAGGGCATATTCGGACGCTTGTGACGGTCTGCATAGGTCCAGTTCATGCCCACGTGTTGGACCTCAGCCAGCTTGCGGAGAGGTCATGACCAGCGCTGAATGAGGCATGTTCGATACTGTGACGGCTCGCCGTGCCCGTGTCCGGAACACCTCGGTATCCGCTTCTTTCAACGTCGCGCAGATAACTGTTGCGGCGCCAGAAAGGCATCGTGGAAGTAGTTGCGGAACGCTTGCATGGCCGGGCTGAAATTGCGCTCGCGATGCCAGGCCAGGCCGACACTCATGGGGGTGACCTTGTCGGTGACCGTCAGGGTTTCGATGCGTTTGCCTTCCAGCGACCAGGGGCGATGCACCAGGTCCGAGAGGATCGCTACGCCGCTGCCATTGGCAACCATGCTGCGCACCGCTTCCACGGAGCTGGTTCGCACGCGCACGTTGGGTTGTTGGTGCGCGTGTTCCCAATAACGCATGGCGCTTTGTTCGGCTTCGTCGACGGTCAACAGGATGTAGGGTTCCTTCGCCACGTCGGCGAGGCTGACCGCGGAGCGTTCGCACAGTGGATGGTGGCTGGGCAGCCAGAGCCGGCGTTCGGAGTTGAACAGAATTTCCGAGACGATGTCCGGGTGAGTGAGGTTCGCCGTGAGCACCACCGCCATGTCGAATCGGCCTTCCAGCAAACCTTGTTCGATGGCTTGGCGTTCTTGTTCGTGGACTTCGATGGCCACGTCCGGGTGCCAGTGTTCCAGCCGTTGCAGATGGTGCGGCAGGAAGTACCCGATCACCGTATAGCTGGCGGCCAGGCGCAGCAGCCCGCTGGCGCGGACGTCGGGCAGCGGGCTGTTCAGCGCGTCGTCGACGCTGCGTTGGATCACATAGGCCCGATTGAGAAAATGCCGCCCGGCGTCGGTCAGGCTCATGCCCTGGGCCGAACGCTGGAACAGCAGGGTGCCCAGCATGCCTTCCAGTTCCTTGATCGCCGTGGTCACCGCCGACTGGGAAATATTCAAATGAATGGCCGCTTGAGAAATTTGCCCGATCTCGGCGGTGGCGACGAAATAGCGGACCTGGCGCAGGGTCAGTGACATGAGCACTCCGGACGGTGGGGTATCTGTTTTTCACGGGCTATCTGTTTTTCAGAAGATGGCCCATCTGATAATAGATCTTCCCAAGGGGTTGGCAGGAATCTAACGTGGCTTGCATGAAGTCACAAGCGTCGGGAGCAAGTGTCATGCAGGCAGTAGATTTCAACTCGGACATGGGCGAAGGCTTCGGTCCATGGACCATCGGCGATGGCGTCGACAATGAGCTGATGGGCTTCATCAGTTCGGCCAACATCGCCACCGGCTTTCATGCCGGGGACCCCAGCACCATGCGCCGCACTGTGGAACAGGCCAAGCGCCTGGGCGTAGCCATCGGCGCGCATCCAGGGTTTCGCGACCTGGTGGGATTTGGCCGTCGGCACATCAACGCACCGGCCCAGGAACTGGTGGACGACATGCTCTACCAGTTGGGCGCCCTGCGTGAACTCGCCCGGGTTCAAGGGGTGGCGCTGCAACACATCAAACCCCACGGCGCGCTCTACATGCACCTGGCGCGGGATGAGGAGGCCGCCCGTTTGCTGGTGGAAAACCTGCGACGCCTGGAGCCTGAGTTACTGCTGTATTGCATGCCCGATTCAGTGATCTGGCGCGTCGCCAAGGAACTCGGTCAACCGGTGATCCGCGAGTTCTACGCCGACCGCGAGTACGACCTCAGCGGCTCCATCGTCTTCACCCGCAACGTGCGCGCTTACGATCCGGCCCAGGTGGCCGCGCGGGTACTGCGTGCCTGTCAGGAAGGCGTGGTACGCACGGTCGAGGGTCAGGACCTGAAGATCGAATTCGATTCCATCTGTTTGCACAGCGATACGCCGGGCGCCCTGGCGTTGGTCGAAGCCACGCGTAACGCACTCGATAGCGCCGGGATCGAGGTTCGCGCACCCCGCTGAATCAGCACGAAACACCCGGCACACAGACGCCAGGGTTTAAACACCAATTCATTTTTGCCTGCCTTTCTACAACTATTCCAAGAGGAACAGACATGGCCGAACACACTGTCATCACCCCATTGCCCGGGACCTTCTACCGCAAAGCCACCCCCGAATCGGCGAACTTCGTCGAGGAGGGCGCGCAGGTCAACGCCGACACGGTGATTGGCCTGATCGAGGTCATGAAGCAGTTTTCCGAACTGACCGCCGGGACAGCCGGTCGCCTTGGCGCATTTCTGGTCGAAGACGGCGATCCGGTGGAACCGGGTCAGGTCGTCGCAACACTCGACGACGAGTGAGGGCGCGATCATGACTCAAGGCATTCGTAAATTACTGATCGCCAACCGTGGCGAGATTGCCGTGCGGATTATCCGCGCCGCCAAAGCACTGGGCATCCCCACCGTTGCCGCGTGCAGCGAAGCGGACCTCGACTCCCAGGCTGCGCGCATGGCCGACGAGGTGCACTTGCTCGGTCCCGCCCGCGCCGACAAAAGTTACCTGAACGTCGAAGCATTGCTCGCAGCCTTGAAAACCACGGGGGCCAATGCGGTCCATCCCGGTTATGGCTTTCTCTCGGAGAACGCCGATTTCGCCGAAGCCGTCCTCGCGGCGGGCGCCATTTTCGTCGGGCCCAGCCCGGAGACGATCCGGCGCATGGGCGATAAAGCCGAGGCGCGCCGCACGGCTCAAGCGGCGGGCGTACCGGTGGTGCCGGGGTCCCCCGGCGAACTGTTTGACGTCGAGTCGGCGCTCGCGGCGGCCGAATCCGTCGGCTTCCCGCTGCTGATCAAAGCGTCGGCCGGTGGCGGCGGGCGGGGGATTCGCCTGGCTGAAAACGCCCGGCAACTGAGCGAAGAGTTTCCCCGTTCCCAGCGCGAAGCCCAGACGGCATTTGGCAATGGCGCGGTGTACCTGGAGCGGTTTATCAGCAAGGCCCGGCACATCGAAGTGCAAGTGTTGGGCGACGGCGTGCACGCCGTGCACTTGTTCGAGCGCGAGTGTTCGCTGCAACGTCGGCGCCAGAAGATTTTTGAAGAAGCGCCGTCGCCGGTACTCAGCCAGCAACAACGCGAGACGCTCTGCGCCAGCGCGGTACGCCTCACCGAGTCCCTGGGCTACAAGGGTGCCGGGACGCTGGAGTACCTGTATGACGATGCGACGGGTGAGTTTTTCTTCATCGAGATGAACACGCGGATTCAGGTGGAACACCCGGTCAGCGAGCTGATCACCGGGATCGATCTGGTCCAGGCGATGTTGCGCATCGCCGGTGGCGAGCCGCTGGGCTTCAAGCAAAGTGACATCCGGCTCAACGGCGCCGCGCTGCAAATGCGCCTGAACGCTGAAGATCCGGCGCGGGACTTCTTCCCGAGCCCAGGCCAGGTCGAGGCGCTGGTCTGGCCGCAAGGGCAGGGGGTGCGTGTCGACACCCACCTCTATCAAGGCTATCGCGTGCCGCCGTATTATGACTCGCTGTTGGCCAAGCTGATCGTTCACGGTCGCGACCGTGCCGAAGCCCTGGCCCGCGCGCGCACGGCGGTGGAACAGACCACACTCACCGGCATGGCCAGCACCTTGGCGCTGCATGGCGAATTGCTGGAACAACCGTGGCTGCACAGCGCGGACTTCCACACCGGCACCCTGGAAACCTGGCTGGCCGAGCGCCGCAGCGGAGGTGAAGCATGAGTCAGCCTATCCGTTACAGCTTTGGCGCCGACGAACATTTGTTTGCCGAAGTCAGCGACAGCATGTCCCTTGAAGCCTTCTTCAAAGGCCTGGCGGTCACCCGCGCGGTGGAGCGTCTGGCGCTGGATGGCGTGCTTGATGTGTGCCTGGCCAATGCCTCGTTCCAGATCCGGTTCGACCCGGATCGCATTGCGCCTTTCGACCTGCTGGAAGCGGTGAAAATCGCCGAGGCCGGCGCGGTCGCCGAACGCACGTTGCAGACGCGGATCATCGAGATTCCGGTGCTCTATAACGATCCCTGGACCCATGAAACCCTGATGCGTTTTCGCGACCGTCATCAGGACCCGAGCGCCACGGACCTGGAGTACGCCGCGCGCATCAACGGCCTGGCGGACGTCGAAGCCTTCATCGCTGCCCACAGTGGCGCGCCGTGGTTTGTTTCGATGGTCGGCTTCGTCGCGGGCCTGCCGTTCATGTTCCAGATGGTCGAGCGCGAGCGTCAACTGCAGGTGCCCAAGTACCTGCGACCCCGTACCGACACCCCGAAACTGACCCTTGGCCACGGCGGTTGCTTCGGTTGCATCTACTCGGTGCGCGGCGCTGGTGGTTATCAGATGTTTGGTGTCACGCCGGCACCGATCTACGACCCACAGCAAACCCTGGCGTACCTGAAAGAGCACATGGTGTTTTTCCGTCCGGGCGACATCGTCCAGTTCAAACCGATGGACCGCGAAGCCTATGACCAGGCCATCGCCGAAGTGGAAGCGGGGCGCTTCGATCTGCGGATTCGTCCGGTGGAATTCTCGCTGGACGCGTTCCTGGCCGACCCCGTTGGCTATCCCAAGTCGTTGCAGGAGGTGCTGGCATGATCAAGGTACTCAAACCCGGTCTCGCCACGTCGGTACAGGATCTGGGCCGCGAAGGTTACTACCACCTCGGCATTCCACCCTCGGGTGCGCTTGACCAATACGCCCTGAGCGCGGCCAATCAACTGGTCGGCAACCCGGCAGGGGCGGCAGCGCTGGAATGCACGCTGTTGGGGCCGGAGCTGGAATTTCAGGAGGATGCATTGGTGGCGGTGTGCGGTGCGCACATGACGCCCCGAGTCGATGGTGTGGAAATGCACCACGACACGGCATTCTCGGTAAAGGCCGGGCAAGTGCTGCGCTTTGACTTCCCCAAGGCCGGCGCGCGGGCCTATCTGGCGGTAGCCGGTGGCATTGATGTGCCGGTGGTGCTGGGCAGTCGCTCCACCTATGCGTTGGGCGCACTCGGTGGTTTTCAGGGGCGCAGGCTGGTGGCCGGCGATGAACTGCCCGTCGGTATCGCCAGCGGTAAAAGCCGTGCCGGGGCCAGTTTGCCCATGGCTTTGCGGCAATCATTGGGTGGCGAAATCACCCTGCGTGTGGTGCCGGGTCTGTATTACGAGCGACTGACCTCCAGTGCGGCGAAGAGCTTTTTCGCCGAGCCATGGACGGTCGGTTCGGAAGCTGACCGCATCGGCTATCGCTTCAAGGGCGGCAGTGCACTGACTTTCCAGCCCCGTGAACAACCGTTCGGTGCCGGTTCGGATCCGTCGAATATCGTCGACAGTTGCTACCCGATCGGCTCGATCCAGGTGCCGGCCGGGCTTGAACCTATCGTGTTGCACCGCGACGCGGTGTCCGGCGGCGGCTACGCCATGATTGGCACGGTGATCAGCGCCGACCTCGACCTGATCGGCCAGATGCAACCCAACCAGAAGGCCCGCTTCCAGGCGGTCACCCTGGATGAGGCGCTGGAAGCGCGACGATCCTATAAGAAAAAACTCAGCTGCCTGAGCAAGCTGTTCCCTTCCTGATTCTGCCCGCCGCATCGCGCGGGTCATGCCAAACGGTAAGCCAACGCCGCACTTCGGTGCGGTGACGGCTGCCCGCGCTTCAACCTATGACTGGTTCTGGAGTTCACGCATATGGCTGCTTTATCGCAATCGAGTCAAACCGGGCAAGACCCTGCCCATCACCCCGTTCCCGCCGAAGCGCGCATGGGCCGCTTGTCGCTGACCATGGCCTGGTGGGCGGTGTGCAGCGCGATGTTTTACATCGTGGTCGGCGCGTCACTGGCCCTGTCTTACGGTGCCCGCAATGCGCTGATCGGGATGCTGTTGTCGGTGATCAGCTACGGGCTGGTCAACAGTGTGCTCAGCCGTTTCGCGATCCGCAGCGGGTTGTCGGTGGCATTGTTTTCAAGGCTGTTGTTCGGCAGCACCGGCGCTTGCCTGGCGACCTTGATCTTCTTTTCCACGGCGATCTATTACGCGGTGTTCGAGGGTTCGGTGATCGCCGTGGCGCTCAACCACCTCTACCCGGAACTGGTCTATCCGTTGGCCGCGCTATTGGTGGTGTTGTACAGCGTACCAATGATCCTGGGCAGCGTGCAGCACTGGCTGGACAAGCTCAACGGCGTGTTGCTGCCGGTGTACCTGGGGGGCCTGTTGGTGGCGGTGGGGCTGTCGATCAGCCGTTATGGCTACCAGCCGCAATGGCTGGATTTCGGCCCGGCCACACCCAGCGTATTTGGCTGGTGGGATTGCTTTGTGGCCTACATGGGCGTCTGGGTGCTGATGCTGTTCACCTTCGACTATGCCCGTTTCGGAAAACCTGAAGACGCCGGGTATCATGGGCGCTGGAACTTCGGCATGCCGTTCTACGCGGTGACGTTCCTGCTCAACGGCGCGGCAGGCATCTATCTGGTCAGCAGCATTCCCCATGACGGGGCGCTGAACGAAGTGTCGGTGGTGATGGCGATTTTGCAACTGATGGGCTTGTGGGGATTGTTGTTTGTCTGGGCCACGCAAACCCGGATCAACACGGCCAATTACTATCTGGCCACGCTGAACATGCAGGCGTTCTTCGCACGTTTTGGCCTGCGCGGTTCGTACGCGATGTGGGCCTTGGCGGTCGGGTTGATCGTCTACGGCCTGATGCTCGCCGATGTGTTTGCCTACCTGCTCAAAGCATTGGCGTATCAGGGCATCTTCGTCGTGGCCTGGGTCGGTGTGGCATTGGCGCAGATCCTCTACGGGCGCTGCGATGCAGCGACGCTCGAACGGGTGACAGCGTTCCATCCGGCGGGCTTGACGGCCTGGTTCGGCGCCACTGCGCTGGGACTGTTACTGATGTTCTGTGGTGGCAGCCTGAGCAGCTTTTCCGCACCGGCGACGGTGGTGGTTGCGTTTGTCTTGCAGGGCGGCTTGTCGCGCCTCGGCCGAAGCCGGTTGCAGTTGGCGCAGTGAGGTCTTTGCGAACGACCAGGCGGACTTGCCCGCGCCAGGGAGGGCGCGGTTAATTCACCGAGCCGCCTTGCCGGAGATCGGCGCAAAAAATATCGATGTTGCCACTGTCCGGTGCACTGCGCACGACGACGGAGTACTCACCGGACAGCAGGACCGGCAGTGCGACAGGTGCGCCTCTCGAGAACGCCCAGCCGCGTATGGCTTGGCGTTCGGTGTTGACACGATCGTTCATTGCGTAGGCGACGGGCCCGGGCTGCTGGCAGGTGCCTTTATTGATGAAGGTATAGAGGCGCAAGGGCAGGGACGTTCCGCCTGGAACACCACTGACGAAGAAAATGAATCCGGTTTGATTATCGCTCCAGCTAGTCAAGGTTACATTGCCGATCTGACCGGCGTTCTGCCGGGTGGCAACCAGAGGAATACTCACGCCATGGTCTGATGAAGTGGAGCAGCCGAAGAGGCTGGCGCAGACCATTAGCGCTGCAAGTGAGTTTCTGCGTTTCATTGCCAACGTCCCGGGTTGAAGAACTGCAATGGGAGATTAGTGGGTATAGCTCATCAATCGCCTCCTTGACGTTGCCCGGGGGGAATTCCCCGGGCCGTTCACGCTCATACCTGATCCATGACCTCGGCCACCCCCCGGTCCTCACCCAGAAATCCGCCGCTCTGGTGGTGCCACAGCCGCGCATAGATGCCGTTTTTTGCAAGCAATTCGGTGTGGGTGCCCTGTTCGACGATGCGTCCGTCATCCATGACAATCAGTCGATCCATGGCCGCAATCGTGGACAGCCGATGGGCGATAGCGATCACGGTCTTGCCCTGCATCATTTCATCGAGGCTTTCCTGAATGGCCACTTCGACTTCCGAATCCAGCGCGCTGGTCGCCTCGTCCAGTAGCAGGATCGGGGCGTTCTTGAGCATCACCCGGGCAATCGCGACGCGCTGGCGCTGGCCGCCCGACAGCTTGATGCCGCGCTCGCCGACCAGGGTGTCGTAGCCGCTGTGGCCTTGTCGGTCACTCAGTTGGCTGATGAACTCATCGGCCTGGGCGCTGGCCGCGGCACTGCGGATCTGCGCGTCGCTCGCATCGGGGCGGCCGTAGGCGATGTTGTCGCGAATGGAGCGGTGCAACAGGGAAGTATCCTGGGTGACCATGCCGATGGCGCTGCGCAAGCTGTCTTGCGTGACGTGCGCGATGTCTTGCCCGTCAATGCGAATCTGCCCGCTGTCGACGTCGTAGAAGCGCAGCAGCAGGTTGATCAGCGTGGATTTGCCCGCGCCAGAGCGGCCCACCAGACCGATTTTTTCGCCCGGGCGAATGTTCAGGCTCAGGCCATCGAGCACCTGGCGTTCGCCGCCGTAGTTGAAGCGGACATTGTCGAAGGTGACCGCCCCGCCGGAGGTCACCAGCATACCCGCGTCCGGCGCATCCTGCACCTTGGGGCCGCGGGTCAGTGTTGCCATGCCATCCTGCACGGTGCCGATGCTCTCGAACAGCGAGGTCATTTGCCACATGATCCAGTGCGACATGCCATTGATACGCAACGCCATGGCGGTGATTGCCGCCACGGCACCCGCGCCGACCTCACCTTGGTGCCAGAGCCATAGGGCATAACCACCTGCAGCCATGATCAAGGCCACCACCAATGCCTGGTTGACGATCTCGAACTGGCTTACGAGGCGCATCTGGCGAAAGCCGGTCTGCTTGAAATCCTCCATGGCTGCACGCGCGAAGTGCGCTTCACGATTGGAGTGGGAGAACAGCTTCACTGTCGTGATGTTGGTGTAGGCGTCCGAGATACGTCCGGTCATCGAGGAGCGTGCATTGGCCTGTTCCTGGCCCACTTTCCCCAAGCGGGGCACGAAGTAGCGCATGGCCAGCCCGAACAACAGGATCCAGGCAATGAAAGGCAGCATCAGTTTCAGTGCGAAGCCGCCGGCCAGTGCAATGATCGCGATGAAATACACCCCGATCCCGGGTGCAATCTCAATCAGGGTGAACAGCACGTCGCGCACGGCCAGCGCCGTCTGCATCACCTTGGTGGTGACCCGGCCGGAAAACTCATCGGAAAAGAACGAAAGGCTTTGCCGCAGCATCAAACGGTGGAAGTCCCAACGCAGCCGCAACGGCAGGTTGATCGCCAATATCTGGTGCTGCACCATGGTGCGCAACGCCACCAGTGCGACACTGGTGACCATGACGATGCCCATGCCCCACAACACCCGACTTTCCTGCGCCGCCGCATCACCGCCGGCCTTCCAGGTCGAGAGTAGATCCACCACCTGGCCGAGGAAAGCAAACAGCCACGCTTCGTAGATCGACACAGCGGCACTCAGCAGCGCAAACGCAAGAATATAGCCGCGGGCGCCCCGTGTGCACGCCCACAGGAACCGAGCCAGGCCCGCGGGTGGCGGTGGTACCTCGTCAGGCGGAAAGGGGTCGAGCCTTCGTTCAAATGCTCCAAGCATGGTGGTCTCCAAAACGATCAAATTCAGGAGATTCTGCCATTGAACGGTTGCTTTGAGGGTTTTGCGGGCCTGACCCTTCGTATTCCGCGGTGGCAATCTTGCAGGATTACTTGACCCGAACAGGCGCGTTCCCCCAGCGATACGCGGTGCAAAAATGTAGGAGCGAGCTTGCTCGCGAAGGACGTGAGGGCGCCGCGTACATCCAGGCGGCCCCCGTCATCGTTGACGTCCATCGCGAGCAATCGAGCGTCGACCGGCTGCTCCTACAAGGGTTTTGTGGTGTTCTTGCGGAGGTTAGAAGAAGCCCTGCGGATTGATGTCGTAGCTCACCAGCAGGTTTTTGGTCTGCTGATAGTGATCAAGCATCATCTTGTGGGTTTCACGGCCGACGCCGGACTTCTTGTAGCCACCGAACGCGGCATGCGCCGGGTACAGGTGGTAGCAGTTGGTCCAGACACGCCCGGCCTTGATCGCGCGGCCCATGCGGTAGGCGCGGTTGATGTCGCGGGTCCACAGGCCGGCACCCAGGCCGAACTCGGTGTCGTTGGCGATGGCCAGGGCTTCGGCTTCGTCCTTGAAGGTGGTGATGCTCACTACCGGGCCAAAGATTTCTTCCTGGAACACGCGCATTTTGTTGGTGCCCTTGAGCAGGGTCGGCTGGATGTAGTAACCGGAGGCCAGGTTGCCTTCGAGTTTTTCCACCTTGCCGCCGGTCAGCAGCTCGGCGCCTTCGCCCTTGGCGATTTCCAGGTACGAAAGAATCTTGTCGAATTGCTGCTCGGAGGCCTGGGCGCCGACCATGGTGTCGGTGTCCAGCGGGTCGCCACGTTTGATTTGCAGGACTTTTTTCATCACGACGGCCATGAACTCGTCGTAGATCGATTCCTGTACCAGGGCGCGGGACGGGCAGGTGCAGACTTCGCCCTGGTTGAAGAACGCCAGCACCAGGCCTTCGGCGGCTTTTTCGATGAAGGACGGTTCGGCCTTCATGATGTCTTCGAAGAAGATGTTCGGCGACTTGCCACCCAGCTCCACGGTGGACGGAATGATGTTTTCGGCGGCGCATTTCATGATGTGCGAGCCGACCGGGGTCGAGCCGGTGAAGGCGATCTTGGCGATGCGCTTGCTGGTGGCCAGGGCTTCGCCGGCCTCTTTGCCGAAACCTTGCACCACGTTGAGCACGCCCGGCGGCAACAGGTCGCCGATCAGCTCCATCAGCACGGTGATGCCCAATGGGGTTTGTTCGGCAGGCTTGAGCACCACGCAGTTGCCGGCGGCCAGGGCCGGCGCGAGTTTCCAGGCGGCCATCAGGATCGGGAAGTTCCACGGGATGATCTGCCCGACCACGCCCAGCGGTTCATGGATGTGATAGGCCACGGTGTTGCCGTCGATCTCGGCGGCGCTGCCTTCCTGGGCGCGGATGCAACCGGCGTAGTAGCGGAAGTGGTCGGCGGCCAGCGGGATGTCGGCGTTGAGGGTTTCACGCACGGCTTTGCCATTGTCCCAGGACTCGGTAATCGCCAGGAGTTCCAGGTTCTGTTCAATGCGGTCGGCGATTTTCAGCAGCACCAGCGAGCGCGCCTGGACGGACGTGGCGCCCCAGGCATCGGCGGCGGCGTGGGCAGCGTCCAGGGCTTTTTCGATGTCTTCGGCCGTGGAGCGCGGGAATTCGGCAATCGGTTGGCCATTTACTGGCGAGGTATTGGTGAAGTACTGACCTTTGACAGGCGCGACGAACTCGCCGCCGATGTAGTTGCCGTAACGGGACTTGAAGGAAACGATGGCATCGGGAGTGCCAGGGTGGGCGTAGTTCATGGTGGTGTTCTCTGGTTGTTTGGGTTGTGACCGTCCTTGGGACGGCCACTGCCAGTTGTACAAGCGCTACGGGGTCAGGAACCCTGCGGGGTTTCTCCACGTGCCAGACGGGCATTGATGTCTTCGATGACCGCAGGCAAATCAACGATGGTGTCGATCAGGTAGTGCGGGCGGGACCCTTCGAACATCTTGATGATGCGCGCCCGTTCTTCGGCCAATTCTTCCAGGGACAAATCCTTGAATTCTTCATAGGTCAGTCCCAGTGCGTTGCCGGAGCAGGTCAGCGCGACGGTCCACATACCCGCGCTACGACCTTCGAGAATGCCGGGCCAGGTGTCGTCGACCTTCACACAGGCGGCGACGTCGCTGATCCCCAGCGCAATCACGTTGGCCAAGGCCTGGGCCGGGTGCGGGCGGCCATTGGGCACTTCGTCGGTCGCCACCACATGGTCGGTGACATAGCCGTTCTTGCGCGCCAGCTCTACGACTTTTTCCATGACCACGGCCGGGTAGCCTGAGCAGGAGCCGATTTTCAGGCCCTTGTCGCGTAGGCCATTGATGGTATCGAGAGCACCGGGAATCAGCGCCGAGTGCAGGGCGATCTTTTCGATCTGCAGCGGCATGAAGCGCTCGTAGAGGGCGGTGACATCATCGTCAGTCGGCAACCGGCCGAAGACGGCATGGTAGCGGTCGGCGATCTGCGGCTCGTTGCACAGCGTGCGGATGTGATCCCACTTGCCCATGCCCATCGGCCCGCGAGCTTCTTGCAGGGAAACCGCAACGCCGAACTCGGCAAAGGCCTCGACGAAAATCTGGGTCGGTGCGAAAGAACCGAAGTCGACGACAGTGCCCGCCCAGTCCAGAACCACGGCTTGCAGTTGAGAAGGTTGTTTGTAATGCATGGTGATTGCTCCAGTGATGGGGGAGTAATGAGTGCGAGTTCAGGAACTGGTGCCGACAATGACCGGTTGCACCGCAGGCGAGACCAACTCTTTGTTTTCCAATGTTTTCGGGCGGCTGTTCCAAAAGGGCACCAACATCAAGCTGGCCACCAGTGCCGCTGCGGTAAAGACGATGAACACGGTGATGGTGTCGAAGTAACCCGGCAGCAAGCCGCCGAGGACCGCACCTACCGAACCGCAGCCATTGACGAAGCCTGCGGCGGAGGCCGCGCCATCTTTGCTGCCGAAGTCGATCGCAGCCGAGCCGCTGATCATCGAATCCGGCCCGTAGAGCGTCAGGCCCATCATGAACAGCAGGCCGACCACCATGTAGAGACTGCCGCTCTGCATGGCGGGCACGAACAGCCCCAGGCAGACAGTCAGGACCACCAGGCTGAGGACGCAGACCGGTATGCGGCGAGCGCCGAAGTACTTGTCCGAGGCGATACCGATAAGGATCGGACCGATCAGGCCCGCCAGTTCAAAAGAGGTGGGGACGATGGCGGAGGCTACCTTGCCAATCTCGGGCATGCGTTCGTAGATAATTACCGGGCCCCACAGGAGGATGGCGTAGCGCGCAGGCTTGAGCATGAAATAGGCCAGGCCGAGCACCAGAACGGTTCGATTTTTCATCACCGTGCGCAAGCCCGCCCACATGCTTTCGCGCGGCACCACGACGTTGCTGACGGGTTCGATTTCGATCTCGACCGGAGGCAGGCCGACGTCTTCCGGCCGGTTGCGTTGCAGGAAAAAGAACAACACCGCTATCACCAGTACCACCACAGCACTGCTGATGAACGCGATACGCCAGTCGTGGTAAGCGTTGTAAGCCCACCAACCGGCAAACGGTGTGGCCACCAGACCGCCAAAGGCGTAGGAGGTACTCCAGTAACCCAGCACGCGCCCACGTTCACTGGTGCTGAAGAAACTGCCGACGTTCTTGCATAGACCCGACCAACCGGTGGACTGGGCCAGGCCCTGGATCAGCATGCAGGAGGCGAAAATCGGCAAGGTGGCGTAGGTGCCCATCAGCAGCGCGGCCAGCGCCGAGATGACGAGCCCGCTCAGTACCACGACCCTCGGACCGAAACGGTCAGAGAAGTTGCCCCAGAGAAACTGGCCCACGGCATACGCGGTCAGGTAGAGGGCATCGAGGTTGGCCATCATGGCCTTTTCGAGCATGAAGTCCGGGTCTTCGCCAATACCCAGTTTGGCGACAGAAAACGCCTTGCGGGTGAAGTAGAAGCCGGCATACGCCACCCAAGTGATGAGAAAAACTTGCACGCGCCAACGCTGGAGCGATTTCCAGCCGGTTGCGAGAGGACTTGTTGCGTTCTTGTTCATGGTGTTCTGATCCCGTATGTGGTGCCAGACAGCGCAAAGTTTTTGTTTTTGTTTGCGGTACGGAAAATCTGTCCACGCACACGGCATCGATGAGATGGCAGTGAGATGGCATCAGGCTTTCAGTATTCAATTGACGCGGTCGCTGACGTCTGCCCGGCTGTGCCTGGCGATAAGTCATCGAATCCTTGTTCTGAAAAAAGATCCCCGTCCAGAGGTGCTACCCATTGCACCTGTGCTCGAATTGACAAGGACCTTTAAAGGGGGCGGTCAGCCTGCCGGCAGGCGCATGTCGACGTTCATCGCCACGAGACTGTCGGCGATGGCGCGCAGCAATTGATGGACGATGTATTCGTCGATCTGGCCGATACAGCCGATACGGAAACTCTCGGCGACGGTCAGTTTGCCGGGATAGATGATGAACTGGCGGGCCTTGAGTTCATCGTAGAAGCGCTGGAACTCGAAGTTCGGATGTTCCGGGCTGAAGAACGTGGTGATGATGGGCGACAGCCAACGGTCTTCAAGCAACGTTTTGAAGCCGAGTTCGCGCATGCCGGCGACCAGTACATCGCGATTGCGGGTGTAGCGTGCCAGGCGGCCATGCACGCCGCCTTCGGCAGTGTGTTGCTCCAAGGCTTTATGGAACGCTACAACGCTGTGGGTCGGTGGCGTGAAACGCCATTGGCCGGTGCGCTCCATGTACACCCACTGCTCGTACAGGTCGAGGCTCAGGGAATTGGCGCGGCCTTTGGCGGCCTCCAGTACGGAGCGGCGGATGATGACAAAACCGAACCCCGGAATACCCTCGATGCATTTGTTGGCAGAGGACACCACCACGTCGAACGCTATTTCATTGACCGTCAACGGCACGGCGCCGAAGGAACTCATGGCATCGATGATCAGGCTCTTGCCATGTGCCTTCACCACATCGGCGATTTCGCGCAGCGGATTGAGAATGCCGGAACTGGTTTCGCAATGGACGATGAAGACGTTGGTGACGTCCGGGTTGTCCCTGAGCAAGGCGTCCACTTCCTCGGCCTGCGGCGGCAGGTAGTCCCCTTTGTCCAGGGTGATGAAGGCGCGACCGAGATACTCCAGGGTCTTGGTGGCGCGTTGGCCATAGGCGCCATTCATCAGCACCAGCGCTTTACCGTCACGAGGGATGGCAGTGGCCAAGGCGGCTTCCACCGAGTAGCTGCCGCTGCCTTGCAATGGCACGCAGGCGAAGCTGTCGTCCTGTACGCCCGCCATGCTGAGCAAGCTCTGGCGCACTTCAGCCGTGACTTGATTGAAGGCAACGTCCCATGAACCCCAGTCGCGCAGCATGGCTTCCTTGGTGGCTTTGGACGTGGTCAACGGGCCTGGGGTCAGCAGGTAGGGTTCACCCAGGGCTGGAGTGGCCAGCGCCTGTGTGGTCGGAAATTCAGCTTTGGTCATGATCTTCTCCGGCGATGTTGTTTTTGTGGGGAGTGATGCATGGGCCAATAAAAACACTCGGCGAAAAATAACTGAAATCGATTTATCACATGTCAATAACAAGCTGAGCTTATAAGTGGAAATGTTGATTCCACGTATAAAACCCCACCTGGCCGCGAGCCGGGTGGGGTCTTATGTTGGTGCGGATTGATGTTCCGCTGAGTGACCGGTGCGTTATCCCTTGTCGGACTTGCCGGCCGCCGCGGCGAATTTCGCCAGGCGCACATCCAGTCGACGGGGGCGCAGGTTGTGGTCCTCGGCATGCTCCTTGCGGCGAATGGCGTTGCGCACCATCAGTGAGCCCAGGTAGCGAATCGGTTCCGGTGGGAAATGGCCGAGCGGGCCTTGGACCAGCGGCGAGCGTGTCCAGGGGTTGTCCGCCCCCAATACCAGCGACGACAGGATTTGCCCGCCCATATGGCAGGGACCGACGCCGCTGCCGGAATAGCCGAAGCCATAGAAGATGTTGGCGCTTGCACCCATACGGCCGAAGAAAGGCAACCCGGTGACCGAGCGATCGGACGGGCCGTTCCAGGTGGCGGCGATGTCGACATCGGCAAAGTCTGGAAAGAACTCCGCCAGGGTGTTGCGCAACAACCCTTTGTAGGGCGAGGGCTGGTCGAAAACCGGCAGGATGCGCCCACCGTAGGCGAAGGTGTTGCCACCTTTGCCGAGCATGATCCGGCCATCCGGGGTGTTGTGGTAGTAGTGCACGAAGATGCGCGAGTCGAGTACGGTGACCCCGCTGGTCAGGCCGATCCGCTCGAGCAGGTCCGGGCGCGGCTCGGTAATGATCATATCGCTGGAGACGATGGCGACCGAACGCGAGAACTGTGGAAAGGCTCGCGCCATCCAGGCGTTCATCGCCAGCACGACCCGGTCGCAAGTCACTTTCCCGTTCGGCGTGTTGACGATGGCTGGCAGCCCCTCTTCCAAACCGGTCATCGGCGAGCCTTCGTAGATGCGTACACCCAGTTCCAGCGCGACTCGACGCAGACCGCGCACCAGCTTGCCCGGCTGCACACTGGCCGCCGCTGGCGAGAACCAGCCTTCAACGTGTCGGGTCGAACCCGCCATCCGCTGCGCGTCAGCCAGCGCGCATTTGGAGAAAGAGTTGATGCCATTGCGCTCCAGCGCCGCGATCACTCCGTCGGTCGAGCCGATCTGAGCGCGGTTGGTCGCCGTGTACAGCGTGCCATCGAGACGGTAATCGGCATCAACCGCGTACTTCTGGCAAAAGCTGCCGATGGCGTAGATGCTTTGCTCCGATTCCTTGACCAGACGTATGGCCTCTTCAACGCCGAACAAGCGCTCCAGGGTGAAGTACTTGGCCGACCAGGACAGTGCGCAGCCGCCATTGCGCCCACTGGCACCGGCACCGCAGATGTCGGCTTCGACGATGACCACGTCCAGCTCGGGGTTCTGTTCCTTGAGCATGATGGCCGTCCACAAACCGGTGTAACCGCCACCGACGATGCAGACATCGGCGCGGGTGTCCTGTCGCAGCGGCGGGCAGGGCGAGTCGGGTTGAGCTTTCAGGGCCTGATCGAGCCAGTAGGGGCGCATGAGGTCATCTCCGTAGATCGGTTCGGGGCAGGGGGTACGAGGGCGGCACTGTTCAAACAGCGGTCGGGTGACTTGCGAAAACCATGCTTGCAGTTCATCGTTCATAAATAAAATCGATTTATCGTATGCACGAATAAGCTGAACCTATGTAAAGGCGCCCCGATGACTATTTCCCATACCCAACTCAAGGCGTTCCACGCCGTGGCCATGAATGGCAGTTTCACGCGCGCGGCCGAGCAGCTCTGCCTGTCTCAACCGGCGGTGTCCGATCAGGTGCGCAAGCTCGAGGACTACTACGGGGTGATGGTGTTCTACCGCGACAAACGCCAGGTGCGCCTGACTGAAGTGGGCGAGCGGTTGTTCGGCCTGACCCGGCGCCTGTTCGATATCAGTGTCGATGCCCACGACATGTTGATGGACTATCGCACCCTGTCGACTGGCACCTTGAACCTTGCCGTCGATGCGCCAGTGCATGTGCTGCCCTATGTCGCGCGCTTCTGCACTCGCTATCCCGGTGTCGATGTGAAGATTGAAACGGCCAATACCGATGAGGTCCTGCAGCGGTTGTACGGCCACCAGGCAGACATTGCGCTGCTGGGGCGCAATATCGAAGATGACCGACTGCTAAAGCTGCATCTGCGCAGTGACCCGATGCTCGCCTTCGTCGCCCATGACCACCCTTGGGCACAACGAACATCCATCTGCCTCGCCGATCTGGACAACACGCCTCTGGTGTTGCGCGAGCAGGGCTCGGTGACGCGACTGTCCCTGGAGGAGGAAATGGCCGCGGCGGGCTTGAGCATTCGCAAGGCCATTGAAGTGGAAGGGCGTGAAGCGGCGCGTGAGGCTGTCGCGATCGGTATGGGAGTCGGGGTTGTCTCGGCGGCCGAACTTGGCTCCGATTCGCGGCTGTGCGGATTGCCGATCGTCGATAGCCGGCAACGCTTCACCGAAACATTGGTGTGCCTGCGCGCACAGAGTTCCCGACGCATCCTGACGACCTTTTTCGACATGGTTCGAGAGGCGGTGGCTGAGTGATCCTCAAGCACGCTGGAGCGCTGCGTTACCTATTCAGCCCTGCGCGTTCAGAAACAGGGAGAACAGCTCGGTCTGCGACTTAATCCCGAGCTTGCTGTACATGTGCTTGCGGTGGACCTTCACCGTCTCGGCGGAAATCGCCAGCTTGCGCGCGATCTCCTTGTTCGAGCAGCCGCTGAGCATCAGCCGGCCGACTTCAAGTTCGCGGGCTGACAGCGGAGTGTCCAACTGCTGGTCCGTGGAGTCGAGCCAGTTCTGCCAGCGTGGCGTCGGCGAAGGGGCCTGCTCCAGCACCTCCCGCTCGAATGCCATGCGCTGACGCATCAGGGCGGCGACCCAAGGCTGGATGAGGGTGAGCAGGGCAGTCTGCTCCGGACTGAACCGGGCCTCGCTGCCCAGTGACAGGCTGAGGGTGCGTTCCGCGTCGAGCTGGACGTTGATATGGACTTCGTCGGCAACGATATTGAGGCGGAAGTAGCGTTGGTAGTAGTCAGTCTGCTCGAAGCACTCCGGCGCCACGTCGGCTAGCCAGAACAAACCGTTCTGCGGTGCTTCCCGGTTGGCCAGGTAAAAGGGATCGAGCAGGTACAGGCCCTTGAGGTAATCCTGGAAGAGCGGATCTGGCCCGCCATCCTTGCCTGGGCATTCGGCGAGCACCTGCGGCCGGCCATTGCTGAAAATCAGCACGACCCAACTGTCCACCGGAATGTACCTGTCCAGCTGACGCACCAGGGCCAGCCAGAAACCAGGCCGGTCAAGGGTCTCGATCAGCCTGCCGATCGCCTGGTGCCAGGCCATGTCCTGCACTGTAATGCCCACGCTTCTACCCATACGGGGTTACCCCATCGATGTGATTACTTTCCGTTTTACGGCTCTCCATACTCCATCCAGCCCTGGCGGGTGCTGTTCAGTTTGGCGATTGCGAGCCCACAACACGTGAAAGGATCATCGATGAAGATTGAACTCGTACAACTTACCGGTCGCGATGGCGATACCGCTTATAACCTGAAGCGTACCTTGCAGGCCATCGCTACCTGCGCGGCGGATACCGATCTGCTGGTGTTTCCGGAAACCCAATTGATGGGGTTCGCCAGTGCGCAACAGCTCGCCGAAGTCGCCGAGCCCCTGGACGGGCCGAGTGTGCAGGCGGTGCAGCGCGCCGCCCGGGAACGCAACGTCGCGGTGGTGGTGGGCATGGCTGAGATTGACGGCGGCCTCTTCTACAACACCTCCCTGTTGATCACGCCACAAGGGATCGCCTTGCACTATCGCAAGACTCACCTCTGGCCGTCGGAACGCGGCCTGTTCCAACCGGGCGACCGTTATGCCACTGCGCTCTGGAGGGGCGTCCGGGTCGGCCTGCTGATTTGCTACGACATCGAGTTGCCGGAAAGTGCTCGAGCCCTTGGCCAACTCGGCGCCGAGCTGATCCTGGTCACTAACGGCAATATGGATCCCTACGGCCCTGTCCACCGTACTGCGATCATGGCTCGCGCCCAGGAAAACCAGGCATTCGCGGTGATGGTGAATCGAGTCGGCGACGGCGATGAAGGGCTGGTGTTTGCCGGTGGGAGTGCAGCGATCGATCCCTTCGGGCGAATGTTATTCGAAGCCGGGCGCGAAGAGTGTCGGCAGGTGGTAGCGCTGGATCTCGACCTGCTGCGCACCGCTCGCCGCGACTACGACTACCTCAGTGACCGCCGCCTGTTCCTGATCGGCGAGCAGGTTGAGCACAGTGATGGTCGACGTGAACTGCTGATCCCCTGAACCAGGCGCGAGGGGGCTATCCCATCGTCCTGATTCGATGTTGACCCTGCCACAACAATAATTCACACACCAGCAGGAGCAGAGCTCGTGTCCCAGGACCCGGCGCTAATGCTCTGGAGCATCCCGATGAAAGCGACTCGCTACATGCCATTCGTCCTGGCCACGCTGTGCAGTGTCGGCCTGGCCTGCGCCCAGGCCGCCGAGCCTGCCAAATCCAGCGTGCACATCTATAACTGGTATGACTACATTGCCCCGAACACGATGAAAGACTTCGAGAAAGAGGCGGGCATCGGCGCAGTGTACGATGTGTTCGACAATAGCGACGTGATGCAAAGCAAACTGATGGCCGGCCGCAGCGGCTATGACGTCGTGGTTGCCAGTGCCGACCTGCTGCCGAACCTGATCAAGGCGGGGGTGCTGAAAAAACTCGATCGCTCGAAGTTGCCCAACTGGTCCCACCTCGACCCCGACATCCTCGCCAAGTTGCACAGCAACGATCCCGGAAACAGCTATGCGGCCCCTTACCTGTGGGGGACCACGGGCATCGGCTATGACGCGGACAAGGTTAAAGCGATACTCGGCCCGGATGCGCCCGTCAATTCCTGGGACCTGATTTTCAAGGAAGAAAACCTGGCCAAGCTGAGTCAGTGCGGTGTGGCCATGCTGGACGCCCCCAGCGAAGTCATTCCCATCGCATTGCACTACCTGGGACTGCCTTACAACAGCCAGAACCCGGAGGATTACAAAAAAGCCCAGGCCCTGCTGCTGAAACTGCGTCCCCATATCGTCTACTTCGATTCGTCCAAGTTCATCTCCGATCTGGCCAATGGCAACATCTGCGTGGTGCTGGGCTGGGCGGGCGGTGTCGCCGATGCGCAAAAAGCCTCCGAACTGGCTGGCAACCATCGCAACCTCGTCTACAGCATTCCCCGCGAAGGTGCCCCGGTGTGGGTGGAGAGTCTGGTGCAGCTCAACGATGCGCCGAACCCGGAGCAAGGGTTGGCCTTCATCAACTATATGTTGCGCCCCGAAGTCATCGCCGAGTCCTCCAACTACCTGAGCTATCCGAACGCCAACAAAGATGCCACCGCACTTGTCGAGCAGAAAATCCGCGACAACCCGGGTGTGTATCCGTCCAAACAAGTGTTGGACACGCTATTTCCGCTGGAACCACTGCCGCTGAAGATGGAGCGCGTGCGCACCCGTGCCTGGAACACGGTCAAGACCGGGACCTGACTGGCAGGCTCGGCCCTGCTGCCGACTGACCAAGCCCCTTCCTGAAACACATCAAACAACACAGAGAGATCATGAACGTGACGATAAAACCACGTGCCCGCGACCTGAACATTCGGTTCGGCCAACTGCTTCCCGGACCCCTCAATGCCATCACCGATGTGCCCGGCGTACGCGTCGGCCACAGCAATGTGCGAGGGCGCACCGCCAACGGCCGCGACATCCTGACCGGTGTCACGGTGATCGAACCGCGAGCGGGTTCCACCAGCCAGCAACCGTGCTTTGCCGGCGTCCATGTACTGAACGGCAACGGCGACGCCACGGGACTGGAGTGGATTCGCGAGGCCGGCCTGCTGACCAGTCCCATCGCCTTCACCAATACCCACAGCCTGGGCGTGGTGCGCGATGCGCTGATTGTGCTGGATCGGGAGCAGCAGCCGGATGACGGGCGCCTCTACTGGAACATGCCGGTGGTGCTGGAAACCTTCGACGGCCTGCTCAATGACATCAATGGCTTCCATGTGAAACCTGAACACGTCGCCGAAGCCTTGGGTGCCGCGGTGGACGGGCCGGTGACCGAGGGTGCGGTCGGCGGCGGCAGCGGCATGATCTGTCATGAATTCAAGGGCGGCATCGGCACCGCATCGCGGCGACTGAGCAGTGCCCAGGGCGGCTGGACCGTGGGCGCCATCGTCCAGGCCAACCACGGCATCCGCAACGAACTGCGCGTCGACGGCTACCCGGTCGGACGCTACATGGAACAGGCCGACTCGCCGTTCCTTAAAGCGTCTTTGCCGCATCCAGGCATGGGCTCGATCGTCGTCTGCCTGGCCACCGATGCGCCGTTGCTGCCCCATCAATGCACCCGTCTCGCCCAACGCGCGAGCCTTGGCCTGGCCCGCACCGGCGGCGGCAATGAAGACCACAGCGGCGATATCTTCATCGCCTTCGCCACCGGCAATCAAATGCCGCCGGCCGCTTATGAAAGCAAGCGCGCGCCGACGACCGACAACCTGAGCATGGTCAACAACGACCACATCAGCGAGTTGTTCCTGGCCGCCACCGAAGCCGTGGAAGAAGCGATCATCAATGCCTTGCTGGCCGCCGACACCGCCGAAGGCAACGGCCATGCCGTGCCGGGCCTGGATGCCGAGACCCTGCTCAAAGCCTTGCATCAGGCCGGCTGGCCGGGAGCGAAGAATGTCTGACTGATCGAGCGGTATCGAGGGTGTGCGTGTGTCGCGTTCATACCACCTCGAGCAGATTGATTGCAGAGGCAGGGGACGGATTTATTTGTTCATGAAATACATCCGTCCCTGTTTCGATGTTTCAAAGCCCTCCACCGAAGCGGTACTGCCAGATGATGCCAACGGCATCGTATTCGCTGCCCGTGCGGGTATGCCCGCCATTACTCGCATTCAACTTCAGCGAATGGTTCCGGTTCAACGGTAGCGTGAGGGTGCATCCGTAGCGTGTGTTTTCCTGATGGTCGTGGTTGCCGACGCCATCGACCGAGGTGCTCCCGCCAGTGAACCAGGTCGCGTCCAGCGACGCCCAAACCCCGTTGCTGAAGGCATAGATAAGATGCCCCTGCACCTGGTAAATCGGGTCCTGGGACAGTACGTGGTCGCCGAGTAACTCGTCATTGTCGGTGTAGAAGGTGCCCGCGCCGGATAATTCCAGGGTCACTTGCCCCAGGCGCTTGGAAATCCCGAGTTCAGGCTTGAATGACCAGCGATTGTTGCCCAGATTGATTAACCTGCTGTCATCGTATTGGCCGAGCGGTGCCGTGATCGCCAGGCTGGCGCCGATAATCACATCCTGTTGATAGCTGGGGAATTCAGCCAGGGACATCGCCGGGGCGCCATACAAGTTGACCGAGAAGCGCAGTCTTGGATCGATCAACCCGGTCACTTCACGCTCCCTGGGTTCGCCGGCGAGCAGGGCAGAGCCCGTCAACTTTGCCTCAGGTACGACGATATCGAACTTTCCGGAGCGGCCCCAGACGTCCAGGGACCTGGCAAAGGCAAACACGACAGTCTTTATGTTGAGCTTGGCATTCTCGAGCGGGATCGAGGGGTTGGCCGTCACGTTGCCGTCCAGATCGCTGTAGCCCAGGAGCAGGAAATTGATACCAACCGGCGTATTGGCGTAGGACCTGGGTTCGAGATCCTCTGCGACTGCACCGGGGGCTACCATGACGAGCGAGGCGAATGCGAACCGAACCAGCCTGGCGACGCAGAGTTTATGTTTCATTCACATTCGCTCGCTTCCTGTGAAGACCTCGGAGTTCTACGTATTGTTGTAGCGCATCTGCATTCATTTGGCACTTGCATGGCGCGCAGTCTTCGCTGCGCTAAAGAGTGTTGGGATCAAGCGAGGGGGTTGAGTGCGATATCGAGGATGTCGAAATTACGCAGACGACCAGGCTTGTCCATGCCGACTGACTGGCGGTTGAAGAGGAGGGGCACTTTTTGTTCGGACACGCCGCCGTGCGAACGCAAGGGCACCGTCAACCCGGACAACCTGACTCACGGCGCGGTTAGCCGGCAAATTGCGATTCTGGAGGACTGGCTTGGTCAGCCCCTGTTTGTGCGTGACGGGCAGAGCATGGTGGCTGCGCCTTAGTACCGCTCGATGCCGACAAGCCAGCCCATATGAGGGCCTTTGTCGATTGGCTGCAATCAGCGGGAAAGAATTTCCAGATGGGGGTTGACCACGTACTTTAATACTGTATTATTTGCCTCCCGCTAACGAGCAACTCGAAGTTGTTCTTGGCCTAAGCAGTTGATTTGGTTGAAAAAATCATTTGCTTTTAAGGATGGTGAGCTGTAAGATGCGCACCTCGGTTGAGACGAAAGATCTTAACCAATCGCTCTTTAACAATTGAATCAAGCAATTCGTGTGGGTGCTTGTGGAGTCAGACTGATAGTCAACAAGATTATCAGCATCACAAGTTACTCCGCGAGAAATCAAAGATGTAACCAACGATTGCTGAGCCAAGTTTAGGGTTTCTTAAAAACCCAAAGATGTTTGAACTGAAGAGTTTGATCATGGCTCAGATTGAACGCTGGCGGCAGGCCTAACACATGCAAGTCGAGCGGTAGAGAGAAGCTTGCTTCTCTTGAGAGCGGCGGACGGGTGAGTAATGCCTAGGAATCTGCCTGGTAGTGGGGGATAACGCTCGGAAACGGACGCTAATACCGCATACGTCCTACGGGAGAAAGCAGGGGACCTTCGGGCCTTGCGCTATCAGATGAGCCTAGGTCGGATTAGCTAGTTGGTGAGGTAATGGCTCACCAAGGCGACGATCCGTAACTGGTCTGAGAGGATGATCAGTCACACTGGAACTGAGACACGGTCCAGACTCCTACGGGAGGCAGCAGTGGGGAATATTGGACAATGGGCGAAAGCCTGATCCAGCCATGCCGCGTGTGTGAAGAAGGTCTTCGGATTGTAAAGCACTTTAAGTTGGGAGGAAGGGCATTAACCTAATACGTTGGTGTCTTGACGTTACCGACAGAATAAGCACCGGCTAACTCTGTGCCAGCAGCCGCGGTAATACAGAGGGTGCAAGCGTTAATCGGAATTACTGGGCGTAAAGCGCGCGTAGGTGGTTTGTTAAGTTGGATGTGAAATCCCCGGGCTCAACCTGGGAACTGCATTCAAAACTGACAAGCTAGAGTATGGTAGAGGGTGGTGGAATTTCCTGTGTAGCGGTGAAATGCGTAGATATAGGAAGGAACACCAGTGGCGAAGGCGACCACCTGGACTGATACTGACACTGAGGTGCGAAAGCGTGGGGAGCAAACAGGATTAGATACCCTGGTAGTCCACGCCGTAAACGATGTCAACTAGCCGTTGGGAGCCTTGAGCTCTTAGTGGCGCAGCTAACGCATTAAGTTGACCGCCTGGGGAGTACGGCCGCAAGGTTAAAACTCAAATGAATTGACGGGGGCCCGCACAAGCGGTGGAGCATGTGGTTTAATTCGAAGCAACGCGAAGAACCTTACCAGGCCTTGACATCCAATGAACTTTCCAGAGATGGATTGGTGCCTTCGGGAACATTGAGACAGGTGCTGCATGGCTGTCGTCAGCTCGTGTCGTGAGATGTTGGGTTAAGTCCCGTAACGAGCGCAACCCTTGTCCTTAGTTACCAGCACGTAATGGTGGGCACTCTAAGGAGACTGCCGGTGACAAACCGGAGGAAGGTGGGGATGACGTCAAGTCATCATGGCCCTTACGGCCTGGGCTACACACGTGCTACAATGGTCGGTACAGAGGGTTGCCAAGCCGCGAGGTGGAGCTAATCCCAGAAAACCGATCGTAGTCCGGATCGCAGTCTGCAACTCGACTGCGTGAAGTCGGAATCGCTAGTAATCGCGAATCAGAATGTCGCGGTGAATACGTTCCCGGGCCTTGTACACACCGCCCGTCACACCATGGGAGTGGGTTGCACCAGAAGTAGCTAGTCTAACCTTCGGGAGGACGGTTACCACGGTGTGATTCATGACTGGGGTGAAGTCGTAACAAGGTAGCCGTAGGGGAACCTGCGGCTGGATCACCTCCTTAATCGACGACATCAGCTGCTCCATAAGTTCCCACACGAATTGCTTGATTCACTGTAGAGGCGAGAGACATCCATCAGGTTGTCTGTTTCGTTAGAGTTTAGAAATGAATATTCGCAGATGAATATTGATTTCTAGTCTTTGATTAGATCGTTCTTTAAAAATTTGGGTATGTGATAGAAAGATAGACTGGACAACACTTTCACTGGTGTTGGATCAGGCTAAGGTAAAATTTGTGAGTTGCTCTTAATTGAGTATTATCGAATTTTCGGCGAATGTCGTCTTCACAGTATAACCAGATTGCTTGGGGTTATATGGTCAAGTGAAGAAGCGCATACGGTGGATGCCTTGGCAGTCAGAGGCGATGAAAGACGTGGTAGCCTGCGAAAAGCTTCGGGGAGTCGGCAAACAGACTTTGATCCGGAGATGTCTGAATGGGGGAACCCACCTAACATAAGTTAGGTATCTTAAGCTGAATACATAGGCTTAAGAAGCGAACCAGGGGAACTGAAACATCTAAGTACCCTGAGGAAAAGAAATCAACCGAGATTCCCTTAGTAGTGGCGAGCGAACGGGGACTAGCCCTTAAGTGGCTTTGAGATTAGCGGAACGCTCTGGAAAGTGCGGCCATAGTGGGTGATAGCCCTGTACGCGAAAATCTCTTAGTCATGAAATCGAGTAGGACGGAGCACGAGAAACTTTGTCTGAATATGGGGGGACCATCCTCCAAGGCTAAATACTACTGACTGACCGATAGTGAACTAGTACCGTGAGGGAAAGGCGAAAAGAACCCCGGAGAGGGGAGTGAAATAGATCCTGAAACCGTATGCGTACAAGCAGTGGGAGCCCACTTTGTTGGGTGACTGCGTACCTTTTGTATAATGGGTCAGCGACTTATTTTCAGTGGCGAGCTTAACCGAATAGGGGAGGCGTAGCGAAAGCGAGTCTTAATAGGGCGTCTAGTCGCTGGGAATAGACCCGAAACCGGGCGATCTATCCATGGGCAGGTTGAAGGTTGGGTAACACTAACTGGAGGACCGAACCGACTACCGTTGAAAAGTTAGCGGATGACCTGTGGATCGGAGTGAAAGGCTAATCAAGCTCGGAGATAGCTGGTTCTCCTCGAAAGCTATTTAGGTAGCGCCTCATGTATCACTGTAGGGGGTAGAGCACTGTTTCGGCTAGGGGGTCATCCCGACTTACCAAACCGATGCAAACTCCGAATACCTACAAGTGCCGAGCATGGGAGACACACGGCGGGTGCTAACGTCCGTCGTGAAAAGGGAAACAACCCAGACCGTCAGCTAAGGTCCCAAAGTTATGGTTAAGTGGGAAACGATGTGGGAAGGCTTAGACAGCTAGGAGGTTGGCTTAGAAGCAGCCACCCTTTAAAGAAAGCGTAATAGCTCACTAGTCGAGTCGGCCTGCGCGGAAGATGTAACGGGGCTCAAACCATACACCGAAGCTACGGGTATCACTTAGGTGATGCGGTAGAGGAGCGTTCTGTAAGCCTGTGAAGGTGAGTTGAGAAGCTTGCTGGAGGTATCAGAAGTGCGAATGCTGACATGAGTAACGACAATGGGTGTGAAAAACACCCACGCCGAAAGACCAAGGTTTCCTGCGCAACGTTAATCGACGCAGGGTTAGTCGGTCCCTAAGGCGAGGCTGAAAAGCGTAGTCGATGGAAAACAGGTTAATATTCCTGTACTTCTGGTTATTGCGATGGAGGGACGGAGAAGGCTAGGCCAGCTTGGCGTTGGTTGTCCAAGTTTAAGGTGGTAGGCTGGAATCTTAGGTAAATCCGGGATTCTAAGGCCGAGAGCTGATGACGAGTGTTCTTTTAGAACACGAAGTGGTTGATGCCATGCTTCCAAGAAAAGCTTCTAAGCTTCAGGTAACCAGGAACCGTACCCCAAACCGACACAGGTGGTTGGGTAGAGAATACCAAGGCGCTTGAGAGAACTCGGGTGAAGGAACTAGGCAAAATGGCACCGTAACTTCGGGAGAAGGTGCGCCGGTGAGGGTGAAGCATTTACTGCGTAAGCCCATGCCGGTCGAAGATACCAGGCCGCTGCGACTGTTTATTAAAAACACAGCACTCTGCAAACACGAAAGTGGACGTATAGGGTGTGACGCCTGCCCGGTGCCGGAAGGTTAATTGATGGGGTTAGCTAACGCGAAGCTCTTGATCGAAGCCCCGGTAAACGGCGGCCGTAACTATAACGGTCCTAAGGTAGCGAAATTCCTTGTCGGGTAAGTTCCGACCTGCACGAATGGCGTAACGATGGCGGCGCTGTCTCCACCCGAGACTCAGTGAAATTGAAATCGCTGTGAAGATGCAGTGTATCCGCGGCTAGACGGAAAGACCCCGTGAACCTTTACTATAGCTTTGCACTGGACTTTGAATTTGCTTGTGTAGGATAGGTGGGAGGCTTTGAAGCGTGGACGCCAGTTCGCGTGGAGCCAACCTTGAAATACCACCCTGGCAACTTTGAGGTTCTAACTCAGGTCCGTTATCCGGATCGAGGACAGTGTATGGTGGGTAGTTTGACTGGGGCGGTCTCCTCCTAAAGAGTAACGGAGGAGTACGAAGGTGCGCTCAGACCGGTCGGAAATCGGTCGTAGAGTATAAAGGCAAAAGCGCGCTTGACTGCGAGACAGACACGTCGAGCAGGTACGAAAGTAGGTCTTAGTGATCCGGTGGTTCTGTATGGAAGGGCCATCGCTCAACGGATAAAAGGTACTCCGGGGATAACAGGCTGATACCGCCCAAGAGTTCATATCGACGGCGGTGTTTGGCACCTCGATGTCGGCTCATCACATCCTGGGGCTGAAGCCGGTCCCAAGGGTATGGCTGTTCGCCATTTAAAGTGGTACGCGAGCTGGGTTTAGAACGTCGTGAGACAGTTCGGTCCCTATCTGCCGTGGACGTTTGAGATTTGAGAGGGGCTGCTCCTAGTACGAGAGGACCGGAGTGGACGAACCTCTGGTGTTCCGGTTGTCACGCCAGTGGCATTGCCGGGTAGCTATGTTCGGAATAGATAACCGCTGAAAGCATCTAAGCGGGAAACTAGCCTCAAGATGAGATCTCACTGGGACCTTGAGTCCCCTGAAGGGCCGTCGAAGACTACGACGTTGATAGGTTGGGTGTGTAAGCGCTGTGAGGCGTTGAGCTAACCAATACTAATTGCCCGTGAGGCTTGACCATATAACACCCAAGCAATTTGATGCTCCTAGTTGAAAAGACGAAAGAGACCAGATTGCGGTGTGTGAAGACGAAATGAACCGAAAGTTCGAATCTCACTAAACACCGAAAGCTATCACATACCCGATTTGCTGAAGCGAAGCCGACTGGCTACGACTCAGTACCCGAATTTCTTGACGACCATAGAGCATTGGAACCACCTGATCCCATCCCGAACTCAGCAGTGAAACGATGCATCGCCGATGGTAGTGTGGGGTTTCCCCATGTGAGAGTAGGTCATCGTCAAGATTAAATTCCAAAACCCCTATCTGCGACTGCAGGTAGGGGTTTTGTTTTTGCCTGGAATAAAGCGAAATCCTGTAGGAGCGAGCTTGCTCGCGAAGGTCGCCAACGATGACGCTGGCCTCCTGACACCCCGCGGTGTCCTGAAGTTTTTCGCGAGCAAGCTCGCTCCTACGCACGTCGCCTTCGCATCAGTGAAACTTCGGCAGCACGTAATTGTGGGTGCCATGCCGGATGATTGTCATTCCAGCAACGGCCGTTGATGGCTGTGGGCTTCGAGTGCTCATGCGGTGATCTCAGTTGCTGTACGCCTGCGTTAGAGTCGCACATCAACGTTTGGACCCCGAGGCAAAAAGAGGAGCTTTAGGCGACCGACGGAGAACAAGAGGAACTACTTTCTCGGTGGTTTGCCGCTGGCAGGGATGTGCAGGTACGACATCACGCTTTCAGTCAGTTCGGTTGCCAGTTTGACCGCTTCTTTATTGCGCGCCATCACGCCGGCGACCAAGCCTTCGATCAAGGCCAGCACGGCGATGTTGGAACTGGTCAGCACCGGGTGATCGCAAGGCGCAAACAGGGTGTGCTCGGCAATGCCGGTGAGCGGCGAGGCGGGAGAGTCGGTAATGGCCAGCACCGATGCGCCACGTTCATTGGCGAAGCGTGCCAGTTGCAGGGTGTCGAGGGAGTAGCGCGGCAGGGAGATCGCCAGCAACACGTCCCGGTCAGTGATCGCGGCCAGTCGGTAGGCGGCATTTTCGTTGCCGCCCTCCATGCTGATGGCCGTGGCGTCCGCACAGAAGGGCATCAGGGTCGAGGCGGCGAGGCCGGCGAAGTACACACTGTTGCCGAACCCCAGAATGTAGATTTTACGTGCCGTGGTCAGGCGAGTGACGAACGCTTCAAAGGTGTCGGCATGGTTGTTGGTCGCTGCGGTGGCCAGGTTGCTGCTGGCGCTCTGGAGTTGCTCATGCAGGCCAAACGCGCCGCCCGGGCGCTGGGCAAGTTCGTTGCGCAGTTTGTCGACCGGCGACACCATCTGCTGCAATGTGGCGACCAGCTCGGCCTTCATGCCGCTGTAACCACCGAGGTTCAGCGCTTTGGCCAGACGGTTGACGGCGGCGGGTGAGGTCAATGTTTCGTGAGCCATCTCCTCGATGGTCAGCGTCGCGGCTTTGAGCGGGTGACGCAGGATAAAGTCTGCCACCTTGCGCAACGACGGTGGCAGTTCGGCAACGATTTCCGTCAGTTTGCGCATGACCGGCGCGGCATAGACCGAGGTGTCTTTCGATGGGGTGGGCATATCCGGCTCAACAATTCCTGAAGGTGAGAGAAGGGCTGTGCCTGATGCCCTGACAAGGTTGGCTGGAGTGTATCCGAAGCCAACCTTGTGAGGGCAGCGCCGAGCAGTGGAGGGGTGGACGACGGCCTTACTTCAAGCTCCCGGCCAGAAACTGCTGGAGGCGTTCGGACTGTGGATTGACCAGCACCTCGCGCGGGGCGCCGCGCTCTTCGACAACACCCTTGTGCAGGAACACCAGTTGGTTCGACACCTCGCGGGCAAAGCCCATTTCGTGAGTCACCACCACCATGGTGCGGCCTTCCTGCGCCAGATCCTGCATGACTTTAAGCACTTCGCCGACCAGTTCGGGGTCGAGCGCTGACGTTGGCTCATCAAACAGCATCACCTGCGGTTCCATCGCCAATGCGCGGGCAATGGCCACGCGCTGCTGCTCGCCACCGGACATATGCGCCGGCCAGGCGTTCATGCGGTGCGCCACCCCGACTTTGTCCAGGTAGTGCTCGGCCTTTTCCCGAGCCTCTTTCTTGCCCAGCCCCTGCACATGCACCGGGGCTTCCATGACGTTTTCCAAGGCGCTCATGTGGGACCAGAGGTTGAAGTGTTGGAACACCATCGATAGCTGCGAGCGCATGCGTTGCAACTGCCTGGGTTCGGCCGCCTTCAGCCCGCCAAGCTTGTTGGCCGCCAGCTTGAGCGGTTCGCCATTGAGCACGATAGTGCCCGCATTGGGTTGCTCCAGCAGGTTGATGCAGCGCAGGAAGGTACTTTTTCCCGAGCCGCTGGAGCCGATGATGCTGATCACGTCGCCGGCCTGTGCTTGCAGGGACACGCCCTTGAGCACCTGGTGTGCGCCGTAGCTTTTGTGCAGGTCCTGAACTTCAAGTTTGTACATGGTTTGAACTCTCTGGAATCAGTCGCTGAGCAAGCGACCCTGGCGAATGGGGGTGACGCCTGCCACTTTGGCCAGCCACAATCCAGGCTGGGCAAAGCGCAGCCGTTCGCGGGCATAGAGAATGCCGTCGGTGCTGGCGCGCACTACGCTATGCCGATCGGTCAGCGGGTCGATGACTTCGAATAGCGGGTCGCCGACCTTGACCTGCGCGCCCAGCGGTTGCAGAAAACTCACCACGCCCGGATGGGGCGCACAGGCGTAGTGCGCGCCGGCGAATGGCATGGCCTGGCAATGGCTCGGCGGTGCCGCTGGCCAGTCGCCGCTGATCAGGCCTTGATCGGCGAGATACCCGAGAATCGCCTGTGCACTGTCGACGCATTGCTCGCGTTCGGTGTCGGCCATGCCGCGCAATTCGATGGTGGTGGCCACGCACGCCAGGGGAATATTGGCGGCAGGAAAGCGCTCGGCCAGGCGTAACCAGGCAATGGCGCAGGCTTCATCGAAGGCACTGCCGCCCGCGTCTTCGGCCAACAGCGTGACCCCGGCACCGAGGCGCGCGGCCAGCGACTGCAAGCGTGGCCAGTGTTGCGGCATCGCATACAACAACATGATCGATTCGAAATCGCAGTGCAGGTCCAGCACCACATCGGCGTCACAGGCATGCTGCAGCAACAGGCGGCGCAGGCCGTCGAGCTCCGAGTCCGGTGCTGGCATGGCGGCCAGGGCATCGCCCATGGCGCGACGGATCAGTGCGACATTGGCGTCGGCATCGTTTCCCAATAGGCCTTCCAGCAGCTGTGCAACGGCATCGACCAACGCCGGGAAGTCGCGATTGAAGTTCTTGCCGCTGGAGAACTCAAAGCGCCCCTGATGGGTGGCCTGGAACATCTGGGCGATCCCGATCGGATTGGCCATTGGCACCAACTCGATCGTCCCGGTCAGGCGGCCTTGTGCTTCCAGTTCCAGAAGACGGCGCTTGAGCTCGACGGCGACGCGCATCCCCGGTAACTCGTCGGCATGCAACGACGCCTGGATGTACGCTTTGCGTGATCCACTGCCAAAACGAAACAGGGTCAGCGTGCGTTCGGTGCCCGAGGCACTCCACGGCAAGCGGTATTGAATGTTCTCCATAGCAGCTCCTTAGTGCTTGCGGGGTGCCAGGTACGCCAGCCAGCGGCGCTCGGCCAGCTTGAACAGACGTACCAGGATGAAGGTCAGGACGAGGTAGATGAGGCCGGCGGTGATAAACGCCTCGAACGGCAGATAGAACCGTGAGCTGACAGTGCGCGCGGCCCCGGTGATGTCGACGAGGGTGACGATGGAGGCCAGGCTGGTGGTTTGCAGCATCATCAGCACTTCGTTGCTGTACTGCGGCAAGGCCCGGCGCAAGGCCGACGGCATGAGAATCCGGCGATACAGGGTCAGGCGTGACATGCCCATGGCCCTGGCGGCTTCGATCTCGCCATGGGGGGTGGCTTTCAAACTGCCGGCCAGCAGCTCTGCGCTATAGGCGCTGGTGTTGATCGCGAAGGCCAGGCAGGCGCAAAAAGTGGCGCTGGAGAGGTAAGGCCAGAGCACGCTTTGGCGCACCGCTTCGAACTGCGCCAGGCCGTAATAGATCAGGAACAATTGCACCAGCATCGGCGTGCCGCGAATCACGTAGGTATAGAGCCAGGCCGGGAAGTTGATCAGCGGCGATCGCGACACCCGCATCAGCGCCAGTGGAATCGCCAGTACCAAACCCAGGGCCAGGGAAATGAGCAGGACTTTGAGGGTCAACAAGGCGCCGTTGAAATACAGCGGCAGGTTTTCCCAGATCAGGTTGTAGTCGAGAATCATGGGCGGGCTCCCCTCACAATTCGGCGGCTTTGATGCCGACCGAGTAGTGTTTTTCCAGATAGCGCAGCACCAGCAAGGACAGGCTGGTGAGCATCAGGTACAGCGCTGCCACCGCGAGGTAAAACGTGAAAGGCTCGTGGGTGGCATCCGCGGCGTTCTTGGCCTTGAACATCATGTCCTGCAAGCCGATCACCGAGATCAGCGCGGTGGATTTGGTCAGCACCAGCCAATTGTTGGTGAACCCGGGAATGGCGAAACGGATCATCTGCGGCACCAGAATTCGCCAGAATACCTGCGCACTGCTCATGCCATAGGCCACGCCGGCCTCGGCCTGACCTTTGGGGATCGCCATGAAGGCGCCGCGAAAGGTTTCCGAGAGGTAGGCGCCAAAAATGAAGCCCATGGTGCAGACCCCGGCGATAAAGGGGTTGATGTCGATGTAGCGGGTGTAACCGAGCGCCAGGGCCATGCGGTTCACCAGGTCCTGGCCGCCGTAGAAGATCAGCAGGATCAGCACCAGGTCGGGAATGCCGCGAATCAGCGTGGTGTAACTTTCCCCGAGCATGGCCAGCCACTTCAGCGGTGACAATCGAAAAGCCGCGCCGATCAGCCCCAGGGCAATCGCCATGGACATGGAGGTCAAGGCCAGGTTTATGGTCAGCCAGGCGCCATCGAGAATGCTCGATCCGTAGCCGTGGAGCATGATGAAGTTCCTCAAGCGAGCGCCGCGAGGCGCGCAAGACATGCCCGGGAGACGCCTGCAATGGGCCGGCGCCGGGGCTGAAGGTAAGGCTTACTCGCCGTAGATATCGAACGCGAAGTACTTGGCCATCACTTGCTGGTACTTGCCATTGGCGCGAATGGTGTCGATCGCGGCGCTCAGGCGCGCAACGTTGGCGCTGTCGCCTTTGCGCACGGCGATCCCGGCGCCCCGGCCAAAATACTTCGGGTCGTTGATGTCGGGCCCTGTCAGTGCGAAGCCCTGGCCAGCGGGTGTCTTGATGAAGCTCTCATCGGTATTGACGATGTCGGCGAGGGTGGCGTCCAGACGACCCGAGGCGAGATCGAGGAAGGCTTCATTCTGGGAGCCGTAGCGCACTACGACGACGCCGGCTTTTTCCAGTTGCTCGGTGGCAAAACGATCGTAAGTCGAGGAGCGTTGCACCCCGACTTTCTTGCCCTTGAGGTCCACCAACGGGTCATTGATCACGTTGCCGGCCTTCATCGCGAACTTGCCCGGGGTGTGGTAGTACTTTTTGCTGAAGTCCACCGACTTCATCCGGTCTTCGGTGATGGACATCGACGACAGCACGGCATCGATCTTGCGCACTTTGAGCGACGGGATCATGCCGTCGAATTCCTGAATGACCCACTCGCATTTGACCTTCATTTCTTCGCACAAGGCATTGCCGATGTCGTAATCGAACCCGCTGACATTGCCCTCGGGTGTCTTGAAGGAGAAGGGCGGGTAGGCGGCTTCGATGCCGATACGCAGGCTGCCTTCGTCGGCCTGTGCCAGGAAGCTGAAAGCGCATAGCGCCAGCGCACCTAGAAGTTCTGTCTTGTTCATATTGTTGACTCCTTGAGGGCATTTGAGGGAAGCGGACGCCCGCCATCCGGGTTGGCGAGGTGGATCGGTCCTGTGATCGGCGAGGCTATAAATGACACAATAAAAATCCATATGCAACACAACTGAAAAAAAACATATCAGTTCGAGGCGTGACAAAGCGCTGCCGGAGTGGCGAACTTTCCGTTCGCGGAGGAGCGGTTCTGAGTCTGCCCTGGAGGGGCTTGGTAGAGGTGGCCCCCTGCAACCGCCTAACGCAAGGCCTGGATCAATTGCCGAACGACATGCGCTTCGACGGCACCTTCATTGGCGTCTGCCTCAACACTTGCACAACACGCCGAGGCGCCACCGCACGAGAGGCGGTAAACCGCGATGACGCTGCCAGGTCCACAGCCGGTGTGTCCGCACAGGGTCAAGCCCCCCTCGATCGAACCCTGCATCACACCCAGTCCATAGCCTGGGGTAACCCATGGCCGACCGGGAATCGGCCCACCCAATGTTCGCGCGGCCTGCATTTCCTGCAGCAGTCCCGTGGGGAGCAGGTGTCCGCCAAGCACCCGATCAAGCAACAGCGCCGCTTGCGAAATGGGCCCGATCAGCAAGCCGTGATAAACCCACGCGGGGTCATAGTCCGATGTATTTTGCGGGGAGGTTTGCTGTAGATCTGCTCTGGTTGTGGCGAAGCGGACGTTGGACAGGCCCAAGGGTTTTAGTGCATATCGATCCACTGCCTCTTCAAGCGTCAGATCAGTGACCCGTTCGATAAGGGTGGCGATGAACATATAGCCAACATTCGAGTAGTGCCAACCGGCGCCGGGGATGTATCGCAGTCGTGTTCCATCGAGACGTCGGATCATCTCACTTGCTGACCAGGCTGCCTCATTGTTGGCGACGGCAGCGTGATACTCCGCAAGCTCGCCATAATCGGCGAGACCTGCCTCATGCCGCAGTAACTGGCGCAACGTGAAAGGCTGACCTGGAACGGGGTCGTCCAGTCGTACGAGCCCGTCACGCACCAAAGATAATGCGGTCGCGGCCAGGACTGTTTTGGTAAAGCTCCACCATGGCGTCATGCATTCCAGTCGCTGAGGCGTAACCAGTCGGCCATTCGATACAAGTGAGCTGAACATTGATTGCCCTGGAGGGTTTGCCGATTGAGGGAGCAACAAGATATCGCGTGCACCGCGATCCGGGAGATCCGACAGCCCAGGTTGCACAGTTAAGCAGTTAACAGTTGGGCAGGCAAAAGAGGGGCAGCGAAATAGGCCATTGACTTGCCCCCGTCGCCCGGCTAATTTTCGCGCATGACTTCCACTGTATTGCGCTGCCAGCCAAGCATTATTACCGCCATTCCTCACTTGGCGGGCTAGCTCACGACTGCAGCACCCAACCCGCCCTGAAGGCGGGTTTTCTTTTTCTGTCTCGGGGCTCTGATCAATGTCAGGAGACCCTCATGTCCAGTACGCCTGCCCAACAAACCCTGCTTGCGCATTACGTTAAAAAGATCCTCGCCGCGCCGGTCTACGAACTCGCCATCTGTACACCGCTGCAACCGGCACCGGCGTTGTCGCTGGCCTTGGGCAATCAGATCCTGCTCAAGCGCGAAGACCTGCAGCCGACCTTCTCCTTCAAGATCCGTGGCGCCTACAACAAACTGGTGAACTTCAACGCTACGCAGAAGCAACGCGGCGTGATTACCGCTTCAGCCGGCAATCATGCCCAAGGCGTGGCGCTGGCGGCACGGGAACTCGGCATCGCCGCTACCATCGTCATGCCCGCCAACACGCCGGAGTTGAAGGTGCTGGGTGTACGCAGTCGCGGCGCCGAGGCAGTGCTGCACGGGGCCAGCTTTCCGGTGGCCTTGGCCCATGCGCTGAAGCTGGCCGAGCAAACCGGCAAGCACTTCGTTTCGCCCTTCGACGATCAGGACGTGATTGCCGGGCAGGGCACTGTCGCCATGGAAATCCTGCGTCAGCATCAAGGGCCGTTAGATGCAATCTTTGTCCCGGTGGGCGGTGGTGGCTTGATTGCCGGCATTGCCGCGTACGTCAAATACCTGCGGCCAGAGGTGCGCATCATTGGCGTCGAGTCGGAACACTCCGCCTGCTTGCATGCTGCTTTACAGGCCGATGAGCGTGTAGTCCTGCCCAGCGTGGGCACCTTCGCCGATGGCGTAGCGGTCGCGCAGATCGGTGCCCATGGTTTCGACGTGTGCCGGTTCTGCGTCGATGAGGTGATCACCGTCAGTAACGATGAACTGTGCATCGCCACCAAGAATATCTACGACGACACCCGCTCGATCACCGAGCCATCCGGTGCCTTGGCCGTGGCCGGGATCAAGAAATACGTAGCGCGCACAGGTGTCCGGGGTCAGACCCTGATCGCCATCGACTCCGGTGCCAATATCAATTTCGACACGTTGCGGCACGTGGCCGAACGCGCTGCAGTGAGTGAGGCGTCGGCGTAATGGTCACCGCTTTGGACGGAATGCCATCCGCTGAAATGCGGCCCCCTAAACAAAGGGACCGCTGCACAGCCGGCATGACTGACTCGTTCGCCTCAAGCAGGCGGATCGATCTGATCCAGCATCCGGTTCGCCGTGATTTCCGCCAGCATGATGCTGTTGGAAATACCCAGCAGGGCGTGGCGCGATCCGCCGTCCAGATGATCCCTGCGGGTCAACCGTAAACAAGGTACTGGGAGTGCGCTGGGTGGCTTTGATGTCGGCGGTCGACGGACAGTGGGAGTCGAGGGCGCGTTCGGCGGCTTCGTTGAGTGTGTTTGAATCGGGTTTGTATGGGGACACCGGATCGGTGTCCGGGGGATTGGGTGCGCAATGAACCCCCTAGAGCTGCATTACGGCGAGCGCCCTGCGCAGAGGCTCGTCGGATATCTGGATAGGCCCGTGAAATGGCACATCCATGTCCAATACAAGGTAAACAGAAGCCGCGATGAGCAATGACGAGATGATGAACATTCCTATCACCATCGAGTTACGGGGAGCGCGGTATCCAAAACTGGCGAAGATGAGCGTCAACCAAGCAGCCAGCATCCCAATCAGAGGGCCGGGAATCGCTCCCTCTGACTGCTCGACGATCCTCCAGCGTTGCTCGATGAGCGAATGGTACTGCTGACGAATATCCTGAAGCATCGTTTCATGGAAGCGATCCGTGGGCTTTATATCGGTCAAAGACTTGCCTATGTCATCCAGGTATTTAGCCGCCTCGCTGTTACGATGCTGCAACGCCTCGTCTCCCCGATACGGGTTCTCGATAGCGCGCTCAAGATAGGTGATCAGACGATTGCGCGTGTCTTGTGTCGCATCTCCATAGCCTCGTAGAGTCCGATCAAAAATAATCAGGCTGGTCGCATACCCATGGATGTTTGCATCAATGGCCTCGAAGGTGTTCTTGGCAGAATTGATCATCAGACCAAAGACCAGCGATGTCATAACCACAAAAATGTTGGCTACCAGGCGAATGACGGTGTTGGTGTCGTCATCCCTGTGGTGGGACGCCAGCTTAGGGTACCACTGCATCATGAAAAGCGAGGCAGCAACCAGGCACCCAAAAATGGCCAGTGCGATCCAGAGAGAGTTCATGCATCAGCGCCCCGATCAAGTGGAGTCAAGTCTTGAAGAATAGACCGTTGGGTGTTCCCCGAACTCTGCTCATCAGATACGGGGTCACCATGATGGGTTACTCGAAAGGGGGTGTTGCGCGCCTTCCTGCCACAGCAAGTCGCAAGCATCCTTGAGCAGCCGGAAGAAGTCTTCACCGCAGGCGAAACCATTCGGCAGCAGATAGCGGGCGTCGTTGTTGACCCGTGTGTAAGGGATTACCAGGTGGGCGGGCGAGCCTGGGAGCCTATAGGGCAGATCATCGTTGTAGGCGTCCGAGCTATAGAGAAACCCACCTTCCTCACGCAACAGGCGGCGGGTGTTCTGGCTGACCCTTCCTGTGGTCATCAGCCCAGCTCGAAGGTCGTGACGCCGAACACGCGTTCGTGCGCGATCGCCGGAGGAGGGCCGAGGTACATGCGTGCGCAGCCGAACACCTCGATCATGCCCTGTTGGTGCACGAGCGCCATCGCGGCGGGGTTATTCTGCGGTGCATCGAGAAACAGCGGGCCACCCTGCGCAAAATCCGCCAGGCGCGTGTAGAGCGCATTGGCTGCCAGGGCGTCATCGGCGAACAAGGGGCCGATCTTGTAGCCTTCCCGGCAGCGCCTTGCTACGCCATAGCCGCTTAGCCTGCCCTCGCGCCGGCAACCCACGGCGAGTGCATCGGCTTGGGCGATCCACCCGCTCAGGAAGCTTGTGCGCGCAGCAGGGAAGCAGGTGCGGTCGTAATCGACAACCTGATCGAACGGGAAGGTGGCCAACGGGACGATGTCCTGGTCGTCTACCGGCGAGGTCGCCGGGCGTTCGGCGATCTCGGCACGAAAACGCATGTTGCGATGGGAGAAGACGAAACCACCCTCGGCGTAGTAGTCCTGCATCGCGAAGACGCCGTCCATGCCGATGTTCGCGCCTGGACGCAGGCGGGCGAGGAGGCGCTCGCGGCGTGCGTGCCAGAGGGTATTGCCCAGACCTTGACCGCGATATTCCGGGCGGACGATAAAAAACCCCATGAAACCGAATTCGCCATTGTAGGAGGTGATGGCACCGCCGCCGATCAATTCGCCGCCCCGGGACGCCGCGATGAAGGCGGCAGGGTCCGTTGCCCAGAACAGCTCGGCATCGTGAAGCCCGGGATTCCAACCCTCACGGGCAGCCCAGTCGACGAGCTCGTCCAGCTCGGGGCGGGTCATGTTGCGTATGACCAGCTGATTCGACACTGCGAAGTTCTCCTCAGTCGCTGATCGAGCGTGTGGTCCATCCCCACTCTTGACCCTTTCGGTATAGCTTCAACCCGAGTATTGATCCAGCTCGTCACGTCACCTGCAGGCGCGGCCCATCGTGAAGGGCCGCTATTGGCTGTGGATTCAACCGGTCGATGCCAGCGCTTGCCATGCCGGGGACATCCAGCACGGCCAACGATCTCCACTACGAGCGATTCAACGTGCCCGCTGCGGCTCGACGCTGGCCAGGGTCCGGTCGACCAGGCGGATACTGTCGCGTCCGCCACGCTTGGAGGCATACAGCGCGGTGTCGCCTTGTTCGATCAGTGCCGCCAGGCTGGTCGGCGGATGGTCGAACAGCGTGGCGCCGATGCTCAGGGTTACCGCTGCGGGCGTGGCGAAGGCCTGCGAGGCCGCTTGGTGAAACCGGTCCCGTAGCGCGCTGCCCAGTTCGAGGATTCGCTCATTAGAGGCGTCACCCAGCAGGATGGCGAACTCGTCACCGCCCAGCCGGGCCGCAAGCGCGCTTTCGGGCAATGCCAAACGAATCATCTCGCTCAGCGCGACCAACAGTTGGTCGCCTGCCGTATGGCCGTACAGGTCGTTGACCAGTTTGAAGTTGTCGATATCGATCAGCAGCAAGGCGCCCGGTCGACCAGTCGAAACTGTATCCAGCAGCCGCGGCGCTCGCATTTCGAGGGCGCGGCGGTTGTACAGGGCGGTCAACGGATCACGTTCGGCCAGCCGTGCGATGTGCTTCTCCCGCCGGTAGCGCTCGGTACCGGTCATCGACAGGGCGATCAGCATGATCGCCATCACGCCCTCGACCAGGGAGATCTGAATGATCTCGCCACGCAAGGCGGCGAGGTCGATCAAGGTGCCCGGAACGACTGCCGTTATCGCCTTGGCGAGATAGAACAGGCCATGGATCAGCAGCACATAACGCAGCTGTACCGCCCCGACGCTCAATGACTTGCCATGGGGGCGCAGCAGGGAGCTGGCCCTGAGCGCCAACAGCGCGACCAACAGCGACTGCACCAGCAGCATGAGCTTCGACCACGACGGCTCGTCCGGCAATAACAGCAGGGCAGGCCAGGCGACGAAAATCAGCGACCAGGCGCGGGACAGGCGCGCCTTCGTGAAGCGCGCAACGCCCAGCAGGAAAAACCAGTGGGCCGCCACCAGCAGGCCGTTGGCGAACCAGATACCGATCAGCAACAGGCCGCTGATGCGCAGCAAGGCGAGGGTCGACCCCAGGGTAATCGTGGCAAAGCCCGCGCTCCAGAACAGGAGCGAGGGTTCGCGAATGCTGCGCCACTCGATCGCCAGGTACAGCGCGGCGGCCGCGGCGAGGGCGATCGAGAGTGTCAACATCGTGGGTGGGTCGAGCGCCATGGCCTAGGTGCCTGTCAGGTTTGGGTGAAAAGCCAGGATTGTAAGGGTTTGAGCCGATTTTTCGCAGAGTGCGGGGTTTTCGCGCGAGCCGATGTGCCTCTCATCATTAGAGTGCTGGATTGTTCGATTGAGCCGCGGCTGGTTCGACCTATGACATGAAACACGAAATACGCCACAGATGCATGAAAGGGCTTGGTTTTTGCCGGCGCTCAGCTGCCTTAGGTGATGTCATTTCTTGAAAGGTTCTGCTTGGCGCTGGTCTGGTGAGACTTCCCAGTTAGCAGCGCCACTTTTTTACACGCTTGTGAATTTACTACCCAGTTTCCTGAGCGAAAACCGTGCATTTTTACGCCGATAATTTATTGGAATCTAAATTGGCGCCAATATTTATTGGTTTTTTGTAAAATTGGTCTGATCCTTGCTCTACGTCTTGCTCAACCTATTTGAGGGCAGGGCATGAGTGATCTATTTCCGTGTATCGAACTGAGTGGCGGGCCGTTTGCCCGAGGCGTGCAGTACGGCAAAGCCTGCCCACAGATCATTGCCCGCAGCATTGAAATCTACGGTCAGCAACTGCTGGACATGGGTTATGACTGGGCCGGTATCAAGCGCTTGGTCCATCAATTCATGCCCAATATTGAAGCGTTCGAGCCGCAGTACCTGGAAGAGATGCGGGGCATAGCCGAAGGCTCAGGTCACGACTTCGAGGCCATTGTGATGATCAATGCCCGTACCGAGATTATTCACCTGGGGCGGCGTTCGATGCAGGACAAACCGGAACTGGATGGCTGCACCGGCGCCATCGTCCTTCCAGGCGCCACCGCGAACAATGAAGTACTGCACGGCCAGAACTGGGACTGGCGCATGGAGTGCGCGCAGACGGGCGTGGTCCTGCACATTCGTCGTGACGACGGCCCGGATGTGCTGACGTTCACCGAAGCAGGCGGGTTGGCCCGCGCGGGCATGAACTCCATCGGCACGGCGATCACCGGCAACAACCTGGAATCGGATCGTGACTATCAAACGCTTGGCGTGCCGTTGCCGCTTATCCGCCGCAAGGCGCTGGAAGCCAATCATTTCGCCTTGTCGATGAAAGCCGTGGCGGTGACGCCCAAGTCGGGTTCGAACAACATGATGCTCAGTCATGCGGCCGGGTTTGGCATCAACTACGAATGTGCCCCCGATGAAGTGTTCCCGCTGTTCGAGGTCGACGATCTATTGGTGCATGCCAACCATTGGCGCAGCGCGGTGGCGCAGGTCAAACTGAAGAACACCGGCATCGGTGGCGCGCCCGAAAGCTTTTATCGCGATATCCGGGTCGAGAAACTGCTCAAGCCATTTCATGGCAGCCTGACGCTGGAACACCTGAAAAGCGCGTTTTTCGATGACTTCGGCAAGCCATTTGCGGTCTGCCGGCCACCACGTCCGAGCTCGAGTGGCGAGGACAATCTGTCCGCTACGGTGGCGATGATTTTGATGCGCCCAGCCAGTGGGTTCATGGAAATTGCCTCCTTGCCGGCTATCAACCGCACATTCGGGCAGTACCGTCTCGAGATGGAATCCGATTACGCGCGGTATGCCACCTGGTAGGCATCGACCCCGTTGCCAGCCTGTGTTTTGCCCTGTTGAGGGCTGCGTATCAACATCGAGGAACCCACATGTTTCGTTTGATCATTCAGCGTCTGGCCATGGCGGTCCCGACGTTATTGCTGATCTCCATTGCGGTCTTCGCAATGATCCGGCTGATACCCGGTGACCCGGCGCTCTTGATGCTGGGCGACATGGCTGATCCCGCCAGCCTGGTCAAGATGCGGCAGTCCCTCGGGCTGGATCAACCGGTGATCACGCAGTACCTGATCTGGCTCAAGGCAGTGTTCCATGGGGATCTGGGCTTTTCGATCACCAGTCATGAAGCCGTTTTGCCGCTGGTGCTTGAAAGGTTCAGCGTCAGTGTGACCATCGTGCTGACGTCGGTCGCGCTGGCGGCGGTGATTGCCGTTCCTCTGGGCATGCTGGCGGCGTGGAAACAGGACTCGCTGGTGGATTTGGGGCTGGTGACGACCGCGACCTTGTTACTGTCGATCCCCGGTTTCTGGATGGGCCTGTTGCTGCTGTATGTGTTTGGCCTGGAGCTGGGCTGGTTGCCGGTGGTGGGGTATGTGCCGTTTTCGGCTGATTTTGGCAAAGCGCTGGCCTACATCATCTTGCCCGTGACCACGCTGGTGCTGCATGAAAGCGGTGTGATTATCCGGATGCAGCGGGCCAGCTCGATCGAAGTCTTGCGCCTGGACTACATCGCTCATGCCCGCGCCAAAGGCTTGTCGGAGCGCGCGGTGCTTTGGCGCCATACGTTGCGCAACGCCTTTGCACCGACCTGGACCCTGATCGGCCTGATCCTCGGCAACCTGCTGGGCGGGATCGCCGTGATCGAAACGGTGTTCACCATTCCCGGCATCGGGCGCCTGATGGTCGACTCCATTTATGCGCGTGATTACCCCGTACTGCAGGGCTGCCTGTTGCTCATTACGTTCGTCTACGTGGTGGTCAACCTGCTCGTAGATTTGATGTATCCGCTGTTCGATCCTCGGGTGAAAGCATGAAGATTTTAAGCGAAGTGACCGTGCCGCCAACTGCTGTGCCGAAGGTCACCGGGCACAAGCGTCCGCTCCCGTTCAACGCGCTGATCGGCGGAAGCCTGCTGGTGGTGCTGGTGCTGCTCGCGGTGGCCGGTATCGTCTGGACGCCGTATGACCCGCTGCGGCTGGACCTGGCCAACCGATTCATGGCGCCGTCCTGGCCACACATCCTTGGGACTGATGAGTTCGGCCGCGATGTCTTCAGCCGCATCATCATCGGTGCCCGCACCAGCCTGTGGATCAGCCTGTTGACGGTGATCCTGGCCATCGGCATCGGCACGCTGTTCGGTTTGCTCGCCGGTTACCTGCGAGGCTGGACGGACCGCCTGTTGATGATGGTCAACGATGCGTTGCTGGCATTCCCCGGGATGTTGCTGGCGCTGGGGTTGCTCGCCATTGTGGGCGCGAGTCAGTACGGCATCGTGCTGGCGCTGGGCCTGGCCTATATCCCCACCGTGGTCCGGGTGGTGCGCAGCACGGTGTTGTCGTTGCGTGAACGAGAGTTCATCGAAGCCTCCAGGGTCATTGGCAACAGTGAGCTGTACACGATGTGGCGGCATATCGCGCCGAACTGCGTCGCGCCGTTGATTGTCCTTGCCACCAGCATGTTTGGCTGGGCGATTCTCTCGGAGAGCGCCTTGAGCTTTCTCGGGTTGGGCGTTCCACCGCCTGCAGCGACGTGGGGCAACATGCTTGCCTCGAGCCGGCCGCATCTGGTCACTGCACCGTGGCTGGGCTTCTTCCCTGGCCTGATGATTTCCATTGCCCTGATCGGCATCAATCTATTCGGTGACGCCCTGCGTGATCGCCTTGACCCCCGGATGAGTCGCTAATGGATACCATCAAGCCTTTGCTTCGCGTCAGTAATCTGTGCATCCAGGTGGGCACCGAGGGCGCGCTTGCGGTTGACCACCTCAGTTTCGACATGGCACCCGGCGAGATCGTCGCGCTGGTGGGTGAGTCCGGCAGCGGCAAAACGATGGCGGCGCGTGCTGTCATCGGGCTGTTGCCGCCACCGATGCGCGTCGCGTCCGGTCGAATCGAGTTTGCCGATACCGACCTGTGCTCCTTGCCTTACGATCAGTTGCGTGACGTTCGCGGCTCGAAGATCGGGATGGTGTTTCAGGAGCCGATGGTCTCGCTCAACCCGACAATGACGATCGGCCGGCAGATGGCGGAAGGGTTGCGCCTGCATACCGATCTGGATGAAAAATCCATTCTTGCCCGGTCGTTGGAGATGCTGCGCCGAATTGGCATGGATGACCCGCAACGCTGTTTGAACGCCTTCCCTCACGAGTTCTCCGGGGGCATGCGACAACGCATCATGCTGGCTTCGGTCATGTTGTTGCGCCCGGCACTGTTGATCGCCGACGAGCCGACCACGGCCCTCGACACCCTGGCCCAGGCTGACGTGATCGAACTGATGCTCGAACTGACGCGGGAGGAGGGCACCGCAATCCTGTTCATCAGTCATGACTTGTCGCTGGTGGTGCGCCATGCCCACAAAGTGGTGGTGATGCGCAACGGCAAAGCGATCGAAAGCGGCCCGACCGAACAGATCCTTCTAGGCCCCAAGGCCGATTACACCCGGCAATTACTCGAAGCGCTGCCCACCCGCGGCAACCTTGACAGCGCACCCCTGGCCTCGCCGTTGGTCGACATGCGTAACGTCACCATCGAGCACCCGGGGCGCCAGGGTTTCCTGTGGCGCGGTAAAGCCAAGCGCGCGGTGGATGGGGTCAGTCTGCAAATCGCTGCGGGTGAAACGCTGGCGCTGGTCGGCGGCAGCGGTTCGGGTAAAACCACCCTTGGCCGTTCGGTCGTCGGGCTGGTCAATCCGATTGCCGGCGAGATCTTTTTCGATGGCGTCGACATCCTCAAAAGCGCCAACCGTGAGCATCGACTGCAATGCCAGATGATCTTTCAGGACCCGGTATCGTCCCTCGATCCGCGAGCCAGAATTGCTGAAATTCTCGCGGAACCGCTGCGCCATGTGCCGGGCCTTGATCGCGAGCAGCGTGCCGAGCGCGTGCGCACCATTCTGCACGATGTCGGTCTGGACCCGCTTTTCGCCGACCGCTTCCCCCATCAGCTCTCGGGTGGTCAGCGGCAACGCGTGGCGATTGGTCGGGCGCTGATTCGTCACCCCAAGCTGGTCATCGCCGACGAACCGATTTCCGCGCTCGACATGACCATTCAAAAGCAAATCCTGGCGTTGTTCGAGCGGCTGCAAAAGCAGTACGGCTTTGCGTGTCTGTTCATCTCCCATGACCTGGCGGCGGTGGAACGAATTGCCCATCGCGTGGCCGTCATGCAGCAAGGTCGACTGGTTGAAATCGGCACCACCGCACAAGTGTTCGATAACCCGCAACACGCCTTCACCCATCGCCTGCTGGCTGCCGCCAATCCGTTGGTGAGACTGGCCGATGGCAGTTATCAATTGCGCAGCAGTGCTGAGGTATGAAGGACATCAAGGCCGTCGTACCTGGGGCGGCGCGAACCTGTTTCATCTTTATCAAGGACTCGCTTATGAATCGCTTTTTAGTAAACGCGCTGGCGCTGGGCATGATGACCCTGATCGGTTGCGGTATCGCCCAGGCGCAAACCTTGCGTCTGGCCATGAACTCCGACATTCGCAGCCTGGACCCGGGGGTAAATCGTGACGACCGTTCCGATGCGGTCGTGCTGCATATCACCGAAGGCTTGGTGGCCTATGGGGAAAAGGGTGAAGTCAAACCGTTGCTGGCACAGAAGATCGATGTCTCTGCCGATGGTCTGACCTACACCTTCACCTTGCGCCAGGGTGTGAAGTTCCATAACGGCGAATCGTTGACTGCCGCCGACGTACTATGGAGCTGGAACCGGGACATGGACCCCAAGACTCAGTGGCGCTGCCTGCCGGAGTTCGATGGCAGCGGCTTGACCAAGGTGGCCAAGGTAACGGCGCCGGATGACCATACCGTGGTGATGGCGCTGGAAAAACCCAGCGGGATGTTCCTCGCCACGCTAGCGCGTACCGACTGCGGCGGCACTGGCGTTCTCAACAAAGCCTCGGTCAATGCTCAGGGTGAGTTCCTGGCGCCGATAGGCACGGGCCCTTATCAGTTAAGCGAGTGGAAGCGTGGGCAGTACGTCACGCTGACCAGATTTACTGACTATCAGTCCTTGCCCGGCCCGCGCGATGGCTATACCGGCGGCAAGAACGCGCTGACCGATGAAGTACGGTTTGTGATTATCCCCGATCAGGCGACGGTCAAGGCGGCGCTGTTTTCGGGCGACCTGGACATGGCTGAAGTCACCGAAACCGACCTGCCCGAAATCAAGACCCACGCAACGCTGAAGGTCTCGACAGACCCAAGCGCGACCATGAATGTGCTGATGTTCCAGACCCGGGATCCGTTGCTCAAGGACAAGCGGATTCGTCAGGCCATTGCTGCCGCGATCGATGTCAAACAATTGGTCGCGACGACGAGCAACGGCTTCGGTGTGCCCAACAACTCCATCATCAGCGTAGCCTCCAACTACTACGGCCCAAGCGAGCAGCGCGGCTTCACCTACGACCCACAGAAGGCTGCCCAACTGCTCCAGGAGGCAGGCTATCGCGGCCAACCACTGACGATCGTCGCCAACAAGCGCTCGATGGTTCCCAGTTACGACCTGGCCATTATTACCCAGGCGATGCTGCAAGCGGTCGGCATCAACGCGCAGGTTGAAGTCATGGAATGGGGCACTCAGCTTGAGCGTTACCAGAGCGGGCGTTATCAGGCGATGTCGTTCACCTATTCGGCGCGCTTCGACCCGGCGCTGAGTTTCGAGCAGGTGACAGGCAACAAGGACAAAGAGGCGCGCAAGGTCTGGGAGGATCCGGTGGCCATTGAGTTGCTGAGCCAGGCACTGATGGAAGGTGACGTCGCCAAGCGTCAGTCGATCTTCGATCAACTGCATGAGCGCTTCATCGATCAAGTGCCGATGATCGTCATGTACAACGGCCTGGACATCGTTGCGCTGAATCAGAACGTAGAGGGCTACGACGCCTGGATCGGGCAGAAGCCGCGCCTGTGGGGTGTCAGCATCAAGCCATGAAACTCATTGCTCCAGTGGGGTTTGACGGATGTGCGCCGCGATCAGTCGCTTGAGTTGTTCGCGGTCACCGTTACGCAGGAGTTCAAGGATCTGGAAGTGTTCGCGGCTCGACTGCTCGGCGCGCAGATGCGTACGCCAGGTACCGCCTGGAGACGATGGGGGACGGCTGCGAATTTCTTCGATGAACTCGATCATTACCCGGTTGGTGCACATGTCATAGATCCCGCGATGAAACTCGAGGTTCGCGACGTAGCACTCTTGCATCGTGCCTTCGTTGACCAGGCGGCTGAAGCGCTGCGCGATGACGTCCAGCGCCTGCAAACGCTCCTCGGTGACGTCCATCTGGTCGACGGCGGCACATTCTAGTGCGATCCGAACTTCGCGGGTATCCGATACCTGGGTCAGGTCAGGCGTGTGCACGTAGTAACCGCGATTGGGAATGTGTTCGACGATGTTTTTGAGGACCAGTTGGTCCAGTGCGCGGCGGATGTCCAGCCGTGTACAGCCGTAACGGTGTTCGAGATCGATCTGCTTGAGCCAGCTGCCGGTCGGAAGAACACCGACATTGATGTCGTTTGTAATCAGCAGCACCAGTTGGCTGCGATCAGTCGTTTTTTTATTCAAAGGTGACTTCCACAAAACTTGGAAAGTGGGTGTGTGAGTCGTCCACCGTGCATGACCCTGACCCGCTGTAGTTTTCAATAATGGCACAATTATCAACGAGGTTTCACAATGTTGAGCAACCCTCAAGACACCCCCGAAGCGCGGCATCGTCAGATGTACTATCGAGGTAGCACGACCATTTTTTCGTGCCGTAAGGATCCGCGTTTTGCCTATTGCCTGTATGTTCCGCAAACCTTCGACCAGGCACCTGAGGGCCATCGTCTGCTGGTTGCGGTCCATGGTACCGGGCGCACGATGGTTGAGTATCGGGACGCGTTTGCCGAGTTTGGGCGCTTCAATCGCTACATCATTCTCGCACCGCTGTTTCCGGTAGGTCCACTGGGCGATGGCAACCCCCATGGCTTCAAATACCTTCAGGAAGGAGACATTCGTTATGACGAAGTCCTGCTGGCAATGGTGGATGAAGTATCCGAGGCGCTCAGCACTTCGTTCGGGAAGTTTTCATTGTTTGGTTATTCGGGCGGGGGACACTTTGCCAACCGGTTTTACTACCTGCACCCCGAACGCCTGCGCTCCGTTTCCATCGGTGCACCGGGGTCGGTGACCTTGATCGATGAGGGACGCGATTGGTGGGTGGGTACCGGAGGCATCGAGGCGATTTTCGGCAAGAGCCTGAATCTCGATGCGCTGCGTGAAGTCGATGTTCAACTGTTAGTGGGTGCCGCGGACCTGGAAACCTGGGAGATCCACTACGCACCTGGTTCAGTGCAATACATGGACGGGATCAACGACGCCGGGCGCACAAGGGTGGAGCGCAATGCCACGCTGGCACGCAACCTTGAGGCCTATGACATTCGTGTTCGACAAGACATAGTTCCCAACACCGCCCACGCCGGAATATCGGTAGTGCCCTATGTCCAGGACTTTTTATTGCAACTGGGCAATTGAATCAAGACGCCGTCGAAGCCACCTCGACGGCGTTTTGCACCGCTGAATTTACCGCAGTATGTTTGCCAGGACCGCTTGATCATGGTTTGAAATGGATCTGATGCATTCGTCTGCCAGATTAATCAACAGAGCCCATTGGTCCGGCTGCTTATAAATCCGGTTAGCGCCCGTGAGCCGCATCGGCCAACTGCCCGGTATCGACCCGAACGAAAACCGAGTCGCCAACCGCGGTCAGCAGGTCCCCCGCATACACCTCGCAGATCACCCGGGTCTTGCGTCCGACTTCACCCTCGACCTTCGCCCGCAACGTCAGCGGAACGCCCATGGGAGTCGGCTTGATGAACTTGATGCCAAGGTTGCCGGTGACGCAGTTGATGCGCGCAAGGCTGTTGGCCGCGCGCTGTTCCTGCCGGTAGTGATAGGCCATCGCCGTCCAGTTCGAATGGCAGTCGACCAGCATTGCGATGAGCCCGCCGTAGACCAGGTCCGGCCAGCCGCAGTACTTGGCTTCGGGCACATGCTCGGCCATGACGTGCACGCCGTCCTCATGCCAGAAGCTCTTGATGTGCAGCCCGTGCGGGTTGCTGCTGCCGCAGCCGTAACACACGCCTTCCGGCGCGGCGCTGTCTTGCAGGGAGGTGTCGTGCGGGGACATGTCTTGTCATCCTCTGGGAAGTGAGCCTCGGGTATTTTAACCGCAGTCCGGAGGATTGGGGCTTGGATCGATTTGCGCAAAATTTAAAGCCCGCAGGAGCGGGCTTTTTTCAAGAAAATTGATGGGTTATCGGTTAAACCGCTCGACCAATGAATACTGGGTTTTAGCGGTCTGGGTCAATTCCTTGCTCAGCTCTGCCGAATGCCTGGCTTGTTCAGATGTCTGGTCCGCCAGATTGGCAATGGTCGTGATATTGCGGCTGATTTCCTCAGCCACGGCGGTTTGCTCTTCGGTCGCAGCGGCAATCTGGGTGGTCATGTCCGTGATGTTCGCGACGGCCTCACTGATGCCGACTAATGCCTTATCTGCCTCAAGCACCCACGCCACGCCTTCTTCAGCCTGTCGATGGCCGCTTTCCATGGTTTTAACCGCGTTGCTGGATGAGACCTGCAACTTGGATATCAGGTTATGGATCTGGATCGTGGACTGAGTCGTGCGCTGTGCCAGCTGACGCACTTCATCTGCGACGACCGCGAAGCCTCGACCCATGTCGCCCGCGCGCGCGGCTTCGATGGCGGCGTTCAGCGCGAGCAGGTTGGTTTGATCGGCAATGCCTTTGATGACATCCACCACCGTCCCGATTTCATTGCTGTCCTTGGCCAGCTGCGCCACCGTCAGCCCTGTCTCGCCCACCACGACGGAGAGGCGCTGAATGGCTTCTCGAGTGTCCCGCGCCACCTCGCGTCCACGTCCGGTCAGCACATTGGCTTCTTGAGTGGCGTCGGCAGTGCGCTGGACGTGGCTGGCAACCTCCTGCGTGGTGGCCGCCATTTGATTGACTGCGGCCGACACCTGCTCGGTCTCGACCCGTTGGCGGTCCAGTCCACGGGAGCTATCGGCGGCGAGGCCATCGGATCTGCCAGCCAGACTGGTCAGTTGCTCTGCCGTGTCTTGCAGCCGAGTGAGGCAGGTCTTGAGCCGAGACGCTTGACTGACAAACGCCGTTTCAAGGCGTGCCTGAGAACCGCGTTCATCGCTGTACATTTTGGCCAGCAACGAATCGGAGGTAGAGGCCTCAGCCAATTCCAGCAGATGCAGCGCCCCTCGGTTTTGCCTGCGGGCCGCAAGCAACCCGATGGGAATCGAAACCCCGACAGCCAGAATGAAAGCCACAGGCGCGCTGAGGAACATGCCGCCCAGCGTTCCCGCCAATCCGACCGTCACAACAGGCAACCAGGCGAGTAGGGCAGGATGCCATTGATCGCTGCCCGGGACGGCTGATTTTCCAAGACTGATGCGTTTATAGAGGGCTTCGGCGCGGCGGATCTGCTCGGCCGTCGGCTTGACCCTGACCGATTCATAGCCAACCACCTCACGACCATCGAAAATCGGCGTGACGTAGGCGTTGACCCAGTAGTGGTCGCCGTTTTTGGCGCGGTTCTTGACGATGCCCATCCACGGCTTGCCAAGCTTGAGCGCGCCCCACATATGGGCAAAGATCGCGGAGGGGACGTCGGGGTGACGAACGATGTTTTGAGGCGCGCCGATCAGGTCGGACTTGTTGAAACCGCTGATATCAACGAAGGCGTCATTGCAGTACGTGATGACGCCTCGTGCATCCGTTGTCGAGATGAGTTTTTGTTGAGGTCCAAGGGCAACCTCGCGCTGCGTAACCGGTTGGTTGTTTCTCATCTGTATTGCTCCTATGCCCTAAGTTAGGGGCATCGGCTGCAATGGGTGAAAGATTAACGAGTAATTCCAAAAGGACAGGTTGTGCGTCGGAAAAGCAGGTGGTCTCCGACAACGCTCCCCTTTCACCCATCCCATATTGTTGCATCGTGAGGGTTAACGAGTGGGCAGGAGAGCGACGGGTCCGGTCATTCACCAATGATCGCCTTGATCAATGCAATATGGGTCTTGCGAGTGTCGCGCGGTGAGATCAAGTGAATATAAGCGGCCGTCCTTCCAGAGGCCGCCAATAGCGTGGTGTTGAGAAGCTGATCGTTGCCCAGTGTGCCGTAGGCATCAATCTCGAGAATGCCAAGACCGTTGTTCTTGACCACCTCTTTCTCACGCAGAATCCTGAAGTCCTGGTAGCCGCTTTCATGCTTGCTGATGGTGCCGTTTGCCAATCCCAGCAGAAACTCCTCATCGTTATCCCCCTCAAACGATCCTTCCGGCACCGGGGTCTCGGTCACCACCACCATGCGTTTTTGCGCGGCGTTGACGTACATCGTGCCCGTCATGCCTCTGGCTCTGGCCTGCGCGTCAATCTCAGGCAAATCGCGCTCGACGTAACCTTGCGGCAATGTGTAAGTCAGTTTGCCCGCGAGCACGGAAATCCTCTGGGGAGTACTTGCCTCACTGGTCGGCGGCTCCGTTGCTGCCTGAATCGCTGCAACGCCTTGAACCGAGAAGGCCAAACACAGCATGACTAGCTTGCGGCTGAACGATCGCATCGTAATTCCTTTTAGTGATTCCCTGAATGATCCTGCAAGTGTGCCCGAAATCAAGGGTCATGCTCGACCACCAAGCCGGAGTCTTGGTATGGGCAGCCAGAGCTACTGAAGGAAATTACGGAACTCGCGATCCCGAGCCGTAGCTGATGACCTATTCAAGCCGTCCAGCCCTCGGTGCCTATCGGTGCATCACCCAAAGCCAATCTCGACGCTTCAAAAAATTTGAACCGCTTCTGGACGCGCTCGCCTAATGATCATCCTGTGGATAATCCCGCAGGCAATTTGCCAATACCGGCATACTCCGAGAGGTGGGCAACGTGGCTAAAGACGAGAAGAAAAGCAAAGGTGACGCTTCGAAAGCCAGCAAGGACTTGAAAGACAAAAAGTCATCAGCGCCAAAGAAATCAGCTGCGGCCTCGGCTCTTTCGAAATCTTCCGAAAAGAAAGACAAGAAAAAAGATGCCGAACCAAAGAAATCTGCAAAAAAAGCTGATAGCAAGCCAGAAAAGGCCAAGAAGTCAGAGAAGCCGGCGAAAAAGAAAAAGTGACATCTGCTGTCTGCTAGGGCTTTACGCCCTAGCTTCCTCAGGCTGTTCGGCGCGGGCTCTTCATCGCCGTGCTAGTGCAGAGGAATTCGCGTATCGCTTCGGCGGTTCGCCTGGGGCTGGTCACCACGAAAAAATGCCCCTCGCCCTGCAGGACGTGCAGTTCGGCATGGCGAATGGCGCGGCGCAGGATGTGCGCGTTGTACAACCGCACCAGGGTGTCGCGGTCGCCGGCGAGGATCAGCGTGCGCTGGCGCAGACGGAACAGCCGCAGCAGGCTGGTCCAGCCGACCAAGGCGGTGAGCTGGTGGTAATAGGTTAGCGGGTTGACCGTGAGCATGCCGTTCACCCTACCGAAGCGCAGCAGCGTCTGTATCGAGTTGCGCGAGCCTTCCTGTTTGTGCAGTTTGGCGCTTTTGCTCCGGGCAAAAAAATCCAGGATGTCGGCGGGCTTCACCAGCATCGCCGGGCCGGCCGAGGTCGCCGCGAGAATCAGCCGGCGCACCATGCTCGGATGACGCAGGGCGAATTCTTGCGCCAACGCACCGCCCCAACTGAGGCCGAACACATCGATCTGGTCGATTCCCAATTGCTTGAGCATCTTAGCGATCAGGTCGGCATGGCGCGGCAGACGCATCGGCCAGCGGGGCGTTTGCGATTTGCCAACCCCGGGCACGTCCAGCGTGATGGTCCTGTAGTCCACCAGTTCATCGCGCAGCGGATCGAAGGTACGGATCAAACCACCCAGGCCGTTGAGCAAGAGCAGCGGTGAGCCTTGGCCGCGGATTGAAACGTTCAACTGCAAGTCTTCAATGGTTAATGTGTGCGTTGTCATGGTTTCCCCCTTGGCCTACTCGCTGTTAAGACAGCGTCCGGTGCCAAACGACTGCTTTTTGCCGATTGCTGCCTGTCGAATTTCCAGATTCCAATAGAAAAATAAATCCGTCGCCTTTTTTCGTTGTAGGAGCGAGCTTGCTCGCGAAAAACTAACAGGCGCCGGGTACATCCAGACAGTACGCGTTATCGTTGACGTCCATCGCGAGCAAGCTTGCTCCTGCAGCGGACCGTGTTTGAGGGTTGTTTATGGATGAAATTGAAATTTTGTCGCTGTCTCCCGGGGGGCGTTATCGTGTTGAGGCAGCGGTTTGGGAGGCAGGCAATAGTCACTGGGTGTATTTGCCGCACATCATTGATACCGAGCAGGATACCTGCCTGTTCAAATTTGCCGATCGTCGCTGGTCATTGGATCGTGACACCTGGCTGAGCGCGACGTCGCTTGAGGTCATGCTGCGCAAGTATCCAGGGGATCGGATGGGGACAGGGGTGAGGGTGGTGATCGATTGTGCTCGCCGGACTGCGCGTTGCGGTGATGGGCCGGAGATTGGGTTGTCGGTGTTGGAGAGGGCGCTGGAGGCGATGTTGGTGCGCGGCTACTGAATTTCGTGGTCCTGTAGGAGCGAGCTTGCTCGCGAAAAACCGGAGGGCGCCACGGGGATTCAGGTAGCAAGCGTCATCGTTCAGGTCCATCGCGAGCAAGCTTGCTCCTACAGGGATCGGTGTTGGACATAAAGTTATGTCCAACACCGATAATCGGGGGGTATTGCGGTCAGGAACCCTGTGGGGTTTCTCCGCGCGCCAGGCGGGCGTTGATGTCTTCGATCAAGCGCCCTCGCCACGGATCATCCGCATTCGCCAGTCCGGCGGATTGTTAGACTGTCGCCGGCTTCAGCCCTTGGCGTCGCGGATGGAAAAACCGGCCATGTGTTCCAGCCCCTTGATCAAGGCCGAGTGGTCCCATTGGCTGCCGCCCAGGGCCGCGCACGTGCTGAACACCTGCTGGGCGTTGGCGGTATTGGGCAGGTTGAGGTGCAACTCGCGGGCGCCTTCCAGCGCCAGGTTAAGGTCCTTCTGGTGCAGGGCGATGCGGAACCCCGGATCGAATGTGCCCTTGATCATGCGTTCGCCATGGACTTCGAGAATCTTCGACGACGCAAAACCGCCCATCAGCGCCTCACGGACCTTGGCCGGGTCGGCCCCGTTTTTCGCAGCGAACAACAGGGCTTCGGCCACCGCCTGGATGTTCAGGGCGACGATGATCTGGTTCGCCACTTTGGCGGTCTGACCGTCGCCATTGCCACCGACCCGCGTGATGTTCTTGCCCATGCATTGCAGCAGCGGCAAGGCGCGGTCGAACACGGCTTGATCGCCGCCGACCATGATGCTCAGGGTGCCAGCCTTGGCACCGACCTCGCCGCCGGAGACCGGTGCATCCAGGTAACGCGCGCCGGTGGCGACGATTTTTTCCGCGAACGCCTTGGTGGCTGACGGGGAAATCGAGCTCATGTCGATCACTACGTTGTCCGGGCCGGTCCCTTCAGCGACGCCATCCTTGCCGAACAGCACCGCTTCGACATAGGGCGTGTCCGGCACCATGACAATGATGAACTCAGCTTGTCGCGCCACTTCACGGGGGGTCGCCAACACCTGGGCACCGGTGTCGGTGAGTGCTGTGGGCGGGGTGCCGTGGTGGCTGGAAAGGAACAGCTGGTGGCCGGCCTTGACCAGGTTTTGCGCCATGGGCAGGCCCATGATGCCGGTGCCGATAAATCCGATATTAGCCATGGGGAAATCCTCGTGTTTTTGTTGCTGCTTCAAACAAATGGGGGACTGCTTTTGTCGGCGCCGGCTTGCTGGCGAAGGCGTCTTCATTAGCGTTGCAAGGCTTGAGGCCGCCTTCGCTGGCAAGCCAGCTCCTACAGGGATCACCTGCGTACAGGTGAATGGTGGTTAACGCCAAACCCCTATGTAGGAGCCGGCTTGCTGGCGAAGGCGTCTGCATTGACGCTGCAAGGCTTGAGGCCGCCTTCGCTGGCAAGCCAGCTCCTACAGGGATCACCTGCGTACAGGTGAATGGTGGTTAACGCCAAACCCCTGTGTAGGAGCCGGCTTGCTGGCGAAGGCGTCTTCATTAGCGTTGCAAGGCTTGAGGCCGCCTTCGCTGGCAAGCCAGCTCCTACAGGGATCACCTGCGTACAGGTGAATGGTGGTTAACGCCAAACCCCTATGTAGGAGCCGGCTTGCTGGCGAAGGCGTCTGCATTGACGCTGCAAGGCTTGAGGCCGCCTTCGCTGGCAAGCCAGCTCCTACAGGGATCACCTGCGTACAGGTGAATGGTGGTTAACGCCAAACCCCTGTGTAGGAGCCGGCTTGCTGGCGAAGGCGTCTTCATTAGCGTTGCAAGGCTTGAGGCCGCCTTCGCTGGCAAGCCAGCTCCTACAGGGATCACCTGCGTACAGGTGAATGGTGGTTAACGCCAAACCCCTATGTAGGAGCCGGCTTGCTGGCGAAGGCGTCTGCATTGACGCTGCAAGGCTTGAGGCCGCCTTCGCTGGCAAGCCAGCTCCTACAGGGATCACCTGCGTACAGGTGAATGGTGGTTAACGCCAAACCCCTATGTAGGAGCCGGCTTGCTGGCGAAGGCGTCTGCATTGACGCTGCAAGGCTTGAGGCCGCCTTCGCTGGCAAGCCAGCTCCTACAGGGATCACCTGCGTACAGGTGAATGGTGGTTAACGCCAAACCCCTGTGTAGGAGCCGGCTTGCTGGCGAAGGCGTCAGCATTAGCGTTGCAAGGCTTGAGGCCGCCTTCGCTGGCAAGCCAGCGCCTACAGGGGGATTGCGTCAGAGCGCGTTATGGGTTTTCAGCCAGCCCAGGCCGGCTTCGGTGGTGGTCAGCGGTTTGTATTCGCAGCCGATCCAGCCGTTGTAGCCGATACGGTCCAGGTGTTCGAACAGGAAACGATAGTTGATCTCGCCAGTCCCCGGTTCATGGCGGCCGGGGTTGTCCGCCAGCTGTACGTGGTTGATCAGCGCCAGCTGCTCCTCGAGGGTGCGGGCCAGATCGCCCTCCATGATTTGCATGTGATAGATGTCGTATTGCAGGAACAGATTGGCGCTGCCGACCTGCTCGCGAATCTCCAGCGCCTGTGCCGTGGTGTTCAGGAAGAAGCGCGGGATGTCACGGGTGTTGATCATCTCCATGACCAGGCGAATGCCCGCGGCTTCAAGCCTGGCGCTGGCGTACTTGAGGTTGTCGACGAAGGTCTGGCGCACGGTTGCCGCGTCCGCATCCGCCGGGGTGATGCCGGCCAGGCAGTTGACCTGGGTATTACCCAGGACCTTGGCGTATTCGATCGCCAGGTCGACGCCCGCACGGAACTCTTCGACCCGGTCGGGGTGGCAGGCGATACCGCGTTCACCCTGGCCCCAGTCGCCGGCAGGCAGGTTGAACAGCACCTGGGTCAGGCCGTTGGCGTCGAGCCTGGCCTTGATCTCGGCTGAGCCGAACTCGTAAGGGAACAGGTATTCCACGCCACTGAAGCCGGCCTTGGCGGCCGCTTCGAAACGGGCAAGAAAATCCTGTTCGGTGAACAGCATGGATAGATTGGCTGCGAAACGGGGCATGGTGGTCTCCCTTGAATTTGTGAGGTCCCCCCTTGTAGGAGCCGGCTTGCTGGCGAAAGCGGTGTGTCAGACACATCAATGTCAACTGATACACCGCTTTCGCCAGCAAGCCGGCTCCTACAGGGGAGCGTTCAGCAGTTAATCGAGCAACGAAATCGCCGTTGGCGCATCGTTGCGGACCAGCGCCAATTCTTCGAATTCGTTGATCGCGTTGATCTCGGTGCCCATGGCGATGTTGGTGACACGCTCCAGGATGACTTCGACCACCACCGGCACGCGATACTGGGCCATCAGCTCGCGGGCCTCGGCGAAGGCGGCCTGCAGATGCGCCGGATCGGTCACGCGCAGCGCCTTGCAGCCCAGTCCTTCGGCGACTGCGACGTGGTCGACGCCGTAGCCTTCGAGTTCCGGGGCATTGATATTGTCGAACGCCAGCTGCACGCAATAGTCCATGTCGAAACCCCGCTGGGACTGGCGAATCAACCCGAGGTAGGAGTTGTTCACCACCACATGAATGTAGGGCAACTTGAACTGCGCGCCCACCGCGAGCTCTTCAATCATGAACTGGAAGTCGTAGTCGCCGGACAGCGCCACGACCTGGCGCTGCGGATCGGCCTTGACCACGCCCAGTGCCGCCGGAATCGTCCAGCCCAATGGCCCGGCCTGGCCGCAATTGATCCAGTGGCGGGGCTTGTAGACGTGAAGAAACTGCGCGCCGGCGATCTGTGACAGGCCGATGGTGCTGATGTAGCAGGTGTCCTGGCCGAAAAAGCGATTCATCTCCTCGTACACCCGCTGCGGCTTGATCGGCATGTTGTCGAAATGGGTCTTGCGTTGCAGACGGGCTTTGCGTTCCTGGCAACTGCCCAGCCAGGTGGCGAAGTTTTTCAGGCGACCGGCCGTATGCCATTCACGGGCGACTTCCAGCAGCATGAGCAGGGCGCTGCCGGCATCCGAAACGATGCCCAGTTCCGGCATCAACACCCGGCCGATCTGAGTCGGCTCGATGTCGATGTGAATGAACCGGCGCCCCTCGGTGTACACCGGGATCGAGCCGGTATGCCGGTTGGCCCAGCGATTGCCGATGCCGATCACCACGTCCGATTCAAGCATCGTCGCGTTGCCGTAGCGGTGGGACGTCTGCAGGCCGACCATACCCGCCATTTGCGGGTGGTCATCGGGAATGCAACCCCAGCCCATCAGGGTCGGAATCACCGGAATACCGGTCAGTTCGGCGAACTCCACCAGCAGTGCCGACGCATCGGCGTTGATGATGCCGCCCCCGGCGACGATCAGCGGACGCTCGGCCTGATTGAGCAGGGCCATGGCTTTTTCCGCCTGCTGGCGACTGGCTTTGGGCTTGATCACGGGCAGGGGTTCATAGGCGTCGATGTCGAACTCGATCTCGGCCATCTGCACGTCGAAGGGCAAGTCGATCAGGACCGGACCCGGACGGTCACTGCGCATGATCTGGAAGGCCTTCTGGAAAACATAGGGAACCTGGCCAGGTTCCAGCACGGTCGTGGCCCATTTGCACACCGGCGCGGCAATCCGGGAAATATCCACGGCCTGGAAGTCTTCCTTGTGCAGGCGGGCCCGCGGGGCCTGGCCGGTGATGCAGAGGATCGGTATCGAATCGGCGGACGCCGAATACAGGCCGGTGATCATGTCGGTACCGGCCGGGCCCGAGGTGCCAATGCACACGCCGATGTTGCCGGCCACGGCGCGGGTGTAGCCCTCGGCCATGTGCGACGCGCCTTCGACGTGACGGGCCAGCACGTGATCGATGCCGCCCAATGCCTTGAGCGCGGCATACAGCGGATTGATCGCCGCGCCGGGAATGCCGAAGGCGGTGTCGATGCCTTCGCGGCGCATCACCAGAACGGCGGCTTCGATAGCTTTCATGAGGGGCATTGGGGGCTCTCCTGGATTCGATATTTTTTGTACATCGATAGCCTCCATTTGTTAGCCTCTTTTGTGAATTGGATCTTTTATCGTTTCTGTCGGTATCAGGAGTATCGAATGGATCGTTACACGGAATTACGCAGCTACGTGCTCGTAGCGTCCCGTGGCAGCTTTGCGGCCGCGGCCCTGGCCGATGGCGTGACGCCGGTGATCATGGGGCGGCGCCTGACCGCCCTGGAGCAGCGACTCGGGGTCAAGCTGATCCATCGTTCAACCCGCGGGCTGACGCTCACCGAATTGGGCGAGGCCTACCTGGAGCAGGCCAAGGTCTTGCTGCAGTCGTTCGACGAGATTGATGCGAGCATCGGCGAGAACCGCGGCGCGGTGCGCGGCCACCTGATGATCACCGCGCCGGCCGGCTTCGGCCGACGGCATGTGGCCCCGCATGCGCCGGAATTCCAGGCGCGGTTTCCGGATCTCAAGCTGTCCCTCGACCTGACCGACAACGTCATCGACCTGGTGCGTGAGGGCTACGACATGAGCATTCGCATTGGTGAAGTGCTCGACCCCAATTACGTGGCGATCACCCTGGCCGCCAACCGGCGGGTGGTCTGCGGTGCACCGGGTTACTTTGCCACCCACGGCACCCCGAACACCCTCGACGATCTGGCTCAGCACAACTGTCTGGCGTTCAGCCTGCAGGGCGGGCAACACCGGGGCTGGACCTTCCAGAAAGACGGCCGGCAGGTAGCGGTCAAAGTGGCCGGCAATCTGTACTGCAACGATGGCGAACTGCTGTTTGACTGGGCCAAGCGCGGCCTGGGCATTTGCTGGCGTTCGGTCTGGGAAATCCAGAGCGAGCTGCTCAGCGGCGAACTCATCACAGTGCTCGATGAGTTCGCCTTGCCCAGCTACGACATCCAGGGCGTGTACCCCCAGCAACATTACCTGCCGGCCAAGGTGCGGTTCTTTATCGCCTTTCTCAAGGAGGTCTACGGCCGCCCGGGTTATTGGGTTCGCAGCTAGATCAGCGCCTTTCTGGAGCGTATGGCGGTTGACGCACTGAGTTGAAGCATGGGCCGGGCATCCCGCCGTCCTGCGCATCGGCGCCAAAAAACAACGCCTGTCTGCGCGTCGGCACAATGATTAGCCTGCTTACGAATTGGCCTGGTATTTGCTATCAATTTGCCATCTGAGTGTCGCAGCGGGTGAATTGAATGTCGCTATCAAGTAATGCCATGGCGTTATCCCCAAGCGAGAAAAGCTGGTTACCCTGGTTCGGCAAAACCGGAAAAATCGCCATGGGCTGGTCGTGCCGGCTCAATCGGTCGGCGTACCCGGTGATCGAACAAACCTTCGAAGCCATCGCTGAAACCCGCGTGCAGTTGCTGCACAACTGGACCCGCGAGCAGTGGGAACACCTGGCTGAACTGGCAGACCATCTCGGCCGTGATTTCGCCTGTCTCGACAGCGCTCCGTTGATGGACAAGCTGCGCCAGGCGGAAGATTTTTCCGAGTTGTTTGTGGTTGATACTGCCGGCCGCGTCATCGCCTCGACTTGGAGCCGACGGGTCAATACCCGGGTCGAGCACACTCGCGCATTGGCCGAAGGTTTGAAGGCGCCGTTTCTCCAGGGGCCTTACTGCGATCCACTGACCTTGCCCATCGGTCCATCGTCTTCACGCTTCCACGATGAAGTCACCTTGATGTTCTATCAGCCGCTGAAGGCCGAGGGAAAGGTCGTTGGCTGTCTCTGTGGTCGCGTGCCCAACGATGTGCTGGGCGACCTGATCCAGCGCGAGGCCGGGCACATTTTTGCCGAGTCCGGCGACAACTACCTGTTCATGGCGCAGTCACGATTCGATCCCGCCATCCAACCGGGGACCGCCTTGTCGCGCTCACGTTTCGAGGACGGCACCTTTACCCACGGTGAAAACCTCAAGAGCGGCGTACACACGCCGTGGAAGACCGTGCAGATCCAGCGCCACACCGAGCTGGAACTGCGCTTTACCGACCCGGCGACCCAGCAACTGCACCCGGGAGTACGCGAGACCATCCGCAAGGGCTCCAACCTGTTCGTGACCTATCCCGGTTATTCGGATTACCGGCACGTGCCCGTGGTCGGCAAGGGCGTCACCTTCCAGTTGCCAGGCTCCCCTGACCGCTGGGGCATGATGTGTGAGGCCGACCTGGAGGAGGTGTACCGCCGACGCTCGCTCAGCCATGGCCTGATGAAGCCTTATCTGGCGACCATGACCGGCCTGTTTGCCTGCAATTACCTGGTCCAGCACTACAGTGGCCTGGCCCAGGGCCTGATCGATGCCGTCGAAGTGGTGAGCATGGTCGGCGCCACGCTGCTGTTCAGTCAGCTGGGGCCCAAGCGACTGGCGGCCCGGCTGGACGGGATGACGAGTGTGATCAGGACCATCGCCGAGGGCGAGGGCAACCTGCGTCAGCGCCTGGACCCCGCGACCATGGCCAACGATGAGACCGGTGACATGGGGCGCTGGATCAACAGTTTCATCGACCACCTTGACTCGGTGGTCGGGCAAGTGGTGAAGGCCAGTCGCAACGTCGGCACCACCAATCAGATGATGCTCGGCCGCAGCCAGGAAGCCGGCATCACCTCCGCCGAGGTGGCCGAAGCGGTGCGTCACATGATGATTATCGTGGAAGACCAGTTGGGCGAGATCCAGCAAGCCTCGGCCAGCGCCGAGCAGATGAAGCAGGTGATGGACGAAGTCGTCACCCGTGCCCGTGAACAGTTTCTCGCGGTGCAGGCCGGCACCCAGTCGATTCGCGATGTGGTCGAGCGTTCATCTTCAAGCGTGCAGTTGCTCGACAGCCGGATGACGCAAATCGGCAACATCACCAGCCTGATCAGCGACATCACCAACCAAACCAATCTGCTGGCCTTGAATGCCGCCATCGAGGCGGCGCGCGCGGGCGAGCATGGGCGCGGCTTTGCGGTGGTGGCCGATGAGGTACGCAGCCTGGCCTCACGCACGTCACGGGCGGCCGACGATATCCGGCAGATGGTCGAAGGCCTGCAGGGCGAAACGCAAAAAGCCGTGAGCTTCATGGAGGCGGGGGTCAAGGACGTCGATAACAGCCTGCGCCTGGCCGAAGATGCCTCCTCGGAAAACGTGCAGTTGCATCAAGCCGTGGAAAGCATGTTTGCGATCATTCAGCAGCTCAACAAGCACAGCCTCGATTATGGCAAGACGATCCGGCAGGTCGACCAGTCTTCCACCGAGATGCGCCAGACGGTGGTAGTGCTGCAGAGCAGCGCCGAAACCGTGAGGCTCAATGCCAACAAACTGCAAAAACTGGTGGGGCAATTTGAGGTGAGTAATTGCAGTGAGCGGGTGGCGGCGGCTTGAAAACGGGAGGGAGCGGACAGATCACACGGTAGGAGCAGGCTTGTCGGATCGCCGCACCGCAGCGAAAGCGGTGGGTCGGTCGACCCTGGCATGTGTGAAGCATACCGATCACCTGTAGGAGCTGGCTTGCCAGCGAAAGCGGTGGGTCAGTCGACTAATTTTTCGCTGAACGGACGCCTTCGCTGGCAAGCCAGCTCCTACAGGTGATCGGTGTAATGCCCTGGACAGGGGCAAGCCAACACACCGCTGCTATTTTTCGCCACGGGCCAATGGCGGCGTCCGAGGCGGAATCATGCGCTTGGTTCCCGTCGACTCAAACGCCGCAGCCAAACGCAACAACGTCGAATCGTCATACGCACGACCGGCAAACGTCAGCCCGACCGGCATGCCGATGTCGGGCATGATCCCCATCGGCACCGTGACCGTGGGCACACCCAGGTGGCGGATGGCGAGGTTGCCGTTGGCGACCCAGATGCCGTTACTCCAGGCGATATCCGCAGACTGCGGGTCGACGTCGGCATTCGCCGGCGCGACGTCGGCTACCGTCGGGAAGATCACCGCATCGAGCCCCAGCCGATCCATCCAGTCCTCCAGGTCGATTCGACGGGTCTGTTCCAGCCCGCGCAGTCCATCCGGCACGGTGGAGATCTGGTCCCAGGGGGTAATGCCGCGCTCGGCCATCCGCACATACTCGTCCATGCCCGCAACCAGGTCGCCTTCGCGGTTGGGCAAGGTCCCCGGGTCGTGGGGGAAAATCAGCGGCCCGTCGACATCCACCAGGCGATTCAGGTCGGGATCGCCGTTGGCTTGCAGAAAATCATCGAACGCCCAGGCCGTCAGGTCCCACAACTCATGATGCAGGAACTCCTTGGACACCAGCCCCCGGGTAAACACCGTCGGTGCGCCCGGACGATCACCCTCGCAATTGGAGACCATCGGGAAATCGACCTCGAGCACTTCGGCGCCTGCGGCCTCGAGTGCCTGGCGCGCCTCTTCCCAGAGACCGATCACCGAGGCCCGGGTGTTGATCCGCTGCCCGGTCGGCCCGCCGATACCCGGCGCATCCGCGGTACCGGCTTCGGGATCGGCGTTGATGTACATGCGCGGCACGCCAAAGCGTTTTCCGGCCAGCGCAACGCTATTCGCCGCAAGCGATGCATAGGAGGCCGGGCGCACCGAGGCGACACTCGGAATCGGCACCCAGGGTTGCATCCGCCACAGATCGCCGCGGGTGTCGGGATCCTCCGCGACCACCACGTCGAGCACCTCGAGCAGGTCGGTCATGGTGCGGGCAAACGGCACCACCACGTCCATGGTCGGGGTCAACGGCCAGTTGCCGCGCACCGAGATCACCCCGCGCGACGGCGTGTAGGCACACAGGCCATTGTTCGACGCAGGCCCGCGTCCGCTCGACCAGGTCTCTTCAGCCAGGCCGAAGGCGGCGAAACTGGCGGCGGTGGCAGTCCCGGCGCCATTCGATGAGCCCGAGGCGAACGGGGCGGTGAGATAGTCGGCGTTGTACGGGCTTTCCGCGCGACCATAGACCCCGCGCTGCATGCCGCCGTTGGCCATGGGCGGCATATTGGTCTTGCCCAGGCAGATCGCACCCGCGCCGCGCAGCCGTTCAATGGTGAACGCATCGCGATAAGCGACCAGGTTGGCAAATGCCGGACTGCCCGAGGCGGCGGTCAGCCCCTTGACCAGATAACTGTCCTTGGCCGTATAGGGGATGCCATCGAGCGGACCCAGGGTCTCGCCTTTGGCCCGCCGGGCATCGGACGCCCGGGCCTCCTCGAGTGCATCGGGGTTGCGCACCACCATCGCGTTGAGGGCGGTGGGGGTGGCGGGGCCGTCATAGGCATCGACCCGGGCCAGATAGGCCTGGACCAGCTCGACCGCGGTGGTCCGGCCGGATTCGAGCGCCGCACGCAGTTCGGCAATGGAGACTTCGGTGACCTCGATCATGGGGTTACCGCCGACTGCGCAGGGGCGACACGGTGAGTGTTTTCATCAGGCTGGGGCCTGGAGGCAAGGACATCAATGTTCTTAAAATGCGGGCTCATAACGGTTCTCTAGGCAGTGCATTTACGCAACAGGGCCGGGCTGACACCCTGAGCGTCCTATTTAACACCAAGCACGGGGATCGGTGAAACGCTTCGACCGCCCGTGTGGGTGTCTGGCCGCAAAGGGTCGAGGTCGCGCAAGTAACTGTCGCCGGCGAGTGGATATCTGCACGAAGCCGATTATGCTTCAGGAAGCCTTGCAGCAATGCGAGGCCGTCAACCTGTGTGCATGCTTTGCGCAATCCGTAATCCGATGAAAATCAGCCCCAGGGCCAGGGTGCGGCAAGAAGGTAGTGGGGTACTCCGGCCTGTAAATAACAACAAAGACGGAGAAGACTTATGCCCGCAATCGACAATACAACGGCGCGCAGCGCCCCCCACCACGGGCTTACCAAGGAGGAGCGCAAAGTCATCTTTGCCTCGTCCCTGGGCACCGTGTTCGAGTGGTACGACTTTTACCTTTACGGCTCGCTTGCCGCGATCATCGCCAAGCATTTCTTCGCCGGGGTCAACGAGACAACCTCGTTCATCTTCGCGCTCCTCGCGTTCGCCGCGGGCTTCGCCGTACGCCCCTTCGGCGCCATCGTGTTCGGCCGCCTGGGGGACATGATCGGGCGCAAGCACACCTTCCTCATCACCATCGTGATCATGGGTATCTCCACGGCCATCGTCGGCTTCCTGCCCGGCTATGCGACCATCGGCGTCGCAGCGCCGATCATCCTGATCACCCTGCGCCTGTTGCAAGGCCTGGCCCTGGGCGGTGAGTACGGCGGTGCGGCGACCTACGTCGCCGAACATGCGCCCAAGGGCAAGCGCGGCTACTTCACTTCGTGGATTCAAACCACCGCGACCCTCGGCCTGTTCCTGTCGCTGCTGGTGATCCTCGCCTGTCGCACCATCCTCGGCACCGAAGCCTTCGAGGCCTGGGGCTGGCGGATTCCGTTCCTGCTGTCGATCCTGCTGCTGATCGTCTCGGTGTACATCCGCCTGCAACTCAGCGAGTCGCCGGTGTTCCTGAAAATGAAGGCTGAAGGCAAGGCTTCCAAGGCGCCGCTGACCGAATCCTTCGCCCGCTGGGACAACCTCAAGATCGTCATCATGGCGCTGCTCGGCGGCACTGCCGGCCAGGCCGTGGTCTGGTACACCGGGCAGTTCTACGCGCTGTTCTTCCTGCTGCAGACGCTGAAGATCGACCCGCAGACCGCCAACCTGCTGATCGCCGGTTCGCTGCTGATCGGTACGCCGTTCTTCGTCATCTTCGGCAGCCTGTCCGACCGCATCGGCCGCAAGGGCATCATCATGGCCGGCTGCATCCTCGCGGCGCTGACCTACTTCCCGATCTTCCATGGGTTGACCCAGTACGGTAACCCCGACGTGTTCGCCGCGCAGGCGAAGAACCCGGTCACGGTGATCGCCGATCCCGACCAGTGCTCGTTCCAGTTCGACCCGGTGGGCAAGGCCAAATTCACCAGCTCCTGCGACCTGGCCAAGACCGTGCTGGCCAAGCGGGCCATCCCCTATCAGAACGTGAAGGCCGAACCTGGCACCGTGGCGCAGGTGCGCATCGGCGAAAAAGTCATCCAGAGCTTCGAGGGCACCGGCATGCCGGCCGCCGATTTCAAGGCCAAAAACGATGCGTTCGTCGCGACCCTCGGTGCTTCGCTCAAGGAAGCCGGCTACCCCGAGAAGGCCGACCCGGCCAAGACCAACTACCCAATGGTGCTGCTGCTCCTGACCATCCTGGTGATCTACGTGACCATGGTCTACGGCCCGATCGCCGCCTGGCTGGTGGAACTGTTCCCGGCGCGCATCCGCTACACCTCGATGTCGCTGCCGTACCACATCGGCAACGGCTGGTTCGGCGGCTTCCTGCCGACGGTAGCGTTCGCGATGGTCGCAGCCACGGGTGATATCTACTACGGGCTGTGGTACCCGATCATCATCGCGGTGATGACGGCCATCCTGGGTATCTTCTTCCTGCCGGAAACCAAGGATCGGGAAATCCATCACACCTGAGCCTGGCGGTTGCCCTCTCCCGCGGGGGAGAGGGCAACACCCCTCAGAAGTAGTAGCCGATGTTGATGTTGGTCCGGTAGTACCACTCGTTGCTGCCGATCGAGCTTGTGTTAGTGAAGCCGCTACCGTTTTCCGCGCCGCCGTAGGGGTTGGCGTTTTTCGCCCAGGTCAGGTCGACCCACGCCATGATCGGCATCGCCAGGAATTGCGCGCCGACGGTGTACATCTGCGAGTCGTCCCAACCGCTCTGGTCTTTCATCATGCGGCTGTAGTCGTTGTACAGCTTGATCTTCTTCAACTGCCCCAGCTTCGGCGTCGCAATGTCATAGCCGATGTTCAGCGAAGCAATGGTTGCCTTGGAGGCAATCAGGTACGCGGGCGTCAGGCCGTTGCCGCCCATCAACACCGAGTCGTTGCTGACGCCGGCGGGATTTTTCGGGTCGTACTCGTACCGGATGCCCTGGGTGCTGACGGTCCATTGGCCGGCATTGATCACGGCGTGAATGCCAGCGGCCCAGTAATCACCGTCGTCCCGGGTGGTGGCGTTGTACAGCTGGGCCGCGGCCACCGAGGCCCCGACCTCGGCTTTCCAGCCGTCGTTGACAAAGGTCCGCGCGACGCGGGCATTGATCTGGTTGTGCTTCTCGTTGTCCTGGCGCGACTGGGTGAAGGGGATCGCGTTGTCCTTGAGGTCGGCGTAGCGGCCGACTTCCGGCGAGTAGCGAATGTCCGACGGCATCATGCGCGGGAAATACCCCAGTTGCAGATCCCAGTCCTTGTCCTTGTAGCTGTACTTCAAACCCGAACCGGCGCTGACGCCATAGCCCATGAAGAACGGCAGGTGATAACTCCAGCCGAATTGCGGGTAGGGTTCCAGGCCGAACGGCTTGAACGGCGCGCCCAGTTGCAGGTTCGAATTGCTGTTGAAACGGTAGCCGACGAAGCCGCGATCGATGGAGCGTTTGCCGTCGTCCTGAAACCAGTAGCCGACATCGCTGAACAAGTTCTGGTAAGTCGCCTGCACGTCGATGCGGAAGGTGTCGAACAGCAAGCGGCCATTGTTTTCGGTGGTGTCCCAATGCTCGTCGCGGTAGTTGGTGCGCAAGGCGCCGCCGATGTCCAGGCTGCTCTGGCCATCGTCGCTGCGCCAGGCGATATGCGGGAACGGCTTTTTACCGGTGGTCGAGGTCACGGGCGCGGCAGGGCCGGGTTCGCCGGCGAAACTGACGCAGCTGGTCATCATCAGCCCGAGACATATCACGTAATTCTTCATGCTCACTTCCCCTGCAATAGTGGGCGCTACAAAGTGACCGGCAACACTTTTCCGCTTGCCTTGAAAGTGGCAATGGGCGAGTGACTTTGGGTGTTGCGGTATTGGAGTGCGTTGTTGTTTTTTGCTGTTTCGTAGGTGATACGGCGTCTGACCTATGAACTTGAGGGGAATAGAGCAGAAACCATGCCACTGTTGGGCGGTGCTTCTTTGCCGAATAAAATCCAGTAAAAACAATTGTTTATATGGGAAACGCATTTCCTTGTATTGCCCGTGAAACGAGGGCTTCAAGGAGTAACGAAACTGCACGTTATGTGTGCGCACTTACTCGACTCGCCTACAAAAAGGCCTTTCACGAGGAAACACAGATGACGCAATACCCTGTAGGAGCCAGCTTGCTGGCGATGGACTCAAGTGCGCCGCGTTTAACCAGATCTCACGCGTTATCGTTAACGATCATCGCCAGCAAGCTGGCTCCTACAGGTCTTGCGCCAGCCTTCAATCCGAACATGGCACTGATCCCCTGTAGGAGCTGGCTTGCCAGCGAATGCGGTGTGTCAGTCGCCATTGATATTGAATGTGCCGCCGCTTTCGCTGGCAAGCCAGCTCCTACAGGGGGACCGTGCCCATGCTGGATAATGAGGTGGCGTCCAAACCAGTGGACTCGCATAAAAAAGGCCGACAAAAGTGTCGGCCTGTTCAATGGATGAAATAGAACAGCGGTTATAAGTCGAGAACCAACCGCCGACTCTTGCAACCCGATACACACACCATCATCGATTTATTCGCCGCACGCTCGGCCTTGGTCAGCACGCCATCCCGATGATCGACTTCACCTTCCAGGACCCGGGTTTCGCACGAACCGCAGACTCCTTCGCGACAGCTGTATTCAATGTCGCAACCCGCCTCGAGCAATACGTCGAGCAAACTCAAGCCTGGCTCGATCGACAGGGTCTTGCCGGTTTTTTTCAGTTCGACGCTGTAACTGCTCTGCGCATCTTCAGACGGTGGCAACTCCGCTGCGGTGAAGCGCTCGATATGCGCGTGGGGATAACCGAGGCCTTCGCAGGTGCTTTCGAAAGCATCGAGCATCGGCGTCGGACCGCAGCAATAGAAATGCGTGTCAGCCGGCTGGCCCGCCAGGTAGGCGCTCAAGTCGGGCGGCATGCCTTTTTCATCGTTGAAGTGATAAACCACCTTGGCGCTCAGGCCGCTGAGTTCTTCGACCAGCGCGGCTTCCTGCCGGGAACGGGCGCAGTAGATCAGCTCGGCGGATTTTCCCAGGGCCAGCAGTTGGCGGAACATGCAGTAGATCGGCGTGATGCCGATGCCACCGGCCACCAGCACGCTGTGCCTGGCGTTGAGGTCGAGCTGGAAGTTATTGCGCGGCGACGAGATCGGCAGTTGCATGCCGACCCGCAATTGCCCATGCACGAATTCCGAGCCGCCACGGCTGTTGCGATCGCGCAGGATGCCGACCACGTAACGGCCGCGATCGCTCGGCGAATTGAGCAGCGAGTAGCTGCGCACCAGCCCGTTGGGCAGGTGCAGGTCTATGTGCGAGCCGGCTTCGAACGGAGGGAAGACGGTGTCGCCATACGGCCGCAATTCGACGCTGATGATGCCTTCGGCTTCGTAGCGCAGGGTGTGCACGAGCGCGGTGAGGGGGGAGGAATTGGACACGTTCATGGCAACTGCTTCGCGTCGATCAGCTCCAGCTGGGCCTTGGCTGCATTTTTCAGGTAGCGGCGCAGGCGCACCACGCCGAGGTCGTGCTGGTACAGGTTCTCCCGCTGGTTGGCGTCCGGTTCCATGAACTCGAGCAGCACCCGATCCTGTTCCAGCACCGCCCAGTGGCGGGCTTCCAGACGGTTCTTGTAGAGGAAGCGCCAGGTGTCACGCTGCCAGCCGGTCAGCGGGCGGCAACGCCAGTGGAACACCGCCGACAAGGCACGGCTGCTCGGCGTGTAGCTGCCGATGATGGTGAAGTTGCCACCGGGACCGCCGGTTTTCGGGTACGGAATTTCCAGGCGCAGCCAGTGGCAGGTATTGTCCATGAATTCGGTCCAGTCGAAATTCACCCCGCGCTGGCCTTCCTTCTCGAAGAAGAAACCGTGGTCGGTGTCGCGGGTGACGAACTTGGCCGTGGCTTCGCCTTCGCTCATGGAGTGCGACATCTTGTGCAGGTAGGTGCCGTGCATCGGGTCCATGACGTTGTCGATGACGTAGCGGTAATCGCCTTTCCACTCGGCATAACACAGGAAGCTGCTCCACTGCGGGGAGGTCAGTTGCTCGGGCAGCACCAGTTCCGGCGGGCTGTCCTCGTGTGGGTCGGCGGCGTTGTAGAGGAAGATCGCGCCCGCGGCTTCACGGGTGTGGAACATCCGCGTCGGGCGGCTGCCTTCGAGTTTGCAACCCGGGCTGCCGGGGACTTTGGTCACGGTGCCATCGCAGCGCACTTCGACGCCGTGATAAGGGCATTGCAGGCGGTCACCCAGCACCGGGCCCTGGGACAACGGCGCGCCGCGATGCGGGCAGTGATCTTCCAGGGCATGCACGCTGCCGTCATTGTCGCGCCACAGGGCAATCTTGTAGCCCAGGCGACGGATCGACAGCGGTTTTTCACCCAGCTGATCGGACGGCAGCACCGGGAACCAAAGGTTCTTCAAGCCGTTGGCCAAGAGGTTTTCAACAGGATCGACGGTTGTATTCATGTTCATTTCTTATTGTCCTCCGGCGGGTCATTCGCCCAGCCGAGCCATCAGGGTTTTATAGGCATCCGCAGTCCACTCGCCGGTGGTCAGCGGGCAGGGCGGCCCGGCCAGGTTCAGGTGCGCGAGCAGGTCGGGCAGCTCGGTCACGCCATGGCCGAACGCGCGTTCGATGGAGTCGCCGAGCAACTCTTCGAACTGGGTGTTGGGCCGTTTGCGAGCCTGATGGGGCTGCAGGTAGGGTTCGGTATTGCTCATCTCATTGACCTCCATTGCATACCCGTTCGCGGATCATTTCGCGCACGGGAATAAAGTCGTATGTCGGGAACACTGCGCTGCTGAACACGCCCCAGGCCGAGCGTTCGAGCTCGACGTTGGTTGTCGGCAGCAGGCTCGGCAGAAGGCTCGGCGGCAAACGCAGGGCTTCGCTCATGTTCGTGTCCCGGTTCAGGCCGCGTCTGATGTCGGCACGGCCCAGGCGTCGTAGCCATACACCCAGTCGGCGTTGCCGCCTTCCTTGAGCCATTGGTTGCCGCGCGAGCCGATCTGGATCTGGCTGGTACGTTGCAGTCGCGCCTGCTGATAAGCCTGCAGGGCATCGGCGATCTGCGCGGTGCCGGTCAGGTCTTGCAAATGGCGAGCGAGCACCACCGCATCCTCGATCGCCTGGCCGGCACCTTGCGCCATGAACGGCATCATCGGGTGGCAGGCATCGCCCAGCAGGGTCATCGCGCCTTTGGACCAGAACGGCAGCGGGTCGCGTTCATACAACGCGGTCTTGAGCACCTCGTTGCACGCATCGAGCAGGGCGCGGGCATCCGGATGGAAGTCCTGATAGTGGCTGCGCAACTCGTCGACATCGCCGGCGCTGGTCCAGGACTCTTCATGCCAGCTGTCCTGGGCGGTGGTGGCGAAAATGAAGATGTCCCGGCCCTGGTTCAGCGGAAAGGTCACGATCTGGCTTTCGGGGGTAGGGCCCCACCATTTGGTGAACGCCTGGATATTCGGCACATGAGCCACGCTTTCGGCAGGTACGACGGCACGGTAGGCAACCACCCCGGTAAAGCGCGGTTGCTCGTCACCGAACAGCGCATTACGCACCACCGAATGGATGCCGTCGGCGCCGATCAACAGGTCGGTGACGTGGCGGCTGCCATCCTTGAAGTGCAACTCGATGCCGTCGGCGGTTTGCACGACGCGCTCGGCGCGTTTGCCAAACTTCACCTGCTCCTGCGGGAAGACGTCCGCCAGCGCGGTCAGCAGATCGGCGCGGTGGATGGTCAGCTGCGGCGCACCGTATTTCTGTTCGGCGGCATCGGACATTTCCAGGCGCGAGGTTTCCTCGCCGCTGTCCCACATCCGGCTGATCCGGTGCGTGGGGCGAGCGGCAGGAATACGCACCGCAGCGCCGACCCCTAAACCATCCAGGGCACGCACGGCGTTCGGCGTCAGATTGATGTCGGCACCGACCCGCAAAAAGGCTTTCGACTGTTCGAATACGGTGACGTTATGCCCGGCACGGACCAGGGCAATGGCGGCGGTCAGGCCACCGATACCGGCACCGGCAATCGCAATATTGAGTGAAGACATGGGCAACTCCTGCTCAGGATTTCGGCTTGTCGGTAAGGAACTTGCCCTGGGGCGCTTCGACATGTTGCTGGCGCCGGGTATTGCCATCGATGCCGCCGGCGATCGCCCATTCGGCGAATACCGTGGGGCCGGGTTCGAAGGTGCGTGGCTGCCATTCGCCGGTCAGTTGGTCTTCGTCGGCGTAGTACTCGACCAGCGCGCCGGCCGGGTTCTTGAAGTACCAGAAGAACGCCGACGACACCGGGTGCCGGCCGGGGCCGATTTCCGTGGCCCAGCCGCGGCGGGAAATGTGCATGCCGCCGCCGAACACTTCGTGTACATCGCGCACGGTGAAGGCGACGTGGTTCAGGCCGGCGCGAGGGGCGGGCAGTTGCAGCATGAACAGGTCGTGATGCCCGCCTTCTTCGGCGGTGCGCAGGAACGCGCCGCGGTCCGGATAGCGGTCCGAGGCCTGGAAGCCGAAACGCTCGTGGTAGAAGGCTTCGCAGGCATTGACGTCCTTGACGAAGAACACCACGTGCCCGACTTCGATCGGCGTGGCGTGGTCGTAGATCGGCGCGGCCTTGTTGATCCGGCCTTTGGTTTGCCAGGTGTTGTGGCCGCTGCACTCGATCTGCAGTTCCCGCTTGCGCGTCACCTGCAGGCGGATCGCCAGGCCATTGGGGTCGGTGCAACCGATGCGCCCGTCAGCTTCGATGAAGCCGGGATCGTTGGCGATGCGCTCGCTGTACAGCTTCAGGTCCGCCGCGCTTTCGACGCCCCAGACCACTTCGCGCACGGTCGAACCGGCTTCGATCGCCGGCGGCAAACCAGCCTTGTTGATGTCGGCGAGCACTACGCGGCAACCGTTGAGGGTTTCGAAAATCACCTCGTCAGGCTGCTCGCTGACCTTGTTCAAGCCCCAGTCGCTGAAGAACCGCACGCTGGTCGCGAGGTCCTCGACGCCGTAGGTGACTTCATCGATACCTAGAACGCTCATAACCCACCCTCCGTTTGCACACCGGCCCAGGCCAATGGCTGTTGATTCATGCCCCAATAGAGGCTCTTCTGTTCCATGTACTGCAGGATGCCGAGGCGGCCTTTTTCCCGGCCCAAACCGCTGTCGCGCCAGCCACCGAACGGGGTGGAAATCGAGAACTGCTTGTAGGTGTTGATCCACACCGTACCGGCCTGGATTTTTCGACCCAGGGCCCAGGCGCGCTTGTAATCGCGGGTCCAGATGCCGGCGGCGAGCGCATACAGGCTGTCGTTGGCCTGTTCGAGCAATTGCGCTTCGTCATCGAACGGCATGGCCACCAGCACCGGGCCGAAGATCTCTTCCTGGCACACCTGCTGGCTGTTGTTCAAGCCTTCGAGGATGGTCGGCGGGTAGTAATAACCCTGGTCGTACACGCCACCGCTCGGACGCTCGCCACCGAGCAGCAGGCGTCCACCTTCGGCGATCCCAAGAGCAACATAACGCTCCACCGACTCGCGGTGGCCGGCGCTGATCAACGGGCCCATCTGCGTGCGTTCATCGGCCGGATCACCGACGCGCAGTTCGGCGGCAGCAGCCACCAGGCGCGCCATGAACGGTTCGTACAGCGCCCGGGCGACAAACAACCGTGAGCCGGCGATGCAGGCTTCGCCCGACGAACTGAAGATGCCGTACAGCACACCGGCCACCGCGTGGTCGAGGTCGGCATCATCGAGGACGATGGTCGGCGATTTGCCGCCCAGTTCCAGTGACACCGGCATCATCTTGTCGGCGGCGATATGGGCAATGTGTTTGCCGGTTCTGGTGCCGCCGGTGAACGACACGCGCTTGACCAGCGGGTGACGCGTCAAGGCATCACCGAGCAGCGCACCCTTGCCCGGCAACACACTGAGCAAGCCTTTCGGCAGCCCGGCCTCTTCGCAGATGCGCGCCAGTTGCAAGGCCAGCAGCGGGGTGATTTCCGCCGGCTTGATCACCACCGCGTTGCCCGCCGCCAGGGCTGGCGCGACCTTCTGCGCTTCGCTGGCAATCGGCGAGTTCCACGGAGTGATCGCGGCGATCACGCCCATCGGCTCGTAGACGCTCATGCTGACGAAGTCACCACGGGACGGGGTGATGGTTTCCTCGAGGGTTTCACAGGCCGCGGCGAAGAACTGGAAGGTGCCGGCCGCGCTGGCCACCAGCGCCCGGGTTTCGTTGATCGGTTTGCCGTTGTCCTGGCGCTGCAATTGCGCCAGTTCTTCACTGCGTGCGCGGATCAGTTCGGCGATGCGGTACAGCACGCTGGCGCGCTCGTGGGGTTTGCGCTGGGCCCAGCCGCTGTGCAAAAACGCCTGGTGCGCACCTTGTACAGCGTCTTCGACGTCGTCGACACTGGCGGCGTTGAGCCAGGCGACGGCCTCGCCGGTGGCGGGGTAGCAGGTGGCGTAGCGCTCGCCGCGCCCCAGGCGCCAGTCGCCGGCAATGCAGATCGGTAAAGTCTGTTCGAGAGTCATCGACTGTCCCCTAAATCGAAATCGCATGGGCATGGTTGCCCAAGGCGCGGACGACGCTGTACACGGTCAGCGCCGAGGTCTTCGGGTTGGCCAGCAGCGGTTTGCCGCGCAAGCTCAGTTCGAAACCGCCAAAGGCACCGCGGGCTTCGAAGTGATGCACGTTCTCCTCGCTCAGCGGGTCGGCGATCAGCGTCACATGGGTGCGATCCAGGCCGAGCCCGGCCAGCGACAGGGTCGCGGCGACGTTGGCATTCTTCGGGTAGAGCCGGGCCGCTTCCCGGGCGCTGCCCTGGAAAATCACCGTGGCTTCGGTAAGGCTGTCCAGGTCAAAGGCCTGATCAGCCGGGGTGTTTTTCCAGGCGCGCGCCGGTTTGCGTCCGGTGTAATTCACCGAGTCCAGGCCGCCGACCTTGGCCGCCGACAGCGCATCGATGCCGCCAATGGCGCCGGGCAGCAATTCGATGCGGGTCTGGCCGCGTTCGGCCGCCGCTTCCAGGCGTTCCACCAGGCCGACTTCGGACAGCGCGCCGACCGAGACGATCAGGCAGGCGATGCCGCGTTCCAGCGCCGGCAACACATGTTCTTCGATGGCGCGATGGCCGGCGCACTCGACCAACAGGTCGGGGCGCGCATCGGCCGGCAACGCCGTCAGCACCTGCGGCGGTTGTTTGAAACTGGCCAGCCGTTGACGGACAAGCGCTTCCGAACCGGCCGAGGCGATCACGTAGTCGACGCACAGCTGCGGGTCTTTCTCCAGCAGTTCGAGCACGCCGACGCCAATGGCGCCGCAGCCGATCATGGTGATGTGCAACATGACGAAGTCCTCAAGCCGTGGCTTTCTGCGCTTTGGTTTCGCTGTTGGGCGGGCCGGCGAACTGGGTGGCGAAGCTGCCGACGGCGAGCATGTCGACTTCCAGCAGGAACGGACCGGGTTGCGCCAGCGCGCCGTCGACGACCTTGCCGAAATCCTTCAGGTCGGTGACCAGGCCGTGGCGCAGGTTCAGCGATTCGGCCAGCTTGGAATAATCCGGGGTGTGCAGGTCGACGTAGCAGTGACGGCTGCCGTAGACCGCGTCCTGGATATTGCGGATCACGCCATAGCGCTGGTCGTTCATCAGCAGGATCACCACGTTGGCGTTCTCTTGCACCAGGGTCGCCAGCTCACCGAGGTTAAGGATGAAACCGCCGTCACCGGCCAGGGCGAAGACCTTGCGCTCCGGTGCCGTTTCCGCCGCCGCGACCGCCGCGCCAATCCCCATCGACAAGCCCTGGCCAATGCCGCCGCCAAGGGCATGCACGCCGGCGCGTGCGTGGTACAGCGTCAGCAGGCGGTTGCCCCAGATGCTGTTGGACAGCGTGACGTCGCGCACCCAGGAGAAATTGCGCCCGGTGCTGGCTTGCAGCTGTTCGACCATGGCCGAGTAGGGGCCGAGGTCGGCGATCAGTTGCGTGCGGGATTTTTCGCGAACGGCCTTGAGCTCGGCGAGGAACGTCGGGTCGATCTGCAGGCGACCTTCGAGACGGTCGGCCAGGCCTTCGAGGGCCAGCGCCGCGTCACCGCAGATAAACAGCTCGCTGTTGTAGCTGCGCCCTTCGATGGCCGGGTTGGCGTCGATGCGCAAGGTGTTGCGCGGCAACTTCAGCGCGTACTTGAAGGTCTCGTTGCTGCGCAAGCGGGAGCCGGCGATCAGCAGGGCGTCGCAGCTTTGAAGGAACTGCTCGACCAGTTTGTTTTGCGAGAACGCGCCCAGGCAGCGTTCGTCGTCTTCGTTGACCACGCCGCGACCTTGAGTCGAGGTGATCACGCCGACGCCCATGTCCAGCAGGCGTTTGACCTGTGGCCCGGCATGTCGCGCGCCACCGCCCAGCCACAGCAGCGGGCGAGTGGCACTGGCCAGGCGTTCGGCGACCAGGTCCAGCGCTTCGGGCGCGGGCACGGCTACCGGGATCGGCAATGGCGACAGGTCGGTGGGCATCGGGATAAAGGTCGACTGGATATCGATCGGGATTTCCACGCTGACCGGCCCGGTAGGCGCGGTCAGTGCAGTCTGCACGGCCAGCTTCAGGGTGCTGATCGCGGTCTCGACGCTGCGCACGCGGAACGCGGCCTTCGACACGGCCTTGAGCATGGTCAGCTGATCGCGGGCTTCGTGGATGTAGGCGAATTCCTGATCCAGGTACGGCGTTTCGATCTGCCCGGTGATGTGCAGCAGCGGCGTGCCGGCGGTCAATGCTTCGACCAGTGCTCCGGCGGCGTTGCCGGCCGCGGTGCCGGTGGACGTCAGGCACACGCCCAGGCCACCGGTGGTGCGGGCATAGGCATCGGCCATGTTGGTGGCGCCGGCTTCACCCCGGGCCATGACGAAGCGGATGTTGCCGCGCACGGCGAACGCATCGAGGATCGGCATGTTGTGGATCGAGATCACGCCGAACGCGGCCTTGACCTCGCATTGCTCGAGGAACGCGGTGATGGCAGCGCCAACGGTGACAGTATTTTCATTACGCATGGCGGGACAGGCCTCCGGAAACATCGATATGGCTGCCTGTGGTGTAAGCCGACAGAGGCGAGGCCAGAAACAGGATCGCGCGGGCCGCTTCAATCGGCAGGCCCAGGCGCCCCAAGGGAATGTGTTTTTGTCGAGCCAGGCGGGCGGTCCATTGGCTCCAGTCCAGCTCCCGCTCTTCGCGGGCTTCGAAACGCCGGCGCCACTGCCCGGACTCGACCAGGCCGATCAGGATGCCGTTGACCCGAATGCCATCGACGGCGAATTCGGTGGCCATCGAGCGCACCAGGTTCATCACCCCGGCGCGGGCGGCCGAGGTGGCGACCATGTGCGGCTCCGGCTGGCTGGCCAGCAGCGAATTGACGCAGACGATGGCCGCGTTCGGTTGAGCTTGCAGCTGCGCCTTGAAGGCGCGAACCGGGTTGATCACCGAGAAGAATTTCAGGTTCAGCTCTTCGGTCCAGGCGCTGTCGGTGGTGTCGGCGAAGGTCGAGACCCGACCTTGTCCGGCGTTGTTGATCAGCACGCTGGCCGGGCCCAGTGCGGCCAGGCTGGCGGCGGCAAAGGCGTTGACCGAATCCGCGTCGAGCACGTTGCACACCCGGGCCAGCAACCGCCCGTGGGGAAAGCGTTGGCGCAGGTCGGCTTCGACGCTACGCAGGCGGTCTTCGTCGCGACCGCAGAAGGCCACGGCGGCGCCGGCTTCGAGCAGCAACTCGACACAGGCCAGGCCAATCCCGGAGGAGCCGCCGGTCACGATGGCCGTGCTGTCTTGCAGTTGATAGAGGCTCATCTCAATCCCTCATCAGGGCGGTCACGCGCTGCTGGCCGTCGTGGCCGGCCGCGCTGTTGTAGTCGAGCAACCGCGACAGCTCGTCGGCGCTGCGACGCACCTGCAGGAGCAATTCGTTGAAGTTGACGTGGGCGATTTGCGTGGTCGGAATGGTCACGCCCAGGGCCGCGACGATCTGCCCGGATTGATCGCGCACCGGTGCGGCAACGGTCGAAATCGCTGACTCGAAGAAGCCTTCACCGCTGACAAACCCGCGCTGACGGTCGGCCTGGACCATGTCGAACAGCTCCATCACGGTTTTCGGCGTGCAGGGCGAGAACTGCTCCAGGTGATCTTCCGGGTACAGCTCGCGCAGCTCGGCCAGCGACAGGTCTTCGAGCAGGATGCGCCCCAGGACCGTGGCGTGGGCGGGCAGGCGGGTGCCGACATTCACCGCGCTGGAGAACACCGACGGCGGCGAGACCTTGGCCACGTAGACGATCGAACGGCCGTCGCGCACCACCAGGTTGCTCGGGTAGTTGAGGCGGTCGCACAGGCGGGCCAGCAGCGGCTGGCCGAGTTCGGTCAGCTCCAGCGAGGCCAGGTACTCGAAGCCCAGGCGCAGCACCGACATGCCCAGGCGATATTCATTGCCGCTGCGGGTGACGAAGCCCATGGTTTCCAGGGTCGTCAGCAAGCGGAAAATCGTCGAGCGCGGCAGCGCCAGGCGCCGGGCCAGTTCCGGCGCGGTCAGCGTGCGGTTGCGCCGGCTGAACTCGCAGAGCAGCAGCAGGCCGCGCTCCAGGCCCGGCACGATGTATTTGTCCTGAGCGTCCTTCAGCAGATCTGAATCGTTCATAGCGATGCACCTGTCAGGGATTCTTTGATGGCACAGGCCAGACGGCCCGCCACCACACAAGGTTGTTCGATGGGGCTGGCGTGCCCGGCATCGGCGATAAGGTTGAACGTGCCGCCCAGGGCCTTGGCCAGGGTCAGGCAGCTTTCGGGCGCGGTGATGCCGTCGGCTTCGCCGCAATGCACTTCGCACGGCATCGACAGCGGCGCGTGGCGCAGCAGGTCATCGCCGCACAGCAGCTCGATGGCCTGGCGATAGCCCTCGGGATTGAGCCGGGCCATGTTCCACTGCACCCAGGCCTGTGCCTTGGGGCTGGCGTGGGGCGAGAGCATGTAGGCACTGCGTTGCTCGGCCATGCCCGGGATGCCCAGTTGCTCCAGGGCGCGCAGGCGTTTGTTGCGCACGTCCTGGCGTTGCAAGGCGCGCGACGGATGGCCGTAGCCCTGGGCCGGGCTGATCAAGACCAGGCGGCTGATGCGCTGCTGGTGCACGCCGCTGGCGAACGCGGTGGCGGTGATCGCCCCCAGGGAGTGACCCACCAGCACACAGCGCTGGATGTCCAGGGCGTCGAGCATCTGCAGCAGCCGTTCGGCGTAGTCCGAAGCGTCCGGGGCCAAGGCCCTGAGCGGCGTAGAGTCGCCATAGCCGGGCGCGTCCCAGGCGATCACCCGGGCACTTTGGCCCAACTCCTGCGCCACTTGCAGCCACGACGCCGAGCCCGAGCCGATCCCGTGCAGCAACACGATGGCCGGCCCGGCCCCGCATTCGCGCACGGCCTGGCGGGCGCCTGCGAGCTCCAGCGTGCGCTGGGGGAAGTGCAGCGCCAACTGGGCCTGGAGGTCGGCCGTGAGCGGCGGGGCGAGGGTATCGATGGCGTGCAACATGGGCTTATCCGCGCTTGATCGAGGCCAGGGGGTGTTCTGGCGGGTAGGTCGGGGTGACGGGTTTTTTCGCGCCGAGCATCACGCACATCAACGCGTCTTCATCGCCGATGTTGATCTCTTCGCGGTACACGCCGGGCGGCACGGAAATCACGTCGCGGTCGGTGAGGATGGTTTCGAAACGCTCGCCGTCCTTTTCGATCACCACCTTGAGTTTGCCGCGCAGCACGAAGAACACTTCTTCCACGTCGGTGTGCAGGTGCGGCGGGCCTTCGTGACCAGCCGGAATCACCATGGTGGAGAAGGTGAAGTTCTCCGACGGGATGGTGTTCATGTCGGTGCTCACGCCAGTGCCGCCGGTGCCGATGTAGCGCATCTGCGCGCGGCGGAATTTCGGGTCGTAGTCGGCCTGGAACTTCAGCGCGTTCCAGTCGTACTTGCGCGTCTCGTAGCGGGCGATGCGGGTCTGCATCCAGCTTGCAAGGTCGCTGCCGGCGGGTTGTTCCCAGCTTTTCGCGGTGGCCTGCTCTGAAGCAGCGTGGGCATTCAAGTTGGCGGATAGATCGGTCATGGCAGTCTCCTGATCAAGGCATGACGAACCCGCCGTTGACCGGCAGGGTTTGTCCAGTGATGAAACGGGCGAGGTCGGACAGCGCGAACAGCACGGCGCCGCTGACGTCTTCGGGAAGTTGTGGGCGCTGAATCGCCCGCTGGTCGTTGTACAAGCGGTGACGCGCTTCGGGCACGTAGGCGGTGGCTTCGACCAGCACCAGGCCAGGCGCGATGGCATTGACCGTGATGTTGTCGCCACCCAGCTCGCGGGCCAGGCTACGGGTCATGGCGATGATCGCGCCCTTGCTGGCGACATAGGCCAACAGGTTCGGCGCGCCCCACAGCGGGGTGTCGGACGCCAGGTTGACGATCGCGCCACGGCCACTGGCGCGCAGGGCCGGCAGGCAGGCTTTGGTCATCAGCCAGGTGCCGCGCACATTGACCTGCATCACCTGGTCCCAGGTATCCAGGCTCAGCTCTTCGCAGGTCTTGCCGCCGGAATTGGTGATCGACGCGTTGTTGACCAGGCCGTCCAGCCCACCGAGCAAACGGCTGGTTTCGGCGATGCAGGCCTCGATCGAATCCGGTTGCGCCAAATCCACGGTCACGCCATAAACGCTCAGGCCTTCAGCGACCAGTTCGGCGGCCGATTGCTGGACGCGCTCGGCGAGAATGTCGGCGATCACTACCCGGGCACCGGCGCGGCCGATGGCCTGGGCGAAGGCGTAACCCAGGCCGCGGGCGCCCCCGGTGACCAGCACGCGACGGCCTTCGAGCAAACGAGTGAGGGTCGTCATCATTGAGTACTCAGCATGGCTTTGGGCATGTAGTGCAGGATGCGTTTCTCGGCCCAGACCACCGCGCCGTAAGCGAGCACACCGATCAGCGTGAGCATGACGATGGCGACGAACACGCCCGCGGTATTGCCCTGGCCTTCGGCATCCACCAGCAGGAAGCCCAGGCCCTGGTTGCCGCCGACCAGTTCACCGACGGTGACGCCGATCACGGCCAGGGTCGAGGCAATGCGCAAGCCGGAGAACAGCGCGGCCATGGCCGATGGAAATTCCACCAGGCGGAAGATCTGCCAGCGGCTGGCGTTCATGGTCCGCACGAGGTTGATCATGTCCGGGTCCACGGTGCGAATCGCCGACAGCACGTTGATCATCACCGGGAAGAACACGATCAGGATCGCGATCAGGATCTTCGGGTAGATGGTGTAGCCCAGCCACATCACGAACAGCGGGGCGAAGGCGACTTTCGGCGCGATCTGCAGCGCCAGGATGTACGGCGAGAGCATGGCTTCTGCGGCGGGCGACAGGCCCAGCGACACGCCGATGGCCACGCCGAGCAGGGCGCCCAGGCCGAAGCCGACGATGATCTCGAACGCGGTGATCAAGGTGTGCTGCAACAGGCCGCCGGTCTGCCACATCACCACGCTTTCCTGGGCCACCCGGCTCAGTTGCGGCATGACGAATTCGGGCATGCCGAGCAGTCCCGGGCCCCACTGCCAGAGCACCAGGAACAGGATCAGCAGGGCGACGCTGCCGAGCATGGAGTTATTGAGGTTTTTCATCGTGTCGTTACCTTGTTGTCACTGACCGTCATTGCGCGGCGGTTTGGGTGTCGATGAACTGGTTGGTGTACAGGTCGTCGAGCTTCGGCTCCTGGGTGACGATGCCTTCGCTGACATAGAACTGGCGGACCGCTTCCAGGCGCACCGGATCGATTCGGCCCGGTACGGTCTGGTTGGCATAGACGTGCTCGACGTAGAGCTTGAAGATTTTCTCCAGCGAATCTTCCTTGCCGGCATAAGCGGGAACAGCCTTGGCAAAGGTCACGGCGGCCGCGCGGGGGTCTTCAATGATGTCGCGCATTCCGTGCAGGGTTGCCTGGACCGTGCCGCGAACAATGTCCGGGTGATGCTTGATGGCATCGTCGGAGGCGAGGATCGACTGAGCCATGCTGTCGAAGATCTGCGCTTGCGGGATCAGCTTGATCTTCACCCCGGCTTCCTCGGCGTTGATCACCCAGTCCGGCACGCCGGCCATTGCCACGGCTTTGTCCGCCGAGAACAATTGCCAGACACCGGCGGGCCCGGCGGCCTGGATGTTCACATCGTTCTTGCTCAGGCCGGCTTTACGCAGGGAAGCGAGCAAGGCGTAGTAGGTGGTGTCGGAGTAGGACATCACGGTCACCGTCTTGTCTTTGAGGTCGGTGATCGAATTGATGTTCTGCGCCGCATTGGTCGCAATCATGGTGACGCCGCCGGCGCCCAGCACCGCGACGTTGCGCACCGGAATGCCGTTGGCCCGTACCACGATGGGCGTATCACCGAGGGCGCCACCGAGCATCGCGTTACCCGCACCGATCTGCTTTGCCACGTCCACACCGCCCTTGGCCGCGATGAACTTCATGTTCAGGTTCTGGGCGGCGTAGTAACCCTTTTGCTGCGCAATGATCCACGGCGCGAACGCCGGCAGGTTCGGCGGCGCCGGCAACAGGTAAGTCACGTCGGTCGACTGCGCCTGGGCAGCGAAGGCCAGGCCCAGGCCGAGCGCGACGGCGCTGGCCTGGCTGAAGCGTTGAAACAGAGACTTGAGCATGAGTACTCCTGAAAAGGTTGATGGCCACAAGGGCGTTGATCAATGCAGTTCGGTGTCTTCGCCGACTTTCAGCAGTTCCATCAGGCGTCCGGCCAGCGGGCCGATCTCCGGCAGCTTGCGGCGCTCCAGCGGGTTGTCGCGAAACGGCAGGTCGACGCTGATTTCTTCGATGATGGTGCCGGGGCGGGCGCTCATGACCAGCAAGCGGTCGGACATGGCGATGGCTTCGATCAGGTCATGGGTGATGAACAGCGCGGTTTTCTTTTCATCGAACAGCATCCGCGCCATGTCCTGCTGCAGGATCATCTTGGTCTGCGCATCCAGGGCCGAAAATGGTTCGTCGAGGAACAGCACCTGCGGGTCGATGGCCAGGGTGCGGGCCAGCGCAGCACGCTGGCGCATGCCCCCCGACAGCTGGAAGGGGTAGTGGTCGGCAAAACCTTGCAGGTGGCAGCGATCGAGCAGATCTTTGGCCACCGCCTGACGCTTGGCGGCCGGCACACCCTGGATTTCCAGGCCCAGCTCGACGTTGCGGCGAATACTGCGCCACGGCATCAGCAGGTCTTTTTGCAGCATGAACGCCACCTGGCGGACCGGCCCGGTCACGGCTTCGCCGCCGACGAAGACTTCGCCTTCGGTAGGGCGATACAACCCGGAACCCATGTTCAGGATGGTGCTCTTGCCACACCCGGAAGGGCCGATGATCGACACCACTTCACCGCGGCGGATCTTGAAGTTCACCTCGCGAATGGCAAACGGCGCTTCGGACTTTCCCTTGGCCGGGAAGCATTTGCCGACATTGCGGAATTCAATTTCGGTGGGCTCCGGATTGTCCTTGGGAGCGGGCTTATTCCATTGCGGGGCGACGGCGTACATCTCGTTCACAGCCATTGGGAAGGGTCTCTGGTCTGTTTTATAGGTGATACGCCGTTTAGTGCATGAACAATGCCAGAGCTGTGGACGTTTTGTTTTTTGTCAAAAACTCCTTTGTTATTAGATGTTTAAGGAGATTTCAGATTATTTTGAGCGTTTCAGATATGAAACGCGGTTTCCTATTTGGCACGAAATTGCACATCGATCGTGCGAGGCCCGGAAAAACGCGAGCGCGCGGTGCCTGTTCAGGTAACGCCTGATGAGGGGAAACAGCGGATTTGTTTCGCGGATGAAACGGCGAGGGGAGATGGCGCGGGTGTATGGAGGTTGATGGGTGGCGCTGATAAATCGTGAAGGGCCTCGCCGAGGAGGCCCGACCGGTCCTTGAATATTAAGGCAGGTCAGCTTCGATGATGGTCAGCTCGCGGCGATTTGTCAGGCGTTTTCAACGGAGTGTTCCATCTGCCTCGGGCGCACGGAAGGCCTTACTGTAGTAGCCGGACTGGTCGAAACAGCAAACGTGTTTCTTGCCGGATGCAAGCATATCGCAGGCATCACCAATTCGTTTTGCGCGAGTCTTGAGTTGCTTGGCTGAAGTAATCCAATGTATCCAGTCTACTCGTGCGATGGTCGTCGTATCGTTCCAGACGTCACGAGCCTCAGGAGCGGCTGCCAGTGCCTCCTGAAAATCTGCCGGGATGTCAGGCTCGGGTTCCTTCTTCACAGGGGTTAGCTCCAGCATAACGATATCCCCAACAACCGAGCCCGCGGCTTCGAGTAACTCTCTGCTTACCTGCAGCCAATGGCTCAACTGACCATCCGGCTCAAGGGTTGCCTGGAAAGGGTGCCCATTGATTGTGCCTTCAACGGTCGTCCTTCCTCGCCTCGGAAGCTGTTCACTCACGTCTCTTGGCAGTACTACGAACGCCCAGGATGCATCATTACCAGGCTTTGCCGGGCGAAGAAGCTTTGCTTCGAATCGGGATTTCACATCGATTGTTGTCATTGCAACGCCTCCAATTCATACGCCTGACTACGCTACCAGCCACTAGGCTGTCCAGCGGCTGCTTAGGACCCAGGCTGTGTGAAAACACCTGCAATTGTCTAATCTTCTGATCGTCGAGATCGTAGCGGGGACGATCATGAAGCGATTCATTGAAGGCGAGGCCCGGACGCAAGTGACGCTGCTGCCGGAGTGCCTGGACGATTACGTAACCCAAGAAAATCCAGTCCGTGTGGTCGACGTTTTCGTCGATGAACTCGATCTGGGCGCACTTGGGTTTGAGGGCGTAGATCCTGCTGCAACGGGTCGTCCGGCCTATCATCCAGCGATCTTGTTGAAGATCTATATCTACGGCTATCTCAATCGGATTCAGTCCAGCCGCCGGCTGGAGCGTGAGGCCGAGCGCAACGTCGAGTTGATGTGGCTGACGGGGCGTTTGGCTCCGGACTTCAAAACCATTGCCGACTTTCGCAAAGACAACGGCAAAGCCATTCGCAGCGTCTGCCGACAATTCGTAGTGCTTTGCCGCAATCTCAATCTCTTCTCCCAATCGATCATCGCCATCGACGGCAGCAAATTCAAAGCCGTGAACAACCGCGACCGTAACTTCACCCAGGGCAAAGTGAAGGCACGCATGCAGCAGATCGAGCAGAGCATTGATCGATATCTGGCGGCGATGGATTCGGCGGATCGGGCAATGCCCGAAGTGGCCGAGGCCAAAACCGAGCGGCTTAAAGAAAAGATAGAAACACTGAAAAAGCAGATGCAGAAACTCAAGGACATCGAGGTGCAGCTCCACGAAAGTCCAGACCAGCAGATCTCCCTCACAGACCCAGATGCACGCTCAATGGCCACAAGCGGCCGAGGCACCGGAACGGTTGGCTACAACGTACAAACAGCTGTCGACGACAAACACCATCTGATCATCGCCCATGAGGTGACCAACGTTGGTAATGACCGGGCGCAACTCAGCAATATGGCGAACCAAGCGCGTGAAGAGATCGGCGCTGAGTCGCTGACGGTGGTGGCCGACCGAGGCTATTACAAAGGCTTGGAAATCCTTGCCTGCGAGCAGGCGGGCATCACCACCTTCGTACCGAAACCCCTGACTTCCGGCAGCAAAGCCGAAGGCCGATTTGGTAAGCAGGACTTCATCTACGTTACTGCATCGGACGAGTATCGATGCCCCGCGGGACAGTTACTGACCCGGCGGCATTCTTCGATGGAAGACGGCATGCTACTGCACTGTTATTGGTTCTCGGGTTGCCAGTCCTGCGCAATGCAGAAGCAGTGTACGACGGGTAAGGAGCGCCGGATAAAGCGCTGGGAACATGAAGCCGTAGTCGATGCGATGCAGGTACGGCTGGAAAATGATCCAACGATGATGAGGCGTCGCCGACAGACCGTTGAACATCCTTTTGGAACGCTCAAATACAGGATGGGAAGTACCCACTTCCTGACCAAAACCCTTCCGCGGGTAAGCACTGAGATGAGCCTTCATGTGCTGGCCTACAACCTCAAACGAATGATGAGCATCTTCGGCATCGCAGGACTGCTTGAGGCGATCAGGGCGTGAATCCCGCCGTTTGATCGTCCGTGAGCGGCTGTTTGGGCCGCTGGCGCGGCCCAAACAGCATTACGAACACCTATGTAGCTTACTGGGGCAATTCGCGCTTCCGTCTGCTGGTTTCGCAGGCAATCCAAGCAAATCCCGGTTTTCAATGAATCCAGCGTGTTTTCACACAGCCTGGACCCAAAGCGGTCGGTCGTAGCCGGCAGGCATTTACCCAGCGAACCCTTGAGGGGGTTATTTTCCATTGATTCGATCCCGCAGCCGATGCTGTCTGAAGGCCAAACCGAGTCAAACAAGCGAACGAAGCTGCTGATAACGGAGCATAGGGTAAGTACGGCGTGAGGAATGTTGACAAAATCCCGTTGCTATATGGGCCGCCTGTCAGTCGAATGCGGATGGACGCAGGCAACCGATAGCCATGGCGACCAGGCTGTCGAGCAAGGCCGGATGTTCCAGCTGTGCCGGTGTATCCTCCAACACCGACCGGATTACACTGCGCAGCCCCTGTCCTAGCAAATAAGCCGCCAAGGCAGGGTGCTCTGTGGTGATCTCATGCTCGTACAGATGCAGGAGCGGCAGCCAGGTCGCTTCGATGAATTCACCCGTCGTGCGGTAAGGGCCGCGCCACATTCCCAGGTGCAAGGCGCAGTGGTAACGCAAGTGAAAGGCGTTGTTCAATTTGAACAGGCGCGTTTCGACACGAATGATGTTGGCCAGAATATCGCGCAGTGCCGATCTCAATGGCACGCCAACCAGCCTTTCGCGCACCCTCAGTAGTTCCTCGGATTCCTCGTCGAGAACGCGCTCGTACAGCAAGGCAACGATCGCGTCCTTGTTGGGGAAATATTGGTAGATCGAGCCGACGGCGACCCCTGATATTTCCGCGATGCGGGCGACGGTCAGCGCGTTCTCGCCTGCCTCATCAAGGATCCGCAGGCACGCCTGCTCCACAGCGTCGACTAGTGCACGAGAGCGTGATTGGGTCGGACGCTTGCGTAACGCGGGAAGCTGCGCCGGCGAGGACTTTGTGCTCATCGTGGTTTCATCTCCTGACTTGTTTATGGAAATCCGAGTGCTGCATTTATCGCCGTACTAACAATCTAATATTGTTCAACTAAATCAATCAGTTAACTACATATGTGGTCACTTGTTGAATGCGAATATCTCAGCCGTCGCGACGTGAGTATGATCGTTTTCGTCAACCAGACATCGTCCAGACGCGTAGTAATGCGCCCCATCAGATCGGATGTTTCAACCCTATCGGGAGATTGTCCATGCTTTCATCTTTCACCGTCCGGCCCCTTGGTCCAAACCTGGGTGCCGAGGTACTTGACTTGGATCCGACTTCATTGATTTTGCCAGCAACGCTGGCGGCGCTTGAGGCGGCTCTTTTCAAACATGAAGCCATCGTGCTGCACGTCCCGGAACTAAGGCCCGAGCAACATTTGGCGATTGCACGGTATTTCGGTGAGCCAGAAGTACACACCTTCTATCCCAACCTGGGCGAGGGCCTTGAACAGATCACCGTGATCGACTCCAAGCTGGGCGATCGTGCTGATATGTGGCACCACGACGAGAGTTTTCTGCCCAGCCCACCAATTGTCACAATGACCCACGCCCGGATCCTGCCGCCGTGTGGCGGCGACACCTGCTGGATCAGCATGACCACGGCTTACGACGCGCTGTCCGAGCGCATGAAGCACTACCTCGAAGGCCTCAGTGGCTGGCACGACATGAACGGCCCCATGACGGCAGCGCTGCGCCAAAACGTCGTCACGCACGAGCGCTATGTCGAGGTCATAAAAGCGAACCGACGGCACCTGCATCCGCTGGTTATCCAGCACCCGGTGACAGGTCGCAAGGCGCTGTACCTGAGCCCGACCTACACCACCCATATCGACGGTCTGGCCACCTCCGAGGGCGATGCCATCCTTGCCTACCTGCATGCGCATTGCCAACACGTCCAATTCGGTTTCCGCCATCGCTGGCGAGTCGGCGACATGGTGCTCTGGGACAACCGTAGCGTTCTCCACAACGCCATCCTCGACTATCAACCGCACCAACGGCGTATGCAGCGCACCTCGGTTTTCGCCCGCGGGTCGTTCCACGGTTAATTCATTGATTGGTCAATCACCGCTTGTGACAGTGGCTCAAGAGGAAACAGCTATGTTGAAGGACTCGCTTAACCAGGATTTGCTGGCCCGCTTCGCTCCCAAGCCAGGTCGATATGCGCTGCTGCCCGAGTTGACGCCCCACCAGACCGTGGCATTGCTGTGTCGGGTGTTGTATCGCGAGGGTTATAACGACCATATCGCCGGCCACATCACCGTTCGCCAGGACGACGGCACGTACCTGGCCAATCCGTGGGAACTCACCTGGGGGGAAGTGACCGCCTCGGATATCGTGCGCCTCGATCCGCAAGGCAAGGTGATCGAGGGGGAGTGGAACATCACGCCGGCCATCAACCTGCACATTGATGTACACACCGCCCGGCATGATGTCGGCGTGGTGATCCACAACCATCCGCAGTGGGGATCAGTGTGGTCGGCGGCCGGGCGTATTCCACCGATCTATGATCAGACGTCCGCCCTGGTTGACACCGACCCGGTGCTCTATGACGAGTATCAGGGCACCGTTGAAGACACCGAACGAGGCCGCGCCGTCGTGGACGCTCTCGGAACGCAAAAGTGGGCGTTGCTCGCCAACCACGGCGTCCTGGTGGTGGCCAACGGCATTCGCCAGGCACACCTGCGCGCGATCACACTGGAGTGGCGCAGCCGTCTGGCCTGGCATGTCGAAACGCTCGGCGGCGGCTCACCGCTGCCCGCCAGCGTCGCGCTCGCCACCGGAGGGCGCACCGATGCCAATGGGTTCCCATTCCTGTGGGAAGCCATGGCTCGCGAGGAAATCCGGCGCGATCCAACCGTTCTTGAATAAACCTCCCACCGGTCGCGGCGGCATGACAAACGTCCACGCCGCTGATACCTCGTACTTTGCCGAGACATGACAACGCGATGAAACCCACTTTGCTACTGCTTTCCCGCCTGCCCGATGATTTCATCATCCGCATGGGCGAGCATTTCGACTGTCACTCATATTCGCTTCTTGACGAAAAGCGGTTCATGGAACTGGCCCCCACTGTGCGAGGCATTGTTGCGACTGCCGAATCCAGCGTACCCCGCGTATTGATCGCTCGACTGCAAGCGCTGGAAATCATTTCGGTGATGGGTGTCGGTTACGATGGAATAGATCTTGAAGCCGCGCGCGAACGCAACGTCCGGGTCACCCATACCCCTGGACTGTCCACCGAAGACATTGCAGATTTCGCCATCGCGCTGTTGCTGTGTACCGCACGTCAAGTGCTAACCGCCGACCGATTTGTGCGACGAGGTGAATGGACAGTCGGCCGCCATCCGATGACTGCGCGGGTGTTTGGCGGGCGAATGGGCATCGTCGGTTTGGGCCGTATTGGCAGAGCAGTGGCTTTACGAGCCCTGGCGTTCGGTATGAGCATTGCGTATACGGGGCGCACGCCAAAGGCTGATGTGCCCTATCGCTGGTGCAACGATGTACAAACATTGGCGGCGAGTGTCGATTATCTGGTGTTGTGCGCGAGCGGTGGCTCCGACACTCACGGCATGATCAACGCGGCCGTGCTGGCAGAGCTTGGCGACTGCGGTGTATTGATCAATATTGCGCGCGGCTCCATCGTCGACGAAGATGCCCTTGTCGAGGCCTTGCGCGACCGCAAGATTCTCGCGGCGGGGCTCGATGTGTTTTGCGATGAGCCGCACGTTTCTCGGGCATTGCTAGCTTTGCCGAACGTGGTGCTGACACCGCATATGGCCAGTTCTACTCATGCGACAGTTCATGCAATGCTGGATCTGACTTTCAACAACTTGACAACTCATTTCGCGGGGGAACCTGTATTAACTCCAGTGAGCTAGCGCTGCTACCGGCAGACCTTGCAATGAAGTTCGACCTTGTCGCTGCCGCTCTTACTGACTGCTTTTGGTCCAGGCTGTGTGAAAACGTTTTGGAGCAGGTTTGACCGTCAGGACTGGAGCGAAAAGCGCGTTCCTATGCAAATTTCCAGTCTGCTGGTTAACCAAACGTTGGCAGATTTCACGTAGCAACGCACACTTCGAAATGGCGCATGCTTTTCACGCAGCCTGGGCCGATTTCGGCTCTTGGTCACGGGCGGAAAACGGCCAGAAGCCGACTATCGCCACTGCTGGCTAAGTGACCGCTTCAGGCTGTATTTCAGACATTGTCGGCTTTGAACTGATATGCCTTGATCCTACGAAACAAGCGCTCCACCTCATTGCGCTCGCGATACGCTTGAACTGAACGCGAGTGATATGCATGCGGATGCTGGATTGTCAGCGTTCCCGCAGGTACTCATAATTTTCGTGAACAGGCCTAGAACAGTGCTGGCGTTTCAATTGGTTGGGTGCTCTGTTAGATAACTCATATCAAGCTATCAAAATAGAAGCATTTACTTTTGCTTAGGCAACCAGGGCACGCCATTGATGTGGCTGCCGCCATCGACAAACAGTGTATTACCTGTCACATAACGGCAATCTTCGCTGGCCAGAAACAATGCTGCACCGCCAATGTCGCGCTCGGGGTCGCCCATATAGCCCATGGGGTTCAGCCGCAGCATATCGGCTGCGTTGTCAGGCTGGGCGGTTGCGAACTTTTGATATGCCTCGGTGTTTGCCCCGGGGCAAATGGCATTGCAGCAAATACCATAGGCCGCCCACTCGCGCGCGGCGGAGCGTGTGAGAGTGCGCAGCGCCTCCTTGGCCATGTTGTAGTCCACCGAATAGGGGTGGGCGTTGACGCCGTTTAGCGAGCACATATTGATGACCCGGCCCCAGCTGCGCTCTTTCATACCGGGAAATGTCGCCTGCATGGCCCACAGTGCTGATTGCGTGCCAATGCGCCAGGCCCAGTCGGCGTCCAAATCGGTCAGCGTATCCACACTCGCAAAGCCGGATGGGCTATTTGGGCGGCGGCCCCAGGCATTGTTAACGAGAATGTCTACACGGCCAAAGTGTTGTTGGGCTGCGCCCACCATGTCTTGTACAGCAGCGCGTTCGCTCACGTCTGTGGTAGCAAAGCCTACCTTCACACCAAATTCAGATCGGATTTCTGCTGCAGCGGATTCACCTGCTGCAGCATTAATATCCGCCAGCCATAGCGAAGCGCCTTCGGCTGCGAAACGACGGGCCAGGCCTTTGCCGATGCCGGCTCCTGCGCCGGTAATCAGGGCCACACGGCCTTGCAGTCTTTTCATCTGATGTCTCCGCTTTGTGATGGGCGGCTTTGCGCCGGTACAAGTCACTGTGCGCGGGGGAGCACCGTGTGGAATCGTTAAATTGGACTAGGATCTGTTCACATTAACGTAGGTGCTCAAAGATCAAGGCGATATCACGAACCTGCCGAACCTCACGTCCAGCTCGTCATAACGGGTGACTGCTACCGCTGCGAAACAGACGATAGTCGACGAAACTCGAACGACAGCAATGGGTCGATTGCTGCCTGTTGCGACCGGCAGAAAACGGCCAGAAGCAGCCGTTCAAGTCATTCAGCCCTAAACCAGAGATAACCAGTGAGCAGCTTCAATACGTGCTCAGCCGCATAGGGTCATGAGCTCGATCAGCAACGAAGCTAAGCTGAAAACTGTCTATACCAAGCAAGATGTACCTGCCAAGTGGTTACGGGAACACCCGAACATTTATGACATACATGCGACCGTTAGGTATTGGAGGCAGCAGGAAGCACTCGTTTGAGGATGTCGGCCAACGTAACAACGCCCAGCAAGCGATCCGCGCTCACGACTAAAGCAAGCTGAATGCTCGATTTACGCATGCGCGCAAGTGCTTCATAGACGGGGGTTTTCGCATCAAGCACAAAAGCTTCGCGTGCAAGCTCATGCGCAAACCGAGTCTCTGGCTCAAGCAAGGTGTCGCGTACGTGAACCACCGAGGGTTGTATGCCCTCGGTTCCCAGCACGAGAATGCGCAGGTGCCCGGACTGAATGGCCGCAGTGCGGACATCCGCCACCGTCGCATCCCGCGTAACGTGAACCAGCGCCTCTCCCTCGATTAGCAGAGCTTCGACGGGTAGAGTGCCCAGGTCGATCAGGCCTGAAATCTGCTGCTGCATCTGCGGCTGTAGCGTGCCGACCTTCGCCGAATGCTCAACGAGCTGCCTTATGGTCTCAATATCCTGACCACCCACTGCGGCGCTTTCAACTGGCTCAACACCTGAGGCTTTTACGAGACGATTGGCGATTCGATTCACCCAGCGCAACAGCGGACGTAGCGGCCAGGTATAGATGCGCGAAACGATGCCAATTGCCAGAGCGGATCTTTCCGGGTGTGCAATGGCCCAGGACTTGGGCGCCATCTCACCGACAACCAGGTGCAAGAATGTCACCAGGAAAAGCGCGAAGCCGAAAGCTGCGCCACCAGCAGCCCACTCAGGCAAGCCCCACGCGATGAACACTGGGCCGAGCCATAAGTCGACCGCAGGTTTCGTCACCGCACCTAGGGCAAAAGTACACAGCGTGATGCCCAACTGAGCACCGGCAAGCATCAACGTCAAATCATTCATGCCGCGCAGCGCAGCACGAGCAGACGGACTGTTGACGGCCAGCTCTTCAAGGCGGTGCCGGCGAGCGCCGAGCAACGCGAACTCGATGACAACAAACAAGCCACTCAGAGCGATCAGCGCGACTGTTGCTATCGTGACTATCAGCGGATCATTCATTGCCCTTCCTCCGCCATAGAGACTTTGACCAGCCGTATGCGAACTTCAGTCGGAACATGTCGTTCAATACGCAGTACATCAACTTCGAGTCGATATCTCACCGGCTCGTCGGAGACCAGCTCGGCAGCATCGATAGGTAGATCAACGGTGACTGTGTCGCCTTCTCCAGGCAGTGCGCCAAGCTCAGCGATCAGCATACCTGCCACTGTTTCAACATCAACGCGCGGCAGGTCGTGACCAATAATGCGCCTGACCTCGTCGAGGTGAACGTCGCCCTCCATTGTCCAGGTGTTTTCCCCTTCAGACACGATGGCATCGCCGACTTCTGCGTCATGCTCATCGGTAATTTCACCGACGATTTCCATGGCGAGATCTTCAATCGTAAGCACTCCAGCGAAACCACCATACTCGTCGATAACACAAGCTAACTGATCGGTTGTTTGAACCAACTGATCAAGAGCATCTGGCAGCAGCATCAGCGTCGGCAGCACCTTGGCAGGTCTCATCAGCGACGCAACGGTCTCATTACTGTTTCCCGTGGAAAGACGTGCAAGCACGTCGGCGAGATGTACAACACCCACAGGGGAATCATCATCGTCAATCACCGGGTATCGGGTGTGAGCACGCGCCATTAGCCCTCGCAGCTCTTCGAGCGTCGTATCTGGCTCAACCCAGTCGACTTGTGATCTGGGCACCATAGCGTGCTCGACGTTGCGTTGCGGGAAGTCGAGGATGCGATCCATCATGAGTGAAAGCTCACGTGGTAGGTCGCCACTGTCACGCGAGTTCGCGATTATGTGCGGTAGATCGGTAGCCGAGGCGCTCACGTCGAGGTCATGAATCGGCTCAATACGCAGTAACTTCAGGAGAAGATTGGCAGATTTGTCGAAGAAACTGATTAGCCAGCCGAAGGCCGACATATAGAAGAGCGTGGAGCGGGCAAGCCCGAGCGACAAGGGCTCAGGGTTCGCAATGGCAAGGTTCTTCGGATAAAGCTCACCCACGATCATTTGGATAATCGTAGCAGCAACTAGGGCCATACCTGTACCGACGGCCACTCTGGCGTCGGGCGGAATACCGGTTCCTGCGAGCAGAAAGCCTAATGGCTCACCAACCAAGGGCTCAGCGACATAACCAACAAGTAAGCCTGTTACGGTAATGCCAAGCTGGGCACCCGACAGCATAAAGCTTGTGCGGTTCGTGACGGCTAATGCGCGCTTTGCCGACGTATCACCGGCAGCAGCCAATGCTGAGAGCCTGGTACGGTCAACCGCCATGTAGGCAAATTCTTGCGCAACGAAATAGCCGTTTACAGCGATGATCGCCAGGATGACCAGGATGCCAAGAATGAGGGTAGGGATAGTTTCGATCATTTGGTGGCACGACCAAATTCAGAATCTGGACAGCGGATGTGTGTTGCGGGGCTGGGGTCCACGAAGGATTCCATGCAGATAAGGAATCGAGAGCATACGGGCGTTTGCTCCGTGTCGTCTAGCTAGAGAGCCTTTTCCGTTTGTGAATGCCTACTCCAATCGACCTATGGCCTAGAAACTGGAAAAACGCAGCTGGCTGCCACCAGCACAATCGCATTCATATCACGCAAACATCGTCATGAAATTGAGCTGTGACCCTCTACGATGAAACCACCTATTTGAATGCCTTGAGGAAGCGCGGCGCTCCTGAAGAACCTCGATTAAGGTTGACTGACTTCCTCAGGACGTGAAGCTGCCGGTCGCGACAGGCAGAAATCGGCCAAAAGCAGCCAGTCGGATGCATCCAGGAAACTGAAATCACCTTGGCTTTATAGACAAATCTGAACTGCGGTCTTTTGTCAGATGCTGTCATCAACGACTGTTTGTGTTTGACCGGGACCGGGGATAACCGGTCCCGGTCGGCACGGTAGGACGGATCGCCAACCAGAGTGTGCAAGCACAGTACTGTGCAGATTGTCTTCGGCGAGGCCTTCTCTGGTCAGCGCACGTTGCTAGCGTGAGGTTTTGATTTCCAGCACTTCGGTGTAGGTGGCGTCGACCGTCTGACCGACCTTGAGGTTCTTCATGCGGGCCTGGAGCTCGGGGTCCTCGACCTTGACAACCTTCACTTTTCCTTCTGGAGGAAGCAAGGTCACTTCATGCTTTTTCAAGTCAATGTGGGTGATCTTCGACGTGACCTTGACCTGACGAAACGCCTCACCGCCCGGATTAGGGTTGTCCTTGTCGGCGCGGGTAATCGCTGATTTGGTGCTGACACCTCTATCGCTATTAACATCAGTGTCGAGCGTGTAGGCAACCGAGCGGATAACATATATATCGACCTTATCACCGACCTTCAGGTTGTGCAGGGCCTTGGCCTGGTCGGTGAGCTGGATGGGTACCTGGCTTTTGTCGGGACCTTCCACAGTGACCTGATAGTTGGCCGCATCGACAGCCAGTACGTGCGTAATGATATGTCTCTCCAGAGCAGTACTGCCCAGCGGCACATCGGCTGCATGGGCCGTAAAGCTGGCGGTGGATATGAGTGAGGCGAGGGCAACAGCGGGAGCAAAAGACCTAATCGGTTTCATAGACCTGCTTTCCATGTGATGGCCGAAGGAGCAACGCAGCGAGCGCGTTGCGCCCGCGAAAGCATAGTCGGCTGCGAGGGCATCTGCCGCCCGCGCGGTTGAGTTCACTGACCGCTAGCCACTTGGTAGCCGATCGGGGGTCAAAGGAGTTGGGTGTGTCCAAGGTTGTGAAAGTGCTGTCAGTCCTGTTTATGTGGTGTATCGAACTACTACAGGTAGCTGTTGGCCATAAGCGCCCCACAGCAGTCATACAGGGCGAGTGACCACCGGTGTGCTTTCTTCACGGTTTTGCTGAAAAACGCCAACAGCAACCTGAAGTATTTCAAATTGCCTCTGAACAGTTGATTTAGCTGGGCACTCAGGTAGAGATGTGAGAGGCGAACAAGGCCGCCTCAGCGGCCTTTTCATCCAAAGCGCTCGCTCAGATCACTTTAACGGCCCGTCCAATGAACTGAATCGGTCCTGTGGGTTTCCCAGTCGGCGATCCATTGGGGTTTTCCAGAGTCAACTCAAAGAGTTGGTTGGGCTCCAGCGGCGGCAATCTATCCAAGGGGACAGAAAGCGTTTGCCCAGGTTTGACCAGTCCAAGGGATACCGGACCTTGCCAGCCATCCCCCTTGGTCCAGAACTCAAGTGCTTTGTCGGTTGGGACTTGAGCGACCCCCAACGGTATCAGCTGGATTTCTCTTGGGCTGCTGGCCTGAATGACCCAGCCGGGCGCCTGGTTCTGGGGAGCTACCAGAACGACCAGGTAGGTGGTCGGTTTCACCGGAGCTGTTTGTGTCAGCAGCATTGTTCCGAGCAACAACGCTGCGGCCAGACCTGTCCCCGCCAGCCCACGCCATAGCGGCAGAAGGTTCCACCATGAGATTGGCTGCGCGGTGGCCGTCACTCGTGATGCTCGCCGGTCAATGCCGTTCAAGCTGCGCTCGATACGCCCCCAGAGTAATGCCGTAGGTGTTTGCGGTTCAGCCAGTTCGGTCAACGCAAGCAAACGTTGTTCCCATGCATCCACAACCGCTCGCAAATCGGCGTCATGAGCAAGACGCTTTTGTACTTCGCTACGACGCGCTGCCGACAACGTGCCTAACACATACTCACTCGCCAGCTCTTCAATGTTGTCGGGGCTGTCATCCTGTGGGCTTATGGTCATCCCATGCACTCCCGCAATGCCACCAGACTGCGTTTGATCCAGGCTTTGACGGTCCCCAGCGGTGCGCCCAGTTTCTGTGAAATTTCTGAGTGCGAATAGCCGTCGACATACGCATGAAGGATGCAGTTGCGACGTGCCGGCTCCAGTTGCTCGAGGCACACATAAATACGCCCTGAACGGGCTCGATAATCGAAGGCATCCACATTCTCCAGCGATGCCTCCACGGACGCTGAATCTTGCAGTGCTGTTTCCCGTTGTTCACTTACTTGTACCTCCCTGGCGCTATCACGCATGAAGTTGAGCGCCAGATGCCGCGTTACGCTGAAAATCCAGCCACGCGCAGAGCCTCTCGCTGGATCGAAACTGGCGGCACGGGTCCAAATCTTGATAAAGACATCGTGCACGATGTCTTCGGCCAGGGCGTTATCACGAGCGATGCGCTTGGCAACACCCAAAAGACGAGCACTTTCCTGCTCATACAATTCCCGCAGTGCCTGCTGCTCGCCTCGGGCGCAAGCACTCAGGCAGGCTTCATAGTCAAAACAGGGCTCAGGCAAGGACAAGGTTTTCAGCCATCAGCAGGTGGTAAATTCCCCAGCCATAGGGCTGGGGTTGCATCGAAGAAGAGTAGACGACTTGTGCGCCGACAACCTGGACTGGGTCGTTGGCTTAGTTGGCTGCCCAAAAAATATAGTCAGCCTGATATTTCACTACTTCCCGTTTGCCTCTGTTTGCGGCGGAGCATTCGGTCATGGGCGCTACGCCCCCTTTAATGGCCACCCGCTGGATGTAACTGACACCGTTCATCGCGCCTTTACCCTCAGCAGGGTTGGCCTTGACCAACTGATAGGGGAGGTCGCCGGTGCCTGAGGGGGCAACTGCCAGTTGTGTCCCTGTGATTTTAGAGCCGTCTTTGGCTTGCCAGGTAGCGGGCGGTCCGAAGTAAGTGCCGACCTGTGTGCCGTTGCGATCATTGAGTACCGCTTTGGGGCCGACGAAAGTCCACTCAGTCTGGCCAGCGGCGTTAGCCTTGTCGCGGCACTCATACGTGATTTCGCCCGTCCCCACGGTCTCCAGCGCGATCTTGTGACCGTCCGGGACCTTGATGGTGTCGGGCAGGTCTGTTTGCGCATAGGCAGCTGGCACATTGACCAACAAGCAGGTAGCTGCAAGCGCAGTACTAACAAAGCACAGGTATCGTTTAGCGTTCATGCAAATCTCTCCAGAAAGTGGTCAGTTCAGCAGCTATGGCTACTACCTGTACTACCCGCGGGAGGGTTAACTGGATGCACCTGATTGAAAAAATAACTGTGGAGAAAGGGTTGTAGCGTTACTGTTGATCGCTTGACTGTGTGAGTGACTGCTTTTGCCGACTGTTGCCGGCCGCGAAGGGCTTGATCCGACCCTAAGCGGCCGGTGGGGACAGACAGAAACCGGCCATAAGCAGGCATTCTTACAACGTCCGCATTTTTCCTGTTTGCCTGGGTGGGAGGGGGCATGGTGTAGTTCATCATCATTCCTGCCAGATGGCTCATCCTTTGTTTTGTGCGTGTCAATTATTTATCCGTACTCAGTCCGTTTGGATTGGTTTCAAGGTTAGGACTTCTCAGCGAGTAAGGCCTTGAAGGCTGGTATATAATCGTCTCCCTGCAGACTCTTCGATTCTAGCGTAATCATTACTGGGAAATCGTCAAATGCGAGGAAGAAGTACTCGTTGTCTATTAGTACCTCCCAAATACGCACATCAGCTCCGTCAGACTTGCTGATGATCGACCCCCCAAGTAGTCCAAGAATAAACTCTGCATAATCAGGAAAACACTCCCAGTCGACACTCGATGTCAGGTTCAGACACGATCGGCCGGAGTACATTTTTTCAATTGTCAATTCACTTGGTATTATTTTGTTTTTCATCAGAATATGTCTCCACCACCAGCTCTGGTTGCGCTTTCGATGATTTGTTTGAAAGATTTTCCTTTGCTGATCAGTGTTTCAAATGTTGGGCCAATTTTATTCCCGTACTTTGCCATGTTTCGGGCATCAATAGTTTCCAGTAGGTTTGGTGGGGTGTACTCCCGATATTTTAGTTTCAGATTTGTCCTGGCCTCATGAGCATATCTTGCAATGTCTTCAAAGTTCTGGTTTTTGGCTTTCATTTTGCTTACAGAAACTTATAACTCATGTACTTCCCTTACGTAATTTTGTCTAAGTGGGGGAAGATAGCCGAAATCGCCGTCTGTGCGGAACCTGGTATTATCCCATTTCGGATGATCTATATCGGCTCTTGCCTTTGCGGGCGCTACCATGTCTGTCGGTTGCAATCCAGGCTGGGCCAAAAGTTTCTGTTCAATCTTCGCCAACCAGTTAGCCAGTTGCCTGTTCGATATTTCTGCTTGAAGCCTTGCGCTGCGCATTGCGCGAGTTTCTATACTGGCAGAGATCCCGGCCTTAATTTGCCCTCGCATCAAATAGGTTACGATGGCGGTCAATAATAATTGAACAAGTTGTTCCTGTCCGATCGCCAATTGCCTTGAGGCTTGGTCGATCATTGACTGTCTTCTGGCCTCCGAACCTCCGGTGGGATCGATCCCGCTAGGCTTGCCGTCAACAGAGTGCCAGGCAGTTACGATACCGTCCTGCAGCGTCGCTAGACAGCCGGGAAGGCCTCTATAGAAATACTCAGCGATGGCTGATAATCCCATTCCCATCAGAATGAGATTGCCGATCTGCAAGCCTACTCCGGCGCCTGCAACCGCTCCCGGTCCCGCGCCGGCCCCAAATGCTGCTGCGCCAGCAGCACCGCCAATGATTGAACCTATAGCGATGCTGCCGCCTAATATCATCGAGACTTCTTTGACCAACTGTCGTAGCACGTCAAGAACTTGATCGATTTCGATGGATGCCCAGCGTTGCTTAAGATTCATCAAGATTATGGGGTCTGCCCGGTATAGCGCCTCTCGAACAGCGTTAATCCTATCTCCACCCAGTTGACCATTGGTACGGTCAAATTGGGTGTTAACGCGTCGAGTGAAGCCGTCCCACCCATCCTGAGCGTTTTGCCAGCCCTGACTGATACCTTGATTTAGCTCGCCAAACTTGCAATCGAGGTTTCGCTCAATCTCATCCCAACTTGGGACATTGGCTAAAAGATCCATTTTTGTACATTCCCAAAGGTATAGGTATGACTGAATGGCAGCCTAAGGTATTTAAGCCCAATCACTCAAGGCTTGAGCACGCTTATCTGGAATCGTTTTCACTCTTGCGCCAGGACTGCGCATAATTTTTGTGTTCGGCGGCGCAAGTTGGAGAGGTGCATGCATGACGACCAATATGAAACCGACTGAGGCCGCAGAGCTTGGGCGTCGGACAAAAATGCCCCTGATTTCCTGGACACCTCAGCTTGGCTGCTCAATGGCCCGATTACTCGCTGATGAAGCTTTTGATGGTTTTCGATGACCGCTTTTGGCCGGTTGCGGCCCGTCGTGATAGGCAGCAATCGACCTCTAGCAGGCATCAGTTTACGGGCTACTGGTATAGATGAGCCAGGCTATGAAAGCCGCGAATAGAAAGAGCAGTATCAAGCCACCGACGGCGACTGCCCAACCCCGGGCAAAACCACTTTCTCCTTTGAAACGGCCGCCACTCATCAAGCCCAGCACGTAAACGCCAATGCGATGAACTACCACATCCAAGATGAAGTCCATTTGATCCTCGTGTCTCCTTGTCGGATTTTCCAGGCGCATCCGAATGACTGCTTCTGGCTGTGGATTCAACCGGTCGACACAACAGATTGGCTAAATCGTTCAGCGGGCGTTTCGTTATTTAGTGTTTTTCGAAGGCGGCTATTTAGCCGCCTTGCTCTCTTGATAGGACGCGACCCAATTCGAAGGTGTCTTGCCAAACTGGCTGCGGAACCAGCGTGAAAAATCGCCGGCCGAGGAAAAGCCGAGCAGTTCGGCCACCTCATATAATCGGCGTTTGCTGTTGGCCAGATACTCTTCGGCGAGTTCAGCCCGTACAGCGTTGATGATCGTGGTGACACTCTCACCCTCAGTGGCCAGGTGGCGGTTGAGGGTGCGTCGATGCATGCCAAGATGCTGGGCAACCGCATCGACAGAACACAGTCCGCTTGGCAGCAGCATCTTGACGATCTGTCGTACCTGCTGCGCCGGCTCGTCGGGCAGGTTAGCCAATTGCATGTCCAGCGATCGCTTCACTTCGCGATGCAGCGCCGGGTCCGCCTCAGGTATGGCCATATCCAGGTCGCGCCCGCGGCACAGGATGGCATTGAATTCCTGAGAGAACTCGATCGCGGTTCCCAACACACGGTGGTGTACTTCAAGGCTGGAGGGGGGCTCGTAAGTAAAACTGATCCTGACCGGCCGGAAGGTATAGCCGCTCAGGATGCACAAGGTGCGCAGGATAATGCCGGTTGCCTGTTCAATCGCCTGGCGCCAGACGCCATGATGGCCCTGCATGTTCACACCCACATGCAGCAGGGTCAGATCGCCTGCATCCTCAAGCCACAATTGCACACCGGCGTTATGCAGTCGCGTATAGCGAAAGCAGGATTGCAAGGCGGCGCGCAGGGTTGGCTCTTCGCGGATAAGCAGCGCCAGCATGCCAAAGTTGGAAAGGTGTCGCTTTTCGGCGAGCAGCAGGCCGAAAGCCTCCTGGCCGGACAATCGGGCTGACTCTTCCAGCAGCCACCCGACCGAATCGCTACTGATCATGATATTCGGATCGTCGAGGGCGCCGGCCGGCAGCTTGGCCATCCGCAGCATACGAAAAGGATCGAGCCCCACTGAACGGGCAATCTGCTCATAGTCGGTAAGGCTGGCACTGCGCGTCAGGGTATACATGATTTCCCTCGTGTCCCAACTTCGCACGATTGTGTCCTGGGAAGCTTAGGGCAGGATGCGCCGTCAGAGCTACCTTCAGGCTTCTGAAAACAGGGAGCGGAATGTAATGGATACGTGCTGAGCCAGCTGCGGTTCAACAGCACGGCCCTTGGTCATGGGGATGCTCACGCGCCCCTGGCAAACGGGGCTGGTGGTGATCAAGGATCAATATGACTTCGCATATAGGGCCCAGGATTGGGTGGGCTGACCTGTAAACAAACAGGTGGCTGCTACCTTGGGTTGAGCGAGTGGAATGCATCGAACTGTTACACCCAGTTCGCTGATGGCTTTCTCAACTTTCTCGTCATCGCTGAAGGGGGCGAGAACGAATGTGTTGAGTTTGTCTTTGCGTTTGAAAGCTTGTCTGAAGTTGTCAAGTGTAGTAATTGTTTCGGTGTTGTCCGACAGCTTTTTTCTGGCACTTTCAAGCATGCCTGTCTGAATAGTCTGCAGGATTTTTGGCAGGTTTTTAACAAAGCTAATTATCTCAACGTTTAACGTGTTCTTGCTGTTGTCTCTGCAGGAATAAGAAACCATGTTCTGCTCCAGTTCCTTTATCCCGACCTCGACCCGAACAGGCACTCCGCGCTTGATGTGATACCACTTTTTTTCGCCGCCATTCATGTCCCGCTTATCAACGTTTACACGCAGATTTTGTCCCTTCAGTTTTTTTCGGGAGATCTGCTTCTGCAACTTGTCGCAGTAAGCATGAATGGCTTCGGCATCCTGTTCACTGCGTACGATCGGAACAATGATGACCTGCGTCGGTGCCACTAGCGGTGGAATCACCAGTCCGTCGTCATCGCCATGGGCCATGATCATGGCACCAATCAGACGCGTGGAAACGCCCCATGAAGTGGTCCAGGCCAGCTCTTTTACCCCTTCCTTGTTCACAAAGCGGATGTCTGACGCCTGGGCGAAGTTCTGTCCCAGAAAGTGTGAAGTTCCCGCCTGCAAGGCCTTTCCGTCCTGCATCATCGCCTCGATGGTGTAGGTACTGACAGCGCCCGGGAAACGTTCCCATGAGCACTTTTCGCCTTTTATTACTGGTATGGCCAGATGCTCGACAGCAAACCGCTCATAGATATCCAACATCTTCATCGTCTCGTCCAAGGCCTCTTCACTGGAGCCGTGAACGGTGTGGCCCTCCTGCCACAGGAACTCTGACGTGCGCAGGAAGATCCTGGGACGCATTTCCCAGCGCAGGACGTTGGCCCACTGATTGATGAGTAGCGGCAGATCCCGATAACTTTGCACCCAGCGTGAAAAGGAGGCTCCGATCACCGTTTCGCTGGTAGGCCTTATGATCAAAGGCTCTTCCAGTTCACCTGCGGGAGTGAGTTTTCCATCTGCAGTCTGTTCCAGACGGTGATGGGTTACGACTGCGCACTCTTTGGCAAAACCATCGACATGTTCTGCTTCTTTTTGAAGAAAGGATAATGGGATCAAAAGCGGAAAATATGCATTCACATGGCCTGTATCCTTGAATTTTTGGTCAAGCTCTCGTTGAATCTGCTCCCATATGCCATAGCCCCAAGGGCGGATGACCATGCAGCCTCTAACAGGAGATTTTTCAGCCAATTCAGACTGACAGATGACTTGTTGATACCATTCAGAAAAATTTTCACTTCTTGTAGGTGATATTGCGTTTTTCATAGTACCCCGGAGTGTAAAGACATTGTGTGATTTTGAGATTGATGTTGTGTAGGTGTATGTATATTTTTTGAGGCTTGAAATTTCAAGAACTTATGATTTTTATTTGATCTTTCGGAAATTTCCTTCAGACAAATCTGGCTTTTTTGTAAGGCTGTTTCATTTTCTTTGCGCGACACTTGAGTCTCATTGAACGTTGCTTGGCGACATCATCGGCCTGCCCAACCACGGCACCATCCAGATCGGCGACACCTACACCGAAGGCGAAGTCCTGGCCTTCACCGGCATCCCGCACTTCGCCCCGGAACTGTTCCGTCGTGTGCGCCTGCGTGATCCGCTCAAGTCCAAGCAACTGCGCCAGGGCCTGCAGCAACTGGCGGAAGAGGGCGCGACCCAGGTGTTCTTCCCCGAGCGCAGCAACGACATCATCCTCGGTGCCGTCGGTGTGCTGAAGTTCGATGTGGTCGCCAGCCGCCTGAAAGAGGAATACAAGGTCGAGTGCTCCTACGAGCCGATCACCGTGTATTCCGCGCGCTGGATCGATTGCGGCGACAAGAAGAAGCTCGAAGAATTCCGGGTCAAGGCCGTGGAAAACCTCGCGCTCACCTGACCTACCTGGCCCCGACCCGGGTCAACCTGGCGCTGATGGAAGAGCGCTGGCCGGACGTGATATTCCGCGCGCCCCGTGAGCATCATTAAGCGCTGACCAGAAACACCAAAAGCCCCGTTGCGAAAGCTGCGGTTTTTTTTTGGTGCGCCAGGCATGGCGCGTTGCGCGCAAGCGCAACCACTTGGAGGTGAAAGTCCTCTACACACCCGGCAAGGGGAAGTGTTAGCCAGAGGCAAGGGTGTCGCGGGCGAATGCGAATCTGAAGGAAGCCCGAGGCAAAATGCTGACCTGACGAACAGGAAGCTGTGAAGCCGCCTCCTACTCGATGCTTGGTTTTGTAGCTGTTTGAAATAGCTTAATTGTAGCTGCCGGCTCCATACTAAATTTTTCCATCCGGATGCCACGTCATAACAATAAATACTGAATTCAGGTATCAAGTTGTGCCAGTAAGAAAATTCTTACAGAAAACGTGAGGATTAGGGTATGAAACTTCCTGTATTCATGAATGGTGCTTGAAATGTTCCCTGGTTTTATTGCTTGAAGAAAACTGCTTGATATAGGGTGAGTTATTAGAAGTTGCTGTGCTATTTGATGACAGGCTCATGTCTTTGGCCATCAGGGTCGGCAGTACATCGCCCTTGTCAGGAAGACACAGAATGGCGCTTTGGAACATCGTGCCCACGCGGTTCGAAATAGAAGATCGGATAACCCACAACATGGGCAATCAGGGAGGACACGCCCATATTCACCTCAATGAATAAAGTCTTCCATAAGACTGAATATTCACCTATTCCACGGCATCAGGACGGCGTTCACTCGAGCAGAGTGGGAGGCCGCCGGTACCTTGAGGCAGCGCTTCCACGACGTCGACATCTCCAGCGTCCTCGGGTCATTTCCCTCCTGCATGATTACAAGGAAAACACATGTCGACTCTGGTCTATTACGTAGCTGCCACGCTGGATGGTTATATTGCCACTCAACAACACAAACTGGATTGGCTGGAGAACTTTGCGCTGGGGGATGACGCAACGGCCTATGATGATTTCTATCAGACGGTCGGAGCAGTGGTCATGGGGTCACAGACCTATGAGTGGATCATGTCGAACGCTCCCGATTACTGGCCCTACCAGGATGTCCCCGCCTTTGTCATGAGCAACCGGAGTCTGTCAGCCCCCGCCAATTCGGATATCACCTTCGTACTCGGTGATGCCGGGGCCATCGCGGCGAGGGCCAGGCAGGCGGCGAAGGGCAAGAATGTCTGGCTGGTCGGTGGCGGCAAAACGGCAGCCTGTTTTGCCGACGCCGGGGAATTGCAGCAGCTGTTCATTACCACCATTCCAATCTTTATCGGCATCGGCGTTCCCGTACTGCCCGTTGACCGCGCACTTGAAGTCGTTCTCAGAAAACATCGTACGCTGCAGAGCGGTGCCATGGAATGCGTACTGGACGTGAAAACGGACTAACGTCCGTAAGTCGATCCTGTATCGAAACTCGCAGCGTCGGAACCCAAGGAAAAACCAGTGAAGCGTTTGGTATTGGGTTTATGTTTGCTGGCCGTTGTCGCTCTGGCCAGTGTTCATGGAATAGGGATGGTGAAATCCACCGTCCTGACAGCCGCCGATGCTCACGATATCGGCTATCTGAATGTAAGAAATAACTTAGGTGTCATCGCCCCCGCCCCGCACCCCACCGCGTCACCACGCCAGGCCTGATCGCAGGCCCGCTGAACCGGTGGCGGTCAGCGGGCTTTGTTGTGGGTGCGCCAGGCATGGCGCGTAGCGCCGCGACTGGCGCTGTCTCCCTCGGAGAAATTTCTGCTTTTAGACATTCGACGAGACTCTGGCGCCTACTGGCGGCGTTCGGCCCTTGGTGGCGCGGTTACCCGTCACTTACTACGGCCTCGGCTGACTTCTGCACGTTCATCCCGTCACCTCGCGGCGCTCGGTAGCACAATGGCAAACGGGCAGATCTCCCAGGGTAATTCGCGCGACCTTCCTGTTTATGCCTGTCGGATATACGTCACAGCGTTCCGTGCAAGTATTGGGCTTTGACGATTTGGGCCGTCTTACCCCACTGCGCCGCCTCTATCCGCTTTTCGTACGTACGGTGGTGTGAGAGGACAGCGGCTGTGAAGCCGCCTCCTACTCGATGTACTGTTTCTGCGCGCTACGCCACGCCGCCGGTGGCATGCCGAACTGGTTGACGAACCAGCGGGTAAAGGAGCTGGCCATGGAGAAGCCGAACATGTCGGCGATGCGGCTCATCGAGTTGTTCGGGTTCTCCAGATAGCGCAGCGCCAGGTCGCGGCGCACGTCATTGATCAGGTCGTTGAAGACACCGCCGTCGTCCTGCAGGCGGCGTTGAAAGGTGCGCACGTTCATGCCCTGCGACAGGGCGATCTGCTCGAGGGTGGCGCGCCCCATGGGCAACAACAGGTAGATGGCCTTGCGCACCTCGTACAGCATCGAGGTGCTGTCATCGCGCTGCAACGAATCGATGTAGTCCTGGGCATGACGGGCCATGGCCGGGTCGGCATTGGGATTGATCATATCGAAACTGGCGTCGGAGCAAACAATGCCGTTGAACTCGCTGCCGAATTCCAGATTGCAGCCGAACAGGCGCCGATGCAGGTGCAGGCTGTCTGGCGCCTGGTGCATGAAGTTGACGCCGTAGGGGCGCCACTTCGAGCCGAGCAGTGTCGAGCACAAGCGGAACAGCGCGCCAATGACCAGCTCCGTGGCCTGGCGATTGGGCAGCAAGGATTCGGTGACCATCTCTGCACGAATGATCACCACCCGGCCGGCCTCTTCAACGAAGATTCCCAAGGAATCGTTCATCAGATGACGGTAGCGCTCCATCACCTGCAAGGTGTCGCGCAGGGTGCGCTGCTGGCTGAGCAGCAGGCTGACGACACCGAAGTCCGAAAGCTGGCGTGACTCGGCCATGCGCAGGCCTAAGGTCTGACAACCGCTGGCAGCGGCCGAATCTTCCAGCAGGCGCACGGCGGCATCAATCGGAATGCGATAGTCCGGGCTTTGCAGTTGAGCCTTGTTCAGGCCAGCAACTGCCAGCACGTCACGCGGGTTCAATCCCAGGTCCTGGGTGACTTCCAGGTATTTGGTCAAGACGGCGGCGCGAACAAGCTTGGGCATGCGCAGGATCTCCCTCGGCCGATGGCGGCGTTTCTTTTTCATCGAAGATGTAGTGAGCGAGAAGACGGCGCTCGTGGAAGTACTGCTGGCGCGAGCAATCTTCAACCCTGATCTGGCGTATTGCAGAGCAGGAAGCTCGGGCTCATTTTAGGGAGCACAAGCGCGGCGCTATGGGCATGGTGGGACAATTTCTTAGCATGTTGGGACATTGCCAGCGACCTGAAGCCGGCGGCGGCAGAAGCAGTTCCACAGGCAGTACTTGAGCAGGGCGTTATCCGCATAAGGGGGCAAACGGAATGCAGGGCAGGGATTCGCCATCGATGACGGCGGTGTCGACGTTTTCGTAGAGCAGAGATATCTCCATTGATTGTTGTTCTGATCGAAAATGTACGCGCACAGGATTTTCTTCGGCGGCAGAAAACGGCTACTGCGGCCGGTGGTCGTTGCATTTCGCTCGTCGCCGGCGTGTGGCTAAGCTTAATGAATCGGGGTGAATTGAAACTTGGGTGAGAGCGGCCATCAGCGGATCTGGATCGGCATCGAGACGCTGCTCTCAAAGGAGACGACTATGTATGCGGTGATAAGAACCTACTTGGGTACTGGAGCAAGGCGGCTTTTCGAGCGTTTGGAAGAGCGCAAAACCGACGTCGAAACTGCCCTGCGGACTGTGCCCGGCCTCGTCAGCTACACACTGCTGAATACGGGTGATGGTGGTACGGCGGTGACTGTTTGCACGGACAAGGCCGGCAGCGATGCGAGCTTGAAAGTCGCACGTGAGTGGATTCAGAAAAATGCGTCAGATATCCACGCGGAGCCGCCGATCGTTACGGAAGGTCCGGTTGTTGTGCAGATCAATTGAGGGGTGGATCTGTTTGTTTTGCCAATTAAGGGGACCAATTAAGGCGACGGATCTATTTGTTTTACTTCGCTGAAATGCGGTCCCCAATAAAGAAGAGACCGCTGCATAGCCCGCATCGCGGACGCGCTTGCCTCAGGCGGGTGGGTCGATCTGATCCAGCATCCGGTTCGCCGTGATTTCCGCGAGCATGATGCTGTTGGAAATGCCCAGCAGGGCATTGCGCGATCCGCCGTCCAGATGATCTACCAGGTGATGAACCATCACGTCGACCGAGGCTAGCGTCTCGACCAGATAGACCGCGAGGGTTTCGGTCGTGGCGTGCGGGTCGACGGTGAACAGGGTGCTGGGCGTGCGTGGGGTGGCTTTGATGTCGGCTGTCGAGGGGCCGTGGGAGTCGAGGGCGCGTTCGGGGACTTCGTTGGGTTTGTTTGAATCGGGGCTTTCGTAGAGAGATGCCGGATCGGCTTCTGGCGGATTGGGTGAAGGCTTAATCATCTTTGTACGCTCCAAAACATGGAGCCGTCACCAAGTCGCTGCTAAACGAATGGTGGCAGCTGTGTGCAGGTTAGCAGACCGGCGGAGACGATTCCGGCGCGCCCGAGGGCGCCCTGCGCACAGCTACCATAAAGTGCAGGCATGAAATGACCTGACTGCAGGATGCAAATGCGCTTCGTCACGACGGGCTGCTAAACCCGATCACTGATGGGCAGTGACGGGAATCAAGTTACCGAGCGGGGCGGGGGCGCACAAGCCGGCGGATTCTGGCGTACCCGTAGGCAACGGCGCAAGGTTTTGTAGCTTTCAGGACGTAAGCCGTAGGACGCTTAAACATGCGCCTTTCGTGGATGTTTAATTTGCTTGATCGAACAACGCGACGTCATGACCAACCTTGGTGTTTGAACTCCAGTAACGAAGTAACGCCAGGCGAGTTCATCGGCGAAAACGTCGACTACACGCACTGGATTGGTATCGCTAACGTAGTCGTCGAGGCTTTCGGGAACCAAAGTGCTCTGGCCACGATGTTCACCTCAGATGAAGCGCTTCGTAGATGAGTTCGCCCTGGTTACGTGGCATCGACTAATGACTTTACATGAGTAGCAAACTCATCCTTTATCTCTAGGAACCCGCAGCTAAGGTAAAATGCGGCTCCCTCCGGTGTATCCGTGGACAGGCGTACGACACGGAATCGTTGAGCCGCATATTCCAAAAGCTGCTGCACCAGGACTTTACCCACATTCTGACCCCTTGATGCACGCGCGACGTATACCCTCCGTAGCCTCCCGATGTCCGATCCAGCACGTGGATCATATGAAAGACCACCGATGGCGATCAGTTGCCCGTTGCGGAAGGCTCCAAAAAGGCATTCACCTGGTTGATCGAATCGATTTGACCCGCTTTTCCAATCTGCAACCAAGCGCGTGAGAAACCTCAAACCTTCTGTAACTGCTTCCGCTTCAAGTACCAGGATTTCCGGAGGAAGCGCTGAGATCTGACGTATCGCCAGTTCGCCCATTGTCGTAACCACTAGATATCCCCGTGTTCGTTTTGGCACCCTGACTCGCCTCCCGACGCAGCGGGCGAGTGAGATTACGGAGTTGCTGCCGCATCGATGGGCGCCCATTCAATCACGTAAGGCGTGTTGGCAGGACACCTGGAAACAAAGGAATTGCCAAACGCCAACGGACTTCCTCCTCATTCCTGTTAGTCGAGATTGCGCGAAATATTGATGCTGTAACCGGTGGTATCCGTAGGCAGCTTCTTCTTGGCGAATCCGTTGATAACGAGGTAAAGCAATGGGCCAATCGATACGAAGACTGCCGTTATCAGAAAGTAAGGCACAAGAGAGACCGCAGATCGGTCTTTGGAACGAGCGTCCCGATACATCCAGATGCAGGCGATGACGCCGAGCAGGTAAAGGTCAATAACTACTTGGGCAGTGTCCGGGCTGGATATTAACTCCAGGCCGAAGTCGATGAGCGATTGATCGGAAACGAGCATGGTACCCGCCGTATACGAGGAAAAAATCACCAATGTGGCGAGTGAGAGGTAGGGTCTTTTCATTTGTCCTCCTTGAGCAAGAAGCGATGATCAACGCTGACAAGGTAGTGATATTGTCACGACGAGATCAATGACCTCACAGGTCATGGACTCAGCCAATTCGCGCCGTCAGAGTCGAACAATGAGCCCCCGACCTTTTCCTCGAACGACACCCTCCATCACTGCAAGTGAGCAGTTGCGTCAACTGCGACGTCAGGCAAAATTGAGCCAACTCGACCTCGCCTTGATGTCAGGTATTTCTCAGCGCCACCTCAGCTGCATCGAGACAGGACGCGCCAAGCCAAGCCCTGGCACGCTGCATAACCTACTCATGGCACTCGATGCGCCTCTAGAGCACTGCAACAGTGTCTTTCTCGCCAGTGGTTATGCACCGCGCTACGAAGCAACACCTCTAACCTCGCCAGGCATGGAGGCTGTTCGTGATGCTATAACTCACCTGCTTCATGCCAACAACCCCGCACCAGCGATTGTCTTGGGGAGTCAGTGGGAAATATTGGCAGCCAATGCAAGCACTGGAGTGCTGTTCGATCTGGTCGGCCTGAGTGCCGATGCGGCAGAAGGCCTAAATCTGTTGGTAACGCTGCTGGAGCCTGGAGGGTTGGGCGATCATCTTAACAATGTCGAGGAAATCAGATTGATTGCTTGGCAAAGGGCAGCGAGAGAGGCCTTGAGCAACCCGGGGCTCGCTACGCTTCTGAAAAGCCTCCCCACGCCTCAAGAGGCTTCCACGTTGACAAACGAACTGCCTCCGTTGGTGCTGACGCGGCTCGACTCGAGGCACGGGGAACTGAAATTCATGTCAACTTTTACAACATTTGGCATGCCTCTCGACATTACGATGGAGTCGCTGCGTATCGAGCATCTGATTCCTGCCGACGCGAAAACCTGGGAAGTCATGGCCCGAGCCTATGGACAATTGAAATGCTGATGCGGTCGATAGCTGGCCTTCGAGAGAGGCCGCTTTCGACCCAAAGCTGACGGTGGAGACAGGTTGAATCCACAGCCAAAAGCAGTCATTCAGATGTGTCTACGAATTTGAGGGCTATTCAATCACTCATGCCCGGTTTCCCAGAGAAGTAACGACCCGTGGTGGATTCCTGGCAGGTAGCTACGGCTACCTTTTAGCGTTTTAAAGTTTCAGATCCCATGCTTTGAGTTTTTTTGCAGCGGTACCGAAAGGTCCCAACTGATAGACCGCTGCGCCAGCGGGCGAGAAAACAAATGACTGGAACGGCTCTGCATTCATCTTGTCGAGATAGTCGCGAGGTGCAACGCCTGTGCTCACATGGGGATTGAAATTCTCGCCAGACATCTTCGGGACGAATGTTGATACGTATTGGATGAGCGCCGCGTCACTGGCGGGATCGTCGTGTGTAGCAGTAAAAGCACCGATAGGGCCGGATTCAACCGTGAAAGGCTCCACGGCGGCAATGATGTCCGCTTGCAGCTTGATGATTTCTGGCGTCGGTCTTGCGCAAATTCCGGCGACCCCGAGCGCTCCAGCGGGAGCGTAGTAGTATTTGAACGCCTCCAGCTTCATGGCTTTGACGTTGGCGCCAACCAGAACCCTCTCCGCAGCGGCATAGACCTTGTCAAGGTCCTCAGTACGGACGAAGCGCTGAGTCAGCGTGATATGTGGACGGTGTTCGGCATCCAGGGCGAAACCTTTCGGGAACACTGCGAGCAGGCGGGCGTTATTGGCGTCGGAGTACTTGAACATCTTGCTGTCCGGCTCAAGGAGGATGTCGATTGCTGTGACCTCGGACTGCGCGGCTGGGAAAACGGTTTTCCAATCACTCTTCATACTGACAACGGTCCACCCGCTCTTTTTCGCCTGTTCATCCAGTGCGGGTGGGAAAGCACCCAGTTTGACGTCTGGCAATCCACGAGCCGGACCATAGGCAAATTCGCGTTGTGCATCATCGTGCAGCACCAGCAGTTCGAATCGCAAACCACTGCCACCTTGTGTGTACTCCAACATTTCTTTGTCACCGCGAGAGTTACCAAAAGCGGCGATCGGGCGGCGGCCAATGTGTTGATTGATACCAACCGGCTTGTCGCTCTTGTCATCCATGAAGTTGAGTTCCGGTAGGCGCACGAGTACGGGCTTACCATCGCGCAGCTCAAATTTCGTTTTGACGCTGCTGCCAATGACCTGATCGGGCGGGATACCGTAAACCTGCTCGGCCCACGGCCGCATGAACTCGATGCCGCCACCGGAGACGATGAAGGTCCTGAAGCCATTCCCTCGCAAGTAGTCGAGCAGTTCGAGCATGGGTTGATAGGTCATTTCGGTAAAGCGCTTGCCGGTTTTCGGATTTTTCGCCGTCGCGATCCAGTCCTTGACGATCTGCTCGAACTCCATCGTGGTCATCCCCGTGTGGGTGGCCATGAATATCTCAAGCAGCGCGTGCTCGCCCCCCGCCATAGCCGCTTTCAAGTCACCCTTGAGCAGCGATGCGAACGGTTCCTGAGTCTTCCACTCAGGATGTTGATTGCTAAGCGCCTTTACTTGATCAAGCGCAAAGTACAGCTGAACGGGAAGGGGCTGTTCGCTCCAGAGCGTGCCGTCATTATCGAACGTGGCAATGCGTTCCGGCACCGGCACAAAGTCCGGGGAGTCGGGCTTGGTGACTTTATCGACAAAAGTGACAATGGCCTGCTTGGCTTTGCCATCGTTCCAGGAGGGAAGCGGATCAGCGGACTGTGCGCCGATTGCGGTAAACGCCAGTACACAAGCCAATAGGGCGGCCAGGACCGTTTGTATACGCATAGTCTTCATGAATGCGGCTCTCAATAATAGAAGCCGCACCCAGTGAAACGGGTGCGGCTTAGGGTGTCATTGCGTAGACATCATTATTGTTTTTCCGTCGACATATCTTCGATCTGCTTCTGCATCTTCGTCAGGTTGAACGAGCCTGGCGTCTGACTCGGTGGGTAGTCAGGTAGGCCAACCTTGGTCATTCCGTTGCGGATGGGGACGGAGCCACCGATGAAGGCCGCACGTCCGGCGGTGCAGCTTTGCTGGGCATAGTAGTCGGTGAAGCCCAAGCCTACTTTGGCGATACGGTCGATGTTAGGCGTCTGGTAACCCATCATCCCGCGGTTGTTATAGCTGATATTTTCTATGCCAATGTCATCCCCCCAAATGACGAGGATGTTGGGTTGACTGGATTGCGCAAAGGCTGTGATCGACGAAAAAAAATACTGGAGGCGGCGAGCAGCATTACGGTTCGTTTCATGGCGATTTCTCCAAAAGAGCAATTGCACTGAGTACGCTGATTTTTCGTAAATTGTTGCGGCGTAGAATGTGCGTAGTACCGTTGAGTCAACTTTATTTTTCGACATCGCCGGGTTGCCAGTCACATGGATTGCTGCTCAGCCAAGCCATGTAACAGTAGTAGGTAAAAGCAACATCTGTGGTTGCCGATCCTTCCCTCTATTGGCTAGAGGGCTACGGCTTTTCCTGCTGGATCCGGGCAACGTTTTTCAATCTCGCTTGAGTTTTCACGCTGCCGTTACAGACCGAACTGATTTAAATCAACTAACCGGCTTATATGCGATTAAGAGGCTTCGTGCTTCGCGCTGTATGGGCGCTCTGAATGATCACAGCCGATAGCTGCCCTTGGTGAGAGGTAGAAAACGACCCATTGCAACCCTTCGAGTATTCAGTATCCGCTGATGAGGTTAATGAGGCCGACAAGCCAAAACCAATACGTTGTGCCAATATTGAATCGGGACGCACGATTATAAAAAAAGGAATAAAAATGGCTGAAATCATCATGCTCAACTACAACATGGTCAGCGCGCACCAGGTTCCGGTATGCGAACCTGACAGCGCCACCGGCCTTTACTGACTGCTTGCTCTGGAGAGCGTGCCGACCCGGTCGTAGTACGCCGAGGGCTTCATCCGGTCAGCCTCGTCGAATTCCATGTAGGCCTTGGGCACCGACGATTGATTGGGGATGGTGACCATGCGCATCCAACGACCCAACACCCGCTCTGCGCCAAAGTGTTGCAAAAGGCGCGCGGCTTCTTCCACCAGCAGGCGGCTGAACGAACGCTCTCGGGTCGAGCCGTAGAGCAGCAGGATGCGCGGCTTGTGTTCACTTGGGCGGGATGCGATCTGCGGCTGAGCATGCTGCGCGGCAGCACTTGCCCCTTGGGAAAGCTCCCGGCGCTCACCGCTTCGAATCCTGGCGGCGCCAGGTGATTGAACGCGGCTTCGGAAAGAATGCTGCGGCAGCTATTGGCCGTGCACATGAACAGGATTCGCATGGAGGACTCCTTTGTGGGTCGGCAGCAAGCAGCGTCGCGAACGGGACGTCCGTCCGCGCCAACGTTGTCGGGGCACACAGTACTAAAGGAGGAGCCAATGAACGCTAAAGGAGCCTTCCAGTCTGGCGCCATGGGGTTAGGCTCGATCCCATGGTCAAAAGATACCGGCTGCGAAGGCCCATTCACCTCTGCATCTTAACCACGGTCTGCCTGAACACTTGATGCAGCACTGCCCCCGCTGAACATCGTCAATGATGACAATCAAACGAGCCTCCCAGCCTGCGATATGAGCAGAAGACCTCACCGGATTTCCGGGTTTCCAGAATAAAAGAGGATTTATCATGAGCAGCACCTTCTTCATTCCATCCGTGAACATGATGGGCATTGGCAGCCTCGACGAAGCAATGCTCGCCATCCGCAAATATGGTTTCCGTAAAGCCCTGATCGTCACTGATGCAGGCCTGGCCAAAGCCGGCGTGGCCGCCAAGGTGGCCAGCCTGCTGGCCCAGCAGGACATCAACTCCACCCTGTTTGATGGCGCCAAACCGAATCCGACGGTCAGCAATGTCGAGAAGGGTCTTGAACTGCTGGGTCGCAGCGACTGTGATTTCATTATTTCCCTGGGCGGCGGTTCACCCCATGACTGTGCCAAGGGCATTGCCCTGTGCGCCGCCAACGGCGGGCACATCAGTGATTACGAAGGCGTGGATCAATCCGCCAAGCCACAGATGCCGTTGATCGCGATCAATACCACCGCCGGCACGGCGAGTGAAATGACCCGTTTCTGCATCATTACCGACGAAGTGCGGCACGTGAAAATGGCCATCGTCGACCGTAACGTCACCCCATTGTTGTCGGTCAACGATCCTTCGCTGATGGCAGGCATGCCCAAGGGCCTGACCGCGGCCACCGGTATGGACGCGCTGACCCACGCGATCGAAGCCTACGTGTCGACGGCGGCAACGCCGATCACCGATGCCTGTGCACTCAAGGCCGTGGAGTTGATCTCGGCCAACCTGCGCACTGCCGTTGCCCAGGGTGACGACATGAGCGCCAGGGAAAACATGGCCTACGCGCAGTTTCTGGCCGGCATGGCCTTCAACAATGCTTCGCTGGGCTACGTCCACGCCATGGCGCACCAACTGGGCGGGTTCTACGACCTGCCTCACGGCGTGTGTAATGCGATCCTGCTGCCCCATGTCGCCAGCTTCAACGCCAGCGTATGCCCGGCCCGGTTCAAAGACATCGCTAACGCAATGGGGGTCGACACCCAGCATCTGGATGCGGAAACAGGCGCCGCCGCGGCCATCGCCGCCATCCGTAAACTGTCGTTGGATGTCGGTATCCCGAGCGGCCTCGCCGAACTGGGCGCCAAGGCCGACGATATCCCGATCCTGGCCACCAATGCGATGAAGGATGCCTGCGGCTTTACCAATCCGCGTCCCGCCAATCAGGACCAGATCGAGCAGATTTTCCATACCGCGATGTAACCGAGGTGCAGTGACGCCCGCCAGACAAAAAAGCCCCGCCTTCGATTGAAGTGCGGGGCTTTTTTTGATGCTTCACGCAATCCCGGGAAACACTGATAACGCAATACCTGTAGGAGCCAGCTTGCTGGCGATGGACTCAAGTGCGCCGCGTTTAACCAGATCGCACGCGTTATCGTTAACGATCATCGCCAGCAAGGTGGCTCCTGCAAGGGACCGTGCCCAAGCTGGAAAATGCAGTGGCCTCCAAACCAGTGAACGCCCCCCCAAAAAAGGCTCTTCACGTCGCTCAGCTCTCGGCGGAACCGATTGAGTCAGGACTGGATTCTTCAGCAGCCAGTTTCAATCGGTCAGCCTTACTGATGTATTTATCCTTGCTTGGGGGTGCCAATTTGGCACTGGCCTTTTTGGCGTGAGCCTTTAATAGCTGCTTTATTTTTTTACGACGGTTCATGTTTTTCTGCTCAGCTTGTAAATTTTTCAATGATACCAGCTTGAAATACTGAGCCAGATCCCTGTGACGCGCGCTTGGTGCATCACGTTGCAACCAGGCAGCGCCGCCAGGCCTCCGTCTGCCCGTAAGTACCCGGTGGCGGCAGAATCCCCATACCGTAGTTTTCGTTGAAGCCCGTCGGCTTTACCAAATGGCCAATGTGTAACTCAGGATCAGCCGTGTTTCATCCAGGTCATTGCCGAAGTTCGATCGGACCGTGGCATTTCGGACCTTGACCCCAAGATTCTTCAGCGAACCGCTTTGGACCACGTAACCGACATCGGTGTTGCGCTCCCACTCCTTCCCCGAATTGCTGCCCGCTACCTGCGCGTTGTCGCCGTTGACGTAACGGGTCATGAAGGTCAGCCCGGGAATACCCAGCGCGGCGAAGTTGTAGTCATAACGTACCTGCCATGAGTGCTCCTCAGCGTTGGCAAAGTCGTTGATCTGCACGAAGTTCACCAGGTACGGGTCGCTATTGGCGATGTACGGGAACGGGTCATCACCGCTCATTCGCTGATAGGCGGCGGTGAATACGCTGGCGCCCAGGGTGTAGGCCACTTGGCCGTTCGCTGCCCGGTTATCGAGAGGGCGGAAATTACCGTCATCGGTACTTTTCGAATAGCGCAGGTCGAACTTCAGTGACTGTTGCGCGGCGAGGGGGATTTCATAGACTACTCCGCCAAAGTACTGGCGATAGATGTTTTCCAGATTGCCGTAAAACAGGCTTGTGCTGAGAGATTTATTAAAACTGTAGGTGCCACCGGCAAAACGGAAGTCATCACTGACACCGCCGATGCGGTTACCGGTGAAGTCCTGATAGTTTGAAGAACTGTTGAACTTGATTTGCTGCAGTTTGCCCCCTTGCAGGGCCAATTTGTCGATATCTTTTGAGGTCAGCAGTGCACCTTCGAAGGTGGAAGGCAGCAGGCGCGTGTCATTGCTCGACACCACGGGCGAACGGAAAGCCAGGGAGCCGACCTTCAGTTCGGTGGCAGAGACCTTCGCCTTGGCCGTCAGGCCCAGCTTGGCGTACTCGCTTTGCGAACCGCGGCCGTTCTTCGAGCTGAGGTCAGCCGGCAACAGGCCAGTGCCACCGGACCCATCACCGCCGTCAAGCTTGAGGCCGAGCATGCCGATGGCGTCGAGGCCGACGCCAACAGTGCCCGGGGTATAACCCGACTCGAAGCGCAATATCGCACCCTGCGCCCACTCTGCCGCAGCGTCACGTTGTGCCGTGGGCGGGCCGTTACGAAAGTCACGATTGAAGTAGAAGTTGCGCAGTTCCACACTTGCCTTGCTGTCGGCAATAAAGTCGGCAGAGGCTATTGATGGAAAAACCAGCGCGCAGGTTCCCGCAATAGCAAAAGCCTTGTTGATTGACATGCTCTTTATGCTCCAGATAAACGGCAGATTTAATGATCAGGTTTTATTGTTTTTTTTCATGGAAAATCATATCTACAATTTTCTGCGGGCAGCACGCGGCAACCGGGTTGTTAACCGGTTGCGCGTAATGCCTGCAAAAAGAAAAGCGTTTAAATCAATTGAGGGTCTTGATCCGGCCAATCACGGCGCCGGCTTCAAAATAGTCGCCTGCCTGTTTGGCGATCTGCACCTGACCTTCACAGGGTGCAAGGACCGAAGTTTCCATTTTCATGGCTTCTACCACCGCGATCACTTGCCCGGCACTCACCGACTCGCCGTCTTCGACGACCCAGGTATGCAGATTCCCCGCCACGGGCGTCAGTACCGCCTGCGGATCAGTGACCTCGGAGGGGGCCGTGGTGTCGCTGGCGGTGCCCGCTGCATTCAGGCTGACGCCGCGCAGCAGCGCAGCCGGCAGGCCCAGTTCGTGGCGTTTGCCGTCGATCTCGACGAACGTGCGCAGGATGCCAGGATCGGCCGATACGGCAGCACGTGGGGCGAGCGTGATCTGTTCGGCGAAATCGGTCTCGATCCAGCGCGTGTGCACGGCGAATTTATCGGCACCGGTGAAGTCGTCATGGTCCATCACGGCCCGGTGGAACGGCAGGACCGAGGCGATGCCTTCAATGTTGAATTCAGCCAGGGCGCGACGGGCGCGGACGATAGCCTGTTCGCGGGTGGCGCCGGTGACGATCAGTTTGGCCATCATCGAATCGAAGGTGCTCGGCACTCGCGAGCCGCTGATCACGCCGCTGTCCAGACGCACACCCGGGCCAGACGGTGGCAGGAAATCGGTGATCTGACCAGGGGTGGGCAGGAAGCCCTTGCCCGGGTCTTCCGCGTTGATGCGAAACTCGAAGCTGTGGCCACGCGGGGTCGGCGTCTCACTGAAGGACAACGGGAAACCGTCGGCGATCCGCAATTGTTCGATCACCAGATCGACCCCAGTGGTCTCTTCGGTCACCGGGTGCTCGACCTGCAAGCGGGTATTGACCTCGAGGAACGACAGGGTGCCGTCCTGGCTGAGCAGGAACTCCACAGTGCCGGCACCGACGTAACCGGCCTTGGCGCAAATATCCTGAGCGGACTGATGAATACGCTGGCGCTGTTCGTCGCTGATAAAGGGCGCAGGCGCTTCCTCCACCAGCTTCTGGTTGCGCCGCTGCAAGGAGCAGTCACGCGTGCCGACGACGACGACCTTGCCATGTTTGTCGGCGAGGATCTGCGCTTCGATGTGCCGGGGACGGTCGAGGAACTGTTCGACGTAGCATTCGCCACGACCGAAGGCCGCTTGCGCTTCGCGTACGGCGGAGGCGAACAGTTCAGCCACTTCATCCATGCGCCAGGCGACTTTCATCCCGCGTCCGCCGCCGCCAAAGGCCGCCTTGATGGCAATGGGCAGGCCGTGCTGTTCGGCAAAGGCCAGTACTTCGGCGGCACTTTCGACCGGGCCAGGCGTACCGGCCACCAGCGGCGCACCGACCAGGTGGGCAATTTTTCGCGCCTCGACCTTGTCGCCGAGCACGTCGATGGTCTCCGGGTTGGGACCGACCCAGATCAGCCCTGCCTCGATCACCGCCCGGGCGAAGTCGGCCCTTTCAGCCAGAAAACCATAGCCAGGGTGCACGGCATCGGCGCCGCTGCGTTTGGCGACGGCGATAAGTTTGCCGATATCCAGGTAGGTCTCGGCCGGGGTCTGGCCATTGAGTGAGTAGGCTTCGTCGGCTTGGCGCACGTGCAGGGCGTCGATGTCCGCGTCGGCATAGACCGCGACAGACTGCACGCCATAGTCGCGGCAGGCGCGGGCGATGCGGACGGCAATTTCACCACGGTTGGCAATCAGTAATTTTTTCATGGGAATTTTTTCACGTCGGCAGTTGAAGAGGAGGCTTGCGTAAGGGGTTCAATCTCTTGGAAGCCATCCACAGGGTTGAAGCGAATCTGCGCATTGACCGGTATCTGGCCAGCCAGGTCGAGGTGGTAGCTGGCGACTGCGGCGATCACCGGATAACCACCGGTCAACGGGTGATCGGCGAGAAACAGCACCGGTTGGCCGCTGGCCGGAACCTGGATGGCGCCGACGGAAGTGCCTTCGCTGGGCAACTCCTGGTGGTTGCTGCGCTCCAGCGGTGTTTCACCGGCCAGACGAATACCGACGCGGTTGGACTGTGAGGTGACGCGCCAGAGCTGGCTGCTCAAACGCGCGATGGCGTCTTCGGTAAACCAGTCCGTGCGCGGCCCCATGACCACGTCGAGGGTCACGATGTTGGCGGTAGTGGGCAGATCAAAGGCGGGTGCTTCGTTCAGCGATACGCTGGTGCCTGTCGTAAGCGTGGTAAAACCCAGCTGGTCACCGGCCGCGAGAGCAGGGGGGCCGACCTGGGCGAGGGTATCTGTCGACAGACTGCCGAGCACCGGAGCGACCTCAAAGCCGCCGCGAATCGACAAGTAGCTGCGCAACCCTGCCAACGGTGAACCCAGGCTGACCTTGTCACCGGCCTCCAGCTCGATGGGCTGGTAGTTTTCGGCAGACCATTGCAGGCCACTAGCGTTGGTGATGGTGACCGGGGTTTGCGCGCCGGTGACTGCTATTACCGCACGGCCATGACAGATGAAGCTCAGGCCACCGAGTACCGCTTCCACACAGGCCATGTCCGAGGGATTGCCGACTGCGCGGTTGGCCGCCCGCAGGGCGCCGAGGTCCAGCGCGCCGGAACGGGATACGCCTTGGCCGGTCTGGCCGGGACGGCCCATGTCCTGCAAGACGCAGTGCAAGCCGGGGGTGATGATTTGCAGATAGGCACCGCTGGGCGCGCCGGCACTTGCCGGCATCGTGGGGGCGGGCAGGCCGCCCGCCGGGAGCGGGCCGGCATCGGTAAAACGCACTTTATAGCCGGGACGCAGCAGGGCCGATTCAGCGCGGTTCAGGTCCCACATCTGCAATGGCGTGACGCCGATGATCTGCCACCCACCAGGGCTGGCTTGCGGATAAACACCGCTGAATTCCCCCGCCAGGGCCACCGCACCTGCGGGGATGCGGGTGCGCGGAGTTTGGCGGCGAGGCACCTGGAAACCCGCTCCGCCGGTCAGGTAGGCGAAGCCCGGAGCGAATCCGCAGAAGGCCACGCTGTAGTCATGGGCGGTGTGGCGCTGGACCACCTCGGCGCGGCTGATTCCCAGCAGCGTGGCGACCTCGTCGAGGTCTTCACCATTGTAGTGGACGGGAATTTCCACCCGGCGCTGCTCGATCGCGCGGCGCTGGCTCAGGTCCTGGCCAGCGATACGATTGACGAGCGCCTGCCGCGCAATGGCGCTGGGGCGAAATTGGATCAGCAGGGTGCGTGCGGCAGGAATGATTTCTTCCACGCCCGCAATAGGCTCTGCCGTCAGGGCGTCGAACAATGCCAGGGTCTCGTCCAGGTCGTTCAATTCGACGAGCAGGGCGTCCAGGTTGACCGGTAGAAAACGCACAGCAGACTCCTAGACGTGGTACGTGCTGTCAGGCACATCGGTGATGAACATATGGCCGGGCGAATGGGTGATTGCGAAGGGCACGCCCGAGGCCATGACCGCCGCCTGAGGCGTTACTCCGCACGCCCAGAACACCGGGATCTCTCCCGGCTCGATGCGTACGGCGTCGCCGAAGTCGGGCCGAGCCAGGTCCTGGATGCCAAGCAACGCAGGCTCGCCGATGTGCACCGGGGCGCCATGGACCGAGGGGTAGCGCCCGGAGATGCCGCTGGCCTCGGCCACGCGATCGGCGGGGATCGGTCGCATGGACACCACCATGTCACCTTTCAGGCGTCCGGCCGGACGGCAGGCACGGTTGGTCAGGTACATCGGTACGTTGCAGCCATCGGCGATATGCCGCACTTCAATGCCGGCCTCTTGCAGGGCCGTTTCAAAGGTAAAACTGCAGCCGATCAGAAAGGTCACCATGTCGTCGTGTTCGGCCCAGGCTTTGGTGGCGTCGCTGACTTCCTCCACCAGCTTCCCGTCACGCCAGATGCGGTACAGGGGCAGATCAGTGCGCAGATCGGCGCCTTCAGCCAGCAGGGTGCTTGGGCTTCCGGCATCGGTGACGTCAAGGATCGGACACGCTTTCGGGTTGCGTTGGGCATACAGCAGGAAGTCATAGGCCCAGTCACGCGGCAAGGCAATCAGGTTCGCTTGGGTCATGCCCGGTGCGATACCGGCGGTGGGAGTGACCAGACCGCCACGGTAGGCGGCGCGTGCCTCACGGCCAGCGGCGATGGCCAGCTGACGAGCGCGATCAAGGGCGTTCATCGACGACCTCCGGCAAAGGGCTGCAAGGACATGTTGGCCTGTTCCAGCACGCGGCGCAGCTCGCGGGCCATTTCCACCGCTGCCGGGCTGTCGCCATGCACACAGATCGAGTCGGCCTGGATTCTGGTCGTGCTGCCATCGATCGCTTCGATGGTGCCGTCTTCAACGAGGCGCAGCATACGTTGGGCGACGAGCTTGGGATCGTGCAGTACGGCGCCTGGTTCGCGGCGCGAGACGAGGGTGCCCTGCGGCGTATAGGCACGGTCAGCGAACGCTTCGGCGATACACTGCAAACCCTCGTTACGGGCCAGTTCAATCAGGCTTGAGCCGGCCAAGGCCACCAAGATGAGGTTGGCGTCGATCGCGCGGATGGCTGCGATCACGGCCAGCGCCTGACGGCGATCGTGAGCAATGGTGTTGTACAAGGCGCCATGGGGCTTCACATAGCGCACGCAGGTGCCGGCGGCCTTGGCCAGGCCCTGCAGCGCGCCGATCTGGTAGATCACATCGGCCGTCAGCTCATCGCTGGCCACGTCCATGTTGCGTCGGCCAAAGCCCACTTTGTCCGGGTAAGCGACATGGGCACCAATGGTGACGTTTTTGGCCGCTGCCGCTTTCAGTGTCCGCAGGATACCGGCTGGGTCGCCGGCGTGAAAACCGCAGGCGACATTGGCGCTGGTCACGACATCGAGCATCGCGGCATCGTCGCCCATGCTCCAGGCGCCAAAGCTTTCGCCCAAATCGCTATTGATATCTATCGTTGGCATTGACGTGACTCCTGGTTCGTTATCGGGCTTAGGCAATGTTGAGGAAGGCAAAGATCGGCCCGACGGAATTGATTGCCATGTACCAGGTCAGCAGGCAGGTCACGGCGCCCAGCACCAGCAGCCAGCGTGGGTAATGGTAACCGTCCATGAGATCGGACCGGCGCCAGCCGACGTAGATAAAGAGGCTCAGGCCGATGGGCAGGATCAGGCCGTTGAAACCGCCCGCGAACAGCAGCAATGCGGCAGGCGCAGTCCCCATCAGGACAAAGATCAGCAGCGACAGGGCGATGAACACGGTGGTGGCGCGGTTGCGACCCTGCTCGGTGATGTTCGGCTTGAACACGGTGATAAAGGAAATCGAGGTGTAAGCGGCGCCGATCACGCTGGTGATACTGGCGGCCCAGAGGATGAGACCGAAGACGCGCAGGCCGATCTGCCCGGCCGCTGCCTGGAAGGCTTGTGCGGCCGGATTGGCGCCCTGGCCCGAGGTGTCGATGACTACGCCGCTGGCAACAACGCCGAGGATGGCGAGAAACAGGATGTAGCGCATGAGACCGGTGACCAGGATGCCGCTCAGGGCTGCCTTGGTCACTGCCCCGAGGTTTTCGACCCCGGTAGTCCCGCGGTCCAGCAGTTTGTGAGCCCCCGCATAGGTGATGTAACCGCCGACCGTGCCGCCGACAATGGTGGTAATGGTGGCGAAGTTGATCTGGTCCGGAAGTACGGTCTGGTAAAGGGCTTCACCCAGTGGCGGGTTAGAGGCAAAGGCCACGAACAGCGTCATGCCGATCATCACCAGGCCCAGCACGACGATCAGCCGGTCGACGGCCAATCCGGCGCGGTGCGAGAGGAAGATGCCGATGGCCAGCAGGGCGCTCAGACTGCCGCCCCATTTGGCATCAAGCCCCATCAGCGCGTTCAGGCCCAGCCCGGCACCGGCGATGTTGCCGACGTTGAACACCAGCCCGCCGAAGATCACCAGCACCGCTAGCACGTAACCACTGCCTGGAATCGCTTTGTTGGCCAGATCCGAGGCACGCATTCGGGTCAGGGAGACGATACGCCAGACGTTAAGTTGAACCACGAAGTCGATCAGAATCGATGCCAGGATACCGAACGCAAATGCCGCACCCATCTTGGCCGTGAACGTGGCGGTCTGGGTGATGAAGCCAGGGCCGATGGCAGACGTCGCCATCATGAAAATGGCGGCGATCAGGGAAGAGCGTCGCGCCTTTGTAAAATCTTGAGCGGTCTGTGTCACGGCTGTCTGTGTCACGGCATCATTCCTACGGTTGGAGATGGTTTGACTGAGCAATGAGCGTGCCAAGATTCAATCATCGGGCTGGAAGTGTTGATGCATGGCTATTTGATTGTTGAACAATCCATACGTCATGGGTCCACAATGCGCACCAGTTTGTAACCTTATCACTCCTGCGTGTTACTTAATGATGCACACGGCACCCTTGCTCCTTGCCATGCACGTAGCTCTGATGGAACATCAAAATGACTTTTTCTGACTCTGGATCGCATATGAACGACGTTTCACCTGCCCTTCCTCGCTCGCTGGGAGAATCCATTACCCAGAAGGTCCGCAGAATGCTGGTCGAAGGTGAATTGGCTCCGGGCCAGCGGCTGTCGGAAGCGGCCCTGGCCGAAACCCTGCAGATTTCCCGCAACACCTTGAGAGAAGCGTTCCGGGTCCTGACCCGTGAGGGGTTGCTCAAGCATGAGCCCAATCGAGGGGTGACCGTCGCGGAACCGGATATGGCGTCGATCATTGACATCTATCGCGTACGCCGCTTTATCGAATGCAAGGCGATCGCCCAGGGTTACCCGCTGCATCCGGGAACACTGCATATGCGTGAAGCAGTGGAGGTCGGCGTACGAGCGCGTGAAGCCAAGGACTGGAGGGCAGTCGGCACCGCGAACATGATGTTCCACAAGGCGATCGTCGAGTTGGCCGACAGCCCGAGATTGGTGGTGTTCTATGGGCAGATATCGGCCGAACTGCGGTTGGCCTTCGGCCTGCTCAATGATCCCGAATTCCTGCATATGCCTTTCATCGACATGAACGCTTCAATCCTGCGCTGTATCGAAGAAGGGCGACCAGAGGAAGCAACCCAGATGCTCGAAGCCTATCTGGTGCAATCGGAGCGCACCGTTCTGGCAGCCTACGAGCGCAGTAGGAATCGATAGCAGCCGAGGAGCGCTGCGCACTCTTCAGAAACTGAAGTCAAACCGGTACATCGCAGAAAATCTGCTTCTGAAAGACCCGCGCACCACGCCATAAAAACAGGAGACCGCCCATGAGCGACCGAAGCAATGCAGCGATATTGAGCTTTGATCCGGCGTTTGCGTCGTTGCGCGATGGCCTTTCGGTCGCTCAGCAGATTGGTGACACACTGTGGGTGGCCAACGACGAAACCACGAGCCTGGAACGTCTGAACATCCAGGATGCTGCGCCCGGCGACGTCGTAAGGTGCGATGAGCACCAATCGTTTCAGCTCCTGGAGTATCTGGATCTGCCCCTGCCCAAGCAAGATGCCGAGATCGATATCGAGGGCTTGGCCTATGCCCATGACAGTGGTTACCTCTGGGTGGTGGGCTCTCATAGTCTGAAGCGAAAGAACGCCGAGGCCGGCACGCCTGCAAAGAAAAATATCAAGCGCCTGTCGACGGTAGAGGCGGACGGCAATCGCTTTCTGCTGGCCCGCATCCCTGTGGTACAGCAGAACGACGGCTATGCACTCGCCAGGAAGGTCGACGCCGATGGACGTACGGCGGCGCAGCTACGTGGCAGCGAGGTCGGTAACGACCTGACCACGGCAATCGCTGAAGATCCTCAGCTGCGCGACTTCCTGAGTATCCCGGGTAAAGACAACGGCTTCGATATCGAAGGGTTGGCGGTGATCGGCTCGCGCCTTCTGCTGGGGCTGCGTGGCCCGGTCCTTCGCGGCTGGGCTGTGCTGCTGGAGATCGAGCCCGAGCCGAACGACGACTCGACTGACACGCTGGTGCTCAAGAAGATCGGTCCGGATGGCCGCCGCTACCGCAAGCACTTCTTCGCGCTGAATGGCCTGGGCTTTCGTGACCTGTGCACCAGCGGTGACGACCTGCTGATCCTGGCGGGTCCCACCATGGACCTGGACGGTCCGGTAACGATCTTCCGCTGGCGTGGCGGTTTCGCGTCCGACAAGGAAAGCGTGGTCTTTACGGATCAATTGGAGAAGGTGCTGGAGGTGCCTTACGGGCAAGGCAACGATCACGCTGAGGCCCTGTGTCTGTTCGAAACGGGTGAGCAGCCTGGGGAGGTTTTGCTGATCCTCTACGACTCCGCGGCGCAGAGTCGTAAACACGGCGATACGGATGTGGAAGGGGACCTGTTCATCCTGGATCAGTCCCCTGCGCCGTCTTGAATAAGGGTTACACATCGCTGGATGAGCGATGTTTTTTAACTATGGATTTTCAGAAAGTGGACAGCGAACGTCGTCCCTTTCTCGGCGCTTGAGCTGACCGAAACATGGTCAACCGAAGCAAAATTCGGCCCCGCCCCCGACTGAAGTGTTGGCGCTTTTTATACGAAAGGCGTTACTCGACGCGACGTTACCCTCGGTTGTTGGCTCGTGCGATTTCGTCCGCTGTAGGCAGCTTGGGTTTTTCCTTCTCGGCCGCCTTGCCAAGGACGTAAGTCACGCCATTCGCACCGGGTGCAATGGCCAATAATTTCCAACCTTCCTGAACCGCCTTGTTGGCGCCGCTGACCGAATACGCTTCTTTCAAATCTATCGCTTCATGCAATTGCATACCTGGCCCTTTTGTTGGTGCCGTCATGGCCAACCCAGCGTAACGCAATAGCAGGCAGTGGGTTCCGATTGATTCAGTTCGTGGGGGAGCGAGTCTTCAACGCGCTCGCTGGGTTGGTCAACATTGCGGAGAACTATGGGGGGCGGCCTTACGAAGAGGTCGAGTAAGCGGCCGTTAGGGTAGGGGGCTTGATAGTTTGATAGAGCCGCGGCTGCTTCTGTTAGTGGAATGCACACCCGTATCCTGAGGATCGCTTCGCGTCACGTACCGAGGCGCCAATACAGAAGCTGGAAGTCGGCAGGGATACAGCCTGTTGCACCTCGCACTGCTCACGACGTCCAACGCCGACATTGAGGCCACTGCGAAAATCGCTCAGATCTTGTTGGAGGCAGGTTCGCAAGTCGAGGACGCTATGCGTTCGGAGGTGAACTCTATCGAGATACGGTGCCATCCTCTGGAGCAGCAAACGACAATGGCTCGGCCAACTGGGACGCCGATTTCAAAAAAATGCTCAATGCGCTTGTAGGGCATTTAGGCAGTGCCGTGCCCTTGAGTGACCTGGAGCTGGCCGAAGCCCGCACGCTCGCTGCTGCACTAAAAAACGGTACCGATCCTGCCGAAATGGTTATTTTCAGGAAAAAGCCCTCTCCCTACGTCAGGTGTGTTAAGGTTCTGACCGGTTCAAGCATTTCTTCTCCTGTTTGACCGGATCGAACGCTGCCTTCCAGCGTTTTCTCGAGAACCCGCGCTTCATTGGTGGCCTGCCCACCCCCGGCCTTCTGTTTCACCGACAGATGCAGCCTTCATCACATTGCGCCATCGGTTAAGCCGATTTCAGTGCGCATCACCCAGAGCTTGATGGCCCGACCGTTACCGGTACGAGCGTCACTCTTTTCCGCGCTCAGTCGTCGCCAGGGCCAACAAGATCCCGCGTGCGATGAACCGCCTGAAGAAGGAGTCTTTATGACTTTTAGAGTTGCCATTCTTGGCGCCGGCCCTAGCGGCTTGGCACAGTTACGTGCATTTGAAGCCGCTCGTTGCGACGACGCTGAATCCCCCGAGATCGTTTGCTACGAAAAGCAGAGTGACTGGGGCGGCATGTGGAATTACACCTGGCGCACCGGGTTGGATCTGCATGGCGAGCCCGTCCATGGCAGCATGTACCGGTATCTCTGGTCAAACGGCCCCAAGGAATGCCTGGAGTTCGCCAATTACAGCTTCGAAGAACACTTCGGCCGGCCGATTCCCTCCTACCCGCCACGCGCCGTGTTGCGTGACTACATCATCGGCCGCGTCGCCAAAAGCAATGTGCGCCAGCACATCCGCTTCAATACAGCGGTGCATTGGGTTGCCTATGACGAGAGCACCGGCAAGTTCGCGGTCACCGTGCGCGACCTCAAGCAGGACCAACTGATCACCGAAGAATTCGATCACGTCATCGTCGCCACCGGGCACTTTTCGACCCCCAACGCGCCTTACTTCAAAGGCCTGGAGCAGTTTCCCGGTCGCGTATTGCACGCCCATGATTTCCGCGATGCGTGCGAGTTTCAAGGCAAAGATCTGCTGCTGGTTGGCAGCAGTTACTCGGCAGAAGACATCGGCACGCAGTGCCACAAGTACGGCGCCAAATCGGTTACTTTCAGCTATCGCACCAAGCCTATGGGCTTTGATTGGCCGCAATCCTTTGCCGAAGTACCGTTGCTCACCCATGTGGTCGGCAAGACCGCACATTTCAAGGATGGCACCAGCAAAGAGGTCGACGCGATCATCCTGTGCACCGGGTATCGGCATCACTTCCCGTTCCTGCCCAACGAGCTGACGCTGACCACGCGCAACCGGCTGTACCCGGAAGGCTTGTATAAAGGCATCGTGTCTTTGGCCAATCCGAAGCTGATGTTCCTCGGCATGCAGGATCAGTACTACACCTTCAACATGTTCGATGCCCAGGCCTGGTATGCCCGGGACATTATGCTTGGCCGTATCAAGCTGCCAGCAGAACAAGCCATGGCCAGCGACAGCCGTGAATGGGTGGCCCGCGAAGAGAAAGTGGCCGATCCCTTTGAAGCCATCGACTATCAGGCCGCCTACATACTCGACCTGCTTGAGCCAACCGATTACCCGCCTTTCGATGTTCTCGCCGTGGCTGATATCTTCAAGGAGTGGGAGCATCACAAAGCCGCCGATATCCTCGGCTATCGCAACAAAAGCTACCGCTCCACGCTGACCGGCACCCTGGCGCCCGTGCATCACACGCCGTGGATGGATGCGATGGACGATTCACTGGAAGCCTTCCTGCACGACAAGCAATCGAAGCCAGCAACGGCATCTACATGAATCAGCCAAGCCTGAGCCAGGCACGGTCGCGCTTCACCACCAGCAGCATCCGCTGGGGTTTTACGTGGGCATTGTGGTGCGCCGTGCTCTGGGGGGCCTGGTACGTTCCAGGCTCCGCAGTCTGGTTCGAAGCGCCTTATGCAGACCTGAAGTACGACACCAATGCCGAGTTCATGTTGGCGGCAGCCGTGTTGACCACCTTCAACGCCGTTGCCGTGTTGTTCTTCCTGTTCGTTTGGAACGGGGTGCTGGGCAAGTGGGGCGAGTACGTTCGCACCATCAAACAGATGCGTTACATCTCTAAGTGGTTCTTCATCGGCGCCATCTTTGGCGGCCCGATGGCCATCTTCGGCTCGTATCTGGCGATCGGTTATATCGGCGGGGCCTTCGCGGCCATCTCCGCATTGATGTACCCCATCATCGGCGCAACGCTGGCCAGGCTCTGGTACCAGGAGAAAATCACCCGGCGTGCAGCCGTGGGTATTTTTATTATCCTGGCCGGCGGTGTGACGGTGTATGCACCCGGCATCATTGCTGAAATCACCGGCACCGGTGACGCCGGCTGGCTGGGCTATCTAGGCGGTGCAATGGCTGCAATTGGCTGGGGTGTAGAAGGCGCAATCGCCGGTCGCGGGCTCGACGTTGCCGACCCGGATGTAGGCATTACAGTGCGTTTTACCGCCGAAGTGCTGTATTGGGTCGCACTGATTTTGCCGGCCATCTATTTGTTTACCGATCAACCGGTAGTCGAACTGGTGGTCGCCACATTCAATTGGGCGGCCATCGGCTGGCTGACGTTAGCGGGCGTGACTTTCGGGTTCTGCTACGTCTCCTGGTACAAGTCGTTCCCACTGATTGGCGTCGGCCGCGGGCAAGCAATTGCCGCGCTGTATGGTTTGTTTGCGGTGATCTTCCTCGCCGCCTTCACGCTGAAGTTTCCCGAGTGGAACTTCCTGGCTGGTCTGGTGCTGTTTGTGGCGGGCGGGTTTGTGATGTTCACCGAAAGTGATGAGGTGCTCGAAGTCGTGCGCGCCGTATCAACCGACAGCAAAAAACCTGGCACCGCCGTTGATGCTGTTAACTCGTGATGGTTGGAGCAAGCCATGAATAAGCTGCATATGAAGGGCCGCATTCTCCAGTTGATCAACGATCAGCAGGACGTCGGCATCTGGGACTGGCAAATCACCGATGCGCTGATGAGTGAATACGGTATTTGCGGTGCCTACTGGCGCGGCAACACCCGCGTCACCCTGACGGACCTGTTCTCCAGCGGCATCATCGAAAGTGTTGAGGAGACGCTGGATGATCAGGCCTATTTCGGTCCCGGCCGAGTGCTGTTCAAGTTCAGGGTCAGCGACTTTGGTCGCCAACGCATGCGCGACACAGCGCTGGCCTGATGGTTGTTGCCACTTACTATTATCACTAAGGAAGCACTATGTCTGATTTCTGGGGTTTTCCGGGCGCCGACATGCTCGCAGTCGCCGTTATTATTGTGCTTAGCAGCTTTGTGCTGTATCAGGCTCGGACTTTTGTGACGAAGCTGTAATCTGTCTGGTCCTGAAATAGGTTTACACCCGTTTCACCCTAACGCCCGATGCATCGCATCGGGCGTTTTGTATTTCAAAGACAGGTGTGGACGCTCACGGTTGTAGATCGATACCGGACGGGTTTGCTTCTGCCTCAAGTGGGTGGATCGATCTGATCCAGCATCCGGTTCGCGGTGATTTCCGCGAGCATGATGCTGTTGGAAATACCCAGCAGGGCGTGGCGCGATCCGCCGTCCAGATGATCCACCAGGTGATGAACCATCACGTCGACCGAGGCCAGCGTCTCGACCAGATAGACCGCGAGGGTTTCGGTTGTGGCGTGCGGGTCGACGGTGAACAGGGTGCTGGGTGTGCGTGCGGTGGCTTTGATGTCGGCGGTCGAGGGGGCGTGGGGGGGGAGGGCGCTTTCGGCGGCTTCGTTGAGTTTGTTTGAGTCGGGGCTTTCGTAGGGGGATGCCGGATCGGTGTCTGGCGGGTTCGGCGTTACTTTAAACATAAGCTGACTTCCGTGATTGGGTGCCAGCCCTCCTGCTGCTAAACGAGAGGGAGGCAGCTGTACGCAGGTTAGCAGACCGGGGAAGCTAGCAAAGCCGGCGCGCCCAAAGGCGCCCTGCGCACAACCACCATCAAGTGCAGGCATGGGAATGCCTGACTGACAAGAGCTTGTGTACCTTACTTATAACCCCGGGCTGCTAAACCCGATCACTGATGGGCAGTGACGGGAATCAAGTTACCGAGCGGGGCAGAGGCGCACAAGCCGGCGGATTCTGGCGTAACCGTAGGCAACGGCGCAAGGTGTTGTAGCTTTCAGGAAGTGAGCAGTAGGACGATTAAACATGCGCCTTTCGTGGGTGTTTAATTTGCTTGATTGAACATTGCTGCACGGCTGATTTCTGCACTCGGCCAGCGCCATGTGACGAGTATCCGGCGTGCCGGATCGGCCGGCATGACGAATGCAATTATTCAAGGAGTTCTTGTACGCAATGCTCAAGGCGTCTCCCCAAGCGAGGCTGCCCCCCGGCGGACGTGGGGAATGGTTCGGCATAGATAGAGCATGAGACTTCGCTCATGCCGAATAGCGCATTCCAGAGCTTTCGTCTCGCGATTTTTCGGTGTTGACTGTCGGCCCAAAGCCGACGGTGGCGACAGGCAGGAATCGGCCAGAAACGGTCAGTCAAAATGGAAAGTATCTAAATGTGGAATCGTTTATCCGCCGTTGTTGCGCAAACAAGCGTCGACGGATTGGCCGCGCATTATCGCGATATCTCGCTTAGGCGCGCACGCCAAACAACCGGGCACATTCACGATTTCACTGGAAAGAGTTTTCATAGCCGACCTTTAAGGCCGCACTCGATGCGTCCTGGTATTCGTTCAGCATCAATCGCCGCGCCTCGTCTGGGACCCCGGGCAGACCCCGGTTCATTTCCATCGCTAGGCTAGACACCATTAATTCATCATGGCACCCTGCAATCAGGCCCCACTGATATCCATCAAGCATAGAGGTTGAAGTGAAGGCAGTAGTTGATTATTGCGGCGTAAATTCAAAGGCGGAAAGGTCGGTACGCCGCGGGCGAAAAAGCTCACGAAAGTTAATATAGTTCAAACCAAGGTGTTTTCATGAGTATTCCTGAATCAAGTTGCAGTTTCGAATCTGCAACGCAGGTGATCAGTATTTTCGAACATGACCTCGCTTGGAAAGAAACGTTCACTAGAGAGGCCGAAGCTATTCGCGCAATTGCAACACGCGAAAAATTTTTTATCGACCATGTTGGCTCTACAGCTGTCGATGGCCTACCAAGCAAGCCCATAATCGATATATTGGTTTCAGTTCACCATTGGTCGACAGTCGAAAAAATTTTAGAAAAATTAAAAAAAATTGGCTATCGCATGAAGGAGTACGATAAGGAGGCGCCGAGATACTTCCTTACCAAATGCCAACCTGACAACTCGGATGGCTTTCATCTCCACATATGCCGTCCAAATGATCGATGGGGGCAAGACATGCTTGTTTTTCGAGACGAGCTTGCCGCAGATCAAGGCCTAGTAAAAGAATACACTGAGCTAAAGCAAAATCTCGCTAGGGCCCATTGCGATGACCTTGATAAATATACACATAAGAAAACATTTTTTATAAAATCTGTATTACATAAAGTTGAGGGTTCCTTCAGCGTAGACCACTTACTTACTCATCAGCGCAGTGAGCTAGATGAGGCCCAGCGCATTCAGATAAAAATGATATTCACCCAGCTTGCAATCGCTTGGGTTGCAGCATGTTCAGTCTATCTAATTGGCAACAAATATCTTTTACACGCAGCTGGGGCTGGCCTTTTGCTCATGCTCCTTTGGGTACACTTTAGTCAGCGCCAGCAACGACATCGTTCGGCTGGAGATCAGGCCCGTCGGGCCGTCTTACTCATAAGTGGACTTGATAAGGTTCCTCCCGCAGGACAGAAATTACGAATTATTGATGGTTTCGAAATTTCTACATTGGGCCGACCGCGTGCGCGAGAAGAGGATCACTTCGCAAGCAGAGAACCCCCAAGCTATAAGCGCCTATCAGAGCTGATAGAAGAGTCCGCATACTGGACGCGTGATCTGCAACGGTTTAGCGCCAAGATCATGACCATCATATTTACAGTGTTAATGCTGTCCATAATTTGCGCTTGTGGAGTTGCGATTTCATCCCTAATTTCAGAAACTTTAATAGATCTTTCGCGCGCACTAATAGCAGCAGTGGTGTTCTTAATTTCATCGGACATACTAGGGTTGCTTTTAGCATATAGAAATTCCGCCACTACTATTGATGAAATATTCAAGCGCGTAGAGAGCGTAGCTGCGAGAAAGTACACAGAGTCCGACGTGTTGCTTCTTATGGTTGACTATAATGCAGCGATAGAAAAAGCACCTGCCGCCTTACCAGGTGTCTTTCAAATCAGAAATAAAACGCTTGGTCAGCATTGGCGGGCTTACATATCCACAAAACACACTAATACCGAGATCTGAATCGTACCATTTTTTCTGGTCGTGGAATGACTGCTTCTGGCCGATTGCGGCCCTTCGCGAAGGGCCGCTTTGGGTCGGTTGCGCTCGGTCGTGATTATCAAAGTCAGACCTTCTTAGCACATGAAGACCCATGCTCTTTCTAAACGACGAGCCAACAGCCGCACGGTCAGCAGGTAGTAACATCGAGTTGCCTTGCATCGCCTCGCTAGTCGGTGGTCGAGAACCAAGCAACATGTTTTTCTTCCAACCCCAAGGTGTTTGTAGCTGCCAGCGTTCAGATGGGAGTGATTCAAACGTCCTCCTCGACTAGCCCATCTGCGATATATCACTCGTACCTTTTTTGATAACTGATCGCAGGAGTCTTGTCGACGTACTTTGTCGGCTGTGCGATAAGAAGGGGGCTCGCCTTCACCAACACCGATCCATCTTCCAGTTTCTCCACCGTTCGAACCAAGCAATAGATGATGTAACGGTTCGTGCCGCCTATCCGAGCGATAGCGGACATCGACATCAAGAAGATTGGATCAAGAATCCACTCAATGCGATGTTTCTTCCGCGAGTAGAACATCACCACTGCAGGCGTAGATGCGGTTATTGGTAGATCAGGCCCTTTCGCATGGACTCCACCGATGAAGAAGGCATACTTTCCTTCAGCTCCCTTGAGCTGTGTCAACCTCGTTGATACGGCCGCACCTAAGTCAATGAAATCGACTACCTTCGCGATTTCCTGCATCAGCTGCTTATAGTGCTCTGTCTCCTGGTGCGTAATGTAGTCAAAGAGGTATCGACCTCCTGAGAGATTAGTCTGAACGTGCTTTTGATCAAACGAGCCATCCTTCTTCAGGATGCCAGCCGCTTTGAGACTGGCCGTTAGCCCTGTTTGCGGAATTCTCTTGAAAAGTCGGACACAGAGTTCTTCGATACGCTTCACGTTTACGTAGTCAATTGCGTCATCGCTGACTTCGATTTTCTGCGCGGCACGTTGAGCATTTGCCAATTCTACTTGCTTTTCCCAGGAAGTCTTCGCCCTGCGAATCTGATCGTCGGTCAGGCGGAGCGTGAGCCCTCCTTGGTGCGCTAGATCGTGATCAGTCGGACATAGAACGACAAGGTTTTTGTAATTGTTGTCCTGTGTTTTTTCGTACTCAACAATGTGATGAATGATGTAAGCGGGACTCTTCACGCCCTTACATACGCAGCAAACGAAGTTACTGCGCTCAAGCAGCAACTGCACTACGCCTGAGTCTATTGCAGAGCGCCGGACAGCAATAGAGAGAGCTTTCGCCTCGTTCCCAGACAAGCCGTACTTTAACTCCATATCCTTCCGGCTGAGGGCTCGCGCCTTAGAGGCTGTGAGCCCCGCTTGATTTGCTTTCTCGGCCAGGATAGTCGACACACCGTACTGTAGGAATGTTTGTATAGTTCGTTTATTCATTCTCGTGGTAGTCCGAAGGTAGTCGGAGAAACAATTGGTAAAGTGGTGGGCTTTCTTTCATCTCAAGTTAGTGATTGAGTGAATGATTAAATTTACTGCACTACCGGACGATTCTGAATTGCTCTTGCCGCAGCTTGACCTCAATGTCAGGGTCATCACTGAGCGTCTTAGCAATCTCGAATGCATCCAAAATTCCTTTGCTTTGAATTGACGAGGCCTTTTCATGATCGAGTTTATCGAGACAGCCAAAGGTAGCCGCCATGCCACGTGATGACCACTCGATAGTTTTTGAGAAGGCAATCCAGTCCGGATGCGGGTTTGAGAACAGACTAAGGTCGATAAAGCAGTTAGCTCCACCAAGACCTGCGGCAGAGCCTGATTCGTCAGCAAGATAAGCACGAGTTAAGGCAAAATTACCTTGAAGTTCTGGGGTTGAATCGAAGAACTGTCGCGATTTCAGTGCTTCGTTGACCGCTTGCTCTGGTGTTATGGAACCTTCGCGAAGTTTTTCCTTGATCCTTTTTCCTCTGCCTTCGTTCAGGTGTTTTTCAAAGCTTAAGGTTCGCCTAACACGGAATCCAGGGGCAACCACCATACGAGCCCCAGGGTGGCCTAGCTCATTCATGTCAATATTGTTTATATGGTGAAAAAGATCGATGCTTCGATTTAAAAAGTCATATGTCACGCTGTGTGATCGAGGGGAAAGATCGCGGTACGCGATTATTCCATCATTCATTGCAAGAGTCGGAAAATAACGGTTTGCCTTCTCACTTACTGCTTGGTGAAGACGATCAAGGCGATGAATCGCAGAGTTTGCAGATTCATGAGCCGGATTGAAACCGGAGGCACTGATTTGAGAACCGTAGGCAAGGAGGTCAATCCATGCAACGCATGAGACTTCAATCTTTCTCATTGATCCTTTGGAAGTTTTTGCCATTTCTGATTAGCCGTTATTTATAAAAATACAAGTAGACGCCAACTGGTAAGCAACTTCCAGAATGGGCGTAGTGTATGCACTATTTGCTTCTCTCGCTTTCCGTGTCTAGCATGAGATACTCAGCGTTTCGATCAGCGTATAAAGGTGCAGTGCACCAAGGACGGACAGCCTTTTTTGCTAGATCAAGTACGAGACTAAATTCGCCTGAGACATTACTGGATTTGCACGAAGCGTGTCTATACCAAGAGTAGTTGAGGGCTCGTTTTCACGCTTCTCGTCATGCGACAGGAATGAGGCTGCTGAGGTTAAAGCATTTGCATCCGGTATCGCGGTGTGTGGCTGCGTCTTTACCTGTACTCAGAAAACAGGCGCTGTCTAAACTAATGTGGACCGGCTGCTTTTGGCCGGTTGCTGCCTGTCGCACAGGGTTGCAACCGACCTAAAACCGGACGTTCTTGATGGAGTGCGATTCTGCTCGTCCTTCATCCCATACGAGCGTGGTTGTCTCAGTATTACCACCGGTGGCGATTGCTGCTGTCCATCTACTCAAGACAGGGTTTCAGCTGATGCAGCCATCAAAAAATGCAGCAATCTGCCGGTCACCACACAAATGCATCGTAGGAATATGTGGCCCCACAGCCAACCGCACCGCCTCAATGCCCGAACGATAACCACGATCAAAATTCCACACAAAATTCAGAAAGCTCAAAAACGCCCGGTCAATCTTCTCCGTACAACCTGCAGCCAGATCAGCGCGAGGGCGGTTCATTACACTGCGCACGATCACCCGGGTTAAACAGATGAGCCTCGGCGTATCGAGCCAGATGATCAAGTCGGCGCGAGGCAGGCGAAGATCGAATGTACGCCGCGCATAGTTGCCTTCACAAACCCAGGCATCCGGTGCAATCGCTTCACTGACCCGCGCACGGAATTGCTCAGCGTCGGGTTCGACCCAGCCAGGCTCCCAGAACAATGTGTCCAGGTGCACCACGGGCAGGCCAAGGCGTCTGCCGAGGGCGCGGGCGAGGGTGGATTTGCCGCTACCGGCGTTGCCGAGAATCACAATCCGTTGCATGGTCGGACTTCCTGTCGAGAAAAAGCCGGCAATTGTGCAGGTTTCGTAGCCTCGGTTAAAGATTGCTGGGGGATGACCGCACCACAGGAATGAGTTTTTTGTTGCCTGCTGCGCTATTTGCAGATGCGAGCAAGAAGTCAGAAATCCCAGCGTGTCGACACCATCACCTTCCGCGGATCTCCGTAATACGACGATCTGTAGAACCCAATATTGGTGAAGTACTTCTTATCGAGCACGTTGTTGACGTTCACTGAGGCGAACAGGTTTTTTGCTCAACTGGTAGCGCGCCATCAAGTCGCCCAGCCAGTACGGAAGTCATAAACCCCAGTGCAATTCAGTTGGCCCAGCGCTCACTCTTGCCTGACAATATCAACCGATATCTCCACCGCTGGAACCGTTCCCCTGTTCTCAAGCCAGTGTGTGGTATTCCTGTCCTCAGGCCAGCCCACGCCCGGCGCATAGTCCCTGGCAATTCCATTTCGATGATCAGTGATCGTTCCTTGCAGGATATAGACGGTGCCTGGCCGGTCTTTATGGTTGTGAATCGGGCCAAAGACGCCTCCGGGCTCGATAGTCACCATACGCATTCTGAGTTGGCGGCCTGCCATGCCCTCAATCTCAGGACCAAGGTCAACCGTTGCCAGTAACTTCACCGTAACGCCTTGCGTCTCGGGTGCTACCTGTTCGTCGTTCATCGTGCGCTCCTTTTAGAAGCTACAGGGCCTATCTAAATAGTAGCCCCCTAAAAAATCTGCCAGTCCCTTCTTTCACCTACACTCAATCATCGAGTGGATCGAACCTCCTGCACGTAAGGTCATCGTCGCGACATTGCGGCTCGTCGCTCTAAATCCGCAACCGGTCTAGTGCAATCGCTGTCCCACGCATCTGGACTGATCATCCACGCTCGTGCAGAGGCGAGGACGGAAACCATGATCGATTCACACACCCCCCAGCTTATCCCCCACAAGCTCTGGCAGGCCATGCTGCTGATGCTTTGCTTCGGCGCACCGGTATTGGTTCAGGCCGATTGCGTGTGTTACGGCACCTTCGCCGAACAGCAGGCCTGCCAGAACAGCTGCACGATGCAAAAATGGCGAAACGACCGGGAAAGGGTCCAGGACAATATTCCCGAAGACATGAAAACGGTGGTTCCAGGCTATCTGCGGGCCCGTCAGCTCTTGCGAGAAACCCCCAGTAACGCACCCAACCTGCCGCAAGTCTTCCTTCAATATGAGCAGGCGCGCGAGCGCCGGGATACTGCACTGCTGCATCAGTACCTGGCGCAGGTCTCGGTGGAGGCGCTATTGACCAATGGTGTCGGGTTCAAGATCCTCGACGATCGCTATGAAATGCCCGAGTTTGCACGGCCGGCATTCCATGACTACGCGCATCAGATGTTCAATGCGACTATCGATATCGTGCCCAATAAAGGCAGGGTCAATGTGCATTCGAGGTATCCGGGAATACTCGATGAGGCTGAACTGCAGGCGTGGGCGATTAAACACGGTGGCGTGAAACCACAGTTGGTGTTCGGCAGAGTCGTCTTTCCCAAGGCGGGTGAAGGCAAACCACTTGATGAGTTGACGCCGGAAGACAGAAAAGTGGTGGGCGATTGCAATGCCGAGACCAACCAGAAGTATCCTACCGCTGCCAAGGTGCGCAGGGACCGTAGTATCACCGACAAGTCCATCGCGGTAGAAGCTCAGAACTACTATCGGGCATGTATGGCGAAGTCATGCAAATCTTGCAGCTACTGAGTAGCGGTCCGGAGCCCAAGACCACGGTCCAGTGTCCTGAGCAATTGATCGGACGCTATTTGCAGAGGAGGGCAGGACGTCAGAAATCCCAGCGTGTCGACACCATCACGTTCCGCGGATTCCCGTAGTACGACGATCTCTAGAACCCGATATTGGTGAAGTACTTCTTGTCGAGCACGTTGTTGACGTTCACCGAGGCGGAGAGGTTTTTGCTCACCTGGTAACGCGCCATCAGGTCGACCAGCCAGTACGGGTCCTGGGAAAACTTTTGCCGCTGTCATCACGAATGACCTTGTGGGTGTAGCCCGCTTGAACTTGCCAGCCCGGTGCCAGTTCGCCGGAGATCTCGGCTTCATAGCCTTTGGTTTTTGCCTTGATGCCGACGTAGGCCCAATCCACGAGCGCGTTGGGCGGGAGGTTGTTGTTGTACTCGGTGTCTTCTTCAGCCCGGTTCTCTTCATGAATTTCGAAGTAGGCAAGGCTGGTGTTGCTCGTAAAAGTTTTACGCAAAATTTACGGGACTTTCAGGTTGGGCATCCGATACTGCGCGGTGGTAATTTGGAACGCACCTGTTATGTCCTTCTCAGCAATTCGGCTTGTCGGCTTCATCTTAGGTATTTTTCTGATCACGCTGGCCGTATGCATGGCCATTCCCATGATCACACTGGTGGTCTATGGGCGTAGCGACGATCTGTCGGCATTTCTCTGGTCGAGTTTGATTTCCTTCGTCTGTGGCCTCCTGATGATCGTGCGGGGGCGCCCGGATACTGGTCAGCTTCGTCCCAGGGATATGTACCTGCTGACGACCGCAAGCTGGGTGGTTGTGTGCATATTCGCAGCGTTGCCAATGGTGTTTATCAGCCATATCGGCTACACCGACGCATTCTTTGAAACGATGTCTGGGATCACAACCACTGGTTCGACTGTACTCACCGGTCTGGATAGCGCATCTCCCGGCTTGTTGATATGGCGCTCGATGCTGCATTGGTTGGGCGGTATCGGTTTTATCGGCATGGCTGTGGCGATCCTTCCACTGTTGCGAGTGGGCGGCATGCGTCTGTTCCAGACAGAGTCCTCAGATTGGTCGGAGAAAGTGACACCGCGTTCCCATGTGGCAGCCAAGTACATTCTTGTGCTCTATCTGGGGCTTACTGGCATCGGCGCCCTGGCACTCTGGCTCGCCGGGATGACGCCATTTGAAGCGGTCAACCACGCCATGTCGTTGATCTCTACCGGGGGGTTCTCAACGTCGGATGCCTCACTGGGGCATTGGACGCAACCAGCGATTCACTGGGTGGCAGTGGTTATCATGATTCTGGGTAGCCTGCCATTCACCTTGTACGTCGCCTCATTGCGGGGCAATCGGCGTGCGCTGATCAAGGACCACCAGGTACGCGGATTCATTGGATTCTTGCTCGTTACATCGCTGGCCGTGGGAACCTGGCTGTGTTTTCACAGCGATTACGGATGGTGGGATGCGTTTCGTATCGTGGCAGTCAATGTGACCTCGATCGTCACGACCACCGGAGTTGCGGTTGGCGACTACACGTTATGGGGCAGCTTCGCTGTCTTGCTCTTTTTCTATCTGACCTTTGTCGGAGGATGTTCAGGCTCAACTGCAGGCGGGCTTAAAATCTTCCGATTTCAGGTTGCTGGCGCCCTGTTGGTCAGTAGTTTGAAGCAGTTGATCCATCCTCGAGCCGTGATTCAGAAGAAGTACAACGGTCATCCCATCGACGAGGAGATCTTGCGCTCGCTGTTGACCTTCTCGTTTTTCTTCACCATCACAATTGCCGCCATCGCGTTGGGCTTGGCGCTCATTGGACTTGATTGGACAACAGCATTGAGCGGCGCAGCTACCGCAGTGTGTAACGTCGGGCCAGGGCTTGGCGCGATCATTGGGCCGGCAGGTAATTTCTCATCATTACCGGATGCCGCCAAATGGCTGCTGACCGTGGGAATGCTTCTGGGAAGGCTGGAAATCCTGACGGTGTTAGTACTGGTAACTCCGGTTTTCTGGAGATATTGACCCACCTTGTCGGTGTGCCGCTGTTGGTCGATTCCTGCCTGTTGCGAAGGGCAGCAATCGACCGAGGCTGTGCAGCGGCGGCCGACAGCTGCTTGGTCAGCGTCGTAAAAAAAGGTGTGGGCAAACGCCTTGCCAGCGCGCGCCCCCGCCACCTGTGTCCCGTTAAAAGTATTTAAGCCAGCCGATATCGCGCCGCCGCGCCTTCAATGCGGCGAACCAGCGCACTGGCAGATACAGCGTTGCAGCCAGCAGCACCGCCGTCAGCCACACCGCCCAGATGCTGTCGAAGCCGAAGTAGTTGCCTTGGTTCGCACCGAACACTGCCACGCTGATCACGTACATCACTTTCAGTACGTAGAGGTGGAGCAGGTAGAAGAACATCGGCGCCGCGCCAAACACCGTCAAGGTGCCGATCCACTTGCGTTGCTGCGCCCGTTCAAAGGCAAGAAGCAATAGCAGGCCCACCCCCAGCGTCAGCGACAGGAAGAGCAGGGAAGGGGGGTATTTGGTGATGTTGAAGAAGCTCATGACGGTGTGCGGGGTGCTTTCATAGACCAGCCAGTGCGCCTCGCCATAACCGTTGAGCAGGCGCAGGGCGACGAAGCCGATCAATGCGCCGGCGCCTGCCAGCAGCAAATAGCGCTGACGCACGGGGGTGGAGGCTGCGCGAGAGAACCAGGGGCCGATGCAGTAACCCAGGGCGATCACGCCGATCCATGGCAGTACCGGGTATGAGCTGCGCAGGCGCAGGCTGTCCGAGAATTCGAGCCAGCCGCGATCATGCAGGATCGCCCAAGGGATGTGCATCGCCGAGCCGACCGGGAAGTGCAGGGGATCGAGTAGGTTGTGTCCGGCGACGATGATCAGGCCCAGGACACAGAGGACTGGCCGAGGTAGCCAGACCAGTGCCGCGAGGGCAATCATGCTGACGCCAATCGCCCAGATGACCTGCAGGTAGATCACGGTGGGCGGGAGCTGGAATGTCCAGGCGAAATTCACCAGGGTGAATTCCAGCAGCACCAGGAACAGGCCACGCTTGAACAGGAACAGCGACACATCGTGCTTGCCTCGGTGCTTTTCGCCGTACAGGTAGGCTGACAGGCCCGTGAGCAGAACGAATACCGGCGCACATAAATGGGCGAGTGTGCGGCTGAAGAATAACGTCGGGTCGGTGGTGTCGATGGCCATCGGGTCGGCGACTTGACGGTGCAGGAAGAACGTTTCGCGCACGTGATCCAGCAGCATAAAGATGATCACCAATCCCCGAAGGGCATCGATGGACATCAGGCGTTGGCTGACGTTTGTGGTGGGGGGGATTTGGGTAAGGTGGGTCATGGAAAGTCGCAGGCAGGGGGGTGGATAGCGCTGTCGGTAGATAACCGATAGGGCGTTTAATGTTATTCTATAACGTATCATTATATTTTGTCCTACCCTCGCGAATTCCTGCTGCCGTTGTGCTGCACAAGCAGAGGGCGGCCTTGAGTCTTGCGGTGGCCATGAAGACGCCTTCGCCGGCAAGCCGGGCTCCTACAGGGGATCGGTGTGGTTCACGGATTTTGTGTTCACTGAAAATCAACTGTAGGAGCTGGCTTGCCAGCGAAGGCGGCCTTGAGTCTTGCGGTGGCCGTGATGACGCCTTCGCCGGCAAGCCGGGCTCCTACAGGGGATCGGTGTGGTTCACCGATTTTGTGTTCACTGAAAATCCCTGTAGGAGCTGGCTTGCCAGCGAAGGCGGCCTTGAGTCTTGCGGTGGCCGTGATGACGCCTTCGCCGGCAAGCCGGGCTCCTACAGGGGATCGGTGTGGTTCACCGATTTCGTATTCACTGAAAATCCCTGTAGGAGCTGGCTTGCCAGCGAAGGCGGCCTTGAGTCTTGCGGTGGCCGTGAAGACGCCTTCGCCGGCAAGCCGGGCTCCTACAGGGAATTGGCACAACACCGGCGCCAGGCCGGTGTTGGGTTTTTCTTCGTCGGGTTCATCTCGGGCAGAGCAGCGCAGCGCCACCCGACCGGGTGCCTTAGAAGCGGTACTTCGCCGAAGCCGTAATGCTGCGCGGTGCACCGTAGGTCAGGGCGCCGTAGGCATCGAAGATGTCGAAGTACTTCTGGTCGGTGATGTTGTCGGCATTCACCTGGGCCGAGAGGTTTTCGGTGATTTCGTAGCGGGCCATCAGGTTGACCAGGGCGTAGGCGTCCTGCTGGATCTTCTCGGAGTTGCCTGCGGGGTTGGTGGCGTAGGTGTAGATCGAGTCCTGCCAGTTGACCCCGCCGCCGACGGTCAGCTTGTTGAAAGCCCCTGGCAGGCGGTAGGTGGTAAAGGTGCGCAGCAACTTGGTCGGGTACAGCGTGTTGACGTTGTCGCCGTTGGCATCTTCGGCGGTGAACTGGGTGTAGCCCACCGATGCATTCCAGTTGGTCGCGAGTTCGCCGGACACTTCCAGCTCGAAGCCCTTGCTGGTCGCGCCTTCACTGGCCTCGTAGGCGAAGCCGCCGACCGGGTTCGAAGGATCGATCAGCTGGCCGGTGTTCTGGCCCAGGTTATCCTGCTTGATCTGGAAAATGGCCGCGGAGGCGTTCAGGCGGCCGTCGAAGTACTCGCCCTTCAGGCCGATTTCGGTGCTCTCGCCAACGATCGGCTCCAATGTCTGGCCACTGCTGTCGCGTACCGACTGCGGCAGGAAGATTTCCGTGTAGCTGGCATAGGCCGAGAGGTTGTCGGTGAGGTCGTAGACGATGCCTGCATAAGGCGTCAGCTCATGGTCGACATCGACCTTGCTCACGTCCGAGAAGATGTCATCACTGGTCTTCTCGTACCAGCTTTCACGGGCGCCGAGAATCACTTTCAAATCGTCGGTCACGTTCAGGCGGGTGGCTGCATAGAGGCCCTTCTGCCGGGTCTCGCTGTAGCCGTAGTCGGTCCGCGGGCCCCATACCGGCTCGGCGAAGTTGCCGCTGTAGGCATCGAAATCGGCAACGCCGTCAAAGCCTGTTTGCGCGTCGAGCGAGTCGGCGTCGAACTTCTGCTTGCTGTCCACATAACCGAAGGCCAATTCGTGCTCGCGGCCCAACAGCTTGAACGGGCCATTGAAGCGGATGGCGTAGTCGTCCTGGGTGGTCTCGGTCTTGTAGGTCGCCGGGAACGAAGACATGCCTGAGCTGCCGTTCCGGCCGGGATTGCCCGACAGGTACAGCAGGGAAGAGTCGCCGGTGCGCTCGCCACGGTTGTAGCTGAGGTTGACTTGCCAGTCGTTGGCAAAGGTGTGATCGAGATTGACGAAGTAGGTCTCGTAGGTGGTGTCCCACTTGCTCCACTTGGCGGAGGTCGACTTCGAGCGGCTCCAGTTGGTGCGACCGCCATCTGCGTACCAGACGGGCAGGCCGCCCCACATCGGCGAGTCGGCGTTGCTTTCCTGCCGGCTCAAGCCGAACCAGAGCGTGGTGTCGGGCGTCAGGTCGATGTCCATGGTGCCGTAGACGGTCTGGCGCTTGTTCGAGTTCATGTCGATCCAGGTGTCGCCCTCGTTGCTCTCCGCGACCAAACGCCCGCGAATGGTGCCTTCCTGGTTCAGCGCGCTGGACACGTCAGCCTCGACGCCATAGGTGTCCCAGGAGCCGGCGCTCAGTTCCAGCGAGCCCTTCAGGTCGGTGCTGCTGGCGCGCTTGCGCACCATGTTGATGGACGCGGAGGGGTCGCCGGCACCGGTCATCAAACCGTTGGCGCCACGGACCACTTCAACGCGGTCATACATGGCCAGGCTGCTGAAAATCTCCCCCGAACTCCAGGGCTGTTCGTAGAGGGTGGGCACGCCATCGATCATCAGCGAGTTGAGCTCAAAGCCGCGGGCGTTGAACTGCGCCCGGCTGGTCTCGTAGCGGTTGACCGAGACACCGGTGGCATTGTTGACCACGTCGAGGATCGTATGCAGGTCCTGGTCCTGGATGCGCTGCTGGGTGACGACGCTGACCGACTGCGGCGTCTCCCGCAGGGACATGCTCAACGGCGTGGCCGTGCGTGCCGCCGCGGTCGTGTACGAGTGCGTGTCTTCGGTGACCGCACTGCGCTCGCGAACGGCCGTCTCCGTGACAGCGATCGGGGCCAGGGTCAGAGCACTCCCTGTCTCTGTTTGCTCAGTTTGCTCCGCCGCCTGCGCGGATGGCGCCGCGAAGGCGATACCGGCTGCCAGCATGTGCACGGCCAGGGCCAGGGGGCGCACAGCCAGCTGCGCGCGGGGCGGAACGGTGTTTTGTGAACACAGGGAGATGGGGGTGTACATGTGCACTCACATTTGGCTTGTTGTTAATGAGAATCCATATCATACGCAAATGTGATGAGTTATCAAATGATACCTGTAATGTCTTTATGGACAGATTCACCCCAGGCCAGGCCGGAGACCCCCGCGAAGACCGCAGTGCCCGCGGCGCCGACCCTGACCAGATGTCAATCCAACTGATGCCGCAAAGGCAAGTCCGGCCCGGTCTTGCCACAGGTCAGGGCGGCGGCGCTGACGGCAAAGGTGAGCATTGCGTCGATCTGTTCGCGGCTCAAGCGCTGCAAGCCTTCCACCGAATCCAGCTGCTGCTCGGTCAGCCAAGCGATCAATGCCGCCTGGAAGGTGTCACCGGCGCCCACGGTGTCGACCATCGCCACGGCACGGGCCGGCACCGACCAGGTGCCATGGCGGCGGCTGAACACGGTGGCGCCCTGACCGCCGCGGGTGAGGAATACCAGTTGGCAGCGGTGCTCCAGCCAACCCTCGATCACGTTCTGCGGGTCGCGCCCGGGGTAGAGCAGGTTCAGGTCTTCGTCACTGACCTTGATCAGGTCGGCATGCTCGACCAGCGTGCTGATGCGTTCGCGCCAACGCTCGATATCCGGCTCCGGGTTGAGTCGCACGTTGGGGTCGAGGCTGATCAGGCGTTTGCCGCTTTCCCGGCGGACCAGCGCCAGCAGGGTATCGGCAATCGGCTGCACCACCAACGAGAACGAGCCGATATGCAACCCGCGCACCTCAGCGCCCAACTCAGGCAAGTGCCCTGGCAACAGCTGGCGATCGGCGCAGCCTTCGCCGCGGAAGCTGTAATGCGGCGAGCCGTCGGCACCGACGGCGACCATGGCGAGGGTGGTCGGTGCATCGAAGTCCTGCAGGTAGTCCGGGCGCACGCCTTCCTCCTGCAGTACTTGCCGTAAGCGCCGGCCCAGGTAGTCGGTGGACAACCCGGCGAACAGTGCTGCATCGATGCCCAGGCGCCGCAGTCCCACGGCGACGTTGAACGGTGAGCCGCCAGCAACGGCCTTGTAGTTCACTTTTGAAGCTTGAACGCCAGCGTCGTTTTCACTGAAGAAATCGAACAGGGCTTCGCCACATACCAGATACATAGTCATTTGCTCTTTAAAGGTTCGCTACAGGTTGTCATTGAATCAATTGTGGCAAGGCGGATAGCAGATCAAGCGCCGCTGTTGGTCAACGGCATGATTGTTTCTCAAGGAGAGCCAGTGGGTTGTTCATCGGTGAGCGCAAAATCGGCTTCGCTGCTGGCTGACATCACAAGTTCGGCATTCGGAAGGTCGTTTCGACAGACTTTTTCATACGCGGCCGATTCATCGAAACCGAATGACCTCCATCGATCAAGCAGTCGCGCCTCCAGGGTTTTGCGATCGACGTGCAGCATAATCGTCGCGTCAAAACAGTTTCTCAACGACGACCATGGGGCGAAGTTCAATAGAAGGTAGTTGCCTTCCACGATGAGATATTTCACTTCAGAGGAAACCAGTCGTCCTGCAGCACGGGATATCTCCAGGCGTCGATCGAATACCGGAACGGCAACCGTGGGTTCGTTGTTCGCACGAAGCCGCAGCAGTAGATTCCTGAAGCCACCCACGTCGAATGTATCGGGGGAACCCTTACGATCCAAGAGGTTCAAGGATCCGAGAACCGCGTCATCGTAATGAAAGCCATCTCCGGGAATGACCGCTGCGCTCCCCGGCATACTGTTATTAAGGGCCTGTGCCAAGGCCTCGGAGACGGTGGATTTACCGGCACCAGGCGGTCCCGCTAACGCAACGACAACTCGATCGCCAGGCAGTGCCTTGACGTAGTCGAGTAGCGCTGTGCTTACAAGGGTGTTTGCGTAGGTATACATGCCAGATTTCTCGTCAGCAGGCGTCGCTCTGTCTTTCCTCAGGCTGCTGCGAGCACCTCGCAGCAGCCATTCCCTGCATCACAGGCTGAGGATCCTTATACCGCTGGGTTCAACCGTTAATGATCAGCTTGCCAGCCTTTGTACTCCGAGACATTGGCCCGGGTTACCAGCGAGGGTTGCAGCAGTACCGTTGTGCTTTCCAGGGCTTTGCCATTGAGCAGGTCATTGCCCATCGTGACGGCCTGTTGTGCCTGGCCCCAAGGGGACTGAGACGCAGAGGCCTGGATCTGTGTATCGCTCTTGAGTGCTGTCTCTATATCGGGAGCTCCATCCACCGATGCGATAATGATGCCTTTACGCTTGAGTTGCTTTGCTGCCAGGTCTGCACCTATGGCTTGGGGATCATTGATGGCGAATACCGCGTCGACTTTCGCAAAGCGGGTCAGGTCGCCTTGCATCACGCTGTAGCCACCTTCGCGCGAGCCTTTGGCATCCTGATTATCGGACAATACCTTGATAGCGGGTGCCTGTGCGAAAACACTCTTGCAACCATTGACCCGGTCCAGGACTGCGGAAGTTTGCGTTCCGTTCTGGATAATAACGTTACCCTTGCCACCCAGTTGCTCGGCAATGTACTGGCAGACTATCCTGCCGGCTTCGACGTTATCTGTCTGTACTGTAGCGTTGGCACCTTGCACCATGACATCTACACCCACAACCACGATGCCGGCCTTTCTCGCTTTCGCAATCGCAGGCGCAATTGCCACAGGGTCGACGGCATTGACAAGAATCAGGTTGACACCCGATGAAATGAAGTTATCGATCTGGGTGAACTGCTTGTTTAAATCGTAGTCGGCCGAGACTGAGGTAAATTTTGCGGCTGGATTGATTTGCAAGGCCTGCGCTTTGGCGCCATTTACCATCGCAACGAAATAAGGATTCCCCAACGAGCCAACGGTTATTCCTACGGATTTCAATTCTTGCGCTTGAGCGGTGTTAAATGCCAGGCATGCACAAGCCGCGGCCAATATCGTTTTCTTCATGAGTACAGTCTCTTATTGTTGGAATATTAGAGGGGTTTTACAGGGTTCAAGTGCGTGCGCCGGTCTGCCGAAAGCGATCGAGTGCGACCGCCCCGATAATGACGACACCCTTGATGATGTATTGCCAGATATCCGAAACCCCAAGCAATATCAGGCCGTTGGAAAGTGTCGCGATGATCAGGGCGCCAATCAGCGTGCCGACGATGGTGCCGACGCCTCCGGTGAAACGTGTGCCTCCCAGGATAACGGCGGCAATAGCGTCGAGTTCATAGGACTGGCCCATTTGCAGTCCGTTGGCAGCCATCAATCGAGCGGAAGTCATGATGGCCCCCACACCGGCCAGCAAACCGGATATGGCATAGACGAAGAGCAGGACTTTCCAGACCTTGATCCCCGATAACCGTGCGGCCTCAGGATTGCCGCCCACTGCGTAAATCTGTACGCCTAAAACGGTCCGACGAAGAATGAGCCACGACAGCGTCACGACGACCAATGCGATCACGACCAGCCATGGCACCCCGAACAACGTATCGTTACCAATGTAGGCAAACGACAGATCGGGGTTGAACACTGTTTTGTCTTCGCCAATGAGGCGTGCGATCCCACGCATCGCCGTCAATCCGCCCAGCGTGACTATAAAAGCAGGCAGCTTGCCGAAAGCGACCAACACGCCATTGACGAGCCCTAGCAACAGTCCGATTCCAAGCCCCGCAGGGATGGCCAAGGAGCCCAACCCCGGGACCTGCGATACCAGTAGCGCCACTACTGCGGAAACAGCCAGGATCGAACCCACCGAGAGGTCGATACCCCCGGTCAAAATCACGAAAGTCAGACCGGATGCCAATACCACGTTGATAGAGGCTTGTTGGCTGATGATCGAAAAATTTTGCGCCGAGAAAAAGCTGTCGCTCATCAGGCTGAAGCCTACACACAGGAGCAGCAATACGGGGAGCATGCCCGCCACCCTCATCAGTTGACGCATTTTTTCCTGTGCGCCAGGTCCGGCGATGTTCCGTGCATTGGGGGTGATGAAGTCACTTGCTACTTTGCGTTGCAATGGGGAAGTCATTGGACTAAGTCTCCGTTGGCTAGAGTCAAGCTGTCGCTGCCTGTGGCAAACGCGATAATGGTTTCAGGTGTGATATCAAGACCGCTGCGGCCACCGAGTTCGGCGACAAGTTTTCCTTCACACATGACCAACACACGGTCAGCAATTCCGACAATCTCTGGCAGTTCACTTGAAATCATCACTACACAAACGCCGGAGGCGGCCAATGCATTGATTATTTTATATATTTCTGTTTTGGCTCCAATATCGACTCCCGAAGTAGGCTCGTCGAGGAACAGCACCCTGGGCTTCATTTCAAGTAGACGAGCCAGCAAAACCTTTTGTTGGTTGCCTCCAGACAGCGCGCCGACATTGATGTCCGGGGAGGCTTTGATATTGAGTGCCTGAATGGCCTGTTTAACGCGTGCGGTTCCAGCCGATCGGTCCACAACACCCGTCAATGAAGCATCACTTCCCAACACACAGACATTGATATTGTCGTGGACACTCATATCGAGAAAGAGGCCCAAGGCTTTACGGTCTTCTGTCAGATAGGCGATACCTGCATTGCCTGCATCGCGAGGGGAGCGTATGGCTACAACTTCGCCATCCAGTTCAAGGTGTCCCCCGGCGTACGCATCGATACCTGCGATCAATCGGGCAAGTTCCGTTCTCCCTGAACCCACCAGTCCTGCAATCCCGAGAATTTCGCCCGCGTAAAGTTCGAAACTGCAATCCTTGATCTTGTATCCGTCTGTCAGGTTGCGAACGCGCAGTATCGGTTGCTCATAAGTACACGAAGCACGCTCATGGGCATAGAAACCGGAGACATCGCGCCCCACCATCATTCGGACCAGGGTTTCGGCCGATAGCGTGCCACGGTCCAGCGAACCCACGTAATGACCGTCCCGGAGCACCGAAACAAAATCGGACAGCGCGTATATTTCAGCCATTCGATGGCTGATATAAATGATTGCGACACCTTCATCACGTAACTGGCGAATCAGGGTAAACAGACTTTCAGTCTCTTTTGAAGACAGCGGCGTTGTAGGCTCGTCCATCACCAGGATTCGCGTATCGGCATGAATTGCACGGGCGATTTCAACCAGTTGCTGGTCCGCAATCGACAATGTAGCGACTAGCGCGTGTGGATCGAATGTGACGCCAAGTCGCTTTAGTACAACTTGCGCGCCTTCGGTCATAGCCTTGTGGTTTATAACGCCGCATCGACGAATTTCTCTACCCAGGTAGATGTTTTCGACCACGCTCATGTTCGCGCACAAGCTGAGCTCTTGATAGATAACCGAGATGCCATGACGCTTCGCATCATTGAGGCCGTAATGTCGAATATCACATCCATCGATTCGGATAGTGCCACTGTCGGCGATATAGGCCCCCGACAGTATTTTCATCAGCGTGGATTTTCCGGCGCCGTTTTCGCCCATTAGCGCGTGGATTTGTCCGGGGAAGATACTGAGGTCGATGTCATGCAGGACGCGTACGCCATTGAATGACTTGGAGATGGCGCGCATTTCCAATAGAGCAGGGGGAGGGCTTTCAGATCCGGTATTCAGCATAGCGGTTGACTCCTTATCTACCGATTTGAGAAGTGGTGAAACCGCTCATCGGTTGTTCTTGTTCGACAAACATAGTTCAAAGGAAAGCGCTTGCGCAAGCGCTTTCCTTTGTCGATGGAGGGAATTTGGAAAGTTAGGAAAGCGCTTGCGCAAGCGCTTTCGTCTCGGCTATGCTTTTTTCGACAGCGTCCCTGCTCCCGTTAACGGTTCGCCAGGGGATCGCCAAAAATAATAAAAAGGAGTGCCCGGCCATGCTGCATAGCGCAGTCCATCATCTCGCCTTGCCCGCTGTCGGTGTACAGCGCACCTCGCTGGGTTCGCCCCGACATCGCACGCCTGTCCCGGCATCGATTCCCGGAGCTTGCGACACATTTTCTCGCCGTGAGCTTTACAATGGCTTGGTGCCGGGCATGAGCCCGGCGCTATCCATGAATTCACGTGAGAAAGGAGTGGTACACAGTGGGCGCAAAGATGAGTGATGTCGCGCGGGCCGCAAACGTATCAATGTCTACGGTATCCCATGTGCTCAACGGTACTCGCAAAGTACATCCGGACACCGTTCGTAACGTGAATCAGGCTGTAGAGGCCGTAGGCTATATTCGAAACTCGCTCGCACGGTCCCTGGCCCGTTCCTCTTCAGGGGCCATAGGGGTCGCGATCGCTACGCTGTCAAACTATTACTTCAGTGAAACAGTACGTGCCATCGAAGCGGCCTGTGCGAAAAGCGGTTTGATGATGATACTGGTCAATACGCAAAAAGATCCGGAGCAAGAGCTCAAAGCGGTCAAGGCACTGCATGAAAGACGGGTCGACGGCATTGTACTGGCCTCGGAGTATGATCCGGAAAATAGAGTTTTCAATTACTTGAAGGCCAACAACATACCCACGGTTCTCATCGATCGGCTGCTGTCGACGTCTTTCGATCAGGTGGGGGTAGAGAACAAGCAATCCTCTCAAGAGTTGATTGCACATTTGATTAAACTTGGACATCGGCGTATCGGGATGGTCTCCGGACGATTGACCCAGTCTTCTTCTCTTGAGCGAATTGACGGCTACCGTTCGGCCTTGGCTGAGGCTGGAATTGCCTACGACGAGCAATTGGTTTGCTGTGGTGAATCGGCGATTGCGCCGGCCATGGAAGCCACTCGCCGTTTGCTGGCGCTGGAGCACCCGCCGACCGCCATCATGACTGCCAACAATCTGATGACCATCGGTGCGATGCACGCTCTTCGTGCAGCAGGTCTTGAAGTGCCAAAGGACATCGCGCTGGTCGGCTTTGACGACTTCGACTGGGCGGATGCTTTTAGCCCCCGATTGACCGTTATGGCGCAACCTCTCGAGGAATTGGGAACCCAGGCGGTGAAGCTTCTCTTGAAGCGTATCAAGCAACCTGAGGGGCGCCGTCAGACGCTTCGATTGAAACCCTCTTTAATTCAGCGGGACTCTTGCGGCTTTCCCAAATAATTGTGCTCAGGGATTGATCCTGATGAACTGGCGGTTGCGGGCGTGAATTATTCCGATTATTTCCACGTCTGACCGCCTGAATGAACTTTTAAAGTAAGCGGCCAGTACCTCGTTTTCCATTTGTCGTGCACATTTGCATAAGTTCACCTTTTTTATTGAGTGACCGGTGTTCGGTTTTTTTTCAGGTTTTGATGGTTCGGTTATTGAGATTGGGTCTATTTAGATCGCGTTGGTGAATTCCGATCTCTTGGAACGAAGTCCGATAATACAGAGTAATCAGACACTGTAGCGCATACGGCTGCCGGGCACTTGTGCGTTCGCGAAGTATAAAACAACCCGATTGGAATCGTTGGTTCAGACGGCGCAAGCCGGATTGGAAAAGAGAGACTGAGCATGAATAACTACAACAAAGCGAGTGATGTGACTGCATTGCCGGCATGGCGCAACCTGCTCGACCATCGGGAGAGCATGAACAATTTCAGTATGCGCGATGCTTTCCGGGATGACAGTCAACGCTTTCAGGATTTTTCCCTGGCAGGCTGCGGGCTGTTTCTGGATTACTCCAAAAACCTGATCACTCACCAGACGCGCTCACTGCTTGTCAACCTCGCGCGTGAGGCAGGCGTGGAACAGGCCGCGCACGCCATGTTCAGTGGAGAAAAAATCAACTGTTCCGAGGGGCGTCCTGTGCTGCATACCGCGCTGCGGCGTCCAGTGGGGGAGCCGTTGATGGTCGATGGCCGCAACCTGATGCGCGATGTGCATAGTGCCCTGGCGCAGATGACCGACGTGGTGAGTCGTATCCATAGCCACCTTTGGCGTGGTTACAACGACAAGGTCATCACTGATGTCGTGAACATTGGTATCGGCGGCTCATTTCTGGGCCCGGAGCTGGTCTCTGAAGCCCTGGCGCCTTTCGCTCGGCATGGGGTGCGGTGCCATTACCTGGCTAACATCGACGGCAATGAGTTTCGAGAGGTGACAGCCGATCTGAACGTGGAAACAACGCTGTTCATCATCTCCAGCAAAACCTTCGGGACTCTGGAAACCTTGAAGAACGCGCACGCGTGTCGAAGCTGGTACCTGGCCAAGGGCGGGACGGAAGAGAAGCTGTATCGCCATTTCATTGCCGTGACCAGTAATCGCCAGGCCGCGCTGGATTTCGGCATCCGTGAAGCCAACATTTTCCCCATGTGGGACTGGGTCGGGGGTCGTTATTCACTCTGGTCGGCAATCGGACTGCCAATTGCGCTGGCCATTGGCATCGCTAACTTCAAGGAACTGCTGTCCGGCGCCTACGCGATGGATCAGCATTTTCTGAATGAACCGCTGGAACAGAACCTTCCCGTTCTTTTAGCGGTACTCGGGGTTTGGTATCACAACTTTTGGGGGGCGCAAAGTTATGCGTTCTTGCCCTATGACCACAACCTTCGCAACTTCGTAAAGCATTTGCAGCAGATGGACATGGAATCCAATGGTAAAAGTGTCCGTCTTGACGGCACGCCGGTTTCCTACACCACTGGCCCGGTCATCTGGGGCGGCGTGGGATGTAACGGACAGCACGCTTACCATCAGTTGCTGCATCAAGGCACGCCTCTGATTCCGGCTGATTTCATTGTACCGGTGGTCAGCCATAATCCAGTGGCTGACCATCAGGAATGGCTGTACGCCAATTGCTTGTCTCAAAGCCAGGCGCTGATGCGCGGTAAAACCCGTGGTGAAGCCGAGGCAGAACTGAAAGCCAAAGGCCTGTCATCCAGTGAGATTGAACGGCTGGCGCCGCATAAGGTAATCCCCGGTAACCGGCCCAGTAATACAGTCGCGCTTGAAGTCATCAATCCACATAGCCTGGGGGCGCTGATTGCGCTTTATGAACATAAGGTCTTTGTCCAGGGTGTCATCTGGGGAGTCAATTCGTTTGATCAATGGGGCGTGGAGCTGGGCAAGGAACTGGGCAACAGCGTTTACAACCTGCTGACTCGCTATGACGCGGAACCGGCAGATGATTCCTCGACACAGGGGTTGATAGATTTCTTCAGGGGACGTCATCGGGGTTAGAAACTACTTAAGTTGTGCCGTTATTACTTCGCACTCGCACCGCCTGGTTTTCTAATGTTTTAGTCAACATAAGGTGGTGTGTTTTCTGTTTGGTTTAACTTGGAATTCCGTCCGGGCGTCTGTGTGCAGCGTTAGCTGCGCACGCGTATAAAAAGTACTAACTCGTATTATCAGCCTTATCCAACAACTATAAAAACGAAAGGTGTCATAAATGAACGTCAAGACTCTCAGTGCAGTTCTGGGTGCGTCCTTTGCTGTCGGTGTTTTACCTGTCGATGCGTATTCAGCCGATTTCAGTGGTTATTTCCGAACCGGGGTAGGGGATTCGACTCAAGGAGGGAAACAGTCGTGTTTTCAGCTGCCCGGCGCACAATCCAAATATCGTCTTGGCAACGAATGTGAGCAATATCTGGAGCTGGATTTGCGCCAGGATCTGCTTTCACTGGACGACGGCTCGGTGGTTAGCGTGGAGGGCATGGCGCAGTTTTACAACGAGTATGGCCATGAGCCGAAATTTGACGGAGAACACGGCTATACGCGAATGAGTCAGCTCTACGCAGAGTGGAGCAAGATGCCGGCATTGAATGGCGGTTCTTTCTGGGCGGGCCGTCGTTACTACAACCGAAACGACATCAATATTTCCGACTACTTCTACTGGAACCAAAGTTCAACGGGCTTTGGCTTCGATCAGGTCGCATTGGGAGATCTGAAATACAGCTACGTGTTGTCACGCAAGGACAATGTCTTCCAAAAGGATTTTGTTACCCGGCATGATGTAACCGTCAGCGGATTCAACACCAATCCCGGTGGCGAGGTTCAGCTGGGCGCCAGTTATCTGGACAAGCCGAGCCGCGAGGATGCTCATCAGGGCTGGTCGGTGGTCGCCCAGCACAAGCAGGTCGCGTTTCTTGGCGGAGTCAATAAGTTCGCGATTCAATACGGCCGGGGGCCGGGCACCGCATTGAGCTACACCGGTGATTCCACATTGGATGAGAGCAACAAGAGCTGGCGGATCGTGGAGTTCTTCGATTGGCAAATGACCCCTGCCTTCAGTGGTCAGGTTGAGCTGGTCTATCAAAAAGACACGCGCCCTGAGGGTGATGATCAGAACTGGTTATCCATGGGTGTTCGGCCAATTTATGCGTTTTCGGATCAGTTCAAGTTGATCACCGAAGTTGGGCGCGACCAGGTTGAAGCCGCGGACGGTACCCGAAAACTCACCAAGTACACCATCGCGCCGACTTGGTCACCAAAGGGACCGGGATTCTGGGACCGGCCGGAAATTCGTCTGTATTACACCTACGCCACCTGGAACAAGGCTGCGCAACGCGCCGCCGGCCTGCAATCTCCGGGATCGGCCCTGTCTGATACCGGTGCGTTTGGCACCGACCTGCACGGTTCCAACGTAGGGGTTCAGGTCGAGTATTGGTGGAAATAAATTGCCGGAATGACCGTCCGCTATGGGTCCGGATTTGGAATCAATCGGCGAAATAGCGGACCAGGTTTTCGTCCTGCTGGCTGGTTTTCGACTGCGGCACGGATTGGAAGCGCCTGAAAGAGTGTGAGCCTTTCAAGGCTGCCGGTGAGCTTGTAGGGTGTCGACGTAGAGCCATGTCTTCCCACTGCAACGCATACAGGCTGATTGGGTCGAGTGCAGCTGATTGAACATCCACCTACATCGACTGGATCGACACCACTTCCACAAAGCGGAATTTTTTCCTGGCCGCCTTGGTCGCTTCCTGCTCAGCCAGGAGGGTACTCAACGTATCGGCCTCATGGACTATCTCGTGCATCTTGCCTTCAAATTCATTACCCACCCGAAGCGTGACTCTCAGCCTGGGTGTAAAGGCTTTCGCGACCTTCTTTTTCTCTGCAACCTTCGCCGGCGGCGTGATCACGGCATCCGCAACAGGCTTTTGCACGACAGGCGCATCTTCCTGCGCAGCCGGCTCGTCGGCACCGAACAGGGCCCGGCGCATTTCTTCTTCAGTTAATTCTGGGTTCATGCCAATTCTCGGAGGGGTGTTATGAGTAGCAGGTACGATTCTATCAGCATGACGAGTTTCTCCAGTAGCGAGTTTCCTCCACTTGAAGGAAGTCCCCCGTAATCAGGTGCGCATCGGCGACGAAGCGCGCGCACTCGCAGGTAAAGGACTGCCACCGCCGTTCGGCCGGCAGGAAACTGTTGAGCTCCTGGTAGAAGCGGAAGGTTGCGCTGGTCATGTTGAATAGTATGGACAGCTATCGGACCCAAACCGGTCAGGCGTGACAGGCGGAAACGCCCCAGGCTGTGAAAAAACGCGGGCACAGTCTTGAAGACTGCGTTGCTAGGTAAAATTAGTCGGCATTGGTTGATCTGCAGACGCAAAAAATTGCGTAGAAACGCGATTTTCCTCCCGATCCTGCCAGTCAAACCTGCTCTCAGGCCCTATTGTGTGTCCGGGGCCGAGCGGCCAATTGCGAGCGGGGCGTCAAGATGGCCAAGGCAACCGCCACGATGAAGAGCGCCGGCACGTCACCTGCCAGGTGCCCCATTTGCCCCGGCTGGGTGACCGTCTGGACGGCCATGATTCCTCCGTGTACGGCGCTAGACCACACGGTGAACCAGATCAGGCTCAGATTGGCTAATGGATCACGTGCGGCCAGGATCAAGAACACGCCAAGTGTGGCGTAGATGCCAACGATCATCATCGGGTAGTCCGAGTGACCGACGTGCCAGGCCCAGCCGGACGGCCAGAACAACATAAGTGGATAGAGAGCAAGGCACGCGAGGCCAGCCAAAACCAGAACGACGCGCAAATACCTGAGGCGATCGACTACGGTCATGGCGGACTCCTCTTTGGGCCTGACGCTAAATTGACCCCCCAAGGGCCACCTATTGAGAAATTATTCGAAAAATCTGTCTATGCCCATTAATGGGGTCTTTAGGCCGATTACTGCCCTGACGAAAGGCTGTAATCGACCTCATGCCACTCTAATTCGGTTCCCGCCGTGGATCAACGCGTGGTCAGCGTCGGCGATCGAGGAACTAAACGGTTCTGACTGCCAAAGGTTTTTGCCGACGATACAGAATCGTCGTCGCCGTGAACCCGCACACCGCCGCGAACATCAGCCAGTAGGCAGGTGATGCCTTGTCGCCCGTGGCCTGGACAAGCAGCGTCGAGATTGCCGGGGTAAAACCGCCAAACACCGCGGTGGCCAAACTGAAGGCCAGTGAAAACCCGACTACCCGCACGTTCTGTGGCATGACTTCGGTCAGTGCCGCGACCATGGCGCCGTTGTAAATGCCAAAGAAGAATGAGAAGTACAGCAGAACAGTGAGCAGTCGTTCGAAACTCGCCGCCTCTGCCAGCCAGTGCATGGCGGGATAGGCGGTGAAGATGCACAGCAACGATATCGCCAGCAACAATGGCCGACGGCCAATGCGGTCGGAGAGGGCGCCGCCGATAGGCAGCCAGATAAAGTTGCTGATGCCGACCAGCAATGTGACCACCAGGCTGTCGGTGGTGCTCAGGTTCAGTACTGTCCTGCCAAATGTCGGTGTGTAGACCGTAATCAGGTAGAACGTGGTGGTGGTCATGGACGCCAGTAAGCCGCCCGCCAGTACGGTGCGCCAGTTGTCACGCATCGAGCGAAAAACTTCGCGAGTTGTTGGACGATGGCTGCGGGCAGTGAAGGCAGCGGTTTCTTCCAGTGAGCGGCGAATAATGAAAATGAACGGGATGATCACGCAGCCAATGAAGAACGGAATACGCCAGCCCCAATCGGCGATTTCAGCGGCTTGCATCGTGGCATTGATCGTGTAGCCCAACGCGGCCGCGACGACGATCGCCACCTGTTGGCTGGCCGATTGCCAACTGGTGTAGAAACCGGTGTGACCAGGGGTGGAAATTTCCGCCAGGTACACGGAAACACCGCCCATTTCCGCGCCGGCGGAGAAGCCCTGTAGCAGCCTGCCCAACAACACCAGAATCGGTGCCGCCACGCCGATGGCGGCATAGCCCGGCACCAGGGCGATCAATACGGTACCGGCGGCCATGATCGACAGCGTTACGATCAGTCCCTTGCGACGGCCCACCTTGTCGATGTACGCCCCCAGCACAATGGCGCCTAACGGACGCATCAGGAATCCGGAGCCGAATACCGCGAAGGTCATCATCAGCGAGGCAAACTCGCTGGTGGCGGGAAAGAAAGTCCGAGAGATGTAGGTCGCGTAGAACCCGAACAGAAAGAAGTCGAACTGCTCGAGAAAGTTACCGCTGGTGACCCGCAAAATGGCGCCTAATTTGGACCCCTTTGCTTGGGTTGTTGCCGTTGTCGTTTTCATCATGGCTACCGTTATGCTCACTATTGTTTTTGGAATGAGTGTTTTAACCGTCAGTCGCTGCCGGCGTTGATCGGGTTGGGTTGACGCTTCTCGATGGCGTGTTTGAGCAGCGCTGCGCTGCGGAATATTCCATGGGCGAATTTGCTGTAGGGCATGGTCAGGAAAAACGCCATGACCAGGCCGAGATGGATAGCCAACATCAAGCCCAAGGCGCTGGTTTCACGCAAAGCCAGTAGCGCCAGGCCGCTTGCGCTGACCAGAAACAGCAGCGCGATGAAGCCGCGATCCATGGGTTTTTGGTTCTCATCGCCGTGCGCAGGGTTGCGACGCAGGTTCAGCCAAAGGAGACCCGCCGGGCCGATCAGCAGGCCAATGCCACCGGCAATACCCAACATCACCGGCAAGCTGAAGATCGGATAAGGCGCCGACCACTTCAGCAGATAGTGAAAGAGCGTGGCGACACCGGTGGCGGCGAAGCACAACATGAAGCCGTAGAAGGTGAGGTGGTGGAATCGGCGTCGCCACAAGGTGAATTGATCGTCGGCGTTGTTGCAGCCTTCGCCATGGCCGCCGTCCAGGTATTTGAGCTTCGCGACGTTGGCCGTAGCCTCCAATGCAGCGGACGTTTTCAACGGCAGTGGCGCTGCGACCGGTGACACGTTGCGCCAGAAGCGCCGTACCCCCATGGTCAGGGCAAGTACCGCAAAGCCGAACACTGAGCCGAACATCAGCGCCAGGGTGTTATGCGGGAAAATCTTGTAGAAGTCGCCCCCGGGAATGGCCGTGAACAGGTTGCCCATGAGCATCAGGGTCAGGCATAAAAACAAAGCCAGTCCCCCACCGGAAGCCAGCGCCAGGGTCAGGCCGTTGCGCTGATACAACCTGCCCATCACTTGCGGCCAGGCGTATTCGGCGTAAGTATCCAGGCGCACTTTGGCCATGGCTTTGGGGATGTTGACGTCGAATTCGTGTGGGGCGGCGTACTGACAGGCGTGCAGGCACGCGCCGCAGTTATGGCACAAGTTCGCCAGGTAATGGATGTCGGCCTGAGTGAATTCCAAGCGCCGGGTCATCGCCGGAAATACCGCGCAGAAGCCTTCGCAATAACGGCAGGCATTGCAGATGGTCATCTGCCGCTGGACTTCACTTTCGTCAAGATTCAACACCGGGATCAACCCGCCCGACGCTTGGGGATCAAACAGTTGCATATCGAGACTCCGTGTTTGCAGATGAAACGCCAAAGCCCACCGAAGCGGCCGCCTGCACACCGGCAATGCGGCCAAACGCGGTACCGATGGCCATGCCGATGCCGGCGGTGTAGCCCTTGCCCAGAACATTGCCGGCCATCATTTCTCCCGCGACGAACAGGTTGGGGCTCGCTTTGCCGTTGAAATGCACGGCAGCGGTTTCGTCGGTGGCGAGGCCGAGGTAGGTGAACGTGACACCCGGTTTTAGCGGGTAGGCGTAGAAAGGTGGTTTCACCAATGGTCGCGCCCAATGGGTTTTGGCGGGCGACAGTCCTTGGGTGTGGCAGTCGTCCAACGCCGTGTGATCGAACGTGCCAACGCGGCAGGCGCTGTTGTAGTCCTCGACGGTCTTGACGAATTTTTCTTGAGGCAGCTTCAACTGGCGGGCAAGGTCTTGCAGAGTATTGGCGGTGGTGCCGGGAAAGACCGGCGGCATGAAGCGGCCGATGGCTTGTTGATCGATGATCGAATACGCCTGCTGACCGGGTTGTCCGGCCACCAGACGCCCCCAGATCGCATAACGTTTTGGCCAGAAATCCTCACCTTCGTCGTAGAAGCGTTCGCCGTCACGATTGACCACCACACCCAGCGATACGCAGTCGATTCGGGTGCAGATGCCGCCGTCGTAGAGTGGCGCGCGGGCATCAATCGCGACCATGTGTGCTTGCGTCGGATCGCCGATCACATCGGCGCCAAGGTCGAGCATGCGCCGTAGCAAAATGCCGGTGTTGAATCGGGTGCCCCGGATCAGGAAATTGTCCGATGGCCATTCACCGCGTTCATTCTGACCCCAGGCTTCGCGCAGCCATTCACGGTTGGATTCGAAGCCGCCGGCCGCCAACACGCAGGCCCGGGCTTCAATGCGTTCTGCGGCGAAACGCTGACCATCGACCTCATGTTCGCCCACATGGGCGGCGACGAATTTCCCCTCATCCAACTCGATGTCGGTCACTTGCGTGTTGTAGCGAACTTTTACACCCAGGCGCTCGGCGCTGCGGAAATACGCATTGACCAGCGCTTTGCCGCCGCCCATAAAAAAAGCATTGGTCCGCGCCACGTGCAGCGCGCCGGACAGCGGTGGCTGAAAATGCACGCCGTGCGAACGCATCCAATCGCGGCAAGAAGACGATGCCCGAATGGCAATGCGTGCAAGCTTTTCATCCGTGAGGCCACCGGTAACCTTCAACAGGTCTTGCCAGTATTCTTCTTCCGGATAGGCTTCGATCAGCACGTCCTGCGGTTCGTCGTGCATGCACCGCAGGTTACGGGTGTGTTGGGAGTTGCCACCGCGCCAGATTTTCGGAGAGGCTTCCAGCAGCATCACGCTGGCGCCCGCTTCTCGCGCCATCAAAGCGGCGCACAAGGCAGCGTTGCCACCCCCTATGATTAAGACATCGATCATTATCGCTCCTCGATTGGCAAGGAAGCGGGAACGAAGTGCTCCTTGCGAGTGGGGAGAACGATAGGGCGGGGAGGGAGTGGCCGAAAGGCTGCTTTTGACGCGGGGTGTTTAGTTTTTCTAAAGGCTTTGTCGTCAGGAGAGACTTATGTGTCCGGGGTTAAAGGCGGGTTACGCGTCTACCCCTTCTATCCACGTAGCTCCAGGCCACTGTTTGTCGACGACCAACTGTCGCGCCACATCGACGATGACCAACCGCGTTGCCAGCGCCGCCGGAGAGAGTTCATCATCAGCCAGCGTCGCCAGCAGATTACGCCGGCCCACATGGGGATCGGCAATCCTGATCAGTGAAAGTCCGGACCCGTCTTTCAATGCAGCGGCCGCCCCCGGTTGTATCGTTGCCGCATGACCGGCCCGAACGGCGTTCATCAAAACAGCGAGACCGTCGACTTCCATAATGACATTGGGTGTCAGCCCGACCCGCTCGAACGCGCTCATCAATGCCGAGCGCAATCCATGTTGCGCGCTGGGCATCACCAGCGGCAGGCCGCCGAGGTCGGCTAACTGCACGCTGTCACCAGAAGGCGCTTGAGGCAGGCTGGGCGAGGCAATGACAAACAGCTTTTCATCCAGCAGCGGAGTCACGCTCCAGCGTTTACCCCCTTCGAGCTGGAACAGTATGGCCAGGTCAATTTGCCGTGCGTTGAGCTGCGCCGCCAAGTGGCCGGAAAGCATTTCCACCAAATGCAGTTGTATGTCCGGATAACGCGCACGCATTGCGTTGATCAACGGCAACGCGAGCACCGTCGCGGTAGTCGGTGGTAAGCCGACACTGACATAACCGCTCATTCGCCCGCGATGGGCGGCCATGATTGCGTTTTCCGCCTGGCGTAGCGTCAATTGGGCATGGTGTAAAAACGCAAAACCGGCGCTCGTGGGCGTCACGCCGGTAGAGGTTCGATTCAGGAGGCGGGTGCACAGTTCGCTTTCCAGCTTGGAGATTTGCTGACTGAGGGCTGACACACCCACGTCCAGTTCAAGTGCCGCACGCCCCAGGCTGCCAAGCTCGATGATTTTTACGAAATAGCGCAGTTGTCTCAATTCCAATGTGGCTGCTCCCCGCGAATTTGTTATTCAAATACCTGAACGTTTGCCACGCATGTTACGACGCCCGAAGAGGCAGCATTGTCGCAGGTTTTGGTTGACCGTTGAGCGCGTGCGCTTTGTCGAGGACCGGTAGCAGTTGACCCAAAGCTCTCATCAAGACTGTTTCCCAAAAAACTGGCGGAGGCGGTCAAGGCGGACATCGTCTTTCTGGCTGTCCGTTTCGAGTCGCACGCGGATGTCGCGAAGGTGCTGCCGACCTGGAAGGGAAAGACCATCATCGATGTGACCAATGCCTACGGCGTCTCCCGATTTGCAGGACCAGACCAGGATTCATCCTGCTATCCAAGCATGCCTGCGCCGTAACCCGCGGCGATGACAATGAGCACGAGAAAACCCACCAACTGCACGCAAAAGAACGCAAACCGAACCGCCACGAACCCATCGGTTTGCACATGGCAGACGTGCACCAGCGACTGGCACACGCGAGCGGCCAGGACCATGATGGACAAATAGCTGACTGCCGGGACGTCGACACCAAGGGCTGATATCACCAGCACGATGGCGCCAAAGACAGGCAGGTTTTCCACACAGTTCGCGTGCGCTCGGGTTCCGCGCCGGTACCAGTCCTCGCCTTCGAGCTGATCGCTGCGGAAGGAGCCAATCGGCACACTCGAGAACAGGATTCTGACCCAGCGGTACACCCCGACGGTCGCCATCAACAGCAGCAACGTCCAGGTCGCAAATCCAAGCAGCATCCACATCGGTATCGTCATGGCCGCCATCCTCGATCAATCATGTTCAACACGTCATTGCACAAGTCGCGCGACCGACGCGGGGCCGGTCGCCGCTGTCGGTCATTGGTTCATGATGGGTTGCAGTGCGGTCTGAATCCTCGACATCTGCGCAGGGGTGGTCATGCCCGTCAGCAGCCGGCCAAAGTGTGGATGCTGCACGCCCGAGACAATGTATTGCCAGCGGTAGGCGCTCAGTACCGAGGCTTTGATCTGCGCCGTCTCATCGACGCTGAACGGGCGTGAGCCATTGCCAATGAAGTACTCGGCATCGGCTGCCGATTGTGCCTGCAGGATGGCGTCGACGGCCGCCACCAGCGCAATCAGATCGTTCACGGCCTGGTCGTGCTCGGCTGGCGAGAGTTTCCCGTGCTCGGCTTTCCACTCCAGTTCATCCAGCACGACGTGCCGGCTTTCATCCATCCAGTGAAATCTGAAAACATCCTTGAACAGTGGGCACAACTCCTCGCGCGGGGCGATGCTGTGCCTGTAGTGCGTTTGCACAAACAGTTCGATATGACAGGTCAGCGCCAGCACCGACCAGCTGCTGGCCGCCAGTACCGCGCGCGCCACGTCGTTTGGATCGGCCACTTGACGATATCCCGCAGGCAATTGCGCACCCATCATCGTCTCTATGCGCCGGAACATCTCCTGGTGCTTGATCTCGTCATTGGAAAAGCGCACCAGCGCTTCAAGTGCGAGTTGATCATCAAAGACATGGGCCCGACCTTGGTCGAGCATTTTGGCACTGATAAACCGCTCGACCAGGCCAAACATATAGGCATAGGTTCGGCCCTGAATCTGACTGAACAGGCGCGCCTCGTCCGCGGTGAGAAAGGTCAGGCCGTCGATCCGCGACAGGCCGTCGGGCAAGAATTTGCGCGAGAAATCGAAACGCCGGTCCTGCAGCAGATCGCGATCGATCTGCCATTCCGTTTTCTTCGACGATCGGACGATTTGCGCGTATCGGGCGGCGTTGCCCGAGTCTGAGCCGGGTACGGTAGCGATGCTGTTCATATCGATCTCCTGCTTCCCTGGTCGAGTTGGGAGGGGTCATTACGGTTAACGTCGAATCCACTGAGCGGGGGTGAAAACTCCGGTGAGAGCTTCGATCAGCGAGTCCGCGTTGGTGCTAATCTAGGCCTCGCAGGTCAGGCGAAGAATGCTCCATACGCTTGATTACATGCTCCAGACTCCGGAAGGGAGGGCTGGCCGGTGTTGGATGCGTTTTCTGATGTGTTGCGGGTGATTCGGCTGTCTGGAGGGGTATTCCTCGAGGCCGAATTCACTGCGCCCTGGTGCATCAACGGCAGACTGTCCGCGGATGATTGCAAGCCGTTCCTGACGGCCCCCCGGCATGTCATCGCGTCGCATTTTGTCACCGCGGGGCACATGCAATTACGCATCGACGGTGGTGCCAGCGTCGAGGTGCGGGCCGGCGAACTCATTCTGCTGCCGCGCAATGACGCTCACTCCTTTGGCAGCGACCTGAGCCTTGCGCCCATGCCGGGGCGCGACGTTATTCAACGCCCGGAAGTCGGCGGCATTTCACGAATCAAGTACGGCGGGGGCGGCGAGGCCACGCAGTTATTGTGCGGGTTCCTCGGCTCGGAAATACCCTTCAGCCCGTTACTGTCGTCGCTGCCAGCCTTATTGAAACTTGACGTGCGCGCGACGGCTTCGGGCGCCTGGATTGAAAGCTCATTCCGTTTCGCAATCAGTCAGATCGCGGCGGGGCGCGTCGGCTCCACAACGGTCATCGCCAAGCTCTCCGAATTGCTGTTCGTCGAAGCCGTCAGCCAATATGTCGCGAGCCTCCCGCCCGAGCGGCGCGGGTGGCTGGCGGGCTTGCGGGATCCGCACATCGGGCGCGCACTGGCGCTGCTCCATGCTCGTCCAACCGAGGGCTGGACGGCAGAAGCCCTGGCGCTTGAAGCGGGCATGTCACGCTCGGTGTTCGCGGAGCGATTCACCACCCTGGTCGGCCAGCCACCGATGCAATACCTGACCTTCTGGCGCATGCACGTGGCGGCTCAACAGCTGCGCGAAGGTCGCGGTAATGTGGCGCAAATCGGCTTTGCAGTGGGTTACGAATCCGAAGCGGCGTTCAGTCGGGCATTCAAGCGCCAGTTTGGTGTGTCACCGGGCAGTTGGCGCAGGCAATCAGTGTGAGAAAGTCCGCTGTCTCAAGCAGGCGGATCGATCTGATCGTAAAAAAAAGCCTCGCCTCGAAGCGCCTTCAGAACAAGCGAAAAGGCCGGAGCAGGCAAACGGCGGCTGGGGTAGTACAGGTGATAACCCGAGAACAACGGGCACCAGTCTTCCAGTACCCGTACCAGGCGGCCATCCTCAATGTGCGGGGCAAATTCTTCCTCCGGCAAATAGGCGATGCCCAAGCCGTTGACTGCCGCAGCCGGCACGTGTGCGCTGGTGTTCACAATGACCTGGCCACCGACACGCACCTTGACCTTGCGCCCGCGCTTTTCGAATTCCCATGCATCAAGTCCGCCAAGGGTTGGATAGCGTATGTCGATGCAACTGTGATCAAGCAGATCCTGCGGCTTCTTTGGCACAGGGTTGCGTGCGAAATAGGCGGGTGATGCCGCTGCAGCCATCCGTACGTCGGGCCCGATGGGAACGGCGATCATATCCTTATCGACGGTGTCGCCAAATCTGATGCCCGCATCGAAGCGGTCAGCAACGATGTCTCGGAAGCCGTAGTTGATATCAAACTCAACCTTGATATCGGGGTATTCAAGGAGCAAAGGCGTGAGTCGCGGCAGCAGGATTGTCTTCAGGACAAAATCGCCGCAGGTGATGCGTACCGTGCCGGCAGGCTTGTCACGAAGCTCGGTCAAAGCGTCCAGCTCGGCCTCGATCTCGTCGAAACGATGACCAATGGCGTGCATCAGGCGTTCACCCGCGCTGGTCGGCGAAACGCTGCGAGTGGTGCGCGTCAGCAGCCGAATCTTCAGCCGCTTTTCAAGCCCGGAAACAGTCTGGCTCAGCGCGGACTGCGTGACACCCAGGTGGGCTGCCGCCCGGGTAAAGCTGCCTTCCCTGGCGACTGTTACAAAGGCCAGAAGGTCGTTCAGATTATGTCGTGGCATCAAGGCGGCCTGGATAAATTGATTAGCTGTGCTTATAACTTCAAAAAGCTTTCATTAGATTATCAAGCATGACGTATTCCCGGAGAATAGCGCCAGCCTCAGCGGTAATCACATTCCATTTAATCCGGCTCGACAGCTCCGAGCTCCGGATCATTCATCACCCTACGTGCCCACATGCCGATTCCGATGCCTTGCGTGCTTCGCAGGCGTTGGCGCTTTACGTATTGGAGAAAGTCAGATGAGCAGCACCGCCTTACCTATTCAAGCAGCGAACCGACAGGTATGGGGAGCCGTCCTGGCGATGTCGCTGTGCGCCTTCGCCCTGGTGACTTCGGAGTTTCTGCCGGTGAGCTTGCTCACACCGCTTGCGACCGATCTCGCGCTGACGGAGGGGCAGGCCGGACAAGCGATTTCAATTTCCGGACTGTTCGCGGTCGTCACCAGTCTGTTCATCTCTTCAGTCATTCGCCGGCTCGACCGAAGGCCCGTTTTGCTGTTCCTGACGGCTTTGATGATTGCCTCTGGCACACTCGTCGCCTTTGCCCCGGACTACTCGACACTGATGGTCGGTCGGGCCATTTTGGGGATCGCTATTGGTGGCAGTTGGTCAATGTCGACCGCCGTCATGATGCGGATTGCCCCAGAGAGTTTTGTGCCTAAAGCGATCGCGTTGATCCAGGGCGGTACCGCTCTGGCCACGGCGGTCGCAGCACCCATTGGCAGCTACATGGGCGGGCTGATCGGCTGGCGGGGTGCGTTCTTCTGCGTGGTTCCGCTTGCCGCTGTGGCGCTCTGTTGGCAAGCATTTACCTTGCCGAAAATGCCTGCTCAAAATGAACCTGGATCTGCACTTGCAGTGTTTCGGCTGTTAGGTAACGCCAAGGTCTCGCTGGGCATGGCAGCCGTGGCATTTCTGTTTATGGGGCAGTTCGCGTTGTTCACCTATCTGCGTCCGTTTCTGGAGTCGGTGACCCGCGTTGATGTGCCTGGACTCTCCCTGCTTTTGCTGATCATCGGAATGGCCGGATTGCTGGGCACGATGGTAATCGGCTCGGTATTGACCAGAAGCCTTTATCGAGTGCTGATGATCATTCCGTTTTTGATGGCGGTGATTGCTGCGGCTTTACTCGTCTTCGGCAGTTCGATGTGGGCGACCGCCTTTTTGCTGGGGGTATGGGGCCTGATTGCTACGTGCGCGCCTGTGGGCTGGTTCACTTGGCTGTCACGCACGCTGCCACGAGATGCCGAAACCGGCGGCGGTCTGATGGTGGCGGTGATTCAGTTGGCAATCACCCTCGGCGCGACGGTGGGCGGGTTGCTCTATGACGGCGCCGGTTACCAGGCGACGTTCATCGCAAGTGGCGTATTTCTTCTGGTGGCTGCCGTGCTTGCACTGTTGGTCTCGCGGACGGGTTTGCCTCCGTTGCGGGCTTCGGGTGGCGTGCACGGCATTGGTGACTGAACACCGTCATTGCACCGCACTGTGCCTCGCCTCAGGTGACGGTCCGGTAGCGGCTGCAATGTCCCACGTCAGCAGGACCTGGGTGATGGCCGCATCGATGATCTCATGCGGCGTGTTATCCCGGGCGAGGATGGAAATCCCCTGCAGGAAACTGTCGAACACCGTAGCCATCGCGGGGGCGTGCACAGTGTCCGGTAACTCACCGCTACGGATACCTCGCTCGACACACGCCAGAATCCCCGCGCGAGTGCGGGCGCGGGACCGGGTCAGGGCGTCGGTCACCCGGGCATTCTCCGGGCTGGGCGCGCTCATCACGCCGAGGGCCACCATGCAGCCTTTGGGATGGCCGTCTTCACACTGCATGCGCGCCGATTGGCGCAGCGCGGTCTCGATCGCCTGGCGTGGCGGCAGGCGCTCGTCCCACAGGCATTCGGTGACCCGGGCGAAAGTCGCCAGGTAACGCTGCACGCACTCATCGAACAACGCTTCCTTGGAGCCGAACGCGGCGTAAAAACTCGGCGCGGAAATCCCGCCCCCCAAGCCGGCTTTCAACTGGGCGAGGGAGGTGGCGTCGTAGCCGTGTTGCCAGAACAGGTGCAAGGCCTGTTCCACGGCTTGGTCGCGGTCGAAGGTGCGGGGACGGCCCATTTGCGCCATGGCAGGATTCCTCTGGAGGACGAGATAAATACTAATCGATACATAAGTCGTTGACAATGAGTGACAACGGCCCGCAACATCTATACCGATCAGTATTTAAGTCTGAAATCCTCATTCAAGGAGTCTCCCGTGACACCCTCAATCACCTTGTCGGCAGCGTCCGATCGCTTGCCCATCGGCGCCTTGCTCGCCCTGGCCATGACCGGCTTCATCTGCATCGTCACCGAAACCCTGCCCGCCGGCCTGTTGCCGCTGATCAGCGAAGGCCTGGCGATTTCCCCTTCCATGGCCGGCCAGATGGTCACCGCCTACGCCCTGGGTTCGGTGCTGGCGGTCATCCCCATGACCATCGCCACCCGCGGCTGGCGTCGTCGTAACGTGCTGCTGCTGACCATCGTCGGCTTCTTGCTGTTCAACTCCATCACCGCGCTGTCGTCCCACTACGGCGTGATCCTGGTCGCGCGTTTTTTCGCCGGCGTCGCGGCGGGGCTGGCCTGGAGCCTGCTGGCCGGCTACGCCCGCCGCATGGTCGCGCCGCATCAACAGGGCAAAGCACTGGCGCTGGCCATGGTCGGCACGCCGATTGCCCTGTCCCTGGGCGTGCCCCTGGGTACCTGGCTGGGTGACCTGGTGGGTTGGCGCACTGCCTTCGGCCTGATGTCGGCCCTGACTCTGGTGCTGATCGCCTGGGTGCTGGTGAAAGTCCCCGACTACCCACCCCAGGCCGCGCACCGACGCCTGTCGCTGCGCACAGTGCTGACCACGCCGGGCGTGCGACCGGTGCTGGCGGTGGTGATCAGCTGGATGCTGGCACACAACATTCTCTACACCTACATCGCACCGTTCGTGGCGTCGGCGGGGTTGGGGGATCGGGTGGATCTGGTGTTGCTGGTGTTTGGTATTGCCGCGTTGATGGGCATTTGGCTGACCGCCAAATTGGTTGAGCCGTTGTTGCGCAAGACTGTGCTGGTGAGCCTGGCGGCGTTTGCGGCAGTTTCTGTGGTGTTTGGCTTTTTGGGTAGCGTGCCTGAGGTGATCTGCATCGGTGTGGCGGTTTGGGGGTTGAGCTTCGGCGGGGCGGCGACGTTGTTGCAAACGGCGCTGGCGGATGCGGCGGGGGATGGGGCGGATGTAGCGATGTCGTTGAATGTGGTGGCCTGGAACAGTGCGATTGCCGGGAGTGGCGTGGTGGGTGGGGTATTGCTGGACAACTGGGGCGTCGCCTCTTTTCCGTGGGCAATGGTGGTACTGGCGGGGGTGGGTTTTGCGATTGCCTGGGGGGCTCGGGCTCACGGCTTCAAGTCAGGCCCGCGTGCGGCTGGCAGGCCTGCGGTTGCGGGGCACTGAATCAACCAGCCGCGCACGCAGCGTCGTTCAGGCAACGGCAGATTGACCGCTCACCCGGCCGTGCCGTTTCTGCCCAGCGCTATCCGCAGGACTTCAATGCAGTGGAGGCGCCGGCTTCTGCCATACAGGTTTGAGGTCAGGCGGTGGGTCAGCGCTATACCGCCTGCACGCCCGTAAAAAACGGCGCCCCTTCGTTCTTTAAAATAGCCAGCAGCAATTGCGCGCTCGGCGACAGATAGGCGCCCATGCGAACGAACACGACGATGGTGCGGTTCATCGTGGTTTCCTTGAGCGCCACTTCTCGAAGGTGCGTCACGCCTTTGACGTCTTCAAGGGTCTCCCGGGCCAGGAAGCACAGCAGGTGGGTTTCGCCGATCAGGCGCGGCAACAGGGAAATCGAGGTGGTCTCGATCTGCACCCGGGGCAGGGGCAGGTCTCGCTCCTGAAAGGCATTGTCGATCCAGCGCCGTGCGGCCACGGTGGTTGCTGGCAGCACCCAGCGGTACTGGCACAAGTCGCGCATCTGATAGCTGGCATTGAATAGCGGATGATGCCGGCTGGCGACCACCACTGCTTCATCATCGAACAAGGCATGGGAATCGAGCAGCGGGTCCGCTTCGTACTGCGGGCAGATCACCATGTCCAATCGGCCGGATACCAGCCCTTCGCGCAAGAAATCGTCCTGACCGATGACCAGGTTCAAGGTGACTTCCGGTGCGCGGGAAAGCAACGCCCCGGTCAGGTGCGGTAGCAGGATGTCGGCCATGGATGCGGCGCAGCCCAGGCGGATGTTGCCCATGACCCCACTGGCAAAATCGCGCACTTCGCGCCGGGTTTCAGCGATGCTCTGCTGCAACTGCGTGCCGCGCACTTTCAGCAGCTCGCCCACCGGCGTGAGTTTGATCCGTCGGCCATCGCGTTCGAACAGTCGGGCGCCCAATGACTCTTCAAGTCGTTGAATGCTCTTGGTCAGCGCCGGCTGGCTCCGGTTGAGTTTTTCTGCTGCCTTGCCCAGGTGGCCCAGCGCGGCAATGGTTTCAAAATAGAAGAGGTCGCGCAGTTCCATACCTATAACCCACAGTTATCAATTCATCACTATTAGAAAATAGACTTGATCGAACCCGCTATCAATAATTGCCCCTGTCGATAGCACGCCACCGCTTCCGGGGGCGTTCCACGTTTGGAGCGTGATTTTGTCTTTTCTTCCACGGCGACTTCTCCATACCCCTCCCGTCCAATGGATTGCGTTAGTGCTGCTGGCGGGGGCAGGCGGTCAGTTGTTGAAGTTTCTGCAGGTGCCCGCCGGGGAGTTTTTAGGGCCGATGCTCGTGGCTATCGGGTTTGGGGTGTGCGGTGCAAGCATTCGTGTGCACCGCCATGCGTTCAAACTGGGTCAGGGCGCCGTGGGTATTCTCGCCGCGCATTCCATGACCCTGGCGGTGCTCACTTCACTCGCCCAGTCCTGGCCGATGATGCTTTTTGCAACGATGCTGACCGTGTGCCTCAGTGCGCTGGTCGGCCTTGCCATGGTGCGCTTGGGCGGTATCCCCGCCAGTACTGCGGCCTGGGGGGTGGCGCCGGGTGCTGCTTCGGTGATGGTCTCGATGTCTGAAGACTTCGGCGCCGACTCACGGGTGGTCGCCACCATGCAGTACGTGCGGGTGGTGTGCGTGGTGCTGATCGGAGCGCTGGTCAGCCATTGGCTGGGGGCACCGACCGGACGCAGCGAATTGCATGCGGCCAGCGCCGCGTTGCCACACTTCAACCTGTTGGACGTCGGGCTCACCCTGGCCACGTTGCTGGCGGGCGTCGCATTGGGTAATGCCCTTCCGGCCGGCGCACTGCTCATGCCTCTGCTGCTGGGGGCCGTCTTGCAAATGAGCGGCTTGTTGCAAATAACCCTGCCTGGCTGGCTGCTTGCCACGGCCTACGGGGCGATTGGTTGCTACGTGGGCCTGGGCTTTGATCGCCTGACGATCTTTTACGTTTGGCGGCGGATGCCGGCGATGATCCTGGGCGCGGTGGTGATGATTGCAGTCTGTGCGTTGTCCGCCTTTTTGCTGGCAGCGCTGCTCGATAAGGATTTTCTCTCGGTTTACCTGGCCACCAGCCCGGGCGGGCTGGATTCCATGGCGATCATTGCGGTGGACACCCATTCCGATGTCGGGCTGGTGCTGGCAATGCAGACTTTGCGGTTGTTCGTGGTGCTGCTGACGGGCGCATATTTTGCGCGCTTGATCATTCGGTTGGCGAGTCGTTGGGAAGTGGTCCGGTAGGGCAGGTGGAAGGCGCTTTTCTGGAGGGCGCGGTGAGGTACATTGTGTGCGTGACGTAGCGTGTCAACCGACCACTACATCACGCAATTTCGCCCACTGTGCTTCGCTAGATACAGTTGCGCGTCAGCCGACTTCAGCAAGCTGCCCGGCGTCACGTTTTCGATGTTGGGCTGGCGGGTGGTAATGCCTGCGCTGGCCGTGACCGTCCCCAAGGGGTGCTCGGAGTGCTCGATGTTCAGTGAGCGAATGGCCTGCAGGATATCCTGGGCAACCTTCAGTGCGCCCGCGCTGTCCGTGTCGGGAAGCAGCACGGTAAATTCTTCGCCACCGTACCGGGCGGCCAGATCCCCGGGTCGTTTGACCACTTGCTGGATCGCGCCGCCGACCGCGCTCAGGCAGTCATCGCCGGCGGCATGGCCGTACCTGTCGTTGTAGCGCTTGAAGTAGTCGACATCGAGCATGATCAACGACAGCGGCGAGCCATGACGCTGTGCCCAGCGAATCTGATCCTGCAGTGCAGTGTCCAGGCGTCGACGATTGCCCAGCCCGGTCAGGCTGTCCGTCAATGCCATGTCTCGCATGGCCTGGTGCGCATGACGCAGCTCCCTTTCCATGACCATTCTCTGGCGCAGCTGACTCAGGACGATCAGGCCGAACACCGCCAGTACCGCGGTCAGGAACACCAGCACCCATCCGGTTTTCAGTAGATCCCTGCGCCAGGGTGCGGTGATGGATTCACGAGAGAGGCCGGCTTCCACGACCAGAGGATAGGTGCTCAATGCCCGGTAAGCGTACAGGCGCTCGGTATCGTCGGTGATCGCTCTGACTTCCGCGACGCCCTCGTGGGCATTGGGCAAATAGCGTCGGAAAATCTCGCTGTCCGCCAGGCTTTTGCCGACGACGGATGCGATGAAGGGACGCCGCACCAGGATGGTTCCGCTGCGCATGGCCAGGACCAGGGCGCCTTTATCATCAATTTTGAAATCGCCGTAGTAGTCCACGAAGTAACTGACCTTGATCGTCCCCAGCAGCACGCCGGCGAAGGAGCCATCCGGATGGTTCAAGCGGCGAGAGATGGGAATGATCAGATCGTCGGTGGACCGGCTTCTGACGACCTCGCCGATGCGCACGTTGCGATCGGCGTGAGTGCGGTGGTACTGGAAGTAATCGCGGTCGGCGTTGTTCACGGTGTCTGGGGTCACGGCCTTGTCCGTGACGATCCACCGCCCGTCAGCGCCGTAAATAAACAGCCCGTGCAGTTGCGGCATGATTTTCGATTGCTGGACAAGAAGCTTGTGGATGCGAGGGACGTTGATGTTCTGCAAGCCATCGCCTTCCACCCGTTCACCAAGCGCGGCGGTCAGCACATCGACTTGCCGGATGGCGTCTTCGGCATGCTGGGCGGTTGCACGCGCCAGGTTGGTCACGGAGTCGCGGGCAGAGGCAAAGGCGGCACGATAGTCGCGCCAGGTCCGCCAACCTTCAATGGCGAGGAAGGCCAGGATAACCACGAGCATAAAGCTCACGATGAGCTGGAAGGTCGCTCCCGCTTTCGCAGAGGAGGTTTCAGTGGGGCCGTCTGACTTTGACTCTGGTGGTTTGCGTCCGAGCATCTACATGTCCTTCTACGACTGATGTGCACTAACCCTGTGCGGTGTCCAGCTTGATCCCAGGTAGCGCGTTCCACGAGGTGCGGATACCTTGGGCGCCATTCTGGCTGATATCAATGCGGTAGGGGTAGGACATGAATGCCTGTGGTTAGTGCCTCAAGGAGCGGCACCCCATTGAGGTCAATTCATATTGGCGTCGGACACGGTCAATGCAGGAGCTGCCGCAGGCTGCGATCTTTTGATCCTGGTCTGCTTGGGATCGCAGGGGAGCAAGATCAAAAGATCGCAGCCGAGCTTCGCTCGACAGCTCCTACAGGGGGCGAGGTGTATCGGCGATGTGATGTTCAGGGAAATCCGGCCGTCAACCCGGCCTCAAAGGTGATCCGCATCGATCACCGCCTTGGCGAACGCCTGCGGGTCTTCCTGGGGCAGGTTGTGGCCGATGCCGCCGCTGATCAGCCGGAACTCGTATTTGCCGGTGAAGCGCTTGGCGTAATCCTCGGGGGCAGGGTGCGGGGCGCCGTTGGCATCGCCCTCCAGGGTGATGGTCGGCACATTGATGGACGGCGCCGTGGCCAGTTTCTGCTCGAGCGCCTCGTAGCGGCTTTCGCCCTGGACCAGGCCCAGGCGCCAGCGGTAGTTGAAGACGGTGATGTCGACATGGTCGGGGTTGTCCAGCGCCTTGGCGCTGCGCTCGAAAGTGGTGTCATCGAAGGCCCATTGCGGCGACGCCAACTGCCAGATTAGCTTGGCGAAGTCGTGGGTGTTTTTCTCGTACCCGGCGCGGCCGCGGTCGGTGGCGAAGTAGAACTGATACCACCACTGCAACTCAGCCTTGGGCGGCAGCGGGTTCTTGCCGGCCGCCTGGTTACCGATCAGATAGCCGCTGACCGAGACCAGCGCCTTGACCCGCTCCGGCCACAACGCCGAGACGATGTCGGCCGAACGCGCGCCCCAATCATAGCCACCGAGCACGGCTTGTTTGATCTTCAGTGCATCCATGAAGTCGATGACGTCACTGGCCAGCGCAGCGGGTTGGCCGTTGCGCAGGGTTTTCTCCGAGAGAAATTGCGTGTCGCCATAGCCCCGCGCATAGGGCATCAACACCCGATAGCCCTTGGCTGCCAGCAAGGGGGCGACCTCGTCATAGCTGTGAATGTCATAAGGCCAGCCGTGCAGAAGTATCACCACCGGCCCGTCGGCCGGGCCTGTTTCGGCGTACGCCACGTTCAGCAGCCCGGCATTGACATGCTTCAACGGGCCGAACGGAGAGGGGGATGCATGGGTGGCACCGGCGTTGGTCGCGGCGGGCTGCGCGGCGGTGGTGGTTTGCGCCTGCGCCGCACCGAGAACGCCGAACAGGGTGAACGCGAGGAGCGACGAGCCGAGCAGACGGCGGCGGGTTTTGCCGGTTGTATCCTGCAGTGCCATTTTCATGCTGATGTCTCCGTTACAAGCCGTTGGCCAGGGTGTCTGTGTGATCCCTTTGAAACCTGGGTTGCATTTGACCGCGGCGACGTATCCGGCCTGTGTCGAATCACGGGCCGGGTGCAAACCTGTGTATCCAGCTGCCAGTCAGACACACTGTGATACACAGCGGGTCATGACAGCCGTGATTCACCAGTCGCGCCGCTCAAGCCCTTGGCCGTGACCCCGATGCGCGAGAACACCAGCCACACAAACAGCAGCACGCTGCAGCCAATGAGGATCGAGGCGACGCCAATCAATGGCTCGACGGACGGCAAGCCCTTGAGGCGCAGTGTCAGGGCGCCGAGCATCACCGGGACGCCAACGTTGTAGGTCCAGAACTGTGCGGCAGCCGTGCGCCCTTCGGTGATTGACGGGTGCAGTGTGGCGATCAGGCCGAACAGTGCCATCGACACCCATCCCAACAGATTGATATGGGCATGGACCGCGAAGAGCGAGTGGTCGCCGGACGCGCCCATCGCCACACCCAGCATCACGCCAAGCGCAAAGTAGAGGGCCGCGAGCCGAAACCAGGTTCGTGAACGGGGAGTGTGATTCATGGCATTCACCTCATGCGTGCTCATAATGGGCGGCCTCTTGTTGCGGGTCGCCGTTGTGTCTATTATGAGACTCATGTCTCATTACAAGACGGAGTATCATTTATTCCATGGCGACCCCGAAGTCAAGCCCGCCTGTCCGGGACGGCGATGCGCAGGTTCGCGCCAACCAGAAGCTGCGAACCCGGCAGGCACTGATCGATGCCGCCGTGGCCATGCGCGACGAGGGCCATAACCCTACCGTGGCGCAAGTGGCCGAGCGCGCGAAGGTGTCGCGCGCCACGGCGTATCGCTACTTTCCCTCGATGGAGGCGTTGATCAGCGAGACGGCGGCCGATCGTGAGATGCAGCCGCTGGAGAACCTCTGGCGGCCGGGAGAGGATCCGGTAAAGGGCATCGGTCTGGCGGCGAATGCGTTGAATACGTTGCTGCTCGACGACGAGATCGGCCTGCACGTGATGGAGCGTTCGTTCATGACGGTGTGGCTCGAAAGCGAGTCCCACGAGCCCCTGCGACCGGGTCGACGGATGAGCTATATCGAGCCGATCGTCGACTCGCTCAAAGACGTGCTGTCGCCCCGGGCGCGCAAACGCCTGAAGCAGGCGCTGTCGATCGTGATGGGTACCGAGGCGTTGATCGCCGTGCGTGACATCAGTGGCGCGAGCATCGAAGAATCCCTCGACACCGCCGCCTGGGCGGCTCGGGCGCTGGTGCGTCAGGCGTTGGCGGAAGATGCACAGGCGCGGCGCAAGCGCGGCGCTTAGGCCTCGCTCAAACGCCGCTGGCCGGGACGCCCGGCAATCCTTCAGCCACCCGGACCGGCTGTAGAATTACCGGCTGTTACAGACGGTACGTCCAGTCTCAGCGCAAGCTCCACGACACCCCGACATACATCGCCAGCCCCTCGCCCGGCGTGGACCGTGCCGCATCCAGGCCTTTGTCGTCATAGCCCGGCGTGACGGTGCCCGCGTAGTGCCGGTCGGTCAGGTTGCGCATATCCAGCCAGGTCTGCCAGTCGCCCTTGGGCGCGTTGTAGCCCAGGGTCGCGCCGAACAGTGCGTAGGGATCGGCGTAGTAGCTGTTGGCGTAATCAACTGCGACCTTGGACACCCACTGGGTATTGAGCGCAGCGAAGAAACCCTGGGGCCAGTCATAGCGCAGTTCGCCCTGGTAATAGTGCATCGGCAGGCCTGGCAGGCGGTTGTCGCCGAAGCGGTCGTCGTCGCGGTAATGGAAGTCACTGAAGGTATAGCTCTGGCGCAGGCTCAGTTGGCCGCCGTCGTCCCGTGACCATAGGTCGCTCGACAGGCTGGCTTCCACGCCCTGATGCACGGTGGGGCTGGCGTTGAGTTCGTAGGGCGTGATGGCGTTGGCATCCGGCAGCACCGAGAGCAATTCGTGGTGCACCTGGGCGTAGTACCAGGCCAGGCTCCATTGGCCGATTGTGCTGTCGCCGCGGCCGCCGATTTCCAGGGTGGTCGCGGTCTGGTTTTGCAACTTGATCGGATCGCGCTGGGTGCCTGTGGCGGCGCCGCTACCGGCCGGGAAGCGTTGGTCGGCGCTGTAGATCAGCGACCAGGGGTGTGGCGCTTCGACCGAGCGGCTGAGGTTGCCGAACAGCTGCAGCTCCGGTGTCAGTTGGTAGCGCAGGCCCAGGCGCGGGGCGTAGTCCCAGTCGTTCAGGCTGGTCTTGCCACCGCCTTGCGGGTAGGTCACGGCGCTTTCGCGGCGGGTGTAAATGGCGGCGAGGCCGGTCGTCAGCCACAGGTCGTCGGCGATCTCCAGGTCATTGCCCAGGTGCAGGACGGTGTCCGAACCCTGGTAGGTGAAGTTGCGCATGGGCGTGCCCGGCGCATAACCTGCGGTGTTGCCGCTGGGGATGCGCACCGATTCGCTGGCGCCGGCATTGGGCAGGTGTCTGGTGACACGCAGGCCCGCAGTGCTCCGGCTTTCCAGGCCCCAGAGGGTGTCGCGTCGCTTGTAGTCGAAGGTGCCGCTGACGTCCGTGTACGCCACCTTCAAGCGGTTGGGGCCCTCGCGCAGGTCCATGGGGTAGTCGTGGTAGACAAGGCCGGTCTGGATACTCGAATCGTCGTCGATGTAGTAGGTGGTCTTGTTGCCGATGAAGGTGCTGCCCGGTTGCTCACGGCTGTCGTCCCGCGCCACGTAGGCGGGGTTGGCCGCCCGTGGGTCGTGCTCGATGGAGTGCTTGGTCACGCGTCCGGCGAGGTCGTTGTCGGTCTGGCGATAACGCAGGTAGAAGCGGGTTTCCAGGTTCGAATTGAAGCGATAGCCGAAGTTGGCGATGAAGCCCTGACTGTCGCTGGCGGTGTGGTCCTGGTAACCGTCGGCACGCGCGTCGGTCGTGGCCACGTAGTAGTCGAAGTCACCCAGCACCTGCCCGGAGCTGACCTGGCGCTGCTGATAACCGTGGCTGCCCATGGCGTAGCGCACCTGCAACAGCGGTGCGTCGTAGCCGGTGTGGCTGACGTAATCGATGGCCCCGCCCAAGGCCAGGGCGCCCCGGTCGAAACCGTTGGCGCCGCGCAGCACTTCCACGTGGTCGAGCCACAACGGCTCCAGCAATTCATAAGGCGTGCCGCCAGGGCCGGTCAGTGGCAGGCCGTCGAGCATGGCGTACACACCTGAAGCATGGGCGCCCGGCGCCCGGTTGATCCCCGACCCGCGGATCGAGATCTTGACCCCTTCGTTGCCCGCAGACTGGGCATAGACCCCCGGTTGATAGGCCAGCACATCCTGGTTGCTGGCCACGCGGCCTTGCAGGGCGCGGCGCAGGTCGACCACATTGGTGCCGCCGGGCACTTCGGCCAGCCGGGCCCTGGCGTCCTCGATCGAGGCGTCTTCACCGCTGCGGTCCTCGGCCCCGATCAGCACTTGTCCAAGCTCCAGGCCTCGGGTCTCGGCCAGGGCGGGACAGGCAAGGGCCAGCCCCAGCAGCGCAGCGGGCAAGGATTTGGGCGAGGGCATTGAGAACTCCAGACGGACAGGAACGGGCAGTGAAGAACTGCGACGTAGAGAAGAACGAAGGAAACACATGTTTAATTTAAGTGAGCGAATATTTCCGCACGCTATTTTCTGCGCTGCTATTTTTTGCACGCCTGTTTGCTACACGCCTATTTTCTGCATTCGGCCAACACCACTTGGCAGGTATCCGGCGTGCCACCGGATCGGCCGGCGTAGCGAATGCAGTTATTCAGGGATTTCTTGCGCGCCACGCTCAAGGTGTCGCCCCAGGCGAGGCCGCCCTCGCCGGACGTGGGCAGCGCCTTGGCATAGCAGTTGGAGCCCAGGCTCGACGCCGGATAGCGAGCTGTGGCCGCCTTGCCTGAACATCCCGCCAGCAACGCCAGGTGGATGGCGAGCAGCGAGGGCAGGACCCAAGACGAGCAGTGGTGTGCCGTTTTTGCGATCATGGCCTTTTTCTGCATGAGGCGGCTGGCAGCGTGTGTGCAGTCGGATACTCTCAGATTAGACGGTACGTGTGAAAAGGAACTGCAGTTGAACGAACAGACATTGTCGATGCGCCTGGAGCGCGTGGCGGCGCAGGTGCCCGCCGGGGCGCGCCTGGCCGATATCGGCTCGGATCACGGCTACCTGCCGGTGGCGTTGATGCGCCGTGGCGCGATAGCGACGGCGGTGGCCGGCGAGGTGGCATTGACGCCGTTCCGCTCGGCCGAACGCACCGTGCGCGAGAACGGCCTGGAGCAGCGGATCAGCGTGCGCCTGGCCCATGGCCTGGCGGCGATCGAGCCGGGAGACGGGATCACGGCGATCAGCGTCTGCGGCATGGGCGGCGAAACGATCCGCGACATCCTGGACAGTGGCAAGGCGCGCCTGAGCGGCCGGGAGCGGCTGATCCTGCAGCCCAACGGCGGCGAGCAGCCGCTGCGCCAATGGCTGATGGACAATGGCTACCGCATCCTCTGCGAAGAGTTGCTGCGGGAAAACCGTTTCTACTACGAAATCATCGTCGCCGAGCGCGCCGGGCCGGTGGTGTACAGCCCCGAGGAACTGTACTTCGGCCCGCTGCAGATGCAGGCACGCAACCCGGTGTTCCTGGCCAAGTGGCAACGCCTGCTGCGCCAGAAGCAGAAGACCCTGGGTAACTTCGACCGGGCGCGGCAGGCCGTGCCCGAGGAGAAGGTGCAAGAGGTCGCCCGGCAGGCCCGGTGGATCACCGAGCTGCTGGCTTGAGCCCGCCAGGGGGTGTACGAACAGCCATGAGCGCTGAACGGAAGGTCCTGCAGCGCTCCTGAACAATGGGCGCTGGAAGCCTTGTCTGGGCGGTCGCGGCCGTGACGATCAAGTGCCGGCGATATCGAGCCACACCTGTCCGTGGGGATACTGGTAACGCTCCAGGGTTTCAGCGGTCATTTCGATGCTGTAGCCCGCACGCTGCGGTGGCATGTAGCGGCCGCGGCGGATCACCACCGGGTCGAGGAAGTGCTCGTGCAGGTGGTCGACGTATTCGAGGACCCGGTTGTGCAGCGAGGCCGAGACGGCGATGTAGTCGAACAGGGCGATGTTCTGCACGTACTCGCACAGACCGACGCCACCGCCATGGGGGCAGACCGGCACGTTGAATTTGGCGGCCATCAGCAGCACGATCAACACCTCGTTCAGGCCGCCCAGGCGCGCCGCGTCCAACTGGCAGAAGTCCAGTGCACCGGCCTGGAACATCTGCTTGAACATCACCCGGTTGTGGCAATGCTCGCCGCTGGCGACGCCGATCGGTGCGATGCGCCGGCGGATGCTGGCATGGCCGAGGATGTCGTCGGGGCTGGTCGGCTCTTCGATCCACAACGGTTCGAACGCGGCCAGGCGGCGCATGTTCGCGACCGACTCATCGACGTCCCAGACCTGGTTGGCGTCCATCATCAGGGTCCGTTCCCAGCCGATTTCTTCGCGCAAAATCGTTGCGCGGCGGATATCGTCTTCCAGGTTGGCGCCGATTTTCTGCTTGATGTGGGTCCAGCCGTCCGCGACCGCGGCCCGGGCCAGTTGGCGCATTTTGTCTTCGCTGTAGCCGAGCCAGCCCGGCGCGGTGGTGTAGCCGGGGTAGCCTTCGCGCAGCATCTGCGCTTCACGCTGGGCCTTGCCCGGCACCTGGCGGCGCAGCAGGGCGATGGCTTCTTCCGGGGTCAGCACGTCGGTGACGTAGCTGAAGTCCAGGCAGCGCACCAATTGTTCCGGGCTCATGTCGGCCAACAATTTCCATACGGGCTTGCCTTCGTGCTTGGCCCACAGGTCCCAGAGGGCGTTGACGATGGCCGCGGTGGCGAGGTGGATCACGCCTTTTTCCGGGCCCAGCCAGCGCAGTTGGCTATCGCCCACGGTGATGGTGTGCCAGAAGGCGCCCATGTCGGCCACGATCTCTTCCAGGGTCAGGCCGACCACCATCGGGGCCAGGGATTGCACGGCCGCCACGCAGATCTCGTTGCCACGTCCGATGGTGAACGTCAGGCCGTGGCCTTCCAGGCCGCCAGGGGCGTCGGTGTGCAGCACGACGTAGGACGCGGAATAGTCCGGCGCGCTATTCATCGCATCGGAGCCGTCCAGCGACAGGGAAGTGGGAAAACGGATGTCGCGAACGCTCAGCTGGGTGATTCGAATGCTCATGGTGGGCTCTTGTGCTCGATGACCAGTTGGAGGCTCGACTGTAGGTCGCCGAGCGATACAGGCATAATCACGGTTTCCTAAGTAGCGATACCGGATTTGATATGTCTCAAGGTCCAGCAGCCACCACGCTCCCACCCCGTAGTTTTGGCGCGCTGAAAATTTCCAGCCGGCAAATCACCTTGCTCAATGCCCTGGGTGAGTTCGGCAACCTGCGTCGGGCGGCCACGGCGATGCACACCACGCAACCGGCCGCCAGCCTGCTGTTGCAGCAACTGGAGGAGCGCCTCGGCGTGCGCCTGTTCGAACGCTTGCCCCGCGGCATGCAGCCCACGCTTTACGGCGAGGTGATGATCCGTTATGCCCAGGGCGCGCTGCATGAGTTCGAGCAGGCCCAGGCGCAGATCGCGGAACTGGAGCGCGGGGCCATGGGACGGGTGCGCGTCGGCAGCGTGATGGGGCCGGTGCCCCGGCTGCTGACCAAAGCGGTGCTGGCGTACAAGCGCGATCACCCCAAGGTGCGGATTTCCATTGAGGTGGGTACCAGCGATACCTTGCTGCCGGCCTTGCTGCGCGGCGATTTCGATGTGGTGCTGGGGCGCTTGCCGGACCAGAGCGACAGTCAGGACCTGGACATCGAGCTGTTCGACAACGGCGAGCAGATGCGCGTGATCGCCCGGGCGGGTCACCCGTTGGCGGGTTCCTCGCCACTGCAGTTGGCCGACTTGATTGCATTGACCTGGATCCTGCACCCCATCGGCAGCCCCATGCGCCGCCGGGTGGAAACGGCGCTGCAGGCCGCCGGCATGGTGCAATCGCTGGACATTGTCGAAACCGCGTCGATCCTCGCAACCACCGCGATGCTCGAGGCGTCGGACATGATCGCGGTGGTGCCCAATGACGTGGCCGAGCATTATGCGCGCTATGGCATGGTCGCTGTGTTGCCGGTCGAGCTGCCGATTTCCATGGTCAACATTGGCCTGCTGACCTTGCGTTCCCGGCCAAGGTCGGTGGCGTTGAATACGCTGCTGCAGTATTTGCGCGGGCAATAGCGCCAACTCGATAACGCCCGGTTATCGATTGATCGGATCATCTCATTGGGAATGTTGAAGCGGGCTCCCTACAGTTATCGCAGAGTCTCCCGTCACGGAACGGGCGAGCCATAACAAGAAGTCTGCCGTACTGCCCGAGAGGTCCCATGTCCCTGATTGCCACAACCCGTTACGACGCTCAAACACTCACCACCTTCGTCGAGCATTTGTTCGCAACAGCCGGGGCCGATGCCGAGGTCGCCCGAGTGGTGACCCGGGTGCTGCTCGAAGGTGAACTGCTGGGCCATCGCACCCACGGCCTCAACCTGGTGAGCCGCTATATCGGCGGCATGCTGACGGGGCAGGTCAAGGCCAGTGCCGGGTTGCTCGAGCAGGTTTCGGACAGCGGTATCTCTGCGCTGTTCGACGGCCACTATGTGCTTGGCCCGTATTGTGTCAGCCGCGCCCTGGACTGTGCGGCCAAGGGCGCCACGGCGCAGGGCATAGGGATCGCCGTGGTGCGCCGTGCCTCGCACATCGGTTGCCTGGCCGCTTACTTGAAGCCTTTCACTGACCGCGGCCTGGTGGCCATGGTCTATTCCTCGGACCCGTCGGTGGGACTGGTGTGCGCCCATGGCGGGATCGACCCGATCTACACGCCCAACCCGATTGCCGCCGGCATCCCGACCCGGGGCGAACCGATCCTGCTGGATGTGAGCATGTCCACCGTGACCCTGGGCCTGGTCGGCCAGTGCCGCGAGGCCGGCAGCCCACTGCCGCACCCGGTGCTGATGAGCAACGAGGGACAGCTGAGCGATGATCCGGCCGACTTCTTCACCACGCCGCCGGGCAGCATTCTGCCCCTGGGCGGCCAGGCCTTCGGCCACAAGGGCTTTGCCCTGGCGATTCTGGTCGAGGCCCTGACCTCGGGGTTGGCCGGCCATGGGCGCAAGGACGCGCCGGACCAGTGGGGCGCCTCGGCCACGGCGGTGGTGATTGACCCGCGTTTCTTCGGCGGGCTGGACGCCTTCACCGACGAAAGTTCGTTCCTGAGCAAGCTGATCCGGGCCAGCCGTCCGGTGGACCCCGAGCGCCCGGTGCGCTTGCCGGGCCAGGCCGGCCTGAAGCTGCGCGAGCAAGCGTTGCTCGAAGGCGTGAGCCTGTCGCAGAAGGTGATCGATGACCTCAACCAGTGCGCCGCGCAGTTGCAGCAGCCGACATTGGCTCACCCCATTCAACTGTAGGAGGCCCTGTAGGAGCGAGCTTGCTCGCGAAGGTGGTGAACGATAACGCGTAAAACCAGATGCCCCGCGGCGCCCTCCGGTTTTTCGCGAGCAAGCTCGCTCCTACAGGGGTTGCGTGTCAGCCTGGATAGTTTTGTAGAGCCCAAGGATGAGTGTGGCACCGGATGATGGATCGGCCCGGTATTGAAACCGCTGCAATAACAATAATAAAGGCCATCAGATGAAACCACTGAAGAAGTATCAAAACATCACCGTTGTATTCCTGTTGTTGATCGGCATCGTCAACTACCTGGACCGCAGTGCGCTGTCGATCGCCAATACCTCGATCCAGAAGGACATGATGATCAGCCCTTCGCAGATGGGCATTCTGTTGTCGGCCTTCTCCATTGCCTACGCCTTTGCGCAATTACCGATGGGCATGATCATCGACCGCCTGGGCAGCAAGATCGCCCTGGGCGCTTCATTGCTGGTCTGGTCGGTGGCTCAGTCGACGTTCGGCATGGTCAACAGCTTCGCCGGCTTCATGGGCCTGCGCGTGGTGCTGGGAATTGGCGAGGCGCCGATGTTCCCTTCGGCGGCCAAGGCCCTGTCCGAATGGTTCGATGCCAACGAGCGCGGCACGCCGACCGGGATCGTCTGGTCGTCAACCTGCCTGGGCCCATGCCTGGCGCCGCCCTTGCTGACGCTGTTCATGGTCAACTTCGGCTGGCGCGGGATGTTCATCATCACCGGCGCGATCGGTATCGTCCTGGCCGTGTGCTGGCTGGCCTTCTACAAGAGCAAGGCGCAGTACCTGGCCGAGCTCGCGGCTGAAGGCAAACCGTTGCCGACCGAGAAAAGTCCCCACGTGCAAGCGGCCGACCCCAAGGCACCGAAGGTTTCCTACTTTGCCGGCTGGCTCGACCTGTTCAAGCACCGCAGCACCTGGGGCGCGGTCCTGGGCTTCATGGGCGTGATCTACATGCTGTGGCTGCACCTGACCTGGCTGCCCGGTTACTTCGAGCGCGAGCATGGCATGAACCTGTACAAGACCGCGTGGCTGGTGTCGCTGGCCTATGGCTTCGGCGCAGTGGGCACCATCGTCGCCGGGCGCTTCTGCGACAGGCTGGTACGCCGTGGCATGAGCATCCTGGCCAGCCGCAAATTCGGCGTGATCACCGGCCTGGTGCTGGCTGCGCTGTTCACCGTGCCGCTGTCGTTCGTCACTGGCCTGACCGGTTGCATCATCCTGCTGTGCCTGGCGCTGTTCAGCATCAACATGGCCAGTGCCACCGCCTGGATGATCGTCAACACCATCGTCGACAGCCGCCGGGTGGCCTCGTTCGGTTCGATCCAGAACTTCGGCGGCTACATCGCCGGTTCCGTCGCGCCGATCGTCACCGGCTTCAGCATCCAGTACTCGGGTTCGTTCAATACCGCGTTCATGATCAGCGCGGTGGTGGCGCTGTGTTCGGCCCTGGCGTACTACCTGCTGCTCAACGCGCCGATCAGCGATGCCGAGCCTGTACCCGAGCACATCGTTGGTGTGACCGAGTAAGAGCCTCAAGTCACGGCGGACGCCGGCACTGCCCACGCGGTGCCTGACGTTCACCGTGGGCATTCACTGACTCCCGGATGAGCCCATCCCCCCGTTGGAGCCGTCGAGCGAAGCGAGGCTGCGATCTTTTGATCCAGCCTTTACCTCGCGCGGCCAATCAATCTGCTTCCATCAAGATCGCCAGTGCATGTCGAAATCAGACTCGCAACTGGCGCACTCAGGCTACTTGCATTGAAGAGCTGCCGCGTAAGGTGACGTGTCACTTCATGCCCCGGTGTGAAGACGCGTGACCGATCGCTGCGAGGCTGACTTCCGATGGCATACGACACCCCCAGGGCCGTTCCTCCCCAGACCATTGGTTTTCTGCTACTGGACCAATTCACCTTGATCTCCCTGGCATCCGCTGTAGAGCCCCTGCGAATGGCCAATCAGTTGACCGGTCAAGAGCTGTACCGTTGGCACACGTTCACCTTGGGGGGCGCGCAGGTGTGGGCCAGCGACGGCATGCCGATCACTGCGGATTCGTCGATCGATGACGCACTGCTGCTCGATACCGTGATCGTCTGCGGTGGCACGGGCATTCAAAGTGCGGTGACCCGGGAACACATTACCTGGTTGCGAGCTCAGGCGCGGCGCTCGAAGCGGATGGGGGGTGTATGCACAGGCAGTTGGGCCTTGGCGCAGGCAGGCTTGCTCGATGGCTTCGATTGCAGCGTGCACTGGGAATTCCTGGCGGCCATGCAAGAAGCCTTTCCGCGAGTGAACCTCAGTTCCAGTTTGTTTACGCTCGACCGGGACCGCGTCACCAGCTCCGGTGGCACCGCGCCATTGGACATGATGCTGCACCTGATCAGTCGCGATCATGGTCATGAACTGTCAGCGGCCATCTCCGACATGTTTGTCTATGAGCGAATCCGCAACGAGCAGGATCACCAGCGAGTGCCCCTCAAGCACATGCTCGGTACCCATCAACCGAAGTTGCAGGAAATCGTCGCCTTGATGGAGGCCAATCTGGAAGAACCGATTGACCTCGATGAACTGGCGAATTATGTCGGCTTGTCCCGTCGACAGCTGGAGCGGTTGTTTCAGAAATACCTGAAATCCTCGCCTTCGCGGTATTACCTCAAGCTGCGCCTGATCCGCGCGCGTCAGTTGCTCAAGCAAACGTCGATCTCCATCGTGGAGTTGTCGGTGGTGTGTGGCTTCGTGTCCACACCCCATTTCTCAAAGTGCTATCGCGAGTGTTTCGGCATTCCACCGAGCGACGAGCGCCTGGTGGCGCAACCGCAACCGCAAGTGACAGCTAGACCGATCGGGCAGGCATTGCCATCGTCCAGGCAGATGGGTTTGCTGGAACAGGCACGTGCTGAGTCAACATTCGCCAATATCAAGATTGTGAAGTCCTGAACGTACTGTGAGTCCCGGGTTCAGCGTCGGAATCTGAGCGTGGTTGAAGGGGCCTCGCCAAAACGTTTTTTATATTCCTGTGCAAACCGTCCCAAGTGGGCAAAGCCCCACTTGAATGCGATGTCGGTGACCGAAGCGTCATGACTTTGTGCGCTCAACTCAAGATGCACCTGCTCCAGTCGCAGGTTACGCAGATAAGCCATGGGCGTGGTGTCGCAAAAATCGCGGAAACCTGCAAACAATGTACGCACGCTCACTCCTGCGTGCTCGGCCAGTTGCTCGATGCTCAGCGGTTCATTCGCATGGGCCCGCATATACTCCTCGGTCCTTTTTACGAAGTAGGGCAAGAGTGCTTTTGGTCTACTGGCACACTCCAGTTGATCTCGCAGATTGTTGGGTTGCCCATAGACCAATGCATTGATCAGGACTGACTCGAATTGCTTGAGCACCAGGGCATGGTGGAGCGGATGTTCGTCCGATGTAATGGCCTCTGCCAGTATGCCAATCAGCTGAAGGAAATAGCTTCCGCTTGGGGTGGTCAGATCCAGTTCCGGATGAAACTCCAGTGGTCTGTCCATCACATGTCCAAGGTGTTGCGCACAATGGTACTCAACCTCGTTTCGTTCTATTCGAAGTGCCAGCTGGGGAGCATTGGCATCCCAGCACATGGATAACGGCAGGTGGGGTGAAATCAACGAGGCTTTATCGGGCGTGGAGATAAAGTCGTGCCCGCCACAAATGATGCGTGCCTTTCCGCTGATGGGCACTTGGATCAAAAAGAAATCTTCAAGGCGACCGGGATCGATGGTTACCCGGGCCCCATATTCCAGACGGTTCAGGGACAAGTGCCCACGACTGACATGGTGCATCCGCGCGCTGATGCGGTCGGTTTCCTGGATACAGCGCAGTTCGTGTTTTTTGAAGACGCTGCTGACGCCGTCGCGAATCGCATCCAGGTCATTGAGAAGAAACAACTGATTTTTAGGGGTGAACAGCGAAGCTCTGTCAAAGAGACTGCCGCCACGCTCGGGGATGAGATTCAGGCCCATGGTTGCCTCACTTGCATGCACGGTTCCAAGGCATGTCGCACAGGAGTGTTACCGAGGTTTTGCAGGATAAGGATAGTCGCTGCGTTAACCGGATAACCTGTAAGCATGTCCGTTTCTTTATGTGCCCTCACCGGGGCTTTCCACCTGTTCAAGCAATGGACATGCCACACAGCTTTGAGGTGTTGGGGGCTGCTGCGAAGCATGATTCGTTGATTCCTAGATTCCCCCGTAAACATTAGGTGTCCAACGTTTTTATCTGGGTTGTGCGGCGTTTTTTCGCGAGGAAAAAGCAAGGCATTTGCGAATCATTGATCTTTCTGCATGCCATGGACAGGTTTAGCACCTGGCGGATAGTCCCGTTCGGTGCAGATGTTCAATATCGTCTTAACGCTTGTGAATTCACTGAGGTGGGAGTGCCAACCACGGCGCTCATCCACATTTCCAGTAAGGCGGACATGATGAACATCTCCTGCAAATCCGCTCCTGCAGCGCAATTCCTTACCAGCCAATGGCAGGACTGGGATTGGGAGGCTGAAGTAGAAGTCGCCATTGGGAGCCACCTCATCACCTCACGAAACGGCTACTACCACCATGGGATCTACCTGGGTGAGTACAGAGTCGTTCACTACTCAGGGCTCTGTGCAGGTTTGCATGCAGGACCTGTAGAAATTCAGACACTGCAACGGTTTGCGTCCGGGCAACGGCTCTGGGTCGAGAGTGCCCGGCAAGTCAGATTCGAACGCGAAGAAGTCATCCGGCGAGCGCTGTCCCGGGTGGGTGAAAATCAATACCGGCTGCTGACCAACAACTGCGAACACTTCTGTAACTGGTGCCTTTACGGCGAGAGCCGCAGTGACCAGGTGCGCAACTTTACGGCTCATCCTTTCGCGGTACTGCGACTGCTTCTGCAAGCCCTGCCGGGACTGCTTCAACGAACCGCCACCGCCTAGTGCTTCGCTTTTACCTTCCAGATCGATTGTGTTGCACGGGTTTTATTCGCCTCCCGTACGGCGCCCCCCGTGGTTTTTCTTTTTTGTTTTTGGTCTGTGCAACTTCCTGCATACCACGGACAGGCATCGCATTCAGCGGATAGTCGGCACCGGCGAAGGTGCCCAATATCATCCCCAACGTTCCTGAACCCTTGGAGATTCGATATGAAAGGCCAATATGTCAGCGTGCCGGTTGCGTCCGGTGGTCACTTCCAGGCTTACCTGGCGACCTCCGTCGATAGTCGCGGGCCGGGCGTGGTGCTCTGTCAGGAAATCTTTGGCGTTAACCAGGCCATGCGTGAAGTCGCCGACCTGTTGGCCGAGGAAGGTTACACGGTGCTGGTGCCGGACCTCTACTGGCGCCAGGAACCAGGTGTCGAGTTAGGTTATACCGAGGCAGATTTTGCCCGTGCCTATGCGCTTTACCAAGGTTTCAACGAGGCGCTGGGCATTGATGATATCCGCGCCAGTCTGAAGGCCTTGGAGACCTTGCCCCAATGTATAGCGGGTGACCTGGGTGTCGTGGGTTACTGCCTGGGCGGCAAGTTGGCTTACCTGGCGGCTTGTCGGTTGCCTGAAGTGGCCTGTGCCGTCGGTTACTACGGTGTGGGTATTGAAAACGCCTTGTCGGAAATCGAAGGGCTACAGGGTCGCCTGGTGCTCCATATGGCCGAACAGGATCAGTTCTGTCCCGCCGAGGCTCGGTCCGCGATTCAAAAGGCCTTGCAGAATAAACCGGGTGTCGAACTCTACGTTTACCCGGGTGTTGATCACGCCTTTGCTCGCCCCAACGGTCATCACTATCACAAGCCATCGGCGCTGTTGGCTCACGAACGGACCATCGCCGCATTACGTCGGGTTCTGGGACCGGACTACAACCTTTCCGATCTCTGGGACGAGCACGTGCGTCACGAGTTCGACACTCGCGATGTGCCGGCGACCATGGCGACCATGGTCGCTGAACCCTACGTCAACCATATCCCGACCATGACTGGCGGCGTGGGTGCCAAAGAGTTGAGCCGCTTCTACCAGCATCACTTCGTCCATGGCAATCCCAAGGACATGGCGCTGACACCGCTGTCACGCACGGTGGGTGCATCGCAGATCGTCGATGAATTCATCATGAGCTTTACCCATGACACCGAGATCGACTGGATGCTTCCAGGGGTGGCGCCGACCGGGCGTCATGTCGAGATTCCGATGCTGGGTGTCGTCAAGTTTCGCGGTCCCAAGCTGTATCACGAACATATCTACTGGGATCAGGCCAGCGTGCTGGTTCAGATCGGCCTGCTTGACCCGACGGGGCTGCCGGTGGCGGGTGTGGTGACTGCGCAAAAGCTGCTCGACGAGTCGCTGCCTTCCAATACGTTGATGCCGAGTTGGTCCTCCAGCGCCAACAAGCCGGTTTAAGGAGATAACCATGTCTCATCTACAGAATAAAGTCGCCGTGATCAGTGGCGGGGCGACCCTGATCGGCTCCGCTGTGGCCCAGGCATTGATGGACGCAGGGGCGAGCGTTGCGCTGTTCGATATCGATCGTGAAGCGGGTCTCAAGGCGGCGGCCGGGCTCGGAGAGCGAGCGGAGTTTTTTCACCTCGATGTGACGGATGACGAACTTATTGTCCATGCGGTGGAAGAGGTGCGAGCACGTTTCGGCGGCATCGACCTCCTGATCAACCTGGCCTGCACGTACAGCGACCAGGGCTTTGCCTCCACGCGCCAGGACTGGTTGCACGCACTGGATGTGAACCTGGTTTCTGCAGTGGCCTTGACTCAGGCGGTGCATCAGGACCTCAAGGCGCGCCGCGGTGCAATCGTGAATTTCGCTTCCATCTCGGCCAAATGCGCCCAGACCGGGCGCTGGCTTTACCCGGTATCGAAAGCCGCCATGGTGCAGTTGACTCGCTGCATGGCCATGGACCTGGCAGCCGACGGCATCCGCGTCAATTCGGTATCGCCTGGCTGGACCTGGTCGCGGGTGATCGCCGACGCCAGTGGCGGCAATCGGGAAAAGGCCGATGCGGTCGCCGCTTCTTATCACCTGTTGGGGCGCCTGGGCGAACCCGCCGAGGTGGCCAGCGTGGTGGCGTTCCTGTGTTCACCCGCCGCCAGCTTCGTGACAGGCGCGGATTACGCCGTCGACGGGGGGTACTCGGTCATGGGACCGGAGCAGAACCTGCCAGCGATACCGCGACTCGCCGAGTAATGCAGAACACTCACAAGAAACCCTGTTCGGCGACTGCCGAATGCTGCACCTGTAACCGTCGATAACCAGGAGAATAACAATGCGTCGAATCGCCATCGTCGGAGCCGGCCAAGCCGGCCTGCAACTTGCCTTGGGCTTGCTCGCCAAGGGCTACCACGTGACCCTGACCACTAATCGCAATGGCGAGGACATTCGCAACGGTAAAGTGATGTCCAGTCAGTGCATGTTCAACACCGCTCTGCAAAGCGAGCGCGATCTGGGGCTGAACTTCTGGGAAGACCAATGCCCGGCTGTTGAAGGTATCGGTCTGGCAGTGCCTGATCCACAGAACCCGAATGAGCCACTGTTCAGCTGGAGTACCCGGCTGGATCGCTACGCTCAATCGGTCGATCAACGTCTGAAAATGCCGGTATGGCTGGACGAAGTCGCGAAGCGTGGCGGCGAGGTCGTTATCCAGGATGTAGGTGTGGCTGAGTTGGAGCAGTTGTCGGCGAGTCATGACCTGGTGCTGCTGGCTGCGGGCAAAGGCGAGATCGTCAATCTGTTCGAAAAAGATACCGAACGGACGCAATTTCAGCAGCCACAGCGGGCGCTGTCATTGACCTACGTGAAGGGCATGACACCGATGTCGCCGTTTTCCAGGGTCAGCTTCAACCTGATCCCGGGCGTGGGCGAATACTTTGTGTTCCCTTGCCTGACGACCACCGGTCCTTGCGAAATCATGGTTTTCGAAGGGGTTCCAGGCGGGCCGATGGATTGCTGGCAGGGGATCACGTCCGCCGAGCAACATCTCGAGAAAAGCCTGGAACTGCTCAATCGCTACGTACCCTGGGAGGCCGAACGTTGCCGGTCCGTGGAAATGACCGATGACAAGGGCTTTTTGTCCGGGCGATTCACGCCAATGGTGCGCAAACCGGTGCTGACGCTGCCCTCGGGGCGCAAGGTGTTCGGCATGGCCGACGCACTGGTGGTCAATGATCCTATTACCGGCCAGGGGTCGAACAATGCCGCCAAGTGCAGCAAGGTTTACCTGGATGCGATTGTCGCCCGTGGGGCGCAAGACTTTGGCCCTCTCTGGATGCACGACACGTTCGAGCAGTACTGGAGCTATGCGCAGCATGTGGTCAAGTGGACCAACACCATGCTGACGCCACCACCTCAACACCTGCTTGAACTGCTCGGTGCCGCCAGCCAGTCAAAACCTCTGGCATCGGCCATCGCCAATGGCTTCGATGATCCACGCGACTTTGCCCCTTGGTGGTTCGACGCCCAGTCTTGCCAGGCCTTCATTCAGGAAAAGACTCGTCAGGCCGCATAAGCCGCCATCGAGCCAGGAGTTCATCATGAATGCATTTACCGCAGAATCCATCCAGCATGATCTTGTCAACGCGCAGGACTGCGATCCGCGCGAGTTGCGCAATCTGCTTGGGCAGTTTGCCACTGGCGTGACCGTCATCACCACGCGTACCGACGATGGACGCAATGTTGGCATGACCGCCAACTCCTTTTCGTCGGTTTCACTCGATCCGCCACTGGTGCTTTGGAGTATTGCCCGCAACGCGCCGAGTCTGCCGGACTACCTGTCGTGCGGGCATTTTGCGATCAACGTCCTGGGCGCAGATCAGCACGATATTTCCGGACGTTTTGCGCGACCTGCGCCAGACAAGTTTTCGGGTGTGGCCTTCAAGGCCGGAGAGTCCGGAGTGCCTCTGCTTGATGGCGTGATTGCCACACTGGTCTGCCGCAATGTCACTCAGTATGAGGGCGGTGACCATTTGATATTCCTTGGACAAATCGAACACTACCGCCACGGCGCAGGGGAGCCGCTGGTGTTTCACGGCGGGCAGTATCGAGTGGCTGCGCAACATCCCGGGGTCAATCGATAAGTCAGGGGCTTGAACGCCTTTAGCCTTGCTGTAAGTGGAGAGCGTCATGACAATAAAAAGAAAGCTGCTTTCGGTATGCGTGTTTGGCACCGGCCTTTTTGGCATTGATACCGCGCAGGCGTATGACCTGCCAGTCGTCAATCTGGGTTTGACCACTTTTCTCGATGGCGCGCCGCCAGCGGGAGCGGGGTGGTACTTTCAGGAATACTTCCAGAATTACAGTGCCAATCGTTTTCGCGATCAAAATGGCAAGTCCCTGGGCTTGCCCAGGCAGCAGTTGGATTATCAGGTCGCGGTGACACAAATCAGCTATTTTTCCGACCTTCGCTTGGGCAACGCGACGCTGGGCATGAATGCCGTGCTGCCTTTTGTAACGAGCATGGATGTTGATGACGGACTTAATAACGCGGCGCTGAAGGCTCAAAGTGGCGTAGGCGATCTGCTTTTGGGCCCGATGATTCAGTTTGATCCAATCATGGGGCCCGATGGACCGCGTTTCGCGCACCGCATTGAACTGCAGGTGAACCTGCCGACGGGCAAATACGACAGCAAACATGACATCAACCCGGGCGCCAACGCTTGGTCGTTTGATCCCTATTGGGCGGCCACTTATTGGTTTACTCCAAAATGGACGGCATCCGTCCGTGCTCACTATCTGTACAACGGCAAGAACGATGATCCGGGCCCAGGGTTTGGTGGCGCCGACGATATGCAAGCCGGCCAGGCTTTACACGCAAACTTTGCTACCGAGTATGCGGTGACGCCGCAGCTGCGTTTGGGTATCAATGGTTATTGGCTGAAGCAAATCACCGATACCAAAGTTGACGGTCATGAGGTCTCCGGCCGTCGTGAAAAGGTATGGGCAATCGGGCCTGGGGCGATGTATAGCTTTTCCAAGGAAGATCATGTGTTTGTGAATGCGTACTTCGAACAGGACGTCGAGAACCGTCCTGAAGGTAGTCGTGTGCAAGTGCGGTATGTCCATCACTTTTAAGACTGCCATGGTTATTGTGCTCCATAGCATCGATTACTTTGGTCTTCTGCCTGCCCCTAGGGGCGGGCTTTTTTTTCTTTTTTTTTGGGACCTTCAGCCATGCCTGCATCTCCTACTTCTTCTGACAATGTCGTTTTGATATGTCGTACCGACCTGCAGGGGCGCATTACGCACAGTAGCGAAGCGTTTATCAAACTTAGCGGGTATACGAGTAAGGAGCTGTTGCAACAGTCAAGCAGTCTTCTGAAGCACCCTGATATGCCTGCACATATCTTCAGTAGCCTGTGGAACGCGCTGCAACAGAGAAAACCCTGGATGGGACTTTTGAAGAACAGGCGCAAGGACGGTTCAACGTACTGGTTGAACGCCTACATAAAACCAGTGTTCGGCGAAGATGGAGTTCAGGCATATGGAGCTGTCTATAGCTCACCCTCGCAAGCGCAATGTGCGCGTGCAGAAAAGCTCTACTCGCGATTGAAATCTGGAGGCGGCGTTCTGCAGTGGAGCTGTCAAATTCATCGACTGGTGGGCGTTGCATTACCGAGCCTGCCGCTCGGATTACTGTTGTCGGCAGGCCTTTGGCAACTGAACTCCCATATGGCCCAGAGCGCTTTTATTGTTGCTGGATCGCTCGTTATGGCGGGTATTCAGGATTGGCGGCAGACCCGAGCCGTCAAGCAGGTTTTTGTGGCGCATCCCAAAGCGTTTACCGATCGCTTGACCGCGAAAATTTACAGCAGCGCGCCGGGTGTTGCAGGGTTGATGGAAATGGCCCTGGTTGCCGAAGAACGTCGTTTGCAAAGCGCATTATCACGAATAGGGACGACCGGGGGCGTCGTAGAACAGCAGGTGGTCGAGCTTGCCCGGTTGATCCAGGGCGAAACCCTGCGCCTCGAACGTCAACGGGATGAAACCGACTTGTCGGTGACCGCCCTCAGCGAATTGAGCGCCACCATTCAGGAAGTTGCCGGTAACGTCCAGGCCACCCATCTGGCCACTCAGGAAGCTGCCCGACTTGCCAATCATGGCGAACAATTGTCAGGCAAGAGCCTTGATGCGATGCAGCAGCTCAGCACATCGGTCGGGGATATTGCACTGGCGGTCCAACAACTGGCCAGCTCCACCGAGTCCATTGGCGCTATTACCAACATCATCAGTTCGATTGCCGGACAAACTAATCTACTGGCTCTGAACGCGGCTATTGAAGCAGCTCGCGCCGGCGAAGCGGGCAGGGGGTTCAGTGTCGTTGCCGACGAGGTACGGCAACTGGCAACCCGGACGCAGGAAGCAACACAGCAGATCCAACCGCTGTTATTGCAACTGCGTAATGCCACCGAACGTACCGTACAACTGACCAAGGAGGGGCGGGAGTTCGCGCGAAACAGTACGTGTGAGGTGGAATCAGTCCAAGGCAATTTGGTTGGAGTGAGTTTTTCACTGACCCAGATATCTGGCATGAGCATGCAGATCGCATCCGCCATGGAGCAACAATCCCAAGTGGTCGAGAGCTTGTCGCAACAGGTTATGCAAGTGGCCGAGCTGTCGACGCAAAGCGTTGACAAGGCATTGGACGGTCAGCGGATTGGTGAGGATCTGCTAGCTCAGGCCAAAGCGCTACGGCTCCTGGCAGATCGTTTCGATCGTTGAGCGTTCGACGGCGGAATATTGATCGGCAGCAGCGGCGGACAAAGAAAAAAGCACAGGAATATCTGATTTGCACCAGATATTCCTCATGCACTCTCAATGCTTGGAATTGCTTTCGATGAATTTCTCGTAATACATCTGGAACCGCTCGATCTTCTGGTCGCTGAACCAGGTTTTAATCGCATCGACCATCGGCGGGGGACCGCACAGGTAGATGTCGAATGGATTGGCTTCGAACGACTGGCGGTCGAAGTGATCTGGAATCCAGCCGGTTTTTCCTGTCCAGTTTTCCGATGGTTTCGACACCACCAAGTGATAATCAAAGTTCGCGATGCGATCGCGATAATCAGCCAGGCGTTGAGTTTCGCAGAGGTCATTATCCTGCGTGACGCCATAGAACAGTTGGATCGGGTGACCGCAACCACCTGTTTCGGCGATGGTGTCTAGCATTCCGAGGAAGGCCGACAGGCCGGTACCCCCTGCGACCAGGACGAGAGGCCTGTTGACTTGACGTAGATAAAAGCTACCCAAAGGCGCTTCGAACTCGAGCACTTCTCCGGGGCGGCAATGCTCACGGATGAAGTTGCTCATCACGCCATCAGGCAACAGCCTGATGAGAAACTGAAGCTGGTTATCGGGGTTGGGTCGGTTGGCAAATGAGTAGGAGCGCCACTCATCGGTGCCGGGTACATGCAGTCGAGCGTATTGCCCTGGAAGAAAGTCCAGTTGCAGGGGGTGGGCGCAAGCATCCAGATGCAGGATCGCCGTGGTGGCCGAAACCTGCTCGACACCGGTAATCACCGCTTGCAATAACCGGGTGGCCCCCGCGTTGCACAAGCTCGAATCGAAGTCGAAATAGAACGAGGCATCCGACTGCACGCGGGTCTGGCACGAGAGTATCTTGCGTTGCGCCAGATCCTGTTCAGACAGGGCCTCGTCATCGACGTAATCTTGAGTGTATTGGCCTGATTCGCAGCGCCCCTGGCAGGTCCCGCAAACACCTTCGCGACAGTCCAGGGGGATGTTTACGCCATTGCGTAGCGCGGCGTCGAGCAGCAACTCGTTTGGCTTGACCTCGAAGAACGAGGTCTTGCCGTCGGCGAAGCTGAAAGCGACTTTATGATTCATGACAGCGTGCTCCTCAGCTCACAGGTGATAGAAATCAAGCACTGAGTTGATGGTGTCGTTGAGCAATACGATGTGCTTGCGAGTGATCTTCCAGCTGTCCGCGACGGGTTTGAGGTGGTAGGTCACATGGCCGTAGAACTGCTCGGACAACCCTTGTCGTGTGAAGAGCGTGACCCAGGCTGCCTTGACTTCAAGCAGCCCGTTATCGAACTCGTTGATGCGCACATTGCTGATTTGATGCAAGGTGCGCGGCATCGGCGTTGAAGCCGCCGACTTACCGGTGCGCAAACGAAACACGCGATCTTCCAGGCCGGAGCGGTTCGAGTAGTAAATCAGCGACATGCCGCGCTTGGGGTCGGTGGTGTACACATGCTCTGACTCCCATTGCGGCAGGTGGAATTCACTCTGCTCATCAAACAGGGCGAGATAGGCGTCCCAGTTCTGTTGGTCACACAGCTCGGCTTTGCGGTAGAGAAATTGTTCGATGGAATACTGTAGTGCGCTCATTTCACATCTCCTTCAACTTCAGGGCTTTTTGTTCCAGGCCTTGCAAAAGGAAGCGCTGCCAGGATCCGTGCTGATTGATGTAAAGCCCTTCATGGGTGAACTCGGTGCCGGTCAGTACCGGGTTGATACCCAGAACTTCGCTGTTAGGTGTGGGACCTTCGACCCATTTTTCACTGCCGCGAGACACTTCGTTCCAGCGCTCGAGGCGCGCCTGGAATCCACGCTGGGCTTCGCGAAACTCCACCAGGTCGTCCGGGGTTCCCATGCCTGAAACATTGAAGAAGTCCTCGAACTGGCGAATCCGGTTTTCCCGGTCGGCGTCGGATTCACCCTTGACGCCGATGCACTGGCTGGTGATCTCCGTCTTGTTCCAGGCCACCGGGCGCACGATACGCAGCTGCGAGCTGATCTGATCCATGAAGAACAGGCTTGGATAAATGTTGAGGTTGCGCAGTCGGTGCATCATCCACTCGGCCCGCTGCTGGCCGTATTCCTCAATCAGACGCGGCATGACGGTGGCATAACCGGCGCGCACCGATGGATTAGGCATGTCGCTGAACAAGAGGCTGTGGCCATTCTTGAAGGAGAACCAGCCGTCGTCGGTTTCTGCATCGCCCGCGCCCAGTTTGCTGTAGTCCAGTGTGTCGGAGACGCCGCCATTGGCAGTATTGACTTGCTGGCGATGTTGCACCGTGGAGACATAGTTGTAGTGCACGGTGCTGACGTGATAACCGTCCAGACCGTTTTCGTGCTGCAGCTTCCAGTTACCGTCGTAGCTGTAGGTCGATTTGCCGGGCAGTATTTCCAACTCGCCTGTAGGGGACTGCGCGACCATCATGTCGAAGAACACTTTGGCATCGCCAAGGTAGTCTTCCAGCGAATCGCTGCCATTGACGTCCAGGCTAATGAACACGAAGCCTTTGTAGCTGTCGATCCGGGCTTTCTTCAGGCCGCGGGTTGCCTTGTCGAAGCCTTCCGGATATTCGCCCGGGGCCTTGACCTTGACCAGGCGGCCATCACTTTTGTAGCACCAGGCGTGGAACGGACACGTGAAGGTCGACTGATTGCCTTTGCTGACGCGGGTCAGGGTCGCGCCACGGTGCTGGCACGCATTGATCAGCGCATGGAGTTGGTTATTGCCATCGCGGGTGATGATCATCGGCTGACGACCGGCACGTATGGTCAGAAAGTCATTGGGATTGGCGATTTCACTCTCGTGGCAGGCGTAGATCCAGTTCTTCTCGAAGATCAGTTCCATCTCCAGGTCGAACAATTCCGGCTCGGTGAACATGTCGCGGGCGACGCGGTAAATACCTTCAGTCGGCCGGAAATCAAGGCAACCTTGAATATAGTCCTGCCACTGAGTAATGCTTTTAGCGCTGTTCATCAGGTACACCCTTTTTGTAGTGTTAGGCTCAACCCGATTGAAAGCTTTTCCGCTGGGGGCATCTATCCGGATTCGAGGCGATATCTATCCGTTTCCGAGGAGGGCGGGGCGTGCTTTTCCCGAGGGCTTGCGACGAGGTGCTTTTGTGCGTTTTCTTGATCATTTTTGCATTATGCGGATAGCGATTCCGAGGCCCGGGCAGTACGGTTGTAGCCAATCCGTAACCATTGTGGTGCTGCGATGAATCTGCAAACTCATGCGGGGACCGATGTTGAATTCCAAGACATCCATGCCGTGCGTCATGACCTGCAGAGTGCGCAGGCCTGGATGGCGAACATTTGCGGTCCCCACGAGCTCAAGGCTTCGTACCCACAACGTGTGCACTTTCAACATGCCGCAAATGTCTTGAAGTCGATGTCCACGGTGCTTGGGTATATCGAATATGGTACCGATGTCACTATCGATATCGATGCGTCGGTACTCAACAGCTATAGCATCAGCCTGCCCATCAGTGGCGAACAGGAACTGCGAAAATCAAGTGGCTTGCTGATGTCCGATAGCGATAACGGATTGATCGTATCGCCGTACGATCAACAAGAACTGTCCATTACCGGTAATTGTCGAAAAATCCAGGTTGCAATCAAATGTGCAGCGATGCGTCAGGTGTTGGAAGAACTGCTGCAGCGTCCTACGCAACAACCGATTGTCTTCGAAACCAGAATAGGTGCAAGTGAGGGCGCGCCCGCAGCCTGGTGGCGGCTGGTCAAATACCTGCTGATGGAGATGGATCAAGCGCGTAACTTTTTTGCTCATATTTCCATGGCTCGCGATATTGAAAAAGCGCTGATCAAGGGTTTTATATTGTCACAACCCAATAATTACTCGAACGAATTGGCTGGCCTTTCGCAAGGTCGGTGCCCTGAATATTTGTTGAAAGCCAAACAGTTCATACATGAGCATGCCAGCGATGAGGTCGATTTGGACGAATTGGGCCGGGCGGTCGGCGTGTCGCGCTTCAAACTCCATGATGACTTCAAGAAATACTTTGGCCTTACGCCAACTTTGTATTTGAAGCGTTTTCGGCTTGAGGCTGTAAGGCAGGCGTTGCTGGAAGGCGGCCCCAACGAAAATATTACTGCGGTGGCAATGCGCTGGGGATTTAATCACCTGGGACGCTTTTCATCCGATTACAAAAAATTATTTTTAGAAGTGCCGTCGAAGACGGTTGAGCGGAGTCGGAAGCATTGATTTCAAGTGAGTGTCGTGTGCGCGGCTTACTCTTTTAAATGTGTTGATTCGTTATTTAAATAGATTGTTGTTGTCTGTTTTTAGTTTGGCGAGTTTTCTGTTTTTCTGTTTTTTCGATTTAAGCGCCCGGTGGCGGGCGTTGTATTAAACAAAAACAAGAGAGAATCATTATGAAGACGGTTGCGCAGCTGCTTCGTTTAAAACCCGACTATCACCACGACGTTCATACCATTGCACCGGATCAGATGGTTCTGGAGGCGGTCAGGACCATGGCTGAATGCAACGTTGGTGCGCTACCTGTCGTAGATAACGGCGTTGTAATCGGTGTGATCAGTGAACGGGATTACGCGCGAAAGATGGTACTGGAAGGGCGCTCATCGGTGGGGACACCCGTTAGGGAAATTATGAGTTCGCCAGTGATAACGGTGGATGCTCTTCAGAGTATTGAAGTTTGCATGGGGATTATGACCGATAGCCATCTTCGTCATCTGCCCGTTGTGGAAAACGAAAAGCTGATTGGGTTGCTATCGATAGGTGATCTGGTCAAGTCAGCTGTCGCAGAACAAGCTGACTTGATATCGCAACTTGAACGGTATATTCGCGGCCATTAGTTATGATCCAGCGACACGGTCTGGCCAGCGCCGGGGTCGAGGCGTTATCTGCCTGGCCTGACCGCGCCAATGACTATCTTGCTCTCTGATAACTCAGCCCTGTACGGGCCTCGAACCTTTTCGTAATTGCGCCGGGCTGACACCCAGCCGCTGTTTGAACGCTGTCGCCATGTGCGCCTGGGAGTTGAAACCGCAGGTGAGGGCAATCTCGGACAGGCTGGCTGTCGAATCGCGCAGCAGGGCGCGGGCCTTGGCCAGTCGGCGGTCGATCAGGTAACTGTGCGGGCTTTTGCCCGTGGCGTGCTTGAAGGCCCGCATGAAAAATCCTTCGGACAATTCAAACAGTCCGGCCATTGCCTGCACGCTCAGCGCACCGTCAAACCCCGCGTCAATGAATTCATCGAGCAGGCGCATGCGGCTGGCGGTGATGGAGCCTTGGGGCGGCGCCGGCAACGCTTGCTGCGCCATGGCCCGTTCCGCCAAGGCGAGCGCCCAGGCTTCCCAATCGTCATCCATCGAGGCGTGCAACAGTGCGTTGCGCATTTGCCGCGCAAGGCAGATGGCCTGCGGATCGATGCGATTGTTGAAAGCCCGCTCCCCGCTCAACACCAGACCGTCAGCGCGCACCACCCGCAGGTATTCACCGCCTTCGGCCGACTCGGACAACACGTCACACCCGGCAGGGACAAACGCCAGGCCGTTCGGTGTGGCCACGAACGGCAGCACTCGGTCGCTGCCGATGGCGTGCAGGCCTTGCTGGCTGTCGAAGGCAAAGCCGATCGCCGCATGGGTCGCGATATATCGGGCAGCGTAGGCGGAGCCGGGCAACAATTCGATCGTCCAGGGCCCGGCCTCGACACGGCGGACCGGTTCGGTCAGGGGCGATGGCGTCAGGCGGTTTCGAGGGTTCATGAGCACCATAGTAGTCAAGACGGGGCACAAAAGTCAGGTCGGTTTTCTGAAAGCCGGGGCATGGGCACCGCGTCTAGACTGGGCAAAACCTCAGGGAGAGTGCTCATGCACAGACTGACTCGCGACGACATCGAACAAGCCGCCCACCAGGTGTACCAGGTCATGCCCGCTACAGCCCAGTACCCTTGGCCTTTGCTGGCTGAACGGTTGGGGTGCACGGTGTGGGTCAAGCATGAAAACCATACGCCCACAGGGGCTTTCAAGGTGCGTGGCGGCATTACCTTCATGCACTGGCTCAAACGCACGCACCCCAGCGCCAGGGGCATCGTCACCGCGACCCGCGGCAACCATGGCCAGAGCCTGGCGCTGGCGGCACGGGCGTTGGATTTGCGGGCGCTGATCGTGGTGCCGGAGGGCAACTCGCTAGAAAAAAACCATGCCATGCGCGGCTTCGGCGGCGAGGTGGTCGAGTGGGGTCGCGATTTCGATGAAGCCCGGGAAGAGGCCGCACGCCTGGCGCAAGCGCAGGGCCTCTACCTGGTGCCGCCGTTCCACACCGAATTGGTCAAAGGCGTGGCCACGTATGCGCTGGAGCTGTTCACGGCGGCGCCGGACCTGCATACCGTCTACGTGCCGATCGGCTGTGGCTCGGGGATTTGCGGGGTGATCGCCGCGCGCGACGCGCTGGGCCTGGATACCCAAGTGGTGGGCGTGGTTTCCACCGAGGCGGCAGCGGCAAAACTTTCTTTTGAGGCGGGAGAGATTTGCGAAACCGCGACGGCGACTACCTTTGCCGACGGCCTCGCCGTACGTAAGCCGATTCCTGAAGCCTTCGCCATCTACGGTGCGGCGGCGGCGCGGATCGTATCCGTCACCGAGGACGAGATTGCCGAGGCCATGCGCGTGTATTACACCGATACCCACAACCTGGCGGAAGGGGCGGGTGCGGCGGCCCTGGCGGCGCTCATTCAGGAACGTGAAGCCATGGCGGGAAGGCGGGTGGGGGTCATTCTGTCCGGCGGGAATGTCGACAGGGCGGTGTATGCGAACGTGATCCGGTGACCGATGCCAGCATAAGCGCTCGTGTTTCGGCACGAGCGTCGCAAGTGTTTACGCCTCAATCCTTCCAAGGCGATCTTGCGGTTTTCTTGAAAGGCCCGTTCAACCCCAGCGCCTACTCAGCCCTGGGACGCTGCGCTAATAATTCCTCATCAACTATTCGCCAGGGTGGCCAGGCAAGTCGACCGCAAGGTTGGGTGCCCGGGGCCTGGCTCATGAATGAGGACACCGATGAGCATCCGTATCTGGCATCAGAGTTTCACGGTTCTAAGCGACCTGGGGGCTTACGACGAAGCGCTGCGCGCGCATTTTCGCAAGGTTGCCCGCCCGGGCACGGAAATCCACCTGCACGGGATGCGCCCAGGCACCTACCGCAATCACTATCCCGGCGATGACATCAAGTATTCGGCGCTGCAGTACTTGCATGGCATTCAGTTCATGGCGGCGGGCATCAATGCCCAGCACCAGGGTTTTGATGCGTACGCCATCAGCACGCTGCCGGAACCGGCGCTCAAGGAAACTCGCAGCCTGCTGGATATACCGGTGGTGGGGTATGGCGAATCCGCGATGCTCACCGCATGCATGCTGGGTCGTACCTTCGGGGTGTTGGTGTTCATCAACGAACTGGCGGAGCAGATCACTGAAAATGCCGTGCGCCATGGTCTTGCCGGGCGGTTGACCGGGGTGCGTCATGTCGGCTTCCAGTTTGCCGACGTCCTGGCAGCCTTCACCGATCCCACTGCGCTGATCGAGCGCTTTCGCAGCGCTGCACGCGGCCTGATTGCGCAAGGTGCCGAGGTGATCATTCCCGGGGAAGCTCCGCTTAACGTGTTGCTCGCCACCCATGGCGTCAACGAAGTCGACGGTGTGCCGGTTCTCGATTCGCTCGGCGCCTGGGTCAAGCAAGCGGAAGCCATGGTGGACTTGCGCCGCGCCAATGGCACCAGCACTTGCAACCGTGGCTATTTCTCGGCTCAACCGGCACCTGAGCGGATGCGGGAGGTATTCGAGTTTTATGGCTTGACCCCGTTCCTGCAAGGGGGAGCACAGCCATGAATCATTACGAATGCGACCTGCTGGTCATCGGTGGCGGGCTGGCGGGTTTTTGCGCGGCCCTGAGTGCAGCCCAGGCGGGTTTGCAGGTGGTCGTGCTGGAAAAAACCGCGCAAACCGGTGGCTCGTCGGCCATGAGCGGCGGTTGCCTGGCCTTCGCCGGCACCGATCTGCAGCGCTCCCACGGGATTGAGGACTCGTCGCAGCGGCTGTTCGATGACCTGGTCGATGTGGGCAAGGGGGAATGCGACGAGTCCCTGGTCAAGCTGTACACCGACCACCAACTGCAGACCTATCAATGGCTCAAGGACAACGGGGTGGTGTTTGCCGATGTCATCGAGGCCGCCTCGGGGCAGTCGGTACCCCGGGTGCACAACGTCGATCCGGCCGACATGGTGCGTCAACTGCAATTGGCCGCGCTCGCGACGGGCAAGGTCGAAGTCTGGCTGCACAGCCGTGCCCGGCGCTTGTTGCGCAATGAGGGCGGGCGGGTGACGGGGGCCTCGATCGAGCGCAACGGCGAGCCGCAGCACATCATGGCCCGCAGCGCGGTGTTGTTGGCCAGCGGTGGCTTTGTCCAGGACCGTGAGTTGATTCACCGCTTTGTCCCGCAATACGACAATGCGGTGTTCATCGGTGGCGAAGGCAATGAAGGCGACGGCCTGCGCATGGCCTGGGCCTTGGGCGCGGATGTGCGTGACCTGCCCTACATCAAGGGCACGTTCGGTAAACACCCGATGGACGAGCACAACCACCACGCTTGCCTGGCCGTTTACAAAGGCGCCATTGCGGTGAACCAGGACGGTCGGCGATTTGTCGACGAATCGCAGTCCTACAAATTGCTCGGCGATGCGGTGATGCAACAGGCATTCGGGGTGGGTTACCAGATCCTGGACCAGGACATCATGGACAGTGGCGACAACCAGGTACGCATCCTCGACTTCACCCGGCGCCTGGAGGAGGGGCTGTTCATCGAGGCGCAGACGCTGGAACAGTTGGCGCGCCTGATCGAAGTCCCTGAAGACGTGTTGCTGGCCGAAGTGGCCGCGTACAACGATGCCGTTCGCCAGGGGCAGCCACCGGAATTCGGCCGACGGCATCTGGTGCATCATCACGGCCAACTGCGCACCCTCGAGCGCCCGCCTTTTTATGCCTACCCGTCGACGGCAGCGGTGTTCGGTACCTACTGCGGCGTGATCGTCGACACGGACTTGCGCGTACTCGATGTGTTCGGCGAGCCCATCGAGGGGTTGCTGGCGGCGGGAGAGATGATCGGTGGCTTTCACGGCGCCGCCTATATGACCGGGTCGGCACTGGGCAAGGCCGCTGTGTTCGGACGTTTGGCCGGCGCACGGCCAGGCACTGCGAGCGAGGGTTGACCATGAAGATTCTTGTCCTGTTGGCGGGCGTCGCGGATATCCGCTTCCCGTTGCACCCCATCAGTTTGAATAGCCAGGGGACGATCGATGAGCAAGGCTCGCCCCGGCGTGTACTCAGCCCGTTCGACGAGGCTGCGCTGGAAGTCGCGCTGAAGCTGCGGGATGCGTGCGCCACGACGCAGGTCGATGTGTTGTTGCTGGACGGCGCCAACAGTGAAAACCTGCTGCGCAGTGTCGCGGCTTTTCGTCCCGATTCGTTGCAATGCCTGGCGCTGCAACCCTGCCAGTTGTGGGATGCCCGCCAGACAGCCGCGCAGATGGCCGGGCTGATTGAGCGCGATTATGCCGGGCACGAACTGGTGCTGGTGGGGCGTGAACTAGGTGATCTGGATGAAGGCAGTATCGCGGTATTGCTCGCACGCAGTATTGGCAGACCGCAGTTTGCCATGGCCCAGTCCGGCCAATGGCAAGGCGAGCAACTGTGGCTGATGCGCGAGCGCGGTACCTGTGAAGAGTGGCTGCGGGTCGATCAGCCCTTGGTGGCGAGTGTGACCAATGATCGGCGCAACAAGCTGCGCCACCCCCTGATGAAAAACGTCATGCAGGCCAAGCGCATGACCTTTGCCCATGTCGCTGCGTCGGCCCCGGTACGTACGGGGATGACCCTGTCACAGCTACACGCCGCGCCGGTGATCCCTCGTCTGGGGCAGTGTCGGCTGTTGGACGGGGATGTCGGCCAGCAGGCCAAAGCGTTGTCCAGCTGGTTAAAAGAGCAAGGGGTCAATCCATGAGCAGAGTTCTGACGGTCATTCCCCAAGCCTGGGGCGCTCAGGCGCTGGAAACGGCACTGGGCGCAGCGCAACAGGTCAGTGGCGCCGAGGGCTTCGCGGCGGTGCTGATCAGCAGCCAGCCCAGTGCCCGGGATGCCGAGTGCGCGATGCGGGCCGGGGCACGACAGGTGTATCAGTGCGTGCAGGCGGCGTTAGGTGAATGCGACGAGCCCCAGGTGCTGGTCGCGGCGATCGGCGAAGCGCTGAGGGCGATTCCGCGGTTGGGCGGCGACGTGCCGTTGGTGCTGCTGCCACCCGGCCCCCAAGGCGAAGAGCTGGCGGCGCTGCTGGCCGATGGTCTTGATGGCCAGGCGTTGGGGCGCTGCCTGGCCCTGGGGTTTGACGGCGATACGCTGCTGGCGGAACGCGCGGCATGGGGTGGGCGCATGCGCCTCTGCCTGGAGATCACCCGTGGGCCAGCCTTCGCCTGCTTGCGCGCAGGTCGTGCGCGGTTGAATGCGCAAGCCGACGCTGATGTGTTCACCATCGAACTGCACGGTCTCCTGCCCGGAGCGCTGACCCTGGAGAAACGTGACAGCGGCCAACACCTGCCGCCTCTGGAGGGTGCCAAGCTGGTGGTGTCCGGTGGCAGAGGGGTCAATGAACAAGGCTTTGCGTTGCTTGAGGAACTGGCGTTGAGCCTGGGCGGAACACTGGGCGGCAGTCTGCCCGCGGTGGATGCGGGCATGGTGCCCGTGCTGCGTCAGGTGGGCGTATCAGGCAAGTTCGTCAGCCCGCGGGTCTACCTGGCGGTAGGTATCTCCGGCACCCTGCAGCATCTGGCTGGGGTCAGCCTGGACAGCTGTATCGTGGCGATCAACAAGGATCCCGAAGCGGACATTTTCAAGGTCGCCAGCCTGGGCATCGTGGCCCCTTGGGAAACGCTGCTGCCTGCTTTACTGGACGAGTTGCGATAGGGCCCCGGGCACATGCCAGTTCACGCAAGTGACTGGCATTCTTCAGCCGTTACCGGGTCGCTAAACCAGCCCGCGGCGTCCTTGCCGTACCGCGATGCTCGCGCCCGAAGCAGGACGGCGCTGTGCATCCAGGGTGGCGAGGATGAAATCGATGAACGCACGGGTGCGTGGCGCAATGAAGCGCGCTTTGGGTGTCACCGTGTAAAAGCTGCGGCTGCCGGTGCTCCAGTCGGGAAACAATTCCACCAGTTCGCCGCGGCGGATCAGCCCGTTGACGAACACGTCCAGCACATAGATGACGCCTTGCTCGGCCAAGGCGGCCTGGATCAGCGCGTCGGTGCTGTTGAAGTGCAGGTCGCCACGGGGCGTCAGTTGGTGTTGCTCGCCCTCGCAGGCAAAGGTCCAGTCCGATACGGTGTAGCGACCGGCGCCGAAAATCCCCAGGCAGTGCTTGGGCTGCAGGTCCTGCGGCTGTTCGGGCGTGCCGATCCGTTTGAGCAAGCCGGGTGCGGCGCAAGCCACGTAGTGCGCTTGATACAGCGGACGGGCGACCAGGTCGGCGTCATTGACCGAGTCGATGCGGATCGCTACGTCGGTGCCCGTGGCAATCAGGTCTTCGGCATGGTCGGTCTGGCGCAACGCCACGGACAAGCCGGGGTGCTGCGCCGTAAAGGCCGGTAGCGCCGGGCACAGCAACGCACGGGCGAACGCCGCCGGCGACTCGATGCATAACTGTCCGCTGATCTCACCTTTCTTCTGACGAACCTGGGCTTCCATGTCGCTGACCAGCTGCAGCACCTGGTTGCACTGCTGGAAATAACCTTCGCCGTCGTCGGTCAAGCGCAACGAACGGGTGTTGCGCGATAACAACGTCACCCCCAGGTAGTCCTCCAGCTTGCGCACGCTGGAGGTCACGGTGGCATTGGCGATGTCCAGCGACTCGGCGGCGCGGCTGAAACTGCCGCATTCCACCACGCGCACGAACACCTGCATTGCCCAGAGTCTGTCCATCGGTTTTCACCTTTTTCTAATAGCCCATTAGCCGCGTCAGGCTCGAACCCAGGGGCAGCGATTTCTATAGTACCAGCCACCAAGAGAGGAACTACCCATGGCTGAATTAAACTTCGATCTGATTGTGGTGGGCTGCGGTGTCGCCGGTCTGTCGGCGGCAGTGGCAGGCGCCGAGCGCGGCCTGCGCGTGGCCGTGCTGGAACGGGCCAGTCGAGAAGAGCGGGGCGGGCAGAGCCGCTTCACCGAGGCCTATCTGCGAATGAAGAGCCATACGGAGGTGACCGACGATTTCGACCAGTTCCTGGCCGAGCATTCCGGCTATTACCAGGACCCGGATTTTGTCGCCGAAACCCTCGCCGATCGCGCTGACTGGTCGGCGCAGACCCGCGCGCTGGGCTCCGTGGACGCCAGTGTGATCGGCACCTTTGCCGAACAAGTGCCGGGCACCATTGAATGGCTGAAGCGCCACGGCGTGAAGTTCGATTTCCTGCCGACCCAATTCCTGACCAGCACCCAGCCACGGTTGCTGCCGGTCGGCGGTGGCGAGGCCATCGTCGAAGCCCTGGCGGCCAAAGCCGAGGCCCTGGGCGCAGAGTTTTTCTATGAAACCTCCGGGCGCGAATTATTGACCGAAGGTTATGCGAAGGTGCTCGGCATCCGGGCCCTTTCACGTCTGCAGGGCGATCTGGTTTTCCGCGGTGCCGTGGTGTTGGCCAGCGGCGGCTTTGAAGGCAACACGGAAATGCTCAGCCGCTACCTGGGGCCGCGCTCGGTGTATTTGCGCCCGGTGTGCAAGGGCGCCTATTACAACCGGGGTGAAGGCATCCAGATGGCGCTGGACGTCGGCGCCGCCGCCAGTGGCGATTACGGCAGCTATCACGCCGAACCCGTGGACCCGCGCTCGGGTATCTCCGAGCCGTCCATTTTCGTGTTCCCCTATGGCATTTTGATCAACAAACAGGGGCTGCGCTTCACCGACGAAGCACCGGGTACGGTGGACGCCTGGTACGAACGGGTGACGCGGCAGATCTACCAGCAGGATGAAGGCATTGCCTGGGTCATTCTCGATCAGAAGGTCAAGGACGTCCCCAACTACCGCCTGGCGATCCGCACCGATCAGGCCGCGATCGAAGGGGCGACCCTGGCCGGGCTGGCCGCGAAGCTGGGTGTTTGCCCAAGCACCTTGCAAGACACAGTGAGCCGCTATAACGCCGCCTGTGTCCCCGGGGACTACAAGCCGTTGCAACTCGATGGCGTGGCTACCGAGGGCCTGCAACCGCCTAAAAGCAACTGGGCGCTGCCGTTGGATGCCGGCCCGTTTTTCGCCTACCCGATCATTTCCGCCAACGTGTTCACCTTCGGTGGCCTCAAGGTGGATGAGCGTGCGCAGGTGATAAACGCCGATGGTCAACCGATTGGCAACCTTTATGCCGCCGGTGAAACCGTGGGCTTGTATTTCGGCAACTACGCCGGCGGCACTTCAGTCCTCAAGGGCCTGGTGTTCGGCCGCCTGGCGGGCCAGGCCGCGATGCAGCAGCGGGGTGCGCAATGAGCGTCGCGGTAGTGACCGGTGCCGGCGGTGCCATTGGCAGCGCAGTGTGCAAGCTGCTGAGCAGTGAAGGTTATCAGGTCGCGGCGCTGGACCTGGCCGAGCCGCGAGTGTTGGGCCCGAACATGCGTTTCTATTCCTGCGATGTGGCTTCGCGCATCGCCGTGCGCGATGTGGTCGAGCAGATCGAAGATGACATGGGGCCCATCACTGCGTTGGTCAATGTCGCGGGAGTCTTGTCCACGGGTAGCGCGTTGGAACTCAAGGTCTCGGAGTTTGAACGGGTGATGCGGGTCAACGTACAGGGCACGCTGATTCCTTGTCAGCTGATCGGCCAACTGATGGCCGAGCGCAAGCAGGGGAGCATCGTCAACATCGGTTCAGTGGTCGGCAAGAACGGTGGCAACGCCCGCCCTTGGCTGGATGCCAATGAACAGACACGAGCCGGTGGCGTCGCTTACGGCATGTCCAAGTCGGCGGTGCACACCATGACCCTGTTCCTGGCCAAGGAATTGGCCAGCGCCGGGGTTCGGGTCAACGCCGTGGCGCCAGGCCCTATCGCCACTGAAATGACCACGTCCTTCCCGGACAATCTGCGCGCGCTGATCCCGTTGGGACGCATGGGCCGAGCCGAAGAAGTGGCGTCGGCCGTCAGCTTCATGCTGTCGGACAAGGCAGGATTTATCAGCGGGGAAATCCTCGATATCAACGGTGCACTGTGGTGCGACTGATTCCAACCAAGGGAAAAGCATGATGAAAAGTATTTATCTGGTTCTGGACATGCAAAACGATCTGGTTCACCCCGACGGGGCCAGTGGCAAGGGGCCGCTGGGCGAGCAGGTACGCAGCCGCGAATTGATCGCCCGTACGGCAGCGGCCATTGCCAAGGCGCGCGGCAAAGGCATTGCGGTGGCGTTTGTGCGGGTAGCGTTTTCCGACGACCATCGCGAAGCCAATCCCGCCTCCCAGGTGTTCGGCGCCATCGCAAAAAACGGCATTTTGAAAAAGGACGCCTGGGGCGGGGCGGTGCATGATGAGCTGGCACCCTTGGCGAACGAGTGGAACATCGTCAAGCACCGGGTTTCACCTTTCTATGGCACCTCCCTGGAAGTGCTGTTGCGTCGCGAAGGCATCGAGCGCATCTACTGCAGCGGTGTCAGTACTCAAGCGGTGGTCCAGGCCACGGTACGAGATGCCCACGATCGGGATTTCGATGTGTGGGTACTGGAAGACTGTTGCGCATCGCCGTCGGCGCAAGAGCATGAAAATTCGATGGCCAGTATCGCGCGCTTTTGCACCAGCATTGACTCGGCCGTCGCTTTCGACTGATCGCCAACGCTCACCGGGAGCCGCCACCAAGGCGATCCCGGCCCTCTCTTGAAGTCCGCTATCGCCCGGTGTTGTCTCTACGACTATCGCTGGGCGCCGGATTCGTCCGACGACATTTTTTTCAGTCGATAATCCAGTTGCGCACGGCTCAGCCCCAATAAGGTGGCGGCGCGCGAGATGTTATTTTCGCTGAGCTGCATGGCCACTTCGATATACACCTCCTCGATCTGACTCAGGCGTACCGGCCCCCGTTGCAGCGTGCGTTGCGCGACCGCGAGCAGTTGGTCATGGCTGGCATTGTCCTGCTGCGCCAAGCCTACGCTTGGAACGTCGACCTGGGGCATGCGAATGCCGATGGCCGGGCCGCTGTCCCAGCTGACGGTACCGATGCGCTCGAGCTGCCCGCCCAAGGCATCGAGGCCCGAGAGATGACGGATATCCAGCATGTCACCGTCGTCGGAGAGGATGATGGCCCGCTCGATGACGTTCTCGAACTCGCGAATATTGCCCGGCCAGTGGTAATCCAGAATGACTTGCAAGGCTCTGGGCGCCACACCGGTCAAGTGACGGCCGTGCAGGGCGCACAATTTGCGCATCACCGTGTCGAGCAACAGGGGCAAGTCGTCCTTGCGTTCGCGCAAGGGGGCGATGGTGATCGGAAACACGTTCAGCCGATAGAACAGGTCGCTGCGAAACCGGCCGGCCTTGACTGCCTTGGCGAGGTCTTCGTTGGTGGCGGCGATGACCCGCACGTCGACCTTGATCGTTTTATTGCTGCCCAATCGTTCGAGGTCACCGCTTTGCAGCACTCGCAGCAGTTTGCCCTGGGCGGTCATGCTCAAGGTGGCCACCTCGTCGAGGAAAATCGTGCCGCCATGGGCAATTTCAAAACGCCCCGGCCGTGGGTCCGTCGCGCCCGAATAGGCGCCGCGCTGTACGCCGAACAGTTCCGACTCGATCAGTTGCTCGGGGATGGCGGCACAGTTGATCTCCACAAAAGGCGTGTTGGCCCGCAGGCTGTTGCCATGCAACTCGTGGGCGAACATGGTTTTGCCGACGCCGCTCTCGCCCAGCAGCAGGACCGTGGCATTGGTGCCTGCCACTCGCAGGATTTTATGCATGGCGATGTGGTACGCGGCGGAACTGCCCACCGGGCGGCCGAATTCGCTCACCGAGGGTTGGCTCTCTACCAGGCCGAAGGGCGACGGCGCCGTATTGACGGGGGTGCTTGTAACCGGCTTGACCGGTTGTGTCCGGCGATGGTCGGTGACCTGTGGCTGGAAGTATTTGAGGTCCTCTTCGGTGTTGTCCCAGTCCTCGACCGGCTTGACGATCACCCGGCACAGATCATGTCCGCAGCCCTGGCATTGGGTTTCCCGGGCCAGCAGACGACGGCCCATCAGGCGGCTCATGAACCCTGAGCTGTAGCCCACTTCCATCCAGCAGATAGGGTCGGTGCTGACGCCGTTGGCGGCGATATGGACGTCACTTTCGACCGAGCGTTTCCAGGTGAACTCGCCGTATTTGAAGCCCTTGGCGTGATCGAACTCGATGCACACCGGTGCGACTTCGACGATGCCGGACAAGGCGTGCAACTGCCCCCCGGCCGCCGCGATGTCCAGTTCATTACCCGTGCCGCGGGCCTGGATGGCCAGGTCGGCATCACGCTGGCCCGTCAGGTAGCCGACGCGGGTCAACAGGCCTCGGGTGAACTCCACGCCGTTGCTTTCCAGCAGCTCCTGACGCAACGCGCCGAACGCCTCTACATGCATCAGCATCATGCGTTTATCACCCAGCCAGATCAGCCCCTCCTTGGGGTTGAAATACAGCCGGTCGACTAGGTCCTGCATGTCCGGGAAACGCAGGTCGGTGATGATGTTAATGCCGTTGCGATTACGCGACTGCCGCGAACGCGCTTCGTCATCGATGGGGAAAGAAGTCATCAAGTGCGCCTATGTTTTTATTACTTGTTGAAGGCAAACAGCAAAATAGCCAATAGCAGAAGCCACTACCCAATGCCAGACGCGTGCCAGAAATGTCATGAGCGCCTTTCGGTGGTGATTGAGCGGGCGCCTTCGCCGGCAAGCCTCGCTCCTACATGCTGCACGCACTGAAGCACAGGGTGTCTTGGGCGCGCTATCCATTCTCTGCAATCCCAAAATTTTTTCACCAGCCTCGGGTTCACGAAAATCCTTGAATGAAATTCGCAGTTTTCGAATTTTCTTAAATTTTCCTGCCGTCGAGCGACCCCTGCATCGTGGCCATAAACCTGCTGCCTGTTGTTCATAAGGCAATGATTAATAAGGATAAATTATTTATTTTTGCTGACGTTCCAATGCTGGCACAGCGCTTGCTCTTGTCCCTTCAACAGCTGTTCTTCAAAGCGTCATCAGAAAGAGCAGAACAACAAAAACAAGATGAGGTGCAGGCAAGTGGCAGAAATTCACTCGTTGGCCTACGCAGGATTCGGTGTAAGCGACCTTGATCAGTGGCAGTGGCTGGCCACTGACATCATCGGCATGCAGGTGGCCCATCGCGACGAGCAGGGGCTGACCTTGCGCATGGATGAATACGCCCAGCGATTCTTCCTGGAAAAGAATCCGATCGACGACATCCTGGTGGCCGGCTGGCAGTTTCGCAGCGAGCAGGAGCTTGAAAGTTATGTCGGCGAGCTGCGGGAAAAAGAGGTTGCGGTCGAAGTACTTTCCCGTGAGTTGTTGCAACGTCGCAGGGTGGAAAAGGCGTACAGCGTCCAGGACCCGAACGGTTTCACTCACGAGTTTTTCTTCGGCCACAGCGAAGCCGGCCTGAACGACGTGTTTCGGTCGAAAGTGCTCAAGGGCAGTTTTGTCACCGGCGATCTGGGCATCGGCCACCTCCTGCCGTTTGCCAAGAACGGGCCGCAAACCGTGAGCTTCTACAAGGATGTGTTGAAGCTGCGAGTCAGCGATTACATCCGTGAGGAAGTGCAACCGGGCATCGTGGTGGACGCCACGTTCTTCCACACCGCAACGGGCCGTCATCATTCCATCGCCACGGCGCAGGCGCCCAGCCCCAAGGTGCTCAACCACTTCATGGTCCAGGTGCAGAACATGGACGACGTCGGCCTGGCCTACGACCGCTGCATCAAGGCGGGCATCCCGATCATTCTCGAACTCGGTCATCACCCGAACGACAGGACCTTTTCTTTCTATGCCCAGACCCCTTCGGGGTTCAACTTCGAAATGGGTTGGGGCGGGGTGGTCATTGACGACCGGCATTGGGAAGTGAAGGCGTTCAACAAAATGAGCGACTGGGGTCACAAACGCAACATCGTTCTCTGAGCCACGACGGGCTGCCGGCCTGGTCATGCAGCAATCACGCCTGCGGGCTACCCGTGCCTGCGACACAGTGAGGTTTTCCAGATGTTAAACGCCATTCAATCAAGTAGTACGCCAGCAGTGATTCCGCCGACGGTGGCCACCGCTGATTTCTGTAAGGGCATGCGCCATCTGGCCGGCGCCTGTGTGGTGATCGCCAGCGGCAGTGACAGCGAGAGAGCCGGGCTGACGGCAACGGCGGTGTGTTCGATCACCGCCGACCCGCCGCGGTTGCTGATCTGCGTGAACCGTAATGTTCGGGCGCATGAAGTGATTCAGCGCGCCGGCGCTTTCAGCATCAATGTGCTGGCCCATGACCAGGAGTTCATTGCCAAGCGCTTTGCCGGAATGGTCGAAGGGGTCAGCGGCGAGGAGCGCTTTGCAGAAGGTTGCTGGGAGTCGGGGGTCACTGGCGTGCCTTTGCTCGAAGACGCGCTGGTGAGTTTCGAGTGCCGGTTGGAACAAGTCATCCCGGCCAGCACCCACGACATGTTTATCGGCGAAGTCGTCGGTGTCCGCGGCCTGCAGGAGCAGGACGGCGCCTTGGTGTATTTCAACAGCAGGTTCGCTGCGCTCAAGTGAAGCCCTGACGGCTTTCAACCCGACAAAAACAATAAACCAGAGATCACAGACCTATGAACAATTTCGTCAAGCCTACCGAGACTGTGGATGCCCAGGCGATTCCAACCGAAGCGCAATTGCTCGAACGCGCCCGTGGCTTGCTTCCGATGCTGATGGATAAAGCCGACTCAGTGGAAAAGAACCGGATGGTGTCCAGCCAGACCATACAGGCGTTCGTCGACGCCGGTTTCTTCAAGATCCTCCAGCCCAAGGAATACGGCGGCTGGGAGATGGCGCCCGCGGTGTTCTACAAAGTCCTGATGGAGTTGGGGCGTGGCTGCTGCAGCAGCGCCTGGAACATGATGATTCTGGGTATCCACCAGTGGGAATACGGTTCGTTGCCAGAGCAGGCATGCCTGGATGCCTGGGGTGAGGACAATGCCGTGATCACCGCCTCGTCCTACCCGCCATTCGGCAAGGTCGAAGAGGTCGAGGGTGGCTTCAACATCAGCGGCACGTGGAAAACCTCCAGCGGTTGCGATCACGGCAAATGGGCGTTTCTCGGCGGCCTGCGGCGTGATGCCAGCGGTCAGGTGATCGATCGCATGTCGATGCTGGTGCCCAGCTCCGCATGGGTCATTGAAGACGATTGGCACACCTTCGGCCTGGCCGGTACCGGCAGCAAGAGCCTGGTGATCAAGCATGCGTTCGTGCCGTATCACCGTGCCCACAGCCTGATCCAGTACACCTACAGCGAACGCCCGGCGAACTATCTGTACCCGTTCAACCAGATCTTCTTCGGTGCCGTTTCGGCCTTGATCGTGGGGATGGCCCAGGGTGGGATCGATGAGTACATCCGGCAGATGAGTGTGCGCACCAACACCACGGACGGCGCAGGGGCGGCACTGAGCCCTTACGTCAAGGACCGGTTGGGCAATGCGGTGGTCCGGGTGCGTTCGGCCCGTGCGCGCCTCTTGCAAATGCTGGCCGAGAGCAGTGAGTACGTCGAGCGCCGCGAGCTGGTACCGGCCTTCGATCGCGTGCACTACATGCTCGACATCGCCCGAGTCGGTCGCGACTGCGAAGAGGCGGTGATGCTGCTGTTCAAGGCCACGTCGGCCCGTGGCATTTACCTGAACAATCCACTGCAGCGCATCCTGCGCGATGTCATCGCCGCGTCCAACCACATTACCCAGAATGCCGATGACACCGCGGGCATGCTTGGCGCCTATCTGTTGGGGCAGCAACTGCCACCGATGATGTTCGGCCTGGACCCGGTGTCGCTCAACGACTGAATCGCTGGATCGGGAGGAACGCATTCCTCCCGACGAGACCCGACTACCGCTTACTTGACGGTCACTCATAAAAACAAAAAAACGGCTTAGTGTCGCAGAGGTCTTTTAATGTCTAAACATCAGAATCGAGTGCCCGGCTCCGTGCGGGCGGCAGAGCAGCGTCTACGGCTGACTCGGCTAACAGCGGCCTTGCTCGGCTGCTCGGTGTTATCAAGCGCGTATGCGGCTGATTTCGATACCGGCAACCCCGACCTGAAGGTTCGCTTCGATACCAACGTCAAGTATTCCAACGCCTGGCGGGTCAAGGACCAGCACGACAAGCTGGTCGCGGACTCGAACCTGGACGATGGCGATCGCAACTTCGACAAGGGCATGATCTCCAACCGCCTGGACTTGTTCTCGGAGTTTGACGTCGCTTACCAGAAGGTCGGTGCGCGCGTCAGCGGCGCGGCCTGGTACGACGATGTGTACAACAAAGGCAACGACAACGACTCACCGGGCACCGTCAACTCCTACAGCGTACGTCACGACCAGTTCACCAAAGATACGCGCGACCTGCACGGCCGCGACGCGGAATTCCGCGATGCGTTTGTCTACGCCAACTACGATCTTGGCGATGAAATGTGGGGGGTGGCGCGTCTGGGCCAGCACTCGTTGCTATACGGTGAAAGCCTGTTCTACGGCGGCAACGGCATTGCCGCGGGCCAGCAACCGATCGATGCGGTACGTGCGCTGACCGTCCCCAACTCGCAGTTCAAGGAGCTTGGGTTACCGGTCAAACAGTTCTCCACCCAACTGCAGATCACCCCGACCGTTTCGGTCGGCGGCTACTACCAGTTCGAGTGGGAACGTACCCGTATTCCTGGGGCGGGCAGCTATTTCAGCCCGGCCGACCTGCTCGACGAAGGCGGTGAAAGGATCGTCGTGGGGCGTCTTCCGAACGGTGCGCCTGCGGCGTCGTTCTATCGCGGCAAAGACATCGAGGCGCGTGACTCCGGTCAGTGGGGCGTGCAACTGCGCTACCGCTCCGAGGCACTGGATACCGACTTCGGACTGTACGCCATCAACTACCACGACAAGAACTTCCAGGTTCAGCTGCGTCCCGGGGTTGGCGCAGGCAGTCGCGCGGACCAGATCGGCGAGTACATGCTGGTGTTCCCCGAAGACATCAAGGCTTATGGCTTTAGCGCCACGCGTGGCATCGGTGATGCCAACGTTGCCTTCGAGGCGTCGATTCGCGACAACGCACCGTTGGTCAGTCTCACCCTGACCGACCTTGCCGGCAACGCCAGCAATGATCACAACCGGCTGTACGCCGTCGGCAGGACCGCCCATGCGCAGATCAATACGATCTACGTCATGCCGACTTCCAGCCTGTGGGATGGCGCCAGCCTGCTCGCCGAGCTGGCCTGGAACCGCACCCTCAGCGTCGATAAGAACCCGCAGAATCTGGACCCCAACGGGACCCGCGACGCCACTGCGATTCGTGCCGCGTTCACCCCGCAGTACTTCCAGGTGTTCGACGGCGTCGACTTGTCGGTGCCAATGGGCCTGAGCTACGGCATCGACGGTCGTTCATCGGCGGTCGGCGGCTTCAGCCAGGCCAAGGGCGGCGACTACAACATCGGCCTCTCCGCGGACTACCTCAAGCAAGTCACGTTCACCCTCGCTTACACCGGCTACTACGGGCCGTCGGCGCCGATCAACATCAACGGCATCAAGACCTTCAAGCAGACGAACGCCGACCGCGACTTCATCGCCTTCAGTGTCTCCCATACCTTTTGAGTATTTGTCATGCACAAGAATAAGATCACTCAATTGCTCGCCTGCCTTACCCTTTCACTGTCGGCTTCCGTCACCCATGCGGCTGTCAGTGGTGCCGAGGCGCAAGTGCTGAAAAGCGCCCTGACCCCGCTGGGTGCCGAGCGCGCCGGTAACGCTGACGGCAGTATTCCCGCCTGGACCGGGGGCTACACTCAGGTACCGGCCGGTTTCCAGGAAGGGCACCGCGCCTTCGATCCGTTCAAGGACGACAAGCCGCTGTACAGTGTGACGGCGGCCAACATGAGCCAATACGCCGACAAACTCACCGACGGCGTCAAGCAGCTGCTCAAGGACAACCCACAGACTTTCAAGCTCGACGTCTACCCAACCCGCCGTACCGCGGCGGCGCCGCAGTGGGTCTACGACAACACCTTCAAGAATGCCACCCAGGCCACCCTGGAAGCAGATGGGTTGGTGGTCAAGGGCGCCTATGGTGGTGTGCCGTTCCCGATTCCGAAGAACGGCAACGAGGTGATGTGGAATCACCAGACTTTATGGCGCGGCGAGGCGACTCACAGCAAGTACAAGGTATGGACCACCACCACCGATGGCCAGCGCGTGCTGGCGACTGCGGCCATCGACGAAGGCCAGTACCCTTTCTATTACAAGGAACTGACCGCCGAGACGGCGCCCAATCCGAACTACATGCTAGCCATCCAGTTGACCTATGCCCCGGCATTCCGTGCGGGTGAGGCGCTGATGGTGCACAACGTCACCGACTACGTAAAAGGCCGCACCCTCTGGCAATACCTGGCCGGCCAGCGCCGCGTGCGCCGCGCGCCGAGCATCAACTTCGACACGCCGAACGCTGTCGCCTCGGGGGTCAATTTTGTTGACGAAACCTTCGGCGGTGCCGGTTCACCGGAGCGTTACGATTGGAAGCTGATCGGCAAGAAGGAACTGTTGATCCCCTACAACAATAACGCGCTGCTCAGCCATGGTGACGAGGAAGTCATGGACAAGCGCCACGTAAAACCTGCCTTCATGCGTTGGGAGTTGCACCGTGTCTGGGTGGTCGAGGCGACCCTCAAGCCCGGCAAGCGCCATGCTGTGCCCAAGCGCATGTTCTATTACGACGAGGACAACTGGGGCAACGCCAGCATCGACGGCTGGGATGCAGAGGGCACGCTGTGGCGCACTGCATTGACCACCCCGTTTGCCGCCCCGGATATCCCGGCCACTGTCAACTACTGCACCGGCTTCTTCCATGACCACCGCACCAAGGCGTGGATCTATAACTGCGCCCTGGGCGATGCCGGCAACGAGCAGTACCAGATCGTCGAGCGTCGTCGCGAGAGCTTCTTCGCACCCGAGTCGCTGACCAAAATGAGCGCACGCTGATCTTCCCGGCGACCGGTCTCCAGAAGAGAGCGGTCGCCAGACTGACCGGAGGTTTACGGTGAATAACAAACAATATGGTCTGACCTGTGTGCTCGTACTCAGCGTGCTCGGCTGGTTAGCGCAGGCCAGCTTCGCGATTGCCGCCGCGCCCGATAAGGGAGCGCCCGATACGCTGAATCAGAAGGCCGCGCTCAGTGCCCTGGCGCCACGCTCGGCGCTCAACGCCATCGCCCAGGCTGGCGAGCGCCTGGTCGTCGCCGGTGTGCGCGGCCACATCCTCTACTCCGACGACCAGGGCCAGCGCTGGAAACAGGCCAACGTGCCGGTGTCGGTCAGCCTCACGGGGCTGTGCTTCGCCGATGCCAATACCGGTTGGGCGGTCGGTCATCGCGGGGTCATCCTCAAGACCGAAGACGGTGGCCAGAACTGGACCCTGCAGTTGGACGGCTTCCAGGTTGCCCAGGCCATTGTGCAATTGAATCGCAACGATCCCGAGCGTGTCGACGAATCCCGGCGGCTGGTCGAAGAGGGGGCTGACAAGCCGTTCCTCGCCGCGCAATGCCTGAGCGCACGGCAGGTTGTGGTGGTAGGCGCCTACGGTCTGGCCTTTTCTACCCTTGACGGTGGCAAGCACTGGGCGCCGGTGACCGCGTTGTTCGAAGGCAGTGATTCACATCACCTTAATGCCGTGCAACTGCTTGGCGGCCACCTGTATCTGGCCGGCGAACTCGGCGGCCTGATGCGTATCGACACGCAACTTCGGCATTTCAATCGGCTCGACGAACCCTACGACGGCAGCTTTTTCGGCCTGCTCGCAACGGCCAATAACAACCTGTTGGCCTTTGGCCTGCGCGGGCACGTGTTTCGCTCCGTTGACCAGGGCACCCGTTGGCAGGCCGTGGCATTGGCGACGAGCAAGAGCCTGACCGCCGGCACCCGCCTGTCCGATGGCAGCCTGCTGCTGGCCGATGAGTCCGGTACCGGCTGGTTGAGTCATGACGATGGGCGCACGTTCACGGCAGTCAATGCGCAACAGCGCTTTCCCCTGGTCGCATTGCTGGCGACACGCGATGGCGGCAGCCTCGCTGTCGGTACCAACGGCATCACCCGCTTCCCGCCGAGCGCGTTGCGCCAGGCCGGCCTGTAGAGAAGGTTACTGACCATGGCTATCAGTTCATCCGACGGCTTCACCGCCATCGCTTCGCTGGCGGATTTCGACAGGTTTTCAGGCAATCGCCTGGAACGATTGTTGTTCAATCATCGCATTCTGGTCATTGGCCTGTGCCTGTTGCTGACGCTGCTGCTGAGTTTCAGCGCCAGCCAGGTTCGGCTCAATGCCAGCTACCTGAAGACGATACCCGCGCATCATCCCTTCACCCTCAACTACCTCGAGCACGCCGGTGATCTCAAGGGGGCCGGCAACGCCCTGCGCATCGCCGTGGCCATGCGCGGCGAGGGCGATATCTTCAGTGCGCAATACATGGAGACCCTGCGCCGGATCAACGACGACCTGTACCTGGTACCGGGCGTGGACCGTGCCTTCATGCGCTCGCTGTGGACCCCCTCGACCCGCTGGCAGGGGGTGACGGAGGAGGGCTTCGATGGCGGTCCTGTGGTGCCCGACGGCTTTGATGGCAGCCGCGAAAGCCTGGAGGCCCTGCACGCCAACGTCGACCGTTCCGGCGAAATCGGCCAGTTGGTCGCGCCCGACCTGCGCTCGACCATCATCTACCTGCCCTTGCTGGACATAGACCCCAAGACCGGTCTGGCCCTGGACTACAAAACCCTTACCGATGGCCTGGAGCAGTTGCGCCAGAAGTATCAGGGCGAGAACGTGGACATCCACATCATCGGTTTCGCCAAAGTCATGGGCGACCTGATCGAAGGGCTCTATGCCGTGCTGGCGTTCTTTGCCGTCGCGGTGCTGATCACGTCGGCGATCCTCTATTTTTTCACCCGCTGCGTGCGCAGCACCCTGGTGGTTCAAGGCTGCACACTGATCGGCGTGACCTGGCTGCTCGGCCTGTTGCCCTTATTCGGTTACGAGCTCAATCCCTATTCGATCCTGGTGCCGTTTCTGGTCTATGCCATTGGCGTCAGCCATGGTGCGCAGAAGATGAACGGCATCATGCAGGACGTCGGCCGTGGCACGCACAAACTGATCGCTGCGCGCTATACCTTTCGCCGCCTGTTCGCCGCCGGCATGACCGCACTGCTGGCCGATGTGGTCGGCTTCGCCGTGCTGACCATCGTTGATGTGCCGGTGATCAGGGAGTTGGCAATTATAGCCAGCCTGGGCGTGGCGATTCTGGTGTTCACCAACCTGGCGCTGCTGCCGATCATGCTCTCGTTCACCGGCGTCTCGCCGCAGGCCGCGGCCCGCAGCCTGCGCCGTGAAGACGAGGAGGCCCGGCCACCACTGCTGGTCCGCACCTTCGAGCGCTTCACCCAGCCGCGTGCGGCGGCGGTCGCCATTGGCCTGGCGCTGCTGATCGCGGCAGCTGCGGTGCTGGTGGGCAAGGAACTGAAGGTCGGCGACCTCGACCCCGGTGCACCCGAGCTGCGCGCCGACTCGCGCTACAACCGTGACAACCAGTTCATGATCGAGCACTACCAGGCCAGCAGCGATGTTTTCGTGGTCATGGTCAAGACGCCTCCCGGGCAGTGCATCAATTACGACACCTTGCGCAAGGTGGAGGAGCTCGAATGGCGGCTGCGGCAACTGCCGGGCGTGGAAACCACCAACGCTATTACGGGGCTGGCCCGCAAGATCAACGTCGGCATGAACGAAGGCAACTTCAAGTGGGACGAGCTGCTGCCCAACCAGGCCATGATCAACGCCGCCGCCATACGAGCGCCGCGCGAGCTGTTCAATGGCACCTGCGACTTGTTGTCGATCTACGCCTACCTCAAGGACCACAAGGCCGACACCCTGGGCGCCGTGGTGCAGACCAGCGAACACTTCGCCCGGATGTTCAACGACGAGCAGGCGCAATTTATCCTGGCGGCCGGCAACGCCGGCATTGAAAGCGCTACCAATATCGTGGTGAAGAAGGCCAACACGCAGATGCTTCTCGGGGTTTACCTGGCCGTGACGCTGCTGTGCTTTCTCGCTTTCCATTCCTGGCGTGCGGTGGTCTGTGCGGTGTTGCCGCTGATCCTGACGTCACTGCTGGCCGAAGCCTTGATGGTCAAGCTGGACATGGGCCTGAAGGTCTCGACCTTGCCGGTCGTGGCGCTGGGCGTCGGCATTGGCGTCGACTACGGGCTGTACATCCTCAGCGTCATGCTGTTTTGGTTGCGCCGTGGCGCCACCCTCGCCGTGGCATATCGCCAGGCACTGCAGTTCACCGGCAGGGTGGTGGTGTTCACCGGCCTGACCCTGTCCCTGGGGGTGGTCACCTGGGTGTTCTCGCCGATCAAGTTCCAGGCCGACATGGGTGTGCTGCTGACCTTCATGTTCCTGTGCAACATGTTGGTGGCGCTGATCCTGGTGCCGGCGCTGGCCTGTTTCCTGTTGTCCCCCTCCCAAGCGGCCGCCGAGTCGACCACCGTTGTCCGGGAATCCTGCGCATGAACCATGAGCCAGGGGCTATGAACGAATTTTCGCCACAGGTTGGCAGGAGTAATGAACGTGAATGATTTTTCCGTGGATATCGACCGACTGGGCGACCGGCTTTTCACCGCGCTGTGCGAGGTCCAGGCCATTGCGCCGCTGACCGACAGTCACCCGCAACTGACGCTGGAGCAGGCCTACGGCATCCAGCAACGCCTGATTGCCCGACGCCTGGACAGTGGCGAGCGGCTTATTGGCAAGAAGATCGGTGTTACCAGCCAGGCCGTGATGGACATGCTTGGGGTCAACCAGCCGGATTTCGGCCAACTCACCGATGCCATGGTGGTCGAGCAGGGCGCTTCGGTGCCGATCGGTCGGCTGATCCAACCCAAGGCCGAGGGCGAGATCGCCTTCGTACTCAAGCATGACCTGGTGGGTCCCGGTGTGACGGTCGCGGATGTATTGCGCGCCACCGAGGGGGTCATGGCGTGCTTCGAGATCGTCGACTCACGCATCCGCGACTGGAAAATCAAGATTCAGGACACCGTTGCGGACAACGCTTCATGCGGCGTGATTGTGCTGGGCGACCGCCTGGTTGATCCGCGCCGGCTCGATCTCTTTACCACCGGCATGGTGCTGGAGAAAAACGGCCGCATCGTCGGCACCGGCGCCGGGGCCGCGACCATGGGCTCGCCGGCTATCGCCGTGGCGTGGCTGGCCAATACCCTGGGCCGACTGGGGATGAGCCTCAAGGCCGGCGAGGTGATTCTGTCGGGTGCACTGTCAGCGATGGTGCCAGTGGTGGCCGGGGACAACTTGCGGGTGAGCATTGCCGGTATCGGCAGTTGTTCCGTGCGATTTGACTGACATTGCGGAGAATATTCATGAGCAAGAAACTCAAAGTCGCCATCATCGGTTCCGGCAACATCGGCACCGACCTGATGATCAAGATCCTGCGTAACGCCAGGCACCTGGAAATGGCGGTGATGGTGGGCATCGACCCGGCCTCCGACGGCCTTGCGCGCGCGTCGCGCCTGGGTGTGGCGGTGACCCACGAAGGCGTCGAAGGCCTGACGCGTATGGACGTGTTCCAGGACATCGACTTCGTCTTCGATGCCACCTCGGCCGGTGCCCATGTGAAGAATGACGCCTTCCTGCGCTCGATCAAACCCGGCATCCGCCTGATCGACCTGACGCCCGCAGCCATCGGCCCGTACTGCGTGCCAGTGGTCAATCTGGAACAGAACCTGACCCAGCTCAACGTCAACATGGTCACCTGCGGCGGCCAGGCCACCATTCCGATGGTCGCGGCCGTATCGCGGGTGGCCAAGGTGCACTACGCCGAAATCGTCGCCTCGATCGCCAGTAAATCCGCTGGTCCCGGCACCCGCGCCAACATCGATGAGTTCACCGAAACCACTTCCAAGGCCATCGAAGTGATCGGCGGCGCGGCCAAGGGTAAGGCGATCATCGTGATGAACCCGGCCGAGCCGCCGTTGATGATGCGCGACACGGTGTTTGTGCTGTCCGAGGCGGCGGACCAGGCGCTGGTCGAGGCCTCGATTGTCGAAATGGCCGCCGCCGTACAGGCCTATGTGCCGGGCTATCGCCTCAAGCAGAAAGTGCAGTTCGACGTCATTCCCGAAGACGCGCCGCTGCACATCCCCGGCCTCGGCACCTTCTCCGGGCTGAAGACTTCGGTGTTCCTCGAAGTCGAAGGCGCCGCCCATTACTTGCCAGCCTACGCCGGCAATCTCGACATCATGACCTCCGCTGCCTTGGCCACCGCCGAGCGCATGGCGCAGTCGATGCTCAACGCCTGAGGAGACCGACATGACCTTTAATCCCGGCAAGAAACTCTACATTTCCGACGTGACCCTGCGCGACGGCAGCCACGCGGTGCGCCATCAGTATTCGCTGCAGAACGTGCAGGACATCGCCCGCGCCCTGGACAAGGCCAAGGTCGACTCGATCGAAGTCGCTCATGGCGACGGGCTGCAAGGCTCGAGCTTCAACTATGGCTTCGCCGCGCACACCGATCTGGAGTGGATCGAGGCCGCCGCCGATGTGATCAGCCACGCCAAAATCACCACTCTGTTGTTACCTGGCATCGGTACCGTGCATGACCTGAAAGCGGCCTACAACGCCGGGGCGCGGGTGGTGCGCATCGCCACCCATTGCACCGAGGCCGACGTGTCGAAACAGCACATCGAATACGCCCGCGAACTGGGCATGGACACCGTCGGTTTCCTGATGATGAGCCACATGATCCCGGCCGAGCAGTTGGCGGCGCAGGCCAAGCTGATGGAAAGCTACGGCGCGACCTGCGTGTACATGGCCGACTCGGGCGGGGCGATGAACATGCAGGACATTCGCGAGCGATTCCGTGCGTTCAAGGCGGTGCTCAAGCCGGAAACCGAGACCGGGATGCACGCGCACCACAACCTGAGCCTCGGCGTGGCCAACTCGATCACTGCGGTCGAGGAAGGTTGCGACCGCATCGACGCCAGCCTCGCCGGCATGGGCGCCGGCGCCGGTAACGCGCCGTTGGAAGTGTTCATCGCTGCCGCCGAGCGACTGGGCTGGAACCACGGCACTGACCTGTACACGCTGATGGATGCCGCCGATGACATCGTGCGTCCGTTGCAGGACCGCCCGGTGCGGGTCGATCGCGAAACTCTGGCGTTGGGTTATGCCGGGGTCTACTCGAGCTTCCTGCGCCACGCCGAAATCGCTGCCGTGAAATACGGCCTGAAGACCCTCGACATCCTGGTCGAACTGGGTAAACGGCGCATGGTCGGCGGCCAGGAAGACATGATCGTCGACGTCGCGCTGGATTTACTCAAGGGCGGTGACGCGAGGTCAACGTAAGCCGTTGGCCTGGTTTTGTCAGCCCGGCAACGACGGGAGCGTTACCGGGTTGGCGTCACAACAACAAGAGAGATCGCCATGACACTATTGAACCGTTTGGCCTTGCTGGCCTGGCTGCTGCCGACGAGTACATTCGCTGCCGGCCAACCCAACATCCTGATGATTCTCGCCGATGACCTCGGCTTCTCCGATATCGCCAGCTTCGGCGGCGAAATTGCTACCCCCAATATCGACCAACTGGCCCGGCAGGGCGTACGCCTGAGCAGCTTTTACGCGGCGGCGGCCTGTTCGCCAACGCGTTCGATGCTGATGTCTGGCACCGACAGCCATTTGGTCGGGCTGGGCAGCATGGCCGAAGTGCTGCCGTTTTCCCCGCGCCTGCAAGGACGGCCGGGCTACGAGGGCTATCTCAACCAGCGTGCCCAATCCATCGCGCAGCGGCTCAAGGACGGCGGCTACGCCACCTACATGGCCGGCAAATGGCACCTGGGCAAGGCGCCGGGGCAGGGCCCGGAGGCCTGGGGCTTCGACCACTCGTTCAGCCTGCTCGACGGCGGTGCCAGCCACTTCAAACCGCTGGCCGGCTCGCAGGTGCGCATCGAGAATGTCAGCTACCGAGAGGACGGCAAGCCGGTCGAATTACCGGACACCTTCTTCTCCAGCAACGCCTACACCGACAAGCTGATCGGCTATATCGACGCCGGTCGCAGCAGCGGCAAACCGTTTTTCGCCTATGCGGCCTACACCGCGCCGCACTGGCCGTTGCAGGCGCCAGACGCCTACCTCGACAAATATCGCGGTCGCTATGCCGGTGGTTACGACGTGATCCGCACCGAGCGCCTGGCGCGGCTCAAGAAGCTCGGTCTGTTTGCCCAAGACTTCCCGCCGGCGCCTCCTGCCGATGTCCCGGGCAAGCGCTGGGCGCAGCTGAGCGATGCCGAGCGCGAGGTCGAGGCCCGCAAGATGGAAATCTACGCGGCGATGGTTGAGCACCTGGACATGAACGTCGGTCGCCTGATCGCTCACCTCAAGCAGATCGGTGAGTATGACAACACCCTGATCGTGTTCATGTCAGACAACGGCGCCGCAGGCGAGGACCACGCCAAGGGTTATTCACCGAGCGATGCGCACACGGATAACACCTTGGCCAATCTCGGGCGCAAGGGTTCCAACGTGAGCTACGGGCCCCGCTGGGCTGAAGTCAGCTCGACGCCGATGAGCCTGGTCAAGGGCACCAGTGCCGAAGGCGGCATTGCGGTGCCGGCGATCATACATCTGCCGGCCAGACTGGGTGCTGCGCAAGGGCGCATCCTGCACGGCTACGGGCGGGTTGACGACCTGGCGCCGACGTTCCTGGCCTTGGCAGGTCTGCCGACCGACGACACGCCCGCCGGCAAACTGCCGTTTACCGGCCAGTCGCTGCTGCCGATGCTCACCGGCCAAGACCCGGGGCGTACACCGCAGGTCGCCAGCGAGCTGTTCGGTCAGCCCTATGTGCGCGATGGCGACTGGAAACTGGTTTCTGCCTATGCCCCGGATGGTGCTCCCCCCAAACCCGACCAGCCTTATCGCTGGCGTTTGTTCAACCTCTCAAGGGACCGGGGCGAAACCCATGATCTGGCCGCCGAACAGCTCGATCGGGTGGCCACGCTGAAGGCCACCTGGCAGCGATATGTCGAGTGGGCCGGCGTGGTCGAGCCACCTGCACAACCCTGATCAGTTCTCCATTGCCGGGGTCTGCGGCGCCACTGACGGCTTCGCGACGTCGGAGCGTGGCACACGTTGGCCTGCTATCTGTTACCCCCAGCCAGACCGGTTGTGCAGTCGGCAACCTCTCTTAAGGAAATTTGTGTATGAATCTGGACATTCCCTTGGCCGACACCCAGTTGGCCGACCCGTTGAGCATGGCGGCCGCCCGGTTGGCGCTGGATACGGCCTTGCAGTACGCCAGCCACCATGGCTGGCGGGTCAGTGTCGCGGTGCTGGACGGCGGCGGGCATCTGCTGGCCTTCGGTCGAAGTGCAGGCGCACCGCTGCACACCATCGATCTGGCCCAGGACAAGGCATTGACCGCCGTGTCTTTCGGCCTGCCCACCGCCGATGTCGGCAAGCGCTTGCGGGATGCCCCCGACCATGTCCGCCAGTGTTTGATCCTGCGGCCGAGATTGGTGCCCATGGGAGGCGCCTTGCCGTTGCACCTGGGCGATCGCCTGGTCGGCGCGATCGGCGTGTCCGGTGCCAGTGAAGAGCAGGATTGCGAATGTGCGACAGCGGGCTACGACGCCATCACCCAAAACGCGCACCGATAATTTTTGCCAGATGGCAGGCGTCGTTACGTGAACCCAGGTCATCGGTGGCGGCGCGTTCAACGGATTCATGTTTTTCATGGCGATTTTTATGAACCTGCAAAAACTTCTGAATCCGCGAGACCGTGAATGCCAGCAGCGAGGAGCGTTCAAGGTGCCGGTTTTTAGTTGTAACTAGCTGATATATAACGATTTATTTTTAGTTTAAGAGCCAGGTCAACTGACTGGCACAGTCGTTGCTCTCTTTGGTTTTTACCTCACATCCATAACAAGGACTAACGCCATGAGTCGATTCACCCAAGAAAACACCAGCAAATTCGTGCAGACCCCTGAGTGGAAAATGCATTACAACGATGCCGGAGAAGGCCCGGTGGTGATCATGGTCCACGGCTCGGGTGCAGGCGCAACGGGTTGGGCCAACTTTCACCGCAACGTCGACAGTTTCGTCGACGCCGGCTACCGCGTCATCCTCATGGACTGCCCAGGCTTCGGCAAGTCGGACCCTCTGGTTACCGCCGAGCCGCGTTTCGTGATCAACGCTCGTGCGATCAAGGCATTGATGGATGCACTGGACATCGACAAGGCACACCTGGTGGGGAACTCGATGGGTGGCGGCAGCGCGCTGGGCTTTGCCGTGGCCTATCCGGAGCGCCTGGATAAAATGATCCTGATGGGTTCAGGTGGGGTAGGGCGTACCAGCCTGTTCACGCCGTTGCCGATGGAAGGCATCAAGTTGCTCTTTGGCGTGTACCGTGACCCGACCCTGGAAAACCTGAAGAAAATGCTGGATGTGTTTGTCTACGACTCCAGCGCACTGACCGAAGAACTGATCAGCCTGCGTCACAAGAGCATTCTGGCAAACCCTCAGCACTTGGAAAACTTCATCAAGAGCGTTGATCTGAGCAAATTCCAGATGGGCGATTTCTCTGCCAACCTCCCGGACATCAAGCATCCGACCCTGATCACCTGGGGCCGCGATGACCGTTTCGTACCGATCGACTGGAGCCTGAAACTGCTCAATGGCCTGCCGAACTCGCGCTTGCACGTGTTCAGCCAGTGTGGCCACTGGGCTCAGTGGGAACACGCGGACGCGTTCAACCGCCTGGTCATCGACTTCCTGAGCCACTAAGCCCCGGCGCATCCCTCTCGTTGCCATCTCGCGAGGGGCTTGCGCCTGGCTTGTGCCCCCGCACACGGACGCATAACTACAATAAAACCGGGGTTGGATCATGAACCATTTACGTTTGGCCAGCGCTGCCTTGGCGCTGGCTATCAGCACCGCTGTTTCTGCCGCTCAACCACAGGTGCCGGCATGCGTGGCGCAAAGCGCTTACACGCCGATCTGCGGCATGGCGCCCCCCGAGGATCTGGAGCTTTCGCCGGATGGCGGTTTCCTGTTCCTGAGCACCACGCCGGGACTGGCCGCCAGCCATCAAAGCCGATTGCGAGTCATGGCGTTGGCCTCCCGCGAAGTGACCGATATGGTCATCGAGCGGCAGGCGACACCGGGTTGGGGCGAACCTTCATGCGCGCAGCCGCAAGGCGCCATCGGTGCCCACGGCATCCATCTGTCCAAGCGTGCCGATGGTAAGTCGCAGTTGTTGGTGGTCAACCACAACGGTCGAGAGGCTGTGGAATTCTTCGAGCCGATCAGCGATGGCAACAGCTGGAAGGCCATCTGGCGTGGTTGCGTGGAAAGCCAGGACGGCACGATGCTCAACGATGTTGCCGCGACGCCTGACGGCGGCTTCGTGGTTACGGCCATGTTCAGCTTCGATGCAATGAAAGACGATCCTCGCCTGGAGCAGTTGCTCGATGGCCGCGCCACCGGGCATTTGCTTGCCTGGCACGCCAGCGCGGGACTGCAGCGTCTGCCCGACAGCCAGGCCCCTGCACCGAATGGCATTCAGGTGAGCCAGGACGGTCAGTCGGTCTGGTTCGCCGCATGGCCGGGCAGCGGCGTCTGGCAGTACGACTTCAAACAACAAAAAGTCGTCAGCAAGATCGCCCTCGACTTCTTGCCGGACAACCTCAGCTGGACGGCTGATGGGCAACTGCTCACGGCCGGTGTGCCTGATGCACAGACCTTTCGCAGGTGTTTCCTCAGCCACAACGAATTCTGCCCCAGCCCCTCGGTGGTGGCATTGATCGATCCGCTCAAGGGCACAAGTCGTGAACTGATGCGCGCCCAAGAAGGGGCGTTGTATGGCGCCTCAACGGCCTTGCAGGTCGGTCACGACGTGTACGTCGGTGCGTTCGCCGGAGATCGCATGTTGCTCATACCCAACGCAATCCCCCCTCTGTAGACGCTGCCGAAGGCTCGGGCGGCGTTCGGATGTGCTTTTACAATCAATTGGACCGCACCCCGCAAGCTCGAGCCAGCGCATCACCTTGCGCATTAGTTGAAAAGCCTATTCGACCGCGCAGGCTAAGTCCCCCGCGCGGTCCTGTTGATAATCGGACAATGAAGTCCACAGATCAGGAGCGGGTATGCAACCTTACGACGTCATCGTGCTGGGCAGCGGCAATGCCGGGCTTTGCGCAGCCCTTTCCGCCCGCGAACAAGGGGCGCGGGTGGCCTTGCTTGAACGCGCGCCGAAAGAGCAGCGCGGCGGTAACTCGGCGCACACCGGAGGCGCTTTTCGCGTGGCTTACCGGGGCGTTGAGGACTTGCGCAGCCTGATGCCGGACCTGCTGGAGAGTGAAGTTGAAAGCAGCGATTTCGGCGCCTATACCCAGGACGATTTTTTCGGTGAATTGGCGGCCATGAGCCAATACCGCACCGACCCGCACGTGTTGGACACGGTCGTGTCGCAGAGCCTGGATACCTTGCAGTGGATGACCGGCAAGGGCGTGCGCTTCATGCCCATCTACGGTCGCCAGGCCTTCAAGGTGGATGGCAAGTTCCGCTTCTGGGGCGGCCTGACCATCGAGGTTTCCGGTGGCGGCCTGGGGTTGGTCGATGCCTTGTTTCGCCGAGTGGAAAAAGACGCCGTGGAGGTTTTCTACGGCTGTCGGACCCAACGCATCAGCCGTGATCCTGCCGGCTTGTGGCAGCTGTCCTGCGCGGATGGTCGTCAGTTTTCCGCTCGGGCGCTGGTCCTCGCAACGGGTGGCTTCCATGCCAATCTGCAATGGCGCACCCAATACCTGGGACCGGGCTGGGACTTGGCCAAAGTCCGCGGGTCACGCTACAACACCGGCGACGGCATCCGCATGGCCCTGGATGTGGGCGCCGTGGCGCACGGCAACTGGTCCGGTTGCCATGCGGTGTTTTATGACGTCAACGCCCCGCAAATGGGCGACCTGAACCAGCTTAACCAGCAAAAGAACTACTTCCATCTCGGCGTAGTGGTCAATGCCGATGGCAAGCGTTTTATCGATGAAGGCCAGGATTTTCGCAACTACACCTACTCCAGCATGGGCGCCAAAGTCATGGCACAACCGGAGGGTGTCGCATGGCAGATCTTCGATCAGCACAGCCACCACTTGCTCCCCGATGAGTACCGGGGACGCCAGGTGACGCGGATCCAGGCGGCGACCCTGCAAGGGTTGATGGAGCAGATGGAAGGGGTCAACGGTTCCGCTCTGCTGCACACCCTCGAGGCCTACAACAGCGCCGTGCAACTCAACGTGCCATTCAACCCCGCCATCCGCGACGGACGCTCGACTCTAGGGCTGGAGTTGCCCAAGTCAAACTGGGCCAACCCCCTGGATCGTCCGCCCTTCGTGGCCTACGCGGTGACGTGCGGCATCACCTTCACGTTCGGTGGCCTGAAGGTCGACAGCCAGGCCCGGGTGCTCGACGAAGAGGATCAACCGATTGACGGTCTCTACGCCGCGGGCGAGTTGGTGGGCAACCTCTACTACGTCAAGTACGCCGGTGGGGCGGGGCTGACATCAGGTTCCGTACTGGGGCGCATCGCCGGCGCACAGGCCTCTACGCGAAGGGTGCACTGAACGCAGCTACAAGCCTAGTTTCTGCTTGAGCTCGGCCTCGCTCAACACGCCGCTGGCCGGGCCGCCCGGCAATCCTTCATCGGCCCGCGCCAGCGGTAGAAGGACCGGGATGAATCCGGCGTCGCGCACCAGTCGGGCGCCCAAGTCGCGGGCCTGGGCGTCGTCGGCGAAAGTTGCAATTGCCTTGCCTTTGCCGGACTGGCTTTTCATTGAGGCATAGCCGATGGCGTTGAACGCCCGTACCAGGTGCACACCGGGAAGGTACTGCTGGTCCGCCAGGGCGACGCCCTGTTCCAGCGCCTGGCGCCCGATGTCGCCGTCACGGCCGCTGAACGGGTTGCTGGTGCTGAATACCACCTTGCCCTCCAGCCTGCCCTTCAGTTGTTTGGACAGCGTCGGCATTGCGCCGTAGGGAACACTCAGCACAATCACGTCGCCCCAGGACGCGGCGTCGCTGACCGTGCCCGCACGCGCGTTGGGGCCGGCGGCCTTGACCAGGTCCGCCAGCTCTTCGGGGTGACGCGACGAAAACATCACCGAGTGCCCTGCCTTTACCCATAACGTGCCCAGCGTACCGCCGACGTTACCGGCGCCGATCACGCTGATCTTCAGGGTGTCCGCCAGCGCCTGGCTGCTGCACAGGACCAGGCCGGCGAACGTTAGAAACAGGAGTCTGGACATGCTCTGCGTCCCCGGTTTGGACAGATGCTCTTGTCATTACCCTAGTTGAGCCTGCGCATAACCGAAAGGTAGGGGCAGGTGCCGGCACCCTGCATTGGCTATCTGGCGCTGTGTCGATTCGAGAGGGATGAGTCGCTTGCATGCAATTCTTCAAGGATCTCGAGAAACAGCTCCGCGCTGCGTGACAGCGGGCGAGAGGCCTCGGTTATCGCGCATATCGTGTTATGAAATACGGGGCTGTCGGGTAACGCTCGCAAGTCGAAGCGCGGGGCGATGAGTTCGACATAATGCTCCGGCAGTAGCCCGGCATAACCGCCACTCTCGACGAGCATCGCGATCGCTTCCAATCCTGCGGCTTCGGGCCCGCGTTCAAAACCCTGGGTAGCCAACATTTCTTCGACGAAGGGATGCGGCCGGTACACCAGGGGCGGGCGCTGATCCTTGCCCGACGCGTGAGCGGCTACATAGACGCGATGGTCTTCGACGAACAGCTTCTGGTAGTGAAACGCGCGCTCTTTCTTGTACATCCCGCGAATGGCCACCTGCACCCGGCGCTCGCGCAAGGCCTGGTTCAAATTGCCAAAGGTCATCACGGCCACTTCGGCCTGGACGTTGGGGGCTCTTCGTCGCAGTTCTTTCAACGCTTCGGCCAGACGGCAATTCGGGTCCGCGAGCATATGCTCGACCGTGCCAATCGAGACGGTGCCGGATATCACCGCACGTACCGCATCGATTTCAGGCTTGATCCGTTCGAGGGAATTGAGCGCGTTGGTCGTCAACTCCAGCGCCACCCTCCCGGCCGCACTCAGTTTGAAACCTGCCGGTCCGCGCTCGCACAGTCGCACACCCAGGCGTTCCTCCACCTCCTTGATATGCCTGCTGATCGAGGCCTTGGTCATATTCAGCCGGCGCTCAGCCGCGGCAAACCCGCCCGCTTCAGCGGCGGCACAGAAGATGCGCAGGGAACGCAAGTCACGCTCGGTAAGGTCGAATCGGTTCATGGGCAAAAGGTATCAGATTCCAAGACCATATCTCCAATAAAGTGATTTTACTTACGCTTTGGCACTGGCTAATTTGGGCCCCGCAACCTTCACAAATACAACACTCCAAGAAATGGGGGGACCGCAATCATGACTGGACCCAGTCGCCGAAGTATCGTCAAAGCCGTGCTCTTAACCTCGCTGGTGGTCTGTACCTCCAGCTTCGCATTGGCCCAGGCCGGCACGCTTGCCGACATCAAGCAGCGTGGCAAGCTGACAGTGGGCACCGAAGCCGCGTACGAACCTTATGAGTTCGTCGAAAGCGGGAAGGTTGTGGGCTACGGCCACGATATCCTGGAACATATGGCCGCCAAACTCGGGGTTGAACTGGAGCAGTTGAACTTGCCGTTCAACGGTTTGCTGCCCGGGTTGATGAGCAACAAATTCGACTTTGTGGCGACTTCCGTCGGGATCACGCCCGAGCGAGCCAAGCGGTTCGCCTTCAGCCAGCCGATCGGCATTGTCCGCTCGCTGTTTGTGGTCAAGGCGGACAACACCACCATCACCCAGGTCGAGGATGCCGCCGGCAAAGTCGTCGGCACCCAGATGGGGTCTTCGTCCCAACATGCGCTGCAGGAATACGAGAGAAATCTCAAAGCCAGCAAAGGGCAGGGCTACGCGGAACTCAAGCTCTTCCAGGGCTATCCCGATGTCGGCCTGGCGATTGCCAACGGCTCGATCGACGTAGGTGTTCTGCCCAGCAACGTGTTGGCCGTGCAAATGCGCCGGCAGCCGGACATCTACAAAACGGTGGGCGGGGTAGGCGATTCCAAGCTGTTGGCCTGGGTGGTCAATGCCAGGAATCCGGAAGTTCGCACCTTCATCAACGAGACGCTGGATGAGATGCGGGCCAGCGGCAAGTTGGCCGAGTTGCAGCAGAAATGGTTCGGCGAAACCCTGGCATTACCGACTTCAGGGTATCTCCCTGAAGCGGCCCTTTGAGCGGAGGGTCAGGTGATGACCAGTTGGTTGAATGCCCACACCGCCCTGGGACCGTTTTTCGATGGGCTGTTGCAAGGCGCAGCGACGACGTTTTTCGCCAGCAGCCTGGCGTTTCTCATAGGGCTGGGGTTGGGTGTGCTGTTGCTGCTGCTGAGAGTCGCGGCAGGGCCGATTGCCCGCTATGCGGTGATGGTCTACGTCAGTGCCATCCGTGGCACGCCGCTGCTGATTCAGTTGCTGATCGCGTATTTCGTGTTGCCCGGCCTGCTGGGTATTTCGCTGACGCCGTTGGAGGCGGGGATCCTGGCCCTGTCGTTGAACACGGCGGCCTACATCAGTGAAATCCTGCGTGGCGCCTTGACGTCGGTTCCTCGAGGACAGGTTGCAGCCGCCCAGGCGCTGGGCATGCGCGCTTGGCAAAAGTGGCGTTACGTACTGTTGCCGCAGATGTTCAATCGGTCGATTCCGCCGCTGACCAACGAGTACACCGTCCTGCTGAAAGCCTCTTCACTGTTGTCGGTGATTGCCGTCAGCGAGCTCGCGACCGTGGCGCGTAACGCGACGCTGCAAAGCGACCTGCCTCTGCAAGTGTTCAGCGCAACAGCCGTCGTCTACTTCTCCATTCTGCTGTGCGCATCCTCGATCTCGCGATCGATCGAGCGCCGCATTGCCAAGGTGATGCCAAATGCCCATTGATATTGAAGTGATCAGTCACGCAGCTCCCGCGTTGCTGCAGGGGCTGAAAATCACCGCGACGGTCAGTGCCATCGGTATTCCGCTGGGTATGTTGATCGGTGCCCTGTTCGCCTACATGGCCGATGCGCAGTACTGGTTGCCACGGCTGATTGCCCGTTGCTACGTCGAACTTGTGCGCAATGTTCCCTTCCTGATCGTGGTGTACCTGCTGTTTTTCGGCTTGCCGCAGTTGGGCGTGAACGCCTCGTCCTTTGTGATCGCCATTGGCGCCACTGCGTTTTATACCGCCGGGTATTTCAGCGAAATCCTGCGTGCCGCCTTGAAGAGCGTGCCCGCCGGCCAGGCGCGTGCCGCGCGGTCACTGGGGTTTTCCGTCTGGCAGGTGCAGCGCTACGTGGTGGTGCCGCAGAGCTTCGGCTACCTGATTCCGCCGACGACCAGCCTGATCATCATGATGTTCAAGGACACCGCGATCTTCTCGGTCACCAGTCTTCCCGAGCTGACTTATCAGAGCAACCTGATGACCGCCGACACCTTCGCTTACCTCGAAGTGCTGGGCACCGCCGCATTGCTCTATTGGCTGTCGAGCATCGTGCTCGATGCACTTGGCCAGGCCCTGGAGTCCCGTGAAAGACAGTGGCGCCATCGCTAGAAAATCCCATCATCTTGGAGTTTTTATGAAGAACCTGACCGTCGCTCCACGCACCACCCATCAGACCCTGCTTTATTCGGAGCTGATGACCGACCTGGAAAATCTGCAACAGGCGGATATTGCAGTGCTTGGCATGCCTTTTGGTGCGCCCTACGGCCCACGTTCCTATACCAATGACCAGACCAATGCGCCCCTGGCCATTCGTCAACTCACCGACCGCATGGTGCGTGATCCACGGCATTACGATTTCGATATCGATGGCCCGCTGCTGCAAGGGCGTAGCGACATCCGCTTCATCGACTGCGGCGACGTGTTGCCCGACGTCGCCAACCCGGGTGAGCACTATGTGCGCGCCGAGCAGGCCGTGCGCCAGATTCTCAAAGCAGGTGCGCTGCCCATTGTTCTTGGCGGTGACCACGGCATTACCACCCCGGTTCTACGCGCCTACGACAGCCTCGAGGAGCCGATCACCATCATCCATATCGATGCGCACCTTGACTGGCGCGACGACGTGAACGGGGTCCGGGAAGGGTTGTCCAGCCCGATCCGTCGTGCTTCCGAAATGGCCCATGTCGGCCGTATCTTCCAGATCGGCTTGCGCGCTCAGGGCAGCGCACGCCCTGAAGACCTCGAGGTTGCGCGCGAGTATGGTGCGCAGCTGATCAGCGCCTACGAATTGCATGATATCGGCATGGACGCGGTGCTTGCGCGTATACCCGATGGTGGCAACTACTACTTGACCATTGATGCCGACGGCCTGGATCCAAGCATCATGCCCGCGGTAGATGGCCCGGCCCCCGGTGGCGTGACCTTTTTGCAGGCACGCAAGCTCATCCACGGGTTGGTGAAAAAGGGCCGGGTAGTCGGCATGGATATCGTCGAAATCCAACCGGGCAAAGACAACGCAAGCAACCTCACCTGCGTGACTGCGGGCCGCTTGATTGTCAATCTGATCGGCGCCTCTATCCGCGCGGGGTATTACGACAAATGAGTCAGTCCATAGCCGCTGTGCAATCGTTCGCGCCTGTTGCCGCCGAGGTTCAGTCTGCCTGTATCAGAATGCGCGGAGTCAGCAAATGGTACGGCAACCTGCAAGTCCTCAAAGACTGCTCGACCCACGTCAGCAAAGGCGAAATTGTCGTGGTGTGCGGGCCGTCGGGTTCAGGCAAATCGACATTGATCAAGACGGTCAACGGCCTGGAGTCTTTCCAGAAAGGCGAGATCCTGGTGAACGGGCAGTCGATCGGCAGTGCGAAAACCGACCTGCCAAGGTTGCGCCAGCAAGTGGGCATGGTGTTTCAGCATTTCGAGCTGTTCCCCCACATGTCAATCATCGAGAACCTGACGTTGCCACAAACCAAGGTGCTCGATCGTCCGGCACAGGACGCCACTGCCAAAGGCCTGGCGTTGCTCGAGCGAGTCGGCCTCAGCGCCCATGCCGACAAGTATCCGGCACAGCTCTCAGGTGGTCAGCAACAGCGGGTGGCCATCGCTCGGGCGCTGTCGATGGATCCGGTGATCATGCTCTTCGACGAGCCCACTTCGGCGCTGGACCCGGAGATGATCAACGAAGTGCTGGACGTGATGGTGGCGCTGGCCAGGGACGGCATGACGATGATGGTGGTCACCCATGAAATGGGCTTTGCACGACGTGTGGCCGACCGGGTGGTGTTCATGGAGGAGGGGATGATCATTGACGATACAACCTCTGAAGCGTTCTTCAACGGGACGTCTTCAGAGCGGGCAAAGCTGTTTCTGTCGAAAATACTGGGGCACTGAGTCCTGCGGTGTATCCAGTGTTCTACAAGGAGTGTTCAACCAGGCGTCAGTCGCGGACAACGACCGGTTCGTTGTCCGCGTGCCGCCACCTTATTCGATTCGCGGATGCTGCTGCACGAGATGCTCGCGTTTAGCTTCCAGCTCGGCGATCTGTGCGTCGATGTCCTCGATCTTCTGTTCGATGTTGTCGTGGTGTTCCTGCAGCAGTTCGTGCGCTTCCTCAATGTCGGAAGCCGCCGGAGCTGCTCCACGCAAGGGTTTGTTCGCCGTTTCTTTCATCGTCACGCCGGTAATCAGCCCCACCACCGCAATCACCATCAGGTAGTAGGCCGGCATGTACAGGTTGTGGGTGCTTTCCACCAGCCAGGCGACGATGGTAGGCGTCAGGCCCGCAATCAATACCGAGATGTTGAAGGCGCTGGCCAGTGCGCTGTAGCGGATGTGGGTGGGGAACATCGCCGGCAGGGTGGACGCCATCACGCCGATGAAGAAGTTGAGCAGCACCGCCAGCATCAGCAATCCCGGAGAAGATCAGGCCGAGCTTGCCGCTGTTGATCAGCACGACCACGCCTGCGCCGAAGACGAAGCCGGCGATCGAGCCGAAGTCCAGCCAGCTGCCGAGGATGCCGCGCTTGCGATCCGGGGCATATTCGGCGACGAAGATCGAGGCGCCGGTGTATTCGCCGCCCACCGAAAACCCTTGAGCCATCTTGGCCAGCAGCAGGAGGATGGGCGCCCAGATGCCGATCGTGGCATAGGACGGTATCAGCCCGATGGCGAAGGTGCTGAGCGCAATCCGATCGGCTTGACGTCTTTCGCAGGCGATTTCATGCGAGCCACTCTGTCAATGATCTGTCTTGCCGCAAACCGCTGAGCCCGGTGCGGCGCAGGCTGGACGGACCTCCCTTGGCCGATGCCACGTTTTAATGGCACGGCTTGTTCAAGATCAGATACTGGAAGATAGGCAAAAATTCACCTCTCGCCGTTATTTTTTGCTCGCGGCAACAACGCCACCGATCACCAACTAAGCGGCTCGCTCCAGTGCATCCAGCAAATCAACGAATTCCATCGAGAGTTTATGACGCGGTGCCAAATGGATAAGGGGTACAGAGGCTTCGTGGGACTCGCGCATTTTAACCGAGCTGCTCAAATAAACCGGTAGCACGGGAAGACCCTCTACCAGCATTTCGTTGACAAGCGTCTGGTGCAGGCCCGTGTGTGCGACAAACTGATTAACCACCACCCCCTCTATTTGCAGCGATTCGTTGTGATCCATGCGCAGCTCTTCTACTTGAGCGATGACACTGTTCACAGCCTGCCGGGAAAAGCTGTCGCAATCATAGGGAATCAACAACCGATCGGCAGCGACCAGGGCGCTGAAGGTGAAAAAATTCAGCGAAGGCGGGGTGTCGATATAGATACGCTCGTAGTCCTCGGAAAGCTCGACCAGCAATCTACGCAGCTTGTTGATCTTGAACTTGCGCTCAAGTTTTGACTGGAGATCTGCAAGATCCGGACTGGCGGTCACCAGATGGAGGTTCTTGTAGGACGTCTCGGTTATGGCTACTCGACATTTTTTGTTGGCAAAGCCCCCCGACAGTGTCTGTCTGAAGAAGTCGGCAATACCCGTGGGAATGTCGTCGTTGAGCAGGCCTGTGAGGTAGTGAGTCGAATTCGCCTGGGGATCGAGATCAACCAGCAGTGTCCGGTAGCCTTGCGCTGCACTCACAGCGGCAAGATTGCAGGCGATGCTGGATTTTCCAACACCACCTTTTTGATTGAAGACAACACGACGCATGAGGGCAGTTCATCCTTGAATGAGGCCTGAATCCAGGTTATGTAAGCGGATGAGTGCAATATATGACTGTTAGGTTTCAGTTTTAAGACAAGTAGTTGAATCAGTTGGAAAATGGCTGGCGCAGGCGTTCTCGCCCCCGAGCGCTACCCGCTACAGCCACCGGAAAAAGGTCTCGACTGGCGGGCTATACAAGACCGACAAACGACAGAATAACCAGGACGATCACAACGGCCCCAACGATGTAGATGATATTGTTCATGACGACCTCTCTATCTCGAGTGGATGTACGACACCAGCGTGTCTAATACAAATGACACCGTGCCTGCCGGTTCCGTTCCGCAAACCGATTCGGCGGCGGGCACCTGAAATCGCGGCCCTATCAAATCGCGGCCCCATCAAAGCAATGTTCCATTGGCGATTTTACGAACCTTCTCGCGTCGCAGACTGTCGATTGATAGACCTCTACTCAAGTGCGAATCTGCAATGGATGCGACTTGATGAGTAAAAGTAAACACGCTGACTTCATGCAAGTCGGCGTTTTTAGTGTAACGTTAGGATAACAGTCACGGAGAGAGTTCCCATGTCCAAACTCGCAGAATTTCGCCAACTTGAAAAACACCTTGCCGAGCAGCTTCAAGCGCTTGAAGCCTTGAAAGGTGACGCTGGCCTGAAGCAGGAAATCGAATTCGAAACCAAGCTGCGCGCACTGCTCGCCAAGTATGGCTACAGCTTGAAAGACATCGTCAATCTGCTTGATCCAAACGCCGGTCGCCGTGCACCCGCTGCCGAGCCTAAAACAGGCAATCGCAAGCCTCGCCAGGTGAAAATCTATAAAAACCCGGAGTCTGGCGAAGTCGTGGAAACGAAGGGCGGCAACCACAAGATATTGAAAGAGTGGAAAGCGAAATACGGTTCCGACACGGTTGAGTCCTGGCTGTCGTAGGAACAAGCTTGCTCGCGATGGACGTTAACGATAACGCGTTTTTTCTGAATATACGCGTCGCCCTTCAGACCATCGCGAGCAAGCTCGCTCCTACACGGGGAAAACAACCTCAGCGCCCACTGGGCAGGGGCGCTCGGGTTTCGATCTGTACAAGGCTTACCCGAAAAGTCGTGTAAGTATCGCCGTCGGCCAGATAGAGGTCACTGTGGTAGGCCTCTACCGCGCCTTTGATCTGCACTTTCAAGCCGTTGGCCATACGGCGAATGACAACATCCTTCAAGTCTGTGTCGGAAATCAGAAACGGACGCTTCTTGCCCAGGCGTACTTTCATCACCTCGTTACTTGAATCGTAATCATCGACATAAAAGTTCAGCGTCTTGGGTTCTGAGGTGTGTCTGGGGTTCTGAACGACGTAAATCCACTGCCCGGGTATGAAGTTCTGCTTCATGACTATTTCCTTCGGATGCTCCGGAGCATTCAGGAGGGCGTAGGACACCACCGCTACAAAGCCCAACAGTAAAGCCCAGGCAAGGTACATTTTCCTTCTGGCCCGAGATGGTTTCGGTTCAGTCATGTGCCACTCTTTCGATCGTGATGGCTTGCACCTGGCAAGTGATGTTCAGCACTCTATTTTGACATTTAATCCCCATGGTTCACACGCAGGTGTGGTTCTACCGATCCATTACGGACATTGCAGCATCGATTTTTTGCTCGCTTTTGCTAGAGCCATCGATAGCGTTCACTCCCGTGGCTCGGCCACCAACAGCAACGACTGCGGCATCGGACTTTGCGGGTGCTGTGGCTCTTGCAGGCCGACCAGGCGAAAACCGGCCATGTCCAGCGCATTGAACCAGCTGGACAAGGTGCGCAGGTACCACGGCATGGGTTGCCACTGACCCTCGAACCCGGCAAAGGCTTCTTCCCGCCAACCGTCCTGATAGTCGCCCGCCGCCGCGGTCCATGGGTGCAGCGTCTGGATCACCAGCGCGCCGCCAGGGGCGAGCAGGGCGTTCATGGCGGCGAGCAGCGGGATGATGTCCTGGTGCAGCAGCGCGAAGTTGGCGCAGATCAGGTCGTAGCCGCTGCCGATGTCCGCTTTGCCCTCCGCCAACGCTTCATAACTCGCCAGGTGCACCGGCGAAGAGCCCGCCGCTCGCGCCGCCTCGACCAGCGTCGCATCGCCATCGACACCGACTGCGGTGATGCCTCGTTCAGCCAGCGTCCGCAACAGCCAGCCCTCGCCGCAGCCCAGGTCGAGCACGCGCTCCGGCTGGCGACCCAGCACCGCCAACAGAATGGCCTGGTCGGTGACCTTCAGGCGGCTTTCGATGGTGCCGGTACGGACGGCTTCGATCCAGAGCCGGGCGTTGTGGTGCCAGCTTTGGAGGAGGGTGGATTCGGGGGCGGGCATTTTGCTGTCCGGCATGGAGTTATTCACCTGGTAAAGCGCTGTTTGAAACGATAGCGGCTGCGGGGGCCAGATACCGTTATGCCGATGGAATCTTCGGCGCTGCCGTCGAGCAGGAAAAGCCCCGCCTCATACACAAAGCTGCGACGCGCCCGGTGAGCGAGTCGTGCCGGTACGCACCTCTCTGGCGGTGCAGCCGAAGTGTTGACGGAAACTTCGAGTAAATTGAGCCTGATCACTGAAGCCCCAGCGCATGGCCAACTCGCCGATCGAGAGATGGCAGTTGGGGTCGTGCAGGCCTCGATTGACCGCCTCCAGACGCCTCAGGCGAATCCATTCCCCGACGCTGTAGGGCGTACTGTTGAACAGTTTGTGCAGATAGCGCACTGACAGACCGCAGGCGTCGGCGATCATCGGCGGCGCCAGGTCGGGATTGCCCAGATGTCTTTCGACGTATTGCTCGATGCGTTGCAAGTGCAAGGCGGTCAGGTTGGAGCTTTCGCTGCTGAGCACCCGCTCATCATCGCGCAGCGCCATCAATAACGTTGAAAGCGCTTGCTCCAGCAGCATGTGGCGGGCCGCCTCGTTACATTCATCGAAACGAGCGGCGCACATGGCCAATTGGTCGACAAAGATCCGACCGAGCGCGCGCTTGGCATCGAAGCACAAGCGTGTGTAGCGCTCGGCACCGCGCAGTTGGCCATGGAGCGCGCGCTCCGGGAGCTTGAACACCCACAAATCGTTGTCGCTGGCATAGTGGAAGCGGTAGGGGGCATCGCCACGTTCGAAGATGAATCCTCCGGGCTGGCAATGCAGTTCCCGGCCGTCCTGCTCGAAATGCACTTCGCTGCGACGCGGCACGGTGACGAGGTAGCAGGCGTCGTGATCTTCACTGACCTGGGCCTTGCTGCGCGAATAGCCAAGCTGACTGGAGCGCAAGCGTGACAGCGTCAGCGGGGTTGTGGCGGTTTCCCAGATTTGCAGGCTGCCGCTGAAGGTGGCGTTGGGCGCGAACTCCAGCGAAAGTGGGAAATAAGCACAGGCGATCGCGTCCGCCCACAGTGGCTGGCGTTGACTGTCGGACCAGGAGCGGGTGGAAAGTTTGGTCGCCATGGCTGCCCTCGTATGATTTTGTTCTGAGGACGGTGCCGAGGAACAAACCGTCGGCACCGTGGGTTGCCATCATTTGCCAATGCTTACGGACGGTCAATCACCAGGTGTCAGTCGGTAGGTGGCCGAGGGGGCAAGCGTTGCCAGCCAGCCAGGTGGCACGACGATGTTGGTCGTGGCCTCTTCGATCACGCAAGGGCCGTGTACCGTTTGCCCGGATTGCAGCCGATCTCCGTTGTACACTGGCGTTTCCTGCCAGGACGATTGCGCGCTGAACAGCATCGACCGGTAACCGCTCGCGGCAGGTGTGACCTCTTCGGCAGGTGGTGGCAGTTCCGGCATGGGCGGGCGTTGCAGGCGTGAGATCACGGAGCACTCGAGGTTCACCAGTTCTGCCGGACTCTCAGGCTCGCTGTAGGAAAACAGGGCTTTGTGGCGCGTATGGAATGCCTCGCGCAGGGTGAGCAGGCCGGCATGATCCAGTTGATCGCAGGCCAACTCAACGCTGCATTCGTGGATCTGGCCGAGGTAGCGGATCTCCAGGTTGTACAGGCACTCAACGTTGTCCCCGGCGTCGAATCCATCGTCGCGCAGATTGTTCATGCCGCGTTCGCGCAGGTCACGCAAGGTCTGGTTGAGCAGGGGCAAGTTGACCAGGTCGTCGTCAAGGCGCATCGCAAGCGTGGTCAGCTGGTCATAGCGGATGTCTGAAAGAATCTGCCCATACGCGCACAGTCCGGAAGCGACTTTCGGGATGAGCACCACCCGGCTACCGATCTCCTCGGCCAGACGCATGACATGCATGCCCGCAGCCCCGCCCGCGCCGATCAGGGCGAAGTCCCGCGGATCGTAACCACGCTCGACCGACACCCTTCGAATGCCACTGACCATGTTCAGGTTCACCAAGGTGATGATGCCAATGGCCGCGCGTTCAACGCTGATGCCTAAAGGCTCGGCAATCTTGCGCTGGATGGCCTCGATCGCGGCCTTGCGATCGAGCCGGATGCTACCGCCCAGCAGCGCGCCGTCGGCCAGGTAGCCGAGCACCAGATTGGCGTCGGTGACGGTTGGCTCGGTGCCACCCTTGCCGTAGCACACCGGTCCAGGGTTGGCACCGGCACTGCGCGGGCCGACCTGGAGCATGCCGAAGTCGTCGAGAAAGGCAATCGAGCCGCCGCCGGCACCCAAGGTTTCCACTTGAATCATCGGCACACCGATGCGGTATCGCAGGAAATCAGTGTCCTTGCTGAAGTTGGTGCGCCCTGACTTGCTCAAGGTGATGTCGAACGAGGTGCCGCCCATGTCCACGGTGATCACGTTGTCGATGCCGAACGGCTGTGCAACGCATAAGCCGGCTTGCGGCGCGGACGCCGGGCCCGAGTTGATCGCGTTGACCGCACGTTCACGCATCACCATGCCGGGCGCCAGGCCACCGTTGGATTGGAAGTAGCGAGTCGGTTGCTGCGCGCCGAGCTCTTCGAACAAGGCGTCGATCCGTTCGATGTAGCGGCCCATGACCGGGCTCAGGTAGGCGTTGACCACGGTAGTCGACGTGCGGGTGTATTCACGGATTTGCGGGAACACTTCATTGCCGGTGCAGACGAATACGCCCGGCAAGGCTGCTCGCACCATCTCGGCCGCGCGTTGTTCGTGGCTCGGGTTGCGCACAGACCAGACGAACGAAATGGCCACGGCTTTGACGTCCTGCTCGCGAAAATAGTCGATCGCTTGAACAATCGCCTGTTCATCGAGCGCAGCGTATTCGCTGCCGTCGCTGATGATCCGGCCGCGAATGGGCCGACGCAGATGCCGCGGCACCAACATATAGGCCGGCGGATAACTGGCATCGTAGCGGTGTCCGTCTTCCTTGTGTCCCAGGCGAATTTCCAGGCTGTCTTCGTGCCCGTCGGTACACAGCAGACCCACCTTCACCCCGGTTTTTTCAATCAGGGCGTTGAGGGCCACGGTGGTGCCGTTGATGCACAGGTCGCAGTCGCCAATGATTTCAGCGGGCGTGCGACCGATGGCGTCGGCGATCTGGGCCAGGCCGTTACGGATGGCGAGGGTGCCATCCTGGGGGGTTGACGGTGCCTTGAACAGCTGCACGTTGCCACTGCGATCAGCCAGGATGAAATCGGTGAAGGTGCCGCCGGCGTCGATGCCCAGACGATATTGTTGTTTGGTCATGATGAGGGTTTCCAGATTGCTCAGAGGGGCCGGGTTCGATTAATGGGTGGCACGGCAGGCGTGGGTCGCGGCTTCGTCGACCAGGCCATTGCTTTCGATCACCACGCCATACTCCAGGCGCGCGCCTTCACGGGACACCAGGCCGTTACGCACGTCGTTCAATACACTGGCGATCGGACGCCGCAGGGGATTACCGTAGCCACCGCCCCCGGGGTTGATGTTGATCACCCGTTCGCCAGGCTGAGCAGTGAGTTGCGCGTTGTAGATAAACTGCTGTTCTTCGCCGTCGACCTTGCGGTGAATCAGCCGGCCCAACTTGGGTTCGAGCATGATGTTGTGGGCACCCGCGGCACCCGATGTCGGCAGTTGCCGACCCTCACCGAAGCCGACCACGGTCATCGGGTGATTCAGTGGTTCGATCTCGATGCGGGTCCCCGAACCGCCACGAAACTCACCCGCGCCGCCGCTATCGGTCATCAGGCTGTAGCGGTGAATCAGGATGGGGTAGGCGTGCTCCAGCAACTCGATATCGCCGGACATCAGTGCGCCGAAACAACACAACGGACCGCATGCCGGCCAGCCGTCCATGGCCTTGTTGGCGCCGGCGCCGGAGATGATCGAGGCAAGGACCATGGTCACGTACTCGTCGTTGCCATTGCGCGGATCATGGCCTGCAATGTTGATTCCGCTGGCGTGGCCCCAGGAGGCGGTGACGCGTTCCGGCGCGGCTTGCTCCAGTGCCTGACGCACCGCGTCGGCCAGGGTTTCCATCGGTGTGGTGGTGCTGTTGACGTGCGGCGCGGGTTCCTGCGCATTGCACAAGGTGCCCGGTGGGCCGAGGTCGACGGATACGCAGCGGTACAAGCCTTCGTTGTACGGCGGCGGCACCTGGGCAAACATCATCAGCCCCAGGTAGACCCCGGACACCGAGTTGCCGGCGTAAGAGTTGATGAAGTAAGGAACTTGCGGTGGGCTCTGGATCAGGATGTGAGCCTCGTCGCCACGGATTTCCACCTGCGCCGTGATCGACAATTCGCCCAGCCCGTGGCCCGAGTCCTCAAGCACTGCGGTGCCCGTGTAGCACCCATCCGGGACGTCGCGCAGCAAGGCACGCATGTGACGGTCGGCCATGTCTTTCAATTCGGCGATGCACGCGCGCACCTGTTCCACGCCATAGCGATCGAGCAGTTCGAGCAAGTGCCGTTCACCGACATTGCACGCGCCGTATTGGGCGTTGAGATCGCCTTCCTGATAGGCGCGGGCGCGCATGTTGGTCAGCAGCAGGTTGATCACGTCTTCACGGCGCTTGCCTTGTGACCAGAGCTTCACTGGCGGGATGCGCAAACCCTCGGCGTAGATTTCCCTGGCATCCGGGTTGTAGCCGGCGGGCACCGGGCCGCCGATGTCGGTCAGGTGGCCTTTGCACACCGCCCAGAACACCAGCTCGCCTTTGTAGAACACGGGTTTGTACATGCAGCAGTCGAGAATATGGCTGCCCATGTAGGCGGGGTCGTTGTGGTAAATCACATCGCCTTCCTGGACGTCATCGCCGAAGAAACCGGCGACGCATTTCATCGCCGGAATCAGCGAGCCGAGATGAATCGGGATGTCCTGACCTTGCAGGATCATTTCCGGAAGGTGGTCGAAGAGGGCATTGGAGTAGTCGTGAGCCAGGTTGAAAACGCTCGAACGACCGGTTTTCTCCAGGGTGATGGTCATTTCGCGCTGCGCGGTTTCGAGTGCGCCTCGCACGACGGCCAGGGTGATCGGATCTACTGTGCTCATGGGTCACCAGAAATCTTGTTGTTATCAGGTGGAGGTCAGGACGAACGTCTAACCCACGGCACAAAATTACGCGCTCGAACCCGTGTCTGGCTTGGCGCCGAGTGCACTGGTTGTTGATCCCCAGTGCACGGGTTACTGCGCATTGTTCCTGGCGCTTGCGATGACAGGGCTAGAACCGGTTGACAGCCATTTTCCTCAAGGGCAAACTGTCCACAGTCTTCAGTCCACAGATTGAATCATGCTTCTCCTGCAAGGACAGCCGACCGAAAGCGGCACAAGCACCCGCTGTGCGAGGTACGAATGTAGAAAAAAAAGAATAAGAGAAATGCACTTACCGTGATAATTCATTTATTCGCGTCCATCGCGATGCACACGGTAACCACCGCATAAAAAGTATTTAAGAACTGCCCCCGAAAAACTTTAGATTTATAATAAAGCGGAGCGCCTTATGCGTGAGGACAATATTGTAGGTGTCGACATTGGCGGTACTTTTACCGACTTCGTGTCATACGACGCCACAACTGGCAAGATTGAAAACTGGAAAAATCTAACGACTCCAGCCAATCCTATCGATGGTGTTTTGGAAGGGCTATCCAACATCGAGTCGATGGCAACCGTTAACAAGATTCGTCTGGGCACCACGATTGCGACGAACGCACTGTTAACGCGAAAAGGCGCGAAGGTTGCCTACGTCACCACTAACGGCTTTAAAGATGTGCCGTTTATCCAGCGTGGTGACCGCCGCAGCCACTACGACATCACTTGGATCAAGACCAAGGCATTCGTTAGTCGAGCCGATTGCTATGAAGTTGCCGAACGTATCAGCGCCCTGGGTGAGGTAGTACTTCCTCTGGATGAGCTCTCGGTGCGCAAGGTCGCGCAGGCCATTCGCAACGATGGCACCATCGAAGCTATCGCCGTCTGCACCCTGTTCTCTTACGTCAATCCAAAGCATGAGGACCGCATTGCGCAGATTCTGGCTGAAGAGCTGCCTGATATCCCTATTTCGTCTTCGTTTCACGTACTTCCGAAGTGGAAGGAATACGACCGCGCATCCACGACTATCGCTGATGCTTTTCTCAAGCCGATCGTTCAGGAAAGCTTCGCACGTATAAAGACTTGCCTCGATGATCTGGGTATCGGCGATAAAGTCGGCGTCATCAAGTCCAATGGCGGCGAATCCAGCATCTGGGGCGCAGCGGCTACTCCCGTACAGATGGCGTTGTCCGGACCAACGGGTGCCGTAGTCGCCACCCGTACTGTCGCTGAACTCACCGGGATCAAAAACCTGGTCGTGTTCGACATGGGTGGCACGTCGACCGACTGTGCAACCGTGGTCAACGGCCAGGAAAACATCACCACCGACTTTGAAATCGAGTGGGGGATTCCGATTCAGGTGCCGATGATCGACGTTCATACCATTGGTGCTGGTGGCGGCTCCCTGGCATGGATTGATAAAGGTGGCCTGTTGCGAATGGGCCCGCAGTCTGCGACCTCCGTTCCTGGTCCTGCCTGCTATGGTCGTGGCGGCCTTGAAGCAACCGTGACCGATGCGAACGTGGTGTTGGGTCGCATCAACCCTGATTTTTTCCTCGGCGGACGCATGAAGCTCGATGCCAGCGCCGCCCATCGTGCGGTTGCGCGGATTGCCGACAAGCTCAATATGGCCGTTGATGAAGCGGCCATGGCGATGCTCCAGATCGCCAATAACAACATGCTGGGTGCGCTGCGCACGGTGCTGTTGCAACGCGGTCTGGACCCTCGCGACTTCACCCTGTTGTCATCCGGTGGCGCAGGGCCGGTTCACATCTGCGACCTGCTGGAAATCAGCGGCATCCCTCAAGGCCTGGTGCCTAACTATCCCGGCCAGTTCTCGGCATTCGGGTTCATCATGACCAATGCTCGTGTCGACAAGCAGCGAACTATCCAACAGGTCTCCACGCGGTTCGACGCGATCGCTGTCGATGAAGCGATGACCCATCTGGTGAGCAGTGCGGTCAGTGAGCTCACCGAACAGGGTTACGTTGACAACATCCATGTGCAACGCTCCATCGAAGCGCGTTACCTCGGTCAGAATCATGGACTGGAACTGCCGGTGGACGAGGCATCGATCGATACCGAGTCTGCAGCCCGGTTGTGGCAGAAATTCCATGAGATTCACCAGGCCCGGTTTGGCTTCTCCACGCCTGGCGAAACCATTGAGCTGGTGACCATCAAAGCGGTGGCAATCGCATCTTGCGAGAAACCGCACATTGCGACACTGGCGCTTGCCGAAAAGCCCGCCAAAGCCAATTCCAGTCGCAAGGTTCGCTATGAGGGCGGTTGGATCGATACGCCGGTGTATGAGCGCGAAACGTTGCTCCAGAACCATGTGATCACAGGACCGGCGATCATCGAAGAAAGTGCCTCGGTCACGATCCTGCGACCCGATCAGCAAATTCGCGTAAACGAATACGGCTACATGCTCGTAACTGCAAAATCCGCGGAGGGCAAGTAATGGATATGGTAGCGATGAGTATTCTCGACTCGACGATGGTATCGATCTGTCGAGAAATGGGAATTACCCTGCAGAAGACCTCCTACTCCACGATCTTCAACGAAGCGCTGGACTTCACCTGCGGTCTGGCCGACAAGCAGGGCAATCTGATTGCGGTCGCCGATTTTTGCCCCGCCATGATTGGTGGGATACCGCTTTTGGTGAAGTCGTGCTTGAAGGAAATCGACGTGGTGTCCCTCAAAGAAGGCGACATCATCCTCCACAACGACCCCTACCGTGGCGGCCTCCACACGCCTGAACACACCTTCTTCAAGCCAATCTTCTTCCATGGCGAGCTGCAAGGCTGGGCAATCGCTATTGGTCATATCGCTGAAGTCGGTGGCATGGCGCCGGGCGGTTTCCCTGGCGAGGCCACGGAAATCTTCCATGAAGGTGTGCGTGTTCCTCCGGTGAAGATCAAATCCGCCGGCGTCGATAACAACGATATCTGGAAGCTGTTGCTGGCCAACGTTCGTACACCCCGGACCAACTATGGCGATCTACGCGCCTTGATTGCAGCTGTAGATCTGGGCGAACGCCAGATGCGCGATGTGCTTGAGAAATACGGCGTCAGTGATGTCCAGCAGATCATTGGCGACCTGCTCGATTACGCAGAACGTCGCATGAAAGCCGAAATCGACGCCATTCCCGACGGTATTTACTCCTTCGAAGATTCTGTGGAGAGTGATGGTGTAACCCCGAACAAGACCTACCGCATCGCTGTGGAAGTTCACGTTCGTGGCGATCAAATCATCATCGACTACACAGGTTCTTCGCCACAGGCGCGTGGTCCGATCAATGCAACACTAGGGGTATCGACGTCAGCTGCCTATAACGCAGTCCTGCATATGACGGACCCATCGATACCGCGCAATAGTGGATGTTTCCGTCCGATCAAAGTGCTTTCGCCTCCCGGCACTATCGTGAACGTGGATTTCCCGGCGCCTTCGGTCGGGGGTAACACGGAGACACATCCACGCATCACCGGCGCAATTCTGGGCGCCATGGCAACCGCGGTTCCCAATCGAGTCATGGCTGCCGAAGGCGCAACCCATTGCAACTTCGTATTCGGCGGTGTGGATGCAGCCAGCGGCGAATACTTCGCCTGTTATGACCTGGAAACCGTGGGCTGGGGCGGGCGCGCTTTCGCAGATGGGAACGACGCTGTCGACTCGATCAACGGCAACTGTCGTACCACGCCTGTCGAAGTCTTCGAGACCCGGTTCCCATGGCGTGTCGAGTGTCTCGCTCTGGATGCGGACTCCGGCGGTGCAGGCGAATTCCGAGGGGGGTTGGGTTACACCAAACAAATGCTTTGCCTGAATGAAACCATCACTGTTTCGCAAATGACCGACCGTCATTTCACCAAGCCCTGGGGCTTGGACGGCGGTCTGGAAGGTGGCTGTGGTGCCACCCTTGTCCAGAAAAATGGTTCACACAAGTGGGAAACGATGTGCGAAGCGTACGGGAAGATTTCCACGAGCCGTTATTCGAACGTCGACATCCATGAAGGGGATCGGGTCAAGTTGATCACCCCGGGTGGTGGCGGCTTCGGCAGTCCGAAAAAACGAGCGCCGGAGTCCGTCGAACGCGATCTGCGCGATGGCTATATCTCACTCGAATCTGCAAGGTCGAATTACGGATACACGGGGAACTGAAGATGAAATTCTCAGAAAACGGTCTCTACATCGAACGTTACGTGAAATGCGCTAACTGCGGCGTCCTGATCTACGAACAGGATGCGCCGACGAAGGTTAAAGTCGACGGCAAGGAATTCTGTTCCGACTGGTGTGTTAAATGGAGCGCTGAGCGTCAGCAGCGGCGCGCTTCGAAGTAAAAATATTCGGCGGGGCTGTTACAGCCCCGTCCGATGGATAGGAAAAAAGATGGAAAAGGCTAACTTCAAAAGTATTGACCAGATGAAACCCGAAGATTGGAAGCTGATTTCCTCTTTCGAAACCGACGAACATAAACATATGCCTGAGCTGGTGATCAAACACCTGCAACTCCTGGGGCAGGGTGAGCAGCCCTACCAGATTGACCGACTGCAGCATTCGCTGCAGACGGCCACTCGGGCGAAGCGTGACGGCGCCGATGATGAAATGGTTCTGGCTGCGCTAGTCCATGATATTGGTGACACACTCGCACTGTACAACCATGCCGAATTGGCGGGTGCGCTGATTAAGCCTTATGTGTCAGAAAAAACCCATTGGATTGTACTTAATCACGACGTCTTCCAAGGGTTTTATTACTGGGAGAACCTGGGGTGGGACAAAAATACTCGCGAGAAATTTCGTGGGCATCCTTGGTTTGATGAGTGCGACAAATTCTGTCGTGAATGGGATTGTCCTTCGTTCGACCCGGAGTACGATACCTTGAGTCTTGAAAGCTTTACCCCCTTGATCGAAACGATATTCTCTCGAAAACCGTACTCGCACAAATAATAATAAATATACGCTTGAGCATTCCTGAAGAAACATTTAAGTAGTCGTTCTGCCCAAAAAACGTGTTTTAAACACCTCCTTCTATCACTGGAGTAATAAAAAATGGCGGGCCCAATTAAAAGTAACGGCGGCGCAGGGCAACCTGTGGCCGTGGTGCGACTTGACGAGCGTATTAATAAAGTATCGCTGTCCATGGCGTGGTGGGCAGTGTGCAGTGCAATGTTCTACATTATTGTAGGCGGCGCACTTGCTTTGGAATACGGAACGTTCAATGCGATTACGGGAATGCTCCTTTCGGTCATTTCCTATGGCGTCATCACCTCCCTGATGGCCCGTCACGCCATTAAAACAGGTCATTCGGTGACCTCCTTCTCAGTAGAGCTTTTCGGCTCAAAAGGGGCCGTGCTCGCTGCGATCATCCTCGGGGCTACCGCCATTTATTACGCTGTATTCGAAGGGTCTGTCATCGCGCTTGCGATCAACCATCTCTTCCCCTCGATCAATCACACAGTCGCCGCTCTGATCGTCGTGGCCTATAGCGTCCCGTTGGTATTGGGGAAAATCCAGGTCTGGCTCGACAAGCTCAATGGTGTGTTGCTACCGGTCTACGTCATAGGCCTTGTCGCAGCCGTGTGTATCTCCATATCCGAATATGGCTACTCAACCAATTGGATGACCTTTGGACCCGCCGAACCATCCCCTTACGGCTGGTGGAACTGCTTTGTGTACTACATGGGCATCTGGGTCCTCATGCTCTTCGCCTATGAGTATGCGAAGTTTGGCAAGCCTTCCGACGAGGCGTTTCACAGTAAATGGAATTTCGGCTTTTTATTTTACTTTGTGACGATAGTCATCAATGGGGCGTGTGGTATCTATCTGGTCAGCTCTGTGCCAAGCATCGAGAAGATCAGTGAAATTTCTGTAGTGCTGGCCATCCTGAGTTTGCTTGGGTTCTGGGGACTGGTCTTTGTATGGGCAACACAGACCCGAATCAACTCAGCTAACTACTTTGTCGCTACCAGCAATCTGAAAACAATAGGGCAGTTCTTTGGCATTGGCTGGAAATGGGGCTGGTGGGCTGTCGTTGTAGGTGTATTGGTGTTTGTCCTCATGCTCGCCGATGTCTTCAAGTATCTGTTGGAAGCGCTCGCGTACCAAGGGATTATCGTTGTCGCCTGGGTGGGTGTCGCCCTGTCGAGAATCATTGAGGTTCGCAGGTTGGCGGATGGCGGTATCTCGGATGTTCCGTGCAAAACGGTAAACTATTGCGGGTTGACTGCGTGGTTGGTTGCCTCCGTCGTGGGCATAATCCTTATGAACTGTACAGGCCTGTTGGCAACATTTTCAGCGCCCGCGACAGCCATTGTTGCCTACGCGGTAATGCGTCTACTATCAAAGCGCCAAGGGGTAACTAGCCCAAGTATCAGCAAAGTAAATTGATTGTTGTTGCGTAGGCTTCTTACTATTTAAGGGGCCTACGTGACACCGACTACTTGAATTGACAGGGGGGGGATAAAAAGGCAAGCTAACTGTCCACAGTCGACAGTGCGCAATCTGTAACGCGATTCAGTTCGACCACGATCGTTATCTACATCGAAGACATAGCGGATCAACTTCAGATGAATCAGTTTCCATCCTCAGTTTCAAACGTCCCTACGAGCGAGCCAGGATCGTTCCCGGCACCGGTTGTCGACAGTAAAAGCTTGTCGGAGCAGGTGACCGAGTATCTGTACAAGCTGCTGGTCAGCGGCCAGCTGAAAGGGGGGCAGCGTGTTAATGAGGCTGAGTTGGCGCGGACGTTGAAGATCAGCCGTAACCCGATCCGGGAGGCGATCCGCAAGCTGGAAGAGCGCGGCTTGCTTATCTCCAGCCCACGGCGAGGCACTTTTGTCCGTTCGTTTTCGGAGTCGGACATCCAGGATATTTTCTCATTCCGGCTGGCTTTGGAGGAGTTTGCGGTTCGTCAGGCATTTCCCTACCTCACCGACGAGGATATCGAGGGTTTGGCTGCAATCGTCGGCCAGATGGAATCAGCGGCAAAAACAGGGCGTGAAATGGACCTTGTCGAACGCGACATCGCGTTCCACCAGCGAATTTGCGAGTTGTCGAGAAACACACAGACCATTCGGGCTTTTTCAAATATCTATGCAGAAATCCAGATTTCGATCAGCCTGGTTGAACATCGATTTGCAAGTCTGGAAGATGCGGCAGCGGATCATTGGCCTATTGTCGAGGCGTTTCGCACCAAGGATGAGCAAGCCATCATTGAATCGCTACGGTTTCATATAGGCGATTCCTGGAAAAGAATCAAGGAAGCTTACAACTTCTAATTTGTCGGCAGCAACACCTTGGCAATCTCTAGTGATAGTGCAGGGATTTTTTTGTCTTGAGTTTGGTTTCTTTTATTTTTGTTGCGCATTCTGTTTGTTTGCTTAGGTGGAACTTATGTTTAATGTTGCAAGTCCCCATGCTTTCATATCCAACGCTGAATGGAGTGTCCGATGCGAACTGGCAGCCCTTTATCGATTGCTCGCTCATTTTCGAATGACGGACCTGATCGACACCCATATTTCGGTGCGCGCGCCAGGCAATGAAGGACTGTTTCTCATCAATCGCTATGGTGTCCTGTTCCACGAGATGAAAGCATCTGACCTGGTCAGGATTGATATCGGCGGCGATATCGTAGATCAGCTGCATGCTGCAGGAGCGGTCAACAAGGCTGGTTTTAACATCCACTCAGCCATTCACGGCGCTCGCCATGATGCTGTTTGCATCGTGCATACCCATACCTCGGCGGGCATGGCAGTAGCCGCTCAAGAGGAAGGTCTGCTGCCGATTACACAGCATGCATTAAAGTTCTATGGCTGCCTCAGTTATCATGATTATGAAGGCATCGCGCTCAACCCTGCTGAATGCCCGAGACTTGTCACTGATCTGGGTTCAAACATGGCAATGATTCTCAGAAACCATGGGTTGTTGGCTGTAGGAGGCTCTATTGCCGAGGCCTTCAATCAGATCTATTTTCTCGAGCGAGCTTGTCAAGCTCAGGTGGCTGCCTTGACTGGCGGGCAACGTTTGCGCGTCCCCGCCAAAGAGGTATGTGAACTCACTGCCAGGCAGTCAGCCGATGAAATTCGCGATAATCTTCATCTCCTGGCCTGGGAAGCCGCGCTGCGTCTGATCGACGATCAAAAGTCTGAGTACTGTTCCTGATTACCTTTCTACATCGCCAAGGCGATACCCATCGAGGAAGCCGCTCGCCGGTATTTACCGGCGATGCAGGGAGTCGTGCGAAAGATTCAGGCACAGTTGGGGTAGTTTTTGCCAGCCATGCGGGCTGGCACTGATGCTCAATGCGCGGCGAGTGGCTGACTTTCCATGGCATCGGGTTGGGTGCGAATGATCATGAGCCCTGCCGCCGCAATCACCAATGGCACGATCAGCGCCGAGTAATAGCCCGCAGGACCACCATGTTCGAGAAACCAGCCACCGCTGGCCGATCCGATAATGGCGCCCACCCGACCCAGCGCAATCGCCCAGCCGGTTGCCGTGGCACGCAAGGCAGTCGGATAGGCCTGGGCAACCATGTAGTTCAACACGATTTGCTGACCGCCAATGCCCAAGCCCGCGCAGCCGGCGAGGATGAATACCAGCGTCCAGTTGTTGCCACTGTTGGCCAGTCCAATGCACAGGACAATGCCGAAGAGAAACAGGACCAGCAACAACAGCCGGGTGTTGATCTTGGGCAGGATGATCGAGAGTGGAATGGCACACACGACAAACACCGCGTTGACCGCAACCGTCCCCATGGGTGCCTGTTCCGTTGGTAATCCGGTGGCTTTGAGAACGGTGGGCAGCCAGGAGAGAAACATGAACCAGGCAACCCAGTTAAAGAGATAGACCGTCCATATGCCAAAGGTATTACGCGCCAGGCCACCACTGAACAAGGAGGTCACTCTGGTTTTTACGTCCATCTCCGGGACACTGTAAGTATTGTCGGGAGACACTGGGCGTTTGGTGATTCTGGCGACGATTCGCTCAATCTTTTGACGACCGATCACTGCTCGGTGCCTGGCCAGGAAATGCAACGACTCCGGCAGTGCGAACATCAATATCACCACCAGCGCCAGCGGCACGATACCACCGACGGCAAAGATGCCTTGCCAACCGATCGAGGGCAACATCCTGGCGGCCAACAATCCTCCAAGAATGGCCCCAGCGGGCAAGCCCAGTAACACCGTGGTCATGATCGTGCCACGATGCCTGGCGCTGCCGTACTCGGCCGCCAGCGACAGGACAACGGGTGTTGCGCCGCCCATGCCCAGCCCGGCGATAAATCGCAGCACCAGGATCTGCTCGGTCGTCTGGGCGAATGCGGTCGCCAGGGACGCCACGCCAAACAAGGCTACCGAGCCGATAATCGTCGGTCGTCGACCAAATTTATCGCCCAGCAAGCCCAATGCCATTGCCCCGAGCACCATGCCGACAATGCCTGCTGTCAGGATCGGCGCCAACGCTCCGGCTCCCAGTCCGAAGGCCTGGATGATCGAGGGGCCGGTGAAGGCAATCGCCTGGGTATCGAATCCATCCAGGATGGCCACCAGAAAACACAGGACAAAGACTCGCCACTGAAAAGCGCTGAGTCGAGTGCTGTCGATCAACTCGGGAATGGAATAGCGAGTGCTCATGGCGACTCCTCTCAAAGGGCATTATTGTTGTTTTTTTCGCGCAGGCAGAGCCTGCCGAGTTACAGGCTAAGTGTGGGGCTCGCCAGGGTCTAATATCGTTTGGGTGCCGCACGATACCTGAGAGGTATGGCTGGCGGGCGCCAGCAACATGTCCCTTCCAGGGGACATCCCCCTGCGCGCCTGGATTTAGAGTGGCCCGAGACAAAACCTGTCCCCGAAAAAACAATAAACCGGGAGCCACCGGACCATGCATCAGCCTCAAGTCGTACCCCATCAATCCCTGTATTTTCCCTATCAGGTTTATCCTGCTTTCGTGCCGTCTCAAGGCATCCTCAATCGCTCGCCCGTGGTGATTGTGGGCGCCGGCCCCATTGGCCTGACGCTGGCGCTCGAACTGGCACGCTACGGTGTCCGAACGACCGTACTGGCGGCTGAGCAGCAAGTCTGTGAAGGCAGTCGCGCGATTGTCTTCACTCGCCGTTCCATGGAGATTTTCCAGCAAGTGGGGGTGTCGGAAGCGGTGACCGGGCAGGGGCTGCCCTGGCGTTTCGGCAACTCCTACTACCGCGGCCAGCGGGTTTTCCGTATGGAGGCACCGGTCGATCCGCACGATCGTTTTGCGCCGATGACCAACTTGCAACAGCAGTACCTCGAGCAACATCTGGTGGAGGCCGCCCAGGCACAGCCGCTGATCGAAGTGCGTTGGGGCAATAAAGTCATCGATATCGAGCAAGGCGTCGACCATGCGGTGTTGCAAGTCGATACCCCGGGCGATACCTATAGCCTGGAGACCGATTGGGTGGTGGCCGCTGATGGCGCCCGATCCGGACTGCGCTCGTTGCTGGGGCTCAAGCTTGAAGGGGCGTCCTATGAAGGGCGGTTCGTGATTGCCGACATCCGCATCAAGCTCGATCTGCCGACTGAACGCCTGGCATTTTTCGATCCCTCCTGGAATCCCGGCAACACCGTGTTGATGCACCGCGAGCCCGGCGATATCTGGCGCATCGATTACCAGTTGCCCGTGGACGAAACGCCCGAGCAGGCGCTGCACCCCGACTCGTTGCGTGAGCGTATCGATGCGCAATTGGCGATGCTCGGCGTCGAGAACCCGGTTTGGGAGCTGGATTGGAGTTCGGTGTATTCAGCCCGGGCGCTGACCCTGGCGCAGTACATCAATGACCGCGTGATTTTTGCCGGAGACGCGGCGCACCTGTTACCGATTTTCGGCGTGCGCGGTGCCAATACCGGGTTCCAGGATTGCCACGACCTGGGCTGGAAACTGGCCCTGCACATCAAAGGCCTGGCCGGTGCCGGGCTGCTGGCTTCCTACAGTGACGAGCGAGTCAAGGCTGCTCGGGAAATCATTGAGGAGGCAGGCAAGAGCACGCGGTTCATGGCGCCTCCCACTCGCGGCTATCGACTGTTACGTGATGCGGTGCTGTCGCTGTCATTGACTCGGGAGTTCGTGCGCCCGTTGTATCACTGGCGGACCTCAAGGGCTCACGACTACGCCGATTCGCAACTTAACGCGGTGGCCGACGATAACCTGCTGTTCACCGGGGGGCCGCGCAACGGTGCGCCGTTGCTCAATGTTCGCCTGGCCGAGCAGCGCTATTTGTTCGACGAGCTGGCGCCTGCCTTCCATCTGATTTGCTTCACTGACTCGGCGGTACTTGATGCCGACGTCGATGCCCAGGTCCAGGCGCTGCGCCGTCAGGGGCTGCCGATACAAGTGATCGCGATCGCCATGAACGGCGTCAGTCAGGTGCAACGCGCCGACCTGACGCTGCCAGATACCGACGGTCTGTTCAGCACGCGTTATGGCGTGCAGCACGCAGGCGCCGCGTACCTGGCACGCCCGGACCAGCATGTCTGCGCCCGCTGGCTGCATCTGGATGGCGAGCGTTTGCGCCATGGATTAAACCAGGCCCTTGGCCACAACGGGAGTCACCAAGCATGAGCCAGTCGATGAATGTGGCAGACCTGGAGCGCGTCTACGATCGGCTCGCCGAGGCGATCGACCGTACGGGTAACGACAGCGAGTTGTTCCTGGTCAAATTGGCGCTGCTGGCGGCCGAGGCACTGAACGATGCCGAGCGTTTCGACGCGCTGGTCGAGTGCTCCGTGCAGGACCTGTAACACCTGGTTTCAGCCAATAATTACAAAAACAGGATCACCCTATGCCATCCCGTCCTGCTGTGACCCCTGGCGAGGAGGCCGGCGCTCATCCGCCGGTCATCGCCAAAGTCTCGAAACGCCTGCTGTGGTTTCTGTTCATCTGTTTCGTTTTTTCATTTCTGGACCGTATCAATATCGGGTTTGCCGGGCTGACGATGATGGACGACCTGGGGTTGAGCAGTACCCAGTTCGGCATGGCAACCACGATTTTCTACCTGGCCTACATTGCGTGCGGCATCCCCAGCAACATGGTCCTGGCGAAACTTGGCGCCCGGCGCTGGATCGGCAGCCTGATGATTGCCTGGGGCGTGGCGTCGACCGCCACCCTGTTTGCCCATGACGCAGCCAGCCTGTATTGGTTGCGTGCGTTGGTAGGCATCACCGAGGCAGGGTTTCTGCCTGGTGTACTGCTGTACATGACGTTCTGGTTTCCGGCGGCGTACCGGGCCCGGGCCAATGCGCTGTTCATGATCGCCATGCCGTTTACCGCGGGCTTTGGTTCGGTCTTGTCCGGCGCCATTTTGGGCCTGGATGGCCATTGGGGACTCGCAGGCTGGCAATGGCTGTTTCTTCTCGAAGGATTGCCCAGCGTCGTACTCGGCCTGGCGGTGTACGGTTATCTGGACGATAAGCCGCGCCAGGCACGCTGGCTGAGCGCCGATGAGAAACTGCAGCTGGCCGAGTTGCTGGAGCAGGACCGCCAGGCACCTTCCCCCCACGCTCACTGGGGACGCGAGTTGCTGTCGCCAGCGGTGCTGCTGTTCTGTCTGGTGTACTTTTGCCTGGTCAACACCCTGGCGATGATCGCGGTCTGGACGCCGTTGATCGTCAAGAGTTTCAGCGCTGGACAGAGCAATACGCTGATCGGATTGTTGTCGGCCATTCCTCAGGTATGCACCATTGTGGGCATGCTCCTCTGGGGTCGACATTCGGACCTGACCCAGGAACGGCGCTGGCACCTCGCGCTGCCGATGCTGATGGCCGCTGCGGGCTGGTGCTGCACGGCCCTGTCGAGCGAGCCGATCGTGCAACTGGCCGGGGTCTGCATGGCGGCGACGGGTTCCTACACGGCCATGTCGATTTTCTGGACCCTGCCGGATCGCTCATTGAGTTTTCAAGCCCGGGCAGTGGGTATCGCGGTGATCAACGCCGTGGGTAATCTGGGGTCGGCCCTCAACCCCCTGGTGGTCGGCTGGCTCAAAGACCTGACCCATACCTATACGGCCGGTTGTCTGTACGCGGCGCTGCTGTTACTGGTAGCTGCCATACTGGTGCGGGCACTGCCCCACGAACGCCAATCTTCAACGCGCGAATTGATCCCTGAATGAACCACTGGCCGCTCACCACCGTTTACCACCAGGTCCCGTTGACGACGGGACAAATCGCCCATCTGTTGGCTCGGGTGGGCGAGGACTGCCGGACCTGGCTGGCGGCTGAGTTACTGACGTTGGTGCGCGGGGTAATGCCGCTGGCGCAATGCACTGTGTTCGCTTATCCCGAGGGCCAGGAGCCGCAGGTGTTGTCGTGCTCCGACCAGGCCAGACTGGTGCAGATATCGCGTATTTCCCGGGATTATGTCGAGCGTTTTCACAGCCTGGATGGCAACCGCCAGGCGATGCTCGGTCACAAGGCGAAATACGGAGGTGCACGAATCCTGGCGCAGCTGCAGTCGGTCGAAGACATCACCCATCGTGACTATCGTCGAGTCTGCTATGAGCAGCCGCAAATCTCCCAACGCATGGCCTTGCTCAATCATCAGGAGGAGGGCGGGGGCTGGCTGTCGATCAATTTCTATCGAGGGCGCGAGCACGGCAACTTCAATCAGCGCGAAATCGAATTTATCGAGTCGGTTGCGCCGTTACTGATTCAAGTTACGCGCTTGCACTATCGTGCCTATATCGAAGCCAATCAGATGCCGTCTTTGCTGAGTCAACGGGTTGAGCAACTTTATCCTGAACTGACTCGTCGGGACCGTGAACTGCTCAGGCATTTGCTCAGTGGCCTGGGGGCGGAAGACATCGCGCCCCTGATGGGCATCCAGCACTCAAGCGCCGCTACCTACATCAAGCGGCTTTATCGAAAAACCGGCGTCAGCGGGCATCGAGAATTGCTGGGGCTGGTCGTGCGAGGTCGTTGGTCCTGAGCACGGGTTGATCGCGCTGGCGATTAATTTCGACACCCCGCCAACACCACTCGACAGGTATCCGGCGTGCCACCAGACCGTCGGCATAACGTATGCGATTGAGGCCAGATCTCCAGGACCGTCCACGGGTGCCTGCAAAGCTGTGCTCGTTGCCTGGGCTGCTAGACTGCCTATCTCACTCCCGATTCTGGAGAACCAGGATGCTCAGCAAGAATACGATTTGTCTCTGGTACGACGGCACCGCACTGGACGCTGCGACGTTCTATGCGAAGACGTTTCCCGACAGCGCCGTGGGCGCCGTCCATCGCGCGCCTGGCGACTATCCGGCGGGCAAGCAGGGCGATGTGTTGACGGTCGATTTCACGGTGATGGGCATCCCTTGTGTCGGACTCAACGGGGGCTCGGCGTTCAAGCACAACGAGGCGTTTTCGTTCCAGGTGGCGACCGATGACCAGGCCGAAACGGACCGCTTGTGGAACGCGATCGTCGGTAACGGCGGCCAGGAAAGTGCCTGCGGCTGGTGCAAGGACAAGTGGGGACTGTCATGGCAGATCTCGCCACGGGTGCTGACGAGCGCGGTGACCAACCCCGATCAAGCAGTGGCCAAGCGCGCATTCGACGCCATGATGCAGATGCGCAAGATCGACATCGCTGCGATCGAAGCGGCTGTAAAAGGCTGATCAGCGTTTGCCTGGGCCGCGGGCAGCCTTGTTCATGGGCCGGCGGGGTGGGTTGATCGCCTGATTCCAGAGGAGACGCAGCATGGACCGATTCACCGGCGGTTGCCTGTGCGGCAACGTCCGGATCGAGGCGACAGGGCGCCCCTACCGGGTCGGCCTTTGTCACTGTCTCGATTGCCGCAAGCACCATGGGGCGCTTTTTCACGCTTCGGCGATCTTCCCGCAGGACGCGGTGACGATCGAGGGCGAAACACGTGACTATGCCGGGCGGTATTTTTGCCCCCGCTGCGGCTCATCGGTGTTCGCCCGCACCGGCGACGAAATCGAAGTGAACCTGGGATCCCTGGATGCCCCTGACCAACTGAGGCCCACTTACGAAAGCTGGACCGTGCGTCGCGAGTCCTGGTTGCCGCCGTTTGCGCTCACCAGGCACTACGAGCGCGATCGTGACGCCACGGGGCGTTCCGAGGAGTAACATTGCCGAAACATTCGCCCCCTATGATTCGCGTCTATCAAAACCAGGGAGGCAACAGATGAATCGGCCATCAAGGAGCATGCGCAAACTGCTCGACTCCGTCGCCAGCAACAATGAGAACGCCGCGCTGGATATCATGCGCGCAGCCGAGCAACTCAAAGACGAACTGTTGCGCCAGCGGTTGCTCAACCTGATTCACCAGCTCAATCAGGACGCCTGCGACTTGCGCTTGGCTCGAGACGATATCCCGGGCGGCACCATCAAGTTTGCGTAATCAGCCTCGCGCTTTTCTGTAGGAGCGAGCTTGCTCGCGATGGTCTCGAGGACGACGCGTTTATCCAGAATTAACGCGGTATCGTTGACGTCCATCGCGAGCAAGCTCGCTCCTACAGGGCAACTCCATTTGGCAATCCCCCGGCGCTGATCCCGTTTTCCCTCGCGCCGTCTTCCCCGACCCTGCCTGATGACCGCCCGTAACCCTGCACGAGGGTTGGCTCGTGCTTGGCTATTCTTGACGACAGGTACCGCGACGCTGGCGGCATGAGCGCCAGAAGCCGCGATCTGGCGATAGGGTTGCACGTTGAACAGAGGATCGAATGATGAAGATGTTACTTATGGTCGAGTGCCCTAATGAACCCTTCAACACCCTTGTCAAAGCCGGGGAGGTGGGCAAGGTTATCGAGCGTATTCTGCAAAGCATCAAGCCGGAGGCGGCGTACTTTACCGAGCAGGATGGCATGCGCGGCGGGATCTTTCTGGTCGACGTGCAAGACCCTTCCGATATCCCGGCTTTAGCGGAACCCTTTTTTCTCAACTTCAACGCCAGCTGCAAGTTCCGTATTGTGATGAGTCCGCAGGATCTGCAAAAGTCCGGTCTGGAACGGCTCGGGAAAACGTGGGCGTGAGCAGGGCCAAACGGACGCGGTACTTGAGCCCGGTGGGCCTGGCAGGCTACCAGGCGATGGCTGAGAACGACGTCAGGGGGCATTCCCGCCACCGCGCTCAAAGCCCGGGTTGCTCATCGACATCGCTCCAGCTGCTGTCGGGATCGAAGCGGTGCATGGACGTCGACAGTTTCGCGCTGTCCGGGCCCTGGTCTTTCTGGAACAGCTCGCCCTCGTGGCTGATCATGAAGCTCATTACGCCGCTGTCGCCGTACTTCGCCGGCCAGGCGACCAGGGCAAAGCCGCGGCTCATGTTGTCGCCGAGCTTGTAGCTGTAGGCGCCGCCCGGCGCCGAGGGTCCCTGCGCGTCGAGGATACGGTACTGATAGCCATGCCAGTCGTCGCCGGGTTTGGCGTCGCCGAACAAAGGGCCGAGCGGACTCTGTTCCATCCCGGGCTCCTCGGCCCAGTACAGGCCATCATGCTTGCCGTTGCTGCTGATGAATTTTTGCGCGTACTCGAGCACGCCGTCGCCGTCGCGGTCGACCGCGGCGTAGTCCATCTGGGCATCGTAGTAGGCCAACGCCGATTGCACGGTGGCCAGTTCGTTGCGACCGATGCGACGCTCGCGGATCTCCTCGCCACCGGCCTTGGCGTTGAAGGCCCAGCCATGTTTGCCCTGCATGATCGGCAGCGGCAAGGTCCAGGGGTCGGTGCCGACCACCAGGTGCGCCTGGCCTTGCCCGTCGGGCCGGATGCTGTGTTGTTCCCGGTAGTGGGCGATGAAGGCATCGACATCGTCGCGGTCGATGCCTTCGAGCGGTATATAGGCGCGCCAGTCAGCCCCGAGCAGGGCCGCGAGGCGTGCTTGATCGGCCTGTCGGGTGCCGAGCGCGGCGACCAGGGCCTCGGCGGCGGCATCCGGACTGGGAAAGGCCTGCTGCGCGCGCGCGTCCAGGGCCAGGATCGCCAGCAGCGTAATCGGGAAAATACGCAAAGCAGCCTTCATGGCGAGTCTCCTGTCAGCGCCGATTGCCACCGCCCCGGGACGGTGCCCGGGCCGGGCGTTGTACGGTATGACCACTGGCGCGCTCCGCGCGCGGCCGACTGGCGGAAACGTGACTGGCCTGGCCGCGGCTGGCTTGCAATCGCGATTGCGAGGGGTTGCTGGCGCCGGCGAAGGCATTGTTGCGCGGCCCTTGGGTGCTGGCCTGTTGCTGACGCGCTTGCTGGCGGACCTTTGGATTGTCTGGCGTGCCCTGGCGCTGCTGCGCACCGGCCTGAGTCTTCTGGCGCGCCTGCGCACCGGCTTGCGCCTGCTCGCGCTTTTGCGCACCGGCTTGAGTATTTTGACGCGCCTGTACATTGGCCTGCGCCTGCTCGCGCTTCTGCGCGTTGGCCTGGGTATCTTGGCGCGCCTGCGCACTGGCTTGCGCGCGTTCGCGCACCTGCGGTTGTTGGTCCAGGTCGCGGCTCGCGGCCTGGGCCCGCTCGCGCGCCTGGCGATTGCTGGTAGCCGCGGGTTCGATGCCGCGTTGCGCCAGCGCCTGGTTGGCGCGCTCGCGCTCGGAGGCCCGCACCGGATCGCGGCCGCGGAAAGCGTCGCGCTGTTCGCTGCCGGCCAGACGCCGGCTATTCTGCTCGCGGTTCACACTATCGCGGTAGGGCACGCCGTCACGGTTGATCGAGTTGTGTTTCCAATTGTTCTGGTTGGCGTTGATCTGGCGGTTGGTGTTGATGTTGTTGTAGCGGTTGACGTCGATGTCGATGTCGCCGCGGCCCCAGTCGCAGTCGCCCCAGAGCGAGTCGACGATAGCCACGCCAGCGCCGAAGGCGAGGCCGGCGGCGAGCGCGGTGCCGAGGTAGTAACCCGGCGGTGGCGGATAGTACGCCGGCGGGTAGGACGGATAGGCCCAGGTGCCGTAGACCACGCTCGGGTTGTAGCTCGGCACGTAGACGGTCTGCGGCTGGGCCGGCTCGATGATGATGGTCTGGGTGGCCGCAGGTTGCTGCACCACCACGGTCGAATTGGTCGGTGCCGGTGCCGGTGCCGGTGCTGGCACGGCGGGCTGCACGGTGACGCGCTGTTGCGCGTTGGATTCGAGGTGGCCGGCGGCTTGCGCCTGGCGACGCAGGCGTTGCACCGAATCCATCACGGCGTTGGGCTGCGCGAGGAAGGCGTCGCCCACGCGCTGCACCCAGGCCGGATCCTGACCCAGCATCACCAGCGCTGCCGGGAAGGCGACCAGCGATTGCACGCTCGGATCCCAGGGTTCATTCGCCACTTGCCGCACCGCGGCGTCACCGCTGCTGTCCGGATGCGCCTTGGACCAGGCCACCGCGTCGGCGACATCGCCCGGATAAGTCGCCGCCATCAGGACTTGGGCCAGTAACGAGTCCGGAAACAAGGCCAGCGGCGCCAGCATCTGGTCGAGTTCTTCCGGCTTGAAGACCGCCTCGGCCGGTGCAGTCGGTTCGGGTGCGGGCGCAGCGCCTGCGGCACCGGCCTCGGGGGTGGCGGCCAATGCCTGGGTGATGAAGAACCCGCCCTCGTCCGAACCACCGGGCAAAGACAGCACGGCGAGCAGGATTGCGCTGAAGCAATAGCTAACACGCATGGCGCTTCTCCCGGGGGAAGAAAAAGCGGGACGGGTCGCAGCAACGACCGTCGGCGAGGCTGGATCCTGTAGATCATAGCCGGGCGCAGGGCGGGCGTAGTGAATATCGGATGGATCACTGACCGCCCGCCCGCCAGCCTTGCGTTATTCGTCCAGGCTGATGCCCGATCCCCCCAGTTCCTTGGGGACATCCTTCAGCTTGGGCAACCCATCCTTGATGCGCAGCACGGTCTCCTGATAGTGCACGTGAACGCCTGGCGAGTAGGCGAGCTCCGGGATCAGCGCGGCATACACGTCGATCAGCCCCATCCCCGGGTGTTCGGTGAAGAGGTGCCCGCCGCACGTCTTGCACCACCTGCGGTAACTCTGCGCTGTCTTGTTGTAGGTGCCGATGTTGTCTGCCCCCCGAGTCACTTGCAGCGCCTCGGGTTTCCACAGGGTGAAGGCATTCACTGGCCCTGCCGACCAGTGCCGACAGGATTCGCAGTGGCAATAGCCCATCGCGGCGGGCTCGCCGCGGACGGTGAATTCGACTGCGCCGCAAAAACAACTGCCCTGGTACGACCGTTCATTGTTCATTGCATGACTCCTCGATCATTGGTCAAGCGATACCGCCGCAGAGGGCATGGATCGCCGGAACCTTGCCTGACTTCACTCGTCGATGTAGCGCACCGCTGTCGCCGGCGTGCGTCGTACCTGGAGGTCGAAAATATCCGGGCGCGCGTAGTGCCCGGTGACGTCGAGCGCCCGTCGCGCGGGTGCCACGAGTGCGACGTCGATGTCCGCATACAGAATGCCAGCCTCGCGGTGCAGCGGACCGGCCACGACCCGGCCTTGAGGACTGACCACCACCGAGTCGCCGTCGTTGATCCATTCGTCCGGATCGGCAAACAGCTGCGCACGGGCCGGAAAGTCGTCGGGGATGTCACTGCCGCGCAGTACGGTGCCGCTGCCGAGCACCCAACAGCGGCCTTCGAGTGCGATGTGGCGCAGGGTGCTGATCCAGCCGTCGCCCGTGTCGTAGGTGGGGGCGACGTAGATCTCCACCCCTTGGGCATATAGGGAATAGCGGGCCAGCGGCATGTAGTTTTCCCAGCAGATGAGCGTACCCACGCGGCCGACCGGTGTATCGACCGTGCGCAACCCGGATGCATCACCGAAGCCATGCACCATGCGCTCGGGATTGGTTGGCATCAGCTTGCGGTGGCGGTTGAGCACTTCGCCGTCGGGGCCGATTACGACTACGCTGTTGTAGAGCGTACCGCCGCCATTGCGCCGGTCGCATTCATCGATACCGCACACGATCGTCACGGCGTGAGCGCTGGCGGCCTCGCACAACGGGCTGAGGTCACCGTTCGCGATATCGACGGCGTTGGCCAGCAGCCGCGTGTGCAACTGGCCCATGACAGCCCCGTCCGTTCCCGCCGCCAGCCGCCAGATCCATGACGGGTAACCTGGTATGAAGGATTCGGGCAAAACGATCAGCGAGGCGCTCGCCGCCGCAGCTTCGGCGACCGATTGCACGGCCCGGGCGATCGTCGCGCTGCGATCGAGCAGCACGGGCGGGCGCTGAATGATGGCTACCTTGGTCATGGCGTTCTCCTTTAGCGATTGGCTTGCGAAGGCTTCAGCGTGCGCGTGGGAAAGTCCAGGGGCCAGTTCAGAATCTGAAGCGTTGCGGTTGCGGAGTCCGCTGATGGAAGAGAACTATGGTCAGTTCTGCACGGTCGCGCGCGGTGCGCAGGCCCTGTGCGAGCGCTGGACACCTTTGGTCGTGCGCGAACTGCTGTGCGGCAGCAAGCGCTTCAACGAACTGCACCGCGGCGTGCCCCGGATCTCCACCGGCCTGCTGGCCCAGCGGCTGCGCCATCTGGAAGAAATCGGCGTGGTGCATCGCACGGCCGCCGGCAAAGTCTGGGAGTACAGCCTGACCGAGGCGGGCGAGGAATTGCGCCCGATCATCATGGCGCTGGGCCATTGGGGCGCGCGCTGGATCGGCAGTCGCCTTCGTGAAGACGAACTCGACGCGGGCCTGCTGATGTGGGACGTGCGCCGGTTCGTGCGCATCGAAACCTTCCCGTCCCGACCGGTGGTGATCCATTTCAATTTCCGCGACGCGCGGCCCGGCGAGCGAGTGTGGTGGCTCGTGGTCGAAGCGGGAGTGGCAGACCTGTGCCGCGACGACCCCGGTCGCGAACTGACGCTCGTCGTGGACTCCAGCGTGCGCGCGCTGACCGAGGTGTGGACCGGCGACCGTACACCGCAGGAGGTGCTTCAGTCGAAAGAGCTGCGGGTCGACGGCGCCGCGCAGGATGCGCAAAACCTGTGGGGCTGGCTGGGTACTAGCGCGTTTGCCGGGACTCGCAGCGCTGCGCGCCAGCCCTGATCTTTGGGTCTTCTCGGGATCGCTGGGAGGCAAGATCAAAAGATCGCAGCCTCGCTTCGCGAGACAGCTCCTACGGGGGGATGCGTTCACGTGGAGCCAGGGATGTGTTCAGGTGGAGCCAGTTCGGATTTGTACACAGTCAATCAATCAAATTCGCCGATTATCGAACTTTTTTTCGAGCAGGCTCGCTTCAAAAAAGCCGTCTGGATCGCTGATTGTGGCTTATTTTGGCGACATCGGGATTTCGGGTCTACGCTGGCCGTGGGTCGTCTTTGACATCAAGCATAACGGCCTTGTAATGAATGGCCATTAAGATGAATTTCACAGCAAATTCAATGGTTCACGAAAGAAAGCGTGGTTCAACAGGTTTTTGAGGTCGTCATGTATAGAGTGGGTACAGGCTATACCAATGTGTTGGTGAATACGCTCTCGGCTGAAGGCTTGGATGTGATCGAATTATCCCGGGAAGCGGGGCTGAATCTGGCAGTTCTGAGCCAGCAGCATGCCTTCTATGAACGAAGTGTCATCTACCGTCTTTGGGCGTTGGCAGCGCAGGCGTCTGGTGATGCGAATATTGGACTGAAAGCCTACGACCATGTACATCCGGGTAACTTCCAGGTCGTGGGGTACTCGATGATGTCCAGCATGAACCTGAAGCGGGCGCTCGAACGCCTGGTGCGTTTCAGCCCATTGATCAGCTCTGGCCTCAGCCTGTTTTTGGGGCAGGAAGGGCAGAATTTCCGACTGGCCGGGCTGGATCACCAATGCGACTCGGTCAAGCCGCGGCAGTACAGCGATGCCGGACTCGCGTCGCTGCTGGGATTCTGTAATTGGCTGACGGGCGGCAGGTTGCCGAAACCGTTACGCGTGGAGTTTACCTATCCGGAGCCTGAAGACATCTCGGAGCATCAGCGGCTGTTTGGCAATGAACTGCGTTTCGGGGCGGCCTACGACAGCATCCTGTTCGATGGCCAGGAGCTTCTGCGTCCGTTGAGCATGGCCAACGAGTCGCTGGCTGTACTGCATGACAGTTTTGCCGAAGCTCAGCTGGACCAGCTGTACGGCTTCACCATTGTCTGCAGGATTCGGGCATTGATCACCGAACGCCTGAGTCAGGGGCAGGGGCAGTGTGATATGGAATCGATAGCCACTGCGCTGAACATCAGCAAGCGCACGTTGCAACGGGCACTGGAGAAGGATGGCGCGCAGTTCAAGGACGTGCTCAACGATGTACGTCGGCAGTTGGCCGACTTCTACCTGCGGTATTCCCATTTCAATATGAAGCACGTGACCCACGCGCTCGGGTTCCACGACCACAGCAGTTTCCACAAAGCGTGCATCCGCTGGTTCGGCATGACGCCCGGTCAGTATCGAGTCGATGGCTCCGTGCAAAAGGTCGGGGACGGCAAGCTCCGTCTGGTCGGCCAGCCGTTGGCGATAGAAGGTGGTCATAAGTGGACACCTTTTACCGACACCCGGCGAATGGCAGGTGCGAGTCGACTGATGGCCATGGTCGCAACAATGTGAAATGACCGGAGGGGCGCAGGTTCGGCGTGCTTTTAAACGGCGTCGACAGCGTCCCTGTAATACCCCTTCAGCGTATCGACAAATTCCTCGGCCAGTCGCGTGCGCGTGGGCGCGCTCGGCCAGATCACGTAGGTCGGCAGCAGGATGTCCGGCCTGAACGGTCTGATCACGATGTCCCGATGCCGATAATCCTTGGCCACCAATGGGTGGGCGAGGGTGATGCCCATGCCCAGCGCGACCATTTCGCAATTGATTGCGCTGTACTGCGCTTCGACGGCCATCACCCGCTCGACGCCTGCCTGCTCGAACAAACCATCGACCAACGAGCGGGTGCCATCGCCATGACAGAGCGAAATGAACGGTTGCCCTTCGAGGTCGGCGAAGGTGATCTGCGCGCGTTCAGCCAGCGGGTGTGAGCGAGGCAACACGCACACGCCCGCTATCTCGGCGAGCAACTCGACCTGTTGGCTGTTGACGTCGCCGGGGTGCACCACGATGCCGATGTCGCAGAACTGCGATTTGACCCATTGCTCCACGGTGGGCGAGGAGTTCACGTGCAATGACACCGTGAGCTCCGGGCGAGTATCGGTGAAGTGCTTGATCACCCCGGGCAGCACGCTCATGCCGGTCGAAGGCACTGCCGCGACGCGCAAGCGTCCGGTGCCCAGGTTGCGGATGTTCTTCGCCGAGTGCTTGAGGCTGTCGAGGCCGACATAGGCGCGTTCCACCTCATGAAAAAACGCCTGCCCCTCCTGCGTCGGGATCAGCCGCACGCCTGCGCGCTTGAACAGGGTCAGCCCGGTGCTCAGTTCCAGCTGGGCTATCAGCCGGCTGACGTTGGGCTGCGAGGTGTACAGCACTTCTGCCGCGGCGGTCATGGAGCCCAAGCGCATGACGCTGCGGAATGCTTCGATCTGCCTGAGGTTCATCCCGACCTTCCATATCAAATATGAATAACTAACCCGGATATTGTGATTTGACCACATGGATAGTGCCTCGCAATACTCCAGACCAGCAACCCATAGCGCACATGAAGATGCGCCATCCCGTGATGTATTCACCGGGAACATGCAGCGCGCTGCATGGCTTCGATTGACGCCGAAGCAACTGACGCATTGTTCGATCTGCCCCACGCACTTCGGAGATAGTCTGTGAATAACTATAAATCGACCTTGATCACGCCGTCGTTTCGCCCCCTGACCCGCATTGCCACTGCTGTCGCTGTCGCCCTTGTCGGGCTGGGCAGTGGCGCCGCGTTCGCCGAGCCGACGCTGTATGTCGCCGGAGTCGGCGGTTCCACCGAGCAGATGTACAAGACCAAAGTCATCCCCGCGTTCGAGAAGCAGCACAACGTCAAAGTGGTGTACGTCGCCGGCAACTCCACCGAAACCCTGGCCAAACTGCAAGCGCAGAAGGGGCGCCAGCAGATCAACGTCGCGATGATGGACGACGGGCCGATGTACCAGGCGCTGCAACTGGGCCTGTGCGAAAAACTCAGCGACGCACCGGTCTACAAGGACCTCTATCCGCTGGCGCGGCTCAGCCCTGAAGCGACCGGGGTCGGCGTGGTCGCCACGGGCATCGGCTACAACGAAGAGGCGTTCAAGAAGCGCGGCTGGGCCGCGCCGGACTCCTGGGAGAACCTCACCGACCCGCGCTACAAGCAACTGCTGGGCATGCCGCCGGTGACCAACACCTATGGCCTGCACACCCTGGTGGAAATGGCCCGTCTGCGCGGCGGTGGCGAAAAGAATATCGACCCGGGCTTCAAGGCGCTGAAAGACGAAATCGGCCCCAACGTCCTGGCCTGGGTCTCGGCGCCGGGTGAGATGGACGGCATGATGCAGAACGGCGACGTGGTCATGGCGGTGTACGGCAGCGGTCGTGCGGTGGCGTTGCAGGGCACCGGTTTTCCGCTGAAATTCATCTACCCGAAAGAGGGCGGCATCGCCTTGCAGATCGCCGCCTGCGGCATCACGCCCAACGCGCAGCCGGAACTGTCGCAGCAATTCATCCAGTACGTGCTGTCGCCTGAAGTGCAGACCATCCAGGCCCGGGAAAACGGCTTCGCCCCGGTCAATCAGACCGTCACCCTCGCACCGGACATCGCCGCGCGCATGCCCTATGGCCCGGAGAAGGTCAACGCGCTGATCAAGGTCGATTGGGACACGATCAACCAGCAGCGCAGCGAATGGACGACGCGCTGGAACCGCACGGTCGAACGCTAGCCGCGCACTGGCTCCGATCCTTCCCGACCTCTTTCTGGAGACGCAGGCCCGCGCCTGCGTGGCAAGCCCATGGCATTTCTCACCCTTGAAGGCATCGTCAAGACCTATGGCAGTTTCAGGGCCATCGACGGCTTGAACCTGGAAGTCCGCCACGGCGAATTCATCGCCTTGCTCGGCCCTTCCGGCTGCGGCAAGACCACCACCCTGCAATCCATCGCCGGCTTCGTCCAGCCCACCGAAGGGCGCATCGTCCTCGATGGGCGCGACATCACCCATGTGCGTCCCGAGCAGCGCGGCCTGGGCATCGTCTTTCAAAGCTACGCGTTGTTCCCGCACATGACGGTGGCGCAGAACATCAGTTTCGGCCTGGAGATGCGCGGCGTGCCCAAGGCCGAGCGCAGCAAGCGCATCGATGAAGCGCTGGACCTGGTGCGCCTTGGCGGTCTCGGCGAGCGTTATCCCAAGGCGCTGTCCGGCGGGCAGCGGCAACGGGTCGCCATCGCCCGGGCCCTGGCGATTCGACCGAACCTGTTGCTGCTCGACGAGCCCATGTCCAACCTCGACGCCAAGCTGCGCGAAGAGATGCACATCGAATTGCGGGCGATCCAGCGCGACCTGGGCATCACCACGATTCTGGTGACCCACGACCAGGTCGAGGCCATGACCATGAGCGACCGCATCGCCGTGATGCAAAAAGGCCGGATCGTGCAGATCGATACGCCCTACGAAGCCTACGAACGGCCGCACTCGCCATTCGCCTCGGCGTTCCTGGGCAAGACCAACGCCTTCGCCGGCGCGGTGCAAACCCGCAACGATCGGTGCTGCCATGTGCAGGTCAAGGACACGCTGTTGCACGTGCCCCACGAAGATCGCTCCCTGGGCAACGACGTCAACGTCTATATCCGTCCGGAAAAAATCCGCCTGACCCAGGTGGGCACGGGCCGTTTGATCGGGCGCGTGCGCTTGCGGGTGTTCCTCGGCAACCTGTGGCTGATCGCGGTGGAAACCAGCTTCGGCGTGGTGCATATGACCCAGCCCAACCTGGGCACGCCACCGCCGGATGAAAACAGTGAAGTCGGGTTGGACTGGTCCGACGACGACCTGCGCCTGCTGGATCGGGAGGTCGCCCATGGCCAGGTATGATGCCGAACGCGTCGGTGCCGCGCCGTGGTTGCTCAGCGGTCCGGCGGTGCTGGTGTTCGTCGCGCTGTTGCTGGTGCCGCTGCTGTTGACCGCGCTGCTGTCGCTCAACCTGTTCAGCGACACCGAAGGCGTGTTGCCGGTCTACAGCCTGGGCAATTACCTGGAAGTGTTCAAGGACGGCTACTTCCACGAAATATTCCTGCGCACCGGCGGCATGGCGCTGGCGGTCACCGTCCTCTGCGTGCTGCTCGGGGTGCCGGAAACCATCATCATTGCGCGCATGGCGCCGCGCTGGCGTTCGATGTTTCTGCTGGTGGTGCTGGGGCCGCTGCTGATCTCGGTGGTGGTGCGCACGCTCGGCTGGGCGATCCTGCTGGGCAACAACGGCCTGATCAACGATGCCTTGCAGGCGTTGGGGATGACCGAACAGCCGGTGAAGATGCTGTTCACCCAGGTCGGCGTGATCATCGCCCTGACCCATGTGCTGGTGCCGTTCATGGTGATTGCCGTGTGGGCCACCCTGCAGCGCCTGGATCTGCAGGTGGAATGGGCCGGGTTGTCCCTCGGCGCGTCGCGCCTGACGGTGTTCCGCCGAATCATCCTGCCGCAGATCATGCCCGGCATTCTCTCCGGCTCGATCATTGTCTTCGCCCTGGCGGCGTCGGCCTTCGCAACCCCTGCGATCATCGGCGGGCGACGCTTGAAAGTGGTGGCGACGGCGGCCTACGACGAGTTCCTCGGCACCCTCAACTGGCCCCTCGGTGCCGCCATCGCGATGCTCCTGCTGGTCGCCAACCTGATCATCATCCTGGGTTGCAGCAAGCTGGCCGAGCGCCGCTTCAAGCAAGTCTTCGAGTAAGCCGCCATGCACAAGAACGGATTTTTCTCGCTGCTGTTCCATTTGCTCTTCATCACCTTCATCGTCGCGCCGCTGCTGGTGGTGATGGCGATGGCGTTTACCGACAAGGGTTACCTGTCGCTGCCCACCGACGGCCTGTCGTTGCGCTGGTTCCGGGCGTTGCTGGAGAACCAGGAGATGCTCGATGCGTTTTTCCTGTCGCTCAAGCTGGGCCTGGTCTCGGCCACCGTCGCCACGTTGCTGGCAGTCCCGGCGGCACTGGCGATCAGCCGTTACGAGTTTCCGGGGCGCGGCGCACTGACCGGTTTCCTGCTGTCGCCGCTGATGATTCCCTCGGTGGTGCTGGGCATTGCGTTCCTGCGGTTTTTCTCCATGGCGCAGATCGGCGGGTCCTTCTGGGCCCTGAGCATTACCCATGTGATCGTGGTGCTGCCCTATGCCTTGCGGCTGACGCTGGCCTCGACCATCGGCCTGGAGCGCGACATCGAACAGGCCGCCTTGTCCCTGGGGGCGCGGCGCTGGACCGCCTTTCACCGGGTGGTCCTGCCACGGATTCGCACCGGCGTGATCGGCGGCTGGATGCTGGCCTTCATCCAGAGCTTCGACGAACTGACCATGACCGTGTTCGTCGCCACGCCCGGCACCACCACCTTGCCGGTGGCCATGTACAACCAGATTTCCCAGACCATCGATCCGTTGATCACCGCCGTCTCCACGGTGCTGATCGTCGGCACCCTGGTGTTGATGCTGGTGCTGGATCGCATGGTCGGGCTGGATCGGGTATTGATCGGAGAAGGCAAATGAGCCAGGACAGACTCAAGGTCGTGCAGTCGGATGTGATTGTGGTCGGCGGCGGGCTGGTGGGCACGGCGGTGGCCTATGGCTTGGCCCGCAGCGGTGTCGACACCGTGGTGCTCGATCAGGGCGACGATGCGTTTCGTGCGTCCCGAGGCAATTTCGGCCTGGTCTGGGTCCAGGGCAAAGGCCATGACCTGCCGGATTACGCGCGCTGGACCCGCTCTTCGGCGAGCCGCTGGCCGGCGTTCGCGCAAGCGCTGCTGGCCGACAGCGGGGTCGACGTGCAGCTCAAGCAGCCCGGTGGTTTCCACATGTGCTTCAGCGACGAAGAACTGCTGGAGCGCCAGTCGCGATTGCAGATTTTGCAGGATGCGCTGGGCGATTACCCGTACGAGATGCTGGACGCCGCTGAAGTGAAAGCGCGTCTGCCATTGATCGGACCCAAAGTGATCGGCGCCAGTTACACCCCGCAGGACGGCCACGTCAATCCATTAAAACTGCTGCGGGCGCTGCATACCTCCGCGCAAGCCAAAGGCGCGCAGATGCATGGCGGCGTGCAGGTCGATCGCATCGACTGCGCCCCCGGCGAGTTTCGGGTCAAGGCCGGGCAGCGCAGTTTCGTCGCGCCACGCATAGTCCTGGCCGCCGGGCTGGGCAATGCGGCGCTGGCGCGGCAGGTGGGGCTGTATGCACCGGTGGCGCCCAATCGCGGACAGGTGTTGATCAGCGAACGGCTGCGGCCCTTTCTTGAATACCCGACCCTCAACGTCCGCCAGACCGACGAAGGCACCGTGCAGCTGGGGGATTCGATGGAGGAGGTGGGCTTCGATGACGGCACCTCCACCGAGGTTCTGGCCGCGATCGCCAGACGTGGTGTGGCGACCTTTCCCTTGCTGCGCGATGTGCGGCTGGTGCGGGCCTGGGGCGCATTGCGGGTGTTGAGCCCGGACGGCTTGCCCATCTACCAGCAATCCAGCGCGCACCCGGGCGCCTTCGTGGTCACCTGCCACAGCGGCGTGACCCTGGCCGCCGCCCATGCCCTGCGCATCGCGCCGTGGATCATGGGCGGCGCTCGACCTGAGGAGCTTGAGGTGTTTTGCGGTGATCGTTTTCTAACTGACAAGGTGTTTTCACATGCGCACTGATCCGCTGTTTCAACCGGTCATGAGTGAGGTCAGGGCGACGCGGACGGTGAGCCTGACCTTCAACGATCAACCGCTAAGCGTGCCCGCCGGCATCAGCGTCGCGGCGGCCTTGCTGATGTCCGGCATCAGCCGCTTTCGCGCCACGCCGGTCAGCGAGTCGCCCCGGGCGCCGTACTGCATGATGGGCGTGTGCTTCGAATGCCTGGTGGAGATCGACGGTGTTCCCAACCGCCAGAGCTGCCTGATCGAAGCGGTTGACGGCATGCGTATCCGTTCCCAGGAAGGGGCTCGGGATTTGATCTATCAACCGCTGAATGTCCAGGCCGTGGAGGTGCAGTCATGAACCGTGAAAGCGTGGAGGTGGTGGTGATTGGCGCCGGCGCGGCCGGCATGGCGGCCGCGACGCGGATGGCCGGGCTGGGCTTGCAGGTGGTGTTGCTGGATGAGCAGGGCAGCCCGGGTGGCCAGATTTACCGGGGTATCACCCTGGCGCCGCTGTCCCGCCGGGACCTGCTGGGGCCGGATTACGCCCACGGCAATCAGCTGGCCCAGGCCCTGGCCTCCTCGAGCGTGCGTTATGAAAAAGGCGCGTCGGTGTGGCAAGTGACCCGGGAGCATCAGGTCAGCTACCTGCGCGAAGGTCGGCTGTATACCCTGGACGCCAAGGCCGTGCTGCTGGCGACCGGCGCCATGGAACGGCCGTTTCCGATTGCCGGCTGGACCCTGCCCGGGGTGATGAGCGCCGGCGCGGCGCAGATCCTGCTGAAAAGCGCCGGCCTGGCCCCGAGCGAACCGGTGGTCCTGGCCGGTTGCGGCCCGCTCCTGTATTTGCTGGGCTGGCAGTACCTGCGGGCCGGCGTGACAATCAAGGCCCTGGTCGACACCACGCGGCCCGAAGATTACTGGCGTGCCCGCCGCCACCTGTTTGCCGCGCTGCGCGCCTGGCCGTATTTGCGCAAGGGACTGGAACTGATGCGCAGCTTGCGCAGTGCCGGGATCGCTCATTACACCGGTGCCGAACACCTGGCGGTGGAGGGCGAGGACGCGGCCCGGGCACTGACCTTCAGCGCCTCCGGCAAGGCGCAGCGCATCGACACCCGTTGTGTGCTGTTGCACCAGGGCGTGGTGCCGAATATCCAGTTCAGCCAGGCCTTGCGCGCCCGGCATGAGTGGGACCTGGATCAGCTGTGTTTCCGCCCGGTCACCGATGCCTGGGGCGAACTCGATGTGCCGGGGGTCTACGTTGCCGGCGACGGTGCCGGCATCGGTGGCGCCCAGGCAGCGGCAGTGCAGGGGCAGCTGGCGGCACTGGGGATTGCCGGGCAGCTCAAGCGCATCAGCAACGCCGAGCGTGATAACCAGGACCGACCGTTGCGCGTACAACTGGAGGCCAACCTGCGGATTCGGCCGTTTCTCGACGCGCTGTATCAACCAAAGGAACCCAATCGCATTCCGGCCGATGAAGTGATGGTCTGCCGCTGCGAAGAAGTGACGGCGGGTGAACTGCGCAGCTTTGTCGCCCTGGGTTGCGCCGGTCCGAATCAGGCCAAGTCATTCGGTCGTTGTGGCATGGGGCCGTGTCAGGGGCGCCTGTGCGGGCTGACCGTGACCGAAGTCATTGCCAAGGCCCGCGGCGTATCGGCGGCGGAGGTGGGTTATTACCGCATTCGTCCGCCGATCAAGCCCATCACCCTGGGGGAACTGGCCGGTGAGTGAGTCGAGCAAGCGCCAGGCCGACGTGCTGGTGATCGGCGGTGGCATCCATGGCCTGAGCACCGCGTTGTACCTGGCGCAAGCGGGAGTCAAGGTGACCGTGCTGGAAGCGGAGTATTGCGGGCGCCATGCCTCCGGCGTCAATGCCGGTGGCGTACGCACCCTGGGCCGACACGTTGCGGAAATTCCCTTGGCCCTGGCCTCGCGCGATCTGTGGCATGAGCTGAAAAATACCCTGGGCGACGACGGCGGTTTTGTCCCCAGCGGCCAGCTCAAGCTGGCGGAGAGCCAGGCCGATCTGCAGGAGTGCCGGCTGCGGGTCGAACAACTGCAGGCGCTGGGTTTCAGCCATGAAGTGTTGGTCGATCAACAACAGGTATTCGACACAGTGCCGACCGTGGCACGGCATGTGACGGGCGGTATCTGGGTCAAGGACGATGGTTATGCGGTGCCGTTCAAGACCGTCACCGCGTTTCGCCTGGCTGCGCAACAGCGCGGGGTGCGGATTCACGAAAACACCCCGGCGCAACGGATCGAGCAGACCGGAACCCAGTGGCGGGTGAGCACAGCCGCTGGCCATTTCAGCGCCGAGCACCTGGTGGTCACGGCGGGCGCCTGGGCCGGAGGGCTGGCGGCGCAGATCGGCGAGCCGGTGCCCGTGCACCCGGAAGGCCTGATGCTGATGGTCACCCATCGCGTTGCGCCGTTCTGTGTCCCGGTGCTGGGTGCCACATCACGCGCACTGTCGTTCAAACAGTTCGCCAATGGTACGGTAGTGATCGGCGGCAAGCTGGTCGGCTCCCTGGATTTTCTCGCGCGCCATGGCGAGGTCGAGATGGAACGCCTGGGTAGCAGCGCGCGCACGGTCACCGACTTGTTTCCGCATTTGCGACACTTGGGCGTCAACCGCGTCTGGGCCGGGGTCGAAGCCTTCACCGCCGATGACCTGCCGGTGATCGGCGCCAGTCGCAAGGCCAGTAACCTGAGTTATTCATTCGGGTTTTGCGGCAGCGGCTTTCAGATGGGCCCCGGCACTGGTAAACGCCTGGCCCAACTGATTCTCGGCGAACACTCGGACATTTCACTGGAACCCTTCGCCATCGACCGTTTCAACCCGGCGGCCAGCGCGCCGCCGGGATCTTTTCAATCCGCTTCAACCATCGCACACCCATAAGGAGTTCACATGCTGGAAATCAAACGCATCGAAACCAATCAACGCATGAGCCGCGTCGTTCAATGCAACGGCTTCACCTTTCTCGGCGGCCAGACCGCCACCGACCGCACCCAGGACATCAAGGGCCAGACCGCCCAGGTGCTGGCCAAGATCGACAATTTCCTGGCCCAGGCCGGCCTGGACAAAACCCGTATCCTCACCGCCCAGGTCTGGCTGTCGGACATCCAGGCCGACTTCGCCGGCATGAACGAGGTGTGGGACGCCTGGGCACCCGAAGGCCACGCGCCTGCCCGTGCCACCGTCGAATCGCGCCTGGCCGCGCCGGACCTGCTGGTGGAAATCACCGTGGTTGCGGCGGGCTGATCACCAGTGATCAATGGAGTGGACCGGGAGCACCGGTCCATTCCAGGTTCGCTGCCCCCTTGAGTTGAAGCGTGACTTGACTCGCCTGTCTGAAGGGCGCTGCGAGTCACTGTGCTCGCAGTTTGGCCACTGGCCTTTGGACACTTTGATTATTGATGGAATTTCAATTGGTTATAAAAAACTGTCAACTATGACAGTAGATCCAGAGCCGGCCCGGCGGCAACATGTAGTCACCAAGTTTGGCGTGCGAAGCATTCAAGTCATTGATTTTACGCTGGATGAATGCTTGGGCTCCTGACGATGGAATACGGAGGCTACATGGATAACGCCTATCCCTCGCTGGACGTTTACCTGCGTGAACGTGCTGGACAATCACCCGACAAACAGGTCCATATTTTCCTCGACAACGCCAATCAATCCGAGATTGGCTTCAGCTACGCCGAGCTCGACCGTCGGGCCCGAGTCATCGCGCAATCCCTGGACGAGCAGTTTGGGCAAGATACCAGGGTGTTATTGCTATTCTGGCCCGGGCTCGATTTTATTGCCGCCCTGCACGGCGCCCTGTACGCCGGGGCCACCGCTATTCCCGCCTATCCGCCAGAGCCTTCCCGGATCGAGCGTACCTTGGCACGCCTCATGACCATCGTCGCCGATGCAGCCCCTGCGGTGGTACTCACCAGCAGCACGATTCTTGAGCTGGCAAAGCCCATGCTGGCCTTCGCCCCTCAATTAGCGAAACTGCCATGGCTGGCCGTCGACACCCTGTGCCAGGGCGAGACTTCCCCTATGTTCAAAGCGCTCGGGCTAACGCCCCGGCACCCGGCGATTATCCAATATACTTCAGGCTCTACATCAAGGCCCAAGGGGGTCATCCTGAGTCATGGCAACATCATTGCCAACATGCGGATGATCCAGGCAGAAATGGAAGCGCAAGTCGAACAAGGACCTGATCGTACGGTGGTCTCCTGGACCCCGTTTTATCATGACCTCGGCCTGATGGGTGGGGTCCTGCTCCCGGTCATCAGTGGCGGTCGCTCCGTACTTATGTCGCCTCTGGACTTTATGCGTCGCCCGGCGGTCTGGTTGTCGACGATCAGCCGATACCGCGCCACCGATACATTCGTTCCGAATTTCGCACTCGACATCGCTGTACGTAAAATTGTCGGGGTCGACCGAGATGCGCTCGACCTCAGCAGTCTCAGAAGCTGCATCGTGGGCGCCGAACCTGTGCGTCACGCCAGTGTTGAACGCTTTCTTCAGGCCTTTGGCAAACAAGGTTTGAGCAGAAACTGCATGGTGCCAGCGTATGGCTTGGCCGAAGCAGTGGTTGCCGTGGCCGCAGGTCCTGCCTCTGAGACACCGCGAACCCTTTTCATTGATGGCGAAGCCCTCAAGCATAATCGCTTCACGCCAGTCCAACCGTCCCATCCGCAAGCCATACCGTTCACCTCCTGTGGCAGGCCGTTGCAAGACGTTCAGGTCAGCATCGTGCATCCGGACTCGCGCCAACTCGTGCAGGTGGGTGAGATTGGCGAAATATGGGTACGAGGCCCTCATGTGGCCACCGGTTACTGGAACAAGCCGGCCGATACCGAAGCCACATTCGCGGCCACCCTCGACCAGGACCCCAATCGCACCTGGCTGAGGACGGGGGACTTGGGCTGCCTGGAGGATGGTCATCTTTATGTCACCGGGCGGATCAAAGATCTGATCATCCTTCGCGGACGTAACTACTACCCCCAAGACCTTGAATTAGCGATTGAGCAGAGCCATGCCAGGATACGACCTGGAGCTGTGATCGTCTTTTCCTGTGAACGAGACACCCAGCAGCGGCTGACGATCATCGCTGAGGTAGACGCGCGTCATCTGCCCGATGAGACGGAGCGCCAGCAAACCCTTGCCTCTGTGCTGGATGCCATACGCTGTGCTCTGAGTGCCCATTACCAGTTGCAAGCGCAGGACATCGTCTTGATCAAAACGGGCAGCATCGATAAGACCTCGAGCGGTAAGCTGGCACGCCAAGCCTGCCAGAAACGTTACCTGAAGCAGCAACTTGAGGTCGAACAGGCCTGGGAGCTCAGTCCTGTGGCTTTCGACGAAACGTTGACCTTAATGGGCAATGACGCTGACAGTCGATTCGCCCTGATCGACCACATCGCCAAGGAAATAGTGCGTTTGACAGGCGGTGGTCGGCCTTCGGAGGATACCAGGCTGGACGACCTGGGACTCGACTCGCTCGTCGCGATGGACTTGACCAGCTATCTGGAGCGAAGTCTCGGTATCACCATCCCGGTAACGACACTGGTAGGGACTACCACACTCGATGAACTGGCTGTTCGGCTGATCAAACAATATGAGGCATCAGGCCACGAGACCGCTGGTTCCCAGCCCGGCACGCCAACGCCTCACGTCGCCGCAGAGGCCGTGCCTCTCAGTAACACTCGCACGAGCTGCGCATTTGCCTTGCGTGACTTGTCGTCATCCCCGCCACTGTTTTGCATCGGTGGGCTGGGTGGCACCGTTTCCTACCTTGTTGATCTTTGCACCGCGCTCGACAGCACACGACCTTTCATTGCGCTCCAGGCGCCAGGCACCAACGGTGCCGAACCGCCCCTGGGTTCGGTTGAGGAAATGTCTCGGCGCTATATCAACGAGATTCGCGCCATTCAGCCCTCGGGGCCCTACACGATTGCTGGCCACTCCTTCGGTGGCCTGGTGGCCTTTGAGATCGCACAACAGCTTGCAGAACGGGGGGAGCGTGTGGATCCCCTGTTATTACTTGACTCTTCCGCTGCACAGTACGAAGGCAGTCCGAGCGATGATGACGAGCTCATGGCGTTATTCGAGTTGCGCAACTCGTATCGGCGTATCTCCGGTGCCAGCGATGAGCCCGACGTTCTTGCGTCCATCATCTCGCTCGACCCGAATCAGCAACGCCAATTGTTGACCCAGGAGCTGGGAGCGCAGGCCGGACTATTGAACGGCTCGGCCATTGCCCACGTACTGCGCACATATCGCGCCGGCTACGCGGCAATGGAACAGTACCGGCCACGCCCCTATCCTGGTCCAGTCGTTTTGTTCAGGGCGACCGGCGGTTTTCCGGCCAGTGTCATGCATCCCGCTCGTCGCGTGCGCTTTCGCTTCGGGACGGACGCGCTGGGCTGGAATCAGTGGTGTCCGGCATTGCGTGTGATTGATGTTCCCGGAGACCACTTCAGCATGATCACCCGCCCGCATGTTCAAACCCTTGCTGCTGCAATAACCCAGCAAACGCAGACCGATGTGCACTTTGATATCGGTCTGGATCGATTGATAGCGGCCAAAGGTAGCCGGACCACAGGACGCGCGATTGATTATTCATCTGCTGGCCTGAGCTTTGATCCCTACCACCCGACCTTCATCGAAGATCCCTATCCCATTCTTCATCAGATCCGCAAGCATGACCCCATTCACCGTGATGCACGGGGGCAGTGGTGGCTGACCCGGTTCGAGGACGTCTCCGCCGCCTTGCGCGACAAGCGCTTCTCCGCGGATTCGCGCAATGCCATTGGGGTAGAACTCGCACAAACACAGCCATCACTGCTCGGTGCCTGGTATCAACGCCGGGAAAGCATGCCCCTGACGCTTCTGTTCAACGAGTTCATGCTCTTCATCGACCCACCACGGCAACAATTGTTGCGGCAGGTCTTCGGCCCATTGTTCACTCGCGAAGCGATGCAGGGCTGGGAGCGCTATATCAGCGATTGTGTCGACGAGCACATCGCCGATATGTGTCTGCGCTCCACGCCCGATCTGATCCGCGATCTTGCGCTTCCCCTTCCGGTAAAAATAATGGCCGAGGTTCTCGGATTTCCTCGTGGGGATGCCAATTTACTGGTGCCTTGGGCACGAGATCTCGCCTTGGTGTTTGATCCACTGGTTTCCCATGAAGTTGTGCAACGTGCCAATCGCAGTGCCACCAGTTTCGCAACCTACCTGCGCGAACATTTGGGCAAGCAGATCGATGGGGCCGCCAAGCACGGCTGTGCACTGGACTTGAATGCGGCGCTGGACAATGGCATCACCATGGATGAGCTCATCTCCCACTACGCGCTCATTTTCACCGCCGGCTTCGAAACGTCAATGAGCATGCTCGGTAACAGCGCGTTGGCGTTGCTGCGCAACCCTGACCAACGCGACAGATTGCATCAACATCCGGAACTTGCGAAGGTCGCTGTCGATGAGTTTTTGCGCTTTGACAGCGCGGCCCGCAGTACAATTCGCTATGCACTGGAGGATGTTGAAATCGGTGGGCAACACATCAGGCGGGGTGACGCGGTCATTATGTCGATCGCGGCGGCCAATCGTGATCCCGCGATGTTTCCTGACCCTGACCGCCTGGATCTGGGCCGGGGCGCCAAGCAACACCTCGCTTTCTCCCATGGTGCGCATTACTGCCTGGGCGCTGAATTGGCCAGGCTTGAACTCGAGCATGTGATGCCGGCTCTCGCCCGTCGTGACATCAGGCTGGTACCTGGCGGCCTGGCTTGGCGTCAAAGCATTATTTTCCGCAACCTTGAGCGTATGAGAATCACGATCCGGAACACTGAAGTTAACTGAACCTATGTTCCGCGCTTCGCACTGCAATGGAGGCGTCCGAACACGCTGGCGTGCGGCTTACGTTTTCCTGATCAGTCGGTTGTCGAGCCTGAACGGCTCAGCGGTAATGATGGCCTTGACCGAGTCGAGGTGCATGGGGTTGAACAGGTAGTTCAGCGAATGCGGCATGATAGCGCTCGGTACCGGCAACAGCAGGGCAGGGCATCCTTTCAGGAATGCATCGCCAATGCCCTTGGTGTGGTTCGGCTCGAATTCCCAATCCGGCTTGAGTGCCGGGGCAGGGGCGAGGCTGATATCGTCGGGCACCTCGACTTTGAGCAACTGGAGCGTCTCCGGGAGGTCTTCCTGATCGATCTCAAGGTGTACCAGTATCTCGAGCATTGCACCGGCAGGTGTCCCCGCCAGATAGACCACCGGTCTCCCCGCCGTGTGCCAGCGCCCCCCCGCGAGGATGCCGCCACGTCCGGTCAGATCCGCAAAAGCGCTGATTCGCCAAAAGATCAAAAGGCGTAGCCTTCGGCCAACTGGATCAGTGTTTCCTCAACCTGGCGTGTTCCCTGTACCGTCGACAGCATTGCCATTGGGCTACGGCCCGAAAACCGGTCCTTGGGTTTCGACAGCCAGCGTTTGGCTTTTTCATCGTTGCCAAATACAGCGTCTGCCATGGCGGTGATGTGGGCGGCGCGGAACAGGCGATCACTCTCGTCGACCGTGAGGTGCTGGTCTTTAGCCACCCGGGTCTTCAGCGTTTTCAAGGGGATGATCTGGTCGCGCTCCAGCGGCGTCAGTTCACCCTGTTCGCAGAGTGACACAAGACGGCCAGCCGCAAAGCCGATCTGGATGATGTCGTGGATTTCCAGGTCAGACGCATCGGTGGGAATTTGCAGCAAGGCGTGCAGCCGAGCGCGGTAGGCACCGTAGGCGGGTTCACGCATGATTTCAGCCAGCATGGCCTTCTCCTGGGACGGCGTTTACCGATTTAGTCGGCGTTTACCGAATTGTACCCGGTAAATGCCGACTATGCGAACGGTCTTGGGAAGTACCGGTTCAGCCCGTCAGTTGACGACGAAACCCGCCCCCACCGGATCATTGCGCTCGATAACCCAGCGCGAAGTCCCCAGGATGCTGGCCGTACCCTTGACGGTGGGGCGCACCGCGCGGGTGCCGTTGAGGTCGACTTCGCCCAGCAGGCAGCCTTCGAAGGTGCCGCTGCCCAGCAGGCCTTCGGACAGGATGGGTTGGTTCAGGCCCAGTTTGCCCCGGGCCTCGAACATGGCCATCATCGCGCTGGTGCCGGTGCCGCCGGGCGAGCGGTCGAGCTGGCCGGCGCTGAACACGTGCACGTTCTTGTAGAAGGCGCCTTCGATGGTTGCCGGGTGCCAGAAGGTGATGAAGTTGAGGTCGTTGATATGCGCCTCGGTGGGGTGCTGGATCTTCATCTGCCGGTTGATCTGCTCGCGTGCCAGCAGACCCAGGCGCGACAGTTCGCTGCCGTTGTCCGGGCTGATGCGCAGGGCGCAATCGGTCAGGTCGACGATGCCGAAGTAGTTGCCGCCCCAGACCAGGTCGGCCTTGAGGTCGCCATAACCGGGAAGACTGATCGGGATGTCCTGGGCGGCCACGTAGGCCGGCACGTTTTCGAAACGGGTCCAGAGCACGTTGTCACCTTCCGACGCCACCTCGGCCACTACCAGGCCGGCGGTGGTTTCAAAACGGATTTTGGTGATGCCATCGGCACCGCGCGGCACCAGGCCCAGGGCGACCATCGCCATGCTCACGGCAATGGTGCCGTGGCCGCACATGTGCGAATACACGCTGCCGTCCATGTAGATCAGCCCGGCGTCGAACTCGCTGCTGGAAGGCGGGGTGAGAAACACCCCGAACATGTCCTTGTGGCCGCGCGGTTCCTGCATCAGTGCCTTGCGCAGCCAGTCATAGTTCTGCTCGAGAAAGGCGCGCTTGGCCAGGATGCTGGAGCCGGCGGGGTAGGGAATGCCGCTGTGGACGATGCACAATGGTTCGCCTTCGGTATGGGTATAGATGACATCGAACGTGTCTTGCATGCGCATGACGGAACTCCTGGCTTACGGGGGTATGTGGGGGGTTATTTGCGTTCTGACAACAGGTCCAGACCAATGCACAGATCCAGCACGATCACCGCGACTACGACGACGATGATGGTGGCGCCGGAAGCGGCGGCGATGGTCGGGTCGACGGTGTACTGCACGTAGTTGAAGAGCTTCACCGGGATGGTGTTCAGGTCCGGCGTGGTGTTGAAGATCGACAGCTCGACGTTGATCCATGACGAGATGAAGGCAAAGATCGACCCGGTGACGATCCCCGGCCGGATCTGCGGCAGCACCACCAGGAAAAAGGTGGCCCAGGGCGTACCGCCCAGATCGCTCGAGGCTTCTTCCAGGGCGCGCTGCTCGGGCGTCAGCATCGACAGCACCGAACGCAGGACGAAGGGCGAGATGATGATGGTGTGACCGATCAACAACGCCAGGAAGCTGCGGGTCAAGCCGAAGTAACTGCCAAACTGCAAGAGCGCCGCCCCCAGCACGATGTGCGGAAACACCAGCGGTGAAGTCAGGGCGGCGAGGATCGTGGCTTTGCCGGGAAAGTCGTAGCGTGCCATCGCCAGGGCGGCCGGCACGCTGAGCAGCACAGCGACAAAGGTGGCGACCAGGGCCAGGACGGTGCTGGTGGCAAAGGACGCCACATAGCTTGGATCGCTGAGCATCTTGGCGTACCAGTCCAGGGTCCAGCCCTGCGGCGGGAAAGCCAGGAATGACGTGGCGGTCACCGAGACGCCGAGGATGACCACCAGTGGCAGCAGCATGTAGCCCAGCACGGCCCAGGCCACCAGCCTGACCAGTATTTTAGTGATCATGGGTTGCTCCCCCGAATACTGCCGACGCGCCCGGCCAGCCCGACCATGACCAGGGTAAAGATCAGCAGCACCACGCTCAGCGCGCCGCCGTAGTTGAAGTCGAAGACCGAACTGTATTGCTGGAAAATCAGCATCGACAGCACCGAGATCCGTCCCCCGGACAGCAGGGCCGGCGTGACGTAGGCGCTCGCCGCCAGGGTGAAGACCATGATCGAACCGGAGATGATGCCGGGCATGGTCAGCGGCAGCACCACATGGAAAAAGGTCGCGCGGGGGCTGGCGCCAAGGTCCTCGGAAGCCTGTTCGAAGGCCGGGTCGACCTGTGCCAGGGCATTGCCGGCCGCGAGCACAATGAACGGCAGCAGGATGTACACCATGCCGATCAGGATCCCGAGTTCGGTACCCAGGAAACGCACCGGCGTATCGATCAGGCCGGTTTCCAGCAGGCTCTGGTTGACCAGGCCCTTACGCCCCAGCAGCACCATCCAGCCGAACGAACGCACGATGTTGCTGGTGAACATCGGCACCACCAGCAGAATCACGCAGGCGCGGCGCCAGGCCCGCCACTTCACGATCCGCACCAGATACCAGGCCAGCGGATAACCCAGCAGCAACGAGATCAGGGTGGTCAGCGCGGCGATGCGGAAGGTCACCAGAATCACGTCCCAGTGGTACTGGTCGCCCAGCACCCTGATGTAGTGCTCCAGGGTGAACGCCTGATCGGCGCCCTTGGTCAGGCTGGCGAAGATCACCACGGCGAACGGCGCGAGAAAGAACGCGGTGAAAAAGGCCAGGGCACCGAACAGCATCAACGACGGGGCGAGCACCGGGCGTTTCATACCGGCTCCCCGATCAGGTGCAGGTGCGCGGGATTGAAGCCCAGGCGCACCGCGCTTCCGGTGCTCAGGTCGGCGCGGGGGAAACCCATGGTGCGCGCCACGATCGATTGCCCGTCGATCAGCGAGTGCACCAGGGTATGGCTGCCCACAGTGACAATATCGGTCACTGTGCCCTTGAGTTCACAGCAACTGGCGCTCGCCGGGCTCGAGGCATCCAGGACCTGCAGATGCTCGGGACGCAGCACCGCCACGCCGTGGGGCAGGAGATCCTTGGCGCCGCTCGAAATCGGGGTATGCGCGATGCCCAGGCGAATCTCGCCGCTATCGCTGGCCTGATAGCCGATCAGGTTGGCCTCGCCGATGAAGTCGGCGACGAAACGCGAAGCCGGGGCGCTGTAAATCTCGCTGCTGGCGCCGACCTGTTCGATGCGTCCGGCATTCATCACCACGATACGGTCGGCGATGGTCATCGCTTCTTCCTGGTCGTGGGTGACGAAAATGAAGGCGATGCCGAGCTTGGCCTGCAGGTGCTTGAGCTCCAGCTGCATGCGCTTGCGCAGTTTCATGTCCAGGGCCGAGAGCGGCTCGTCGAGCAGCAGCAGTTTCGGTTGATTGACGATGGCGCGAGCCAGGGCCACGCGCTGCTGCTGCCCACCGGACAAGCCGCGGGGAAAACGCTCCTCCAGGGCTTCCAGGCCGACCATCGCCAGGGCTTCTCGCGCCTTGAGCCGGGCCTCGGCGCGATTGACCCCCTGGCGCCGCGGTCCGTAGGCGACGTTTTCCAGGACGGTCATGTGCGGGAACAGCGCGTAGTTCTGGAACACGGTATTCAGAGGCCGACGGTAGGGCGGCAAGCGACTCACATCCTGGCCATCGATGGCGATGCGGCCGGAATCGGGCTGCATGAAGCCGGCGATCGAGCGCAGCAGGGTGGTCTTGCCACAACCGCTGGGGCCGAGCAGCACGATGAATTCGCCCTGCTCGATGTCCAGGTGGATGTTGTCCAGCGCCTGGAACGGCCCGAAGCTTTTACAGACACTGTCGATGCTCAACAAAACTGACATTGCAGACCTCTTGAGCTAGTTTTTGGCGGTGACCTTGCGGTTCCAGTCGTTGGTGACAGCGGCGCGCTGCGCGTTGATCTGGCTCCAGTCGAACAAACGCAGGTTGTCGATCGAACCGCCCACGCCCCAGGGCAGCTTGCGGGCCACGTCATCGGTGACCACGACATCTTTCACCGCCGGCCCCAGGTACAGCTTGCCGGCCAGACAGGCCGCCGCTTCCTTGGTCAGCGCGGTATTGATGAACTGCTCGCCGGCCTTGCTGTTCTTCGCCCCCTTGATCAGGTGCAGGCGGGCGTCGGTGGCCCAGGCGCCTTCCTTGGGAATGGTGAAACCGATGGGCGCGCCCTTGTCGATCAAGTCCCAGGCACCGACGTTGAAATGCGCGCCGATGATCGCTTCGCCACTCTGGAAGGCATTGGTGGCGGCACCCGAGCTGTCGAAGAACAGTGCGGTGTCCAGCGCGCCCAGCTTGGTGTAGACCGGCGCCAGGTCGGCCCGGTCGATGCCCCAGACATCGGCCATGAAAAACACGAAGGGCACCCCGGAAGAGTTGGCGGGCGAGGGCAGGGCAATGGCACCGGCATACTCGGGTTTCCACAGGTCTTTCCAGCTGGTGGGCGCTTCCTTGATTTCCTTGGTGTTGTAGGTCAGGCCCAGGGAATAGAAACCGCTGCTGACGGCGAAGGTATGGCCGGCATCGGTGTAGACCGCTTTTTCCTGCACGTTCTTCAGGTTGGGAATGGCCGCCGGATCGAGATCGGCGACGACCCCGGCGGCATACGCCAATTCACTGATGCCACCGTCCATCCAGGCCACATCGATCATTGGGCTGGATTTCTGTTGCTGGAGTTTGGCCAGGGTGGTGGTCGAGGTGCCGACCTCCTGGGCGACGGCAATCCCGGTCGCTTGCGTGAAAGGTTCTGCAACACATTTGAGGAACGCCTCGCCCCAGTTGCCGCCATACAACGCAACGGTCAGCTTTTGCTGTTCGGCCATGACGGCCGATGAGGAGATGCAGCCGGTAACTAAAAGAGCAGCGGTGATTTGCTTACCTGTCTTCAGTTTCATCGTGAGGCCTCTTGGGGCGTTGTTGGACTGTTCCCCTTGGCTGAATCTTGCTCGTATCCGTGCTGCGAGCGCTTGCACTTCGGGGTCTTAAAGTTGAATAGTTAGGTCATGACAAAAATGACTCAGCTCAATCGAGAAAGCCTGCAACCTGACTCCCCCGTTCCCGGGGCAGGCAGTCGTCCGCAGCTGTCGGTGGGCCTGGTCCTGCTGGATCAATTCACCCTGGCGGCATTTTCCGGCTTTGTCGATGTGCTGCGCTTGTCCGCCGACCTCGGCGGCGGTAGCCGGCAGATCCATACGGCCTGGCGGGTGATGAGTGTGGACGGCTTGCCGCGAACTTCCAGCGCCGGGATCACGCTGGAGGTGTCCGGGGGCCTGGCGCAGGATCTTGATGCCTTCGATTACGTGGCCATCTGCGGCGGCAACGATTACCTCAATACCCATCTGCCCACCCCCTTGCGTGACTGGCTGCAGCGCGCGGCGAAGAGTCGTACGCGGTTGCTGGGCATCTGCACCGGCACCTTTGCCCTGGCACAGGCGGGGGTGGTCGGCAGCCGGTCGGTGTGTGTGCACTGGAACGTGCTGGACGCGTTCCGCGCACGTTTCCCCAAGACCCCGGCGGCGGTGGATCACCTGTTCATCGACGAGGGCGACCTGATCACTTGTGCCGGCTCGACCGCGGCCATCGACCTCGGGTTGTACCTGGTGGCCCGGCATTGCGGCCGGGAAAAAGCCCAGCAGGCGGTGCGGCACATGATGCTGCAGGGCATGCGCCCGGGGCGGCAACCCCAGGCACACTTCTATGCCAACCTGGCGGACATCAAGGATGAGCGCGTGCGCCAGGCCGCGCACTATATCGAGCAGCGCATGGACAGCCTGCCGACCCTGGATGCCATCGCACGCTACGTAGGGCTCGGCCGGCGCCAGCTGACACGGGCATTCCAGCAGTCGCTGGGGCTGTCACCCATGGAGTTCCAACGCTCGCTGCGGGTCGAGTACGGCGGCTGGCTGCTGGTGAACAGCCACAGCAGCATCACCCAGATTGCCATGGACTGTGGCTTCTCCGACGGCGCGCATTTCTCCCGCGAATTTCGCGCCCGGTTTGGCGTGTGCCCGCGGCAGTATCAGCGTCAGGAGCGGTCGGGCTGATGGCGTTGCACGGCTGAGCCGTCTGGCTCGGTGTCTCCCTCTATTCAAACGGCCCTGCCCTGTAGGAGCTGGCTTGCCAGCGAAGGCGGACTGTCAGGCAACAATGATGTTGAATGTGACGGCCCTTTCGCTGGCAAGCCAGCTCCTACAGGGGGGGGCGCGTGGCGAGATCAGATACGGCGGTGGCGCGATCAGGTAACCGATTTGGCGGACAAGGCGGGTAAGGTGGCGCATCTTTTCAGGCGCGGTGGGCACATCGCGATGACCGACTGAAAAGAGCAGTAGCGTTTGAGGAGTGCCGCTTCCAGGAGGGGCTACAGGAAGGAATGATGATCGCCTGACCCTCAGTCAGTACGCTTAAATGTCGATCACCAGAGAATACAAAACCAATGATCAGCCCGACTTCCAAGGATTCGAATGGCCAATTGGCGCAGGGCTTCAAGCCACGCCACGTCACAATGCTGTCTATCGCGGGAATCATCGGCGCAGGATTGTTCGTCGGTTCCGGGCATGCCATCGCCGCGGCCGGCCCGGCCGTCATGCTGGCGTACCTGTTCTCCGGCCTGCTGGTCGTGCTGGTCATGCGCATGCTGGGTGAAATGGCGGTTGCCAACCCGGACACCGGGTCTTTTTCCACCTATGCCGACCAGGCCATCGGACGCTGGGCCGGCTTCACCATTGGCTGGCTCTACTGGTGGTTCTGGGTGCTGGTCATACCGATCGAAGCACTGGCGGCCGGCCATGTGTTGAACCAATGGTTTCCCCAGATCGATGCCTGGCTGTTCGCCCTGGTGTCGATCATTGCGTTGGTGATCACCAATCTGTTCAGTGTCTCCAAGTACGGCGAATTCGAATTCTGGTTCGCCATGGCCAAAGTGGTAGCGATCATCGGTTTCATCGGCGTGGGTTTTGCCGTGCTGATGGGCTGGATTCCCGATCGGGAAGTCAGCGGCTTGAGCGGACTGATGGCCGACCATGGCGGCTTTGCCCCCAACGGCCTGTCGGCGGTCGTCGGCGCTTTCATCACCATCATGTTCAGCTTCATCGGCACGGAAGCGGTCACGATCGCCGCCGCCGAATCCGACAACCCGTCGCAGAACATTGCCAAAGCCACGCGTTCGGTGATTTGGCGCATCGGCGTGTTCTACCTGTTGTCGATTTTCGTGGTCATCTCCGTGGTGCCCTGGAACGATCCGCTGCTGGCGTCGGTGGGTTCCTACCAGCGGGCACTGGAAATCATGAACATTCCCCACGCCAAGTTCATGGTGGACGTGGTGGTGTTGATCGCCGTGGCCAGCTGCATGAACTCCTCGATCTACATTGCCTCGCGCATGCTGTACTCGCTTGGCCGTCGTGGCGATGCGCCGAAGGCGATGAAGGCGACCTCCTCCGAAGGCGTGCCCCGGGCAGCAGTCATCGCCAGCACCGTGCTGGGCGGGGCGATCACCGTATGGAGCTACTTCATGCCCGCCGGGCTGTTTGAGTTCCTGCTGGCCAGCTCCGGCGCGATTGCCTTGCTGGTGTACCTGGCCATTGCGGTGTCGCAGCTGCGTATGCGCCGGATGCTACATCGGCAGAATGTCGAACTGACCTTTCGCATGTGGCTATTCCCGTGGCTCACCTGGCTGGTGATCGTGTTCATTTGCGCAGCGTTGGCGGTCATGATGATCGCCCCGGAGCACCGTACCGAGGTGAGCACGACCATCGGCCTGGCGTTGGCGATTTCCTTTATCGGGCTGGTGACTTCGCGGGAACAGCCGCAGCCCGAAAAGGCTGCCTCGCTGGGCTAGGTCAAACCGGATTGACTGCCTTGGGCCCGATTGAGGCTGGACGCCAGTAGCGCGGTCAATGAGCGTTCGGCCCCCGGGATTTTCATTGCTGACGCTGACTGACCCAATACTGGCCTACCGCACCGTCCACACCTTGCACCGGGTCCCGGTGGGGAATTGGCAGCGCGTCGATGCTCGCCAGTTGCGCGGCGGTCGGCGCCTCGCGACAGATATCGGCGTGCTGCCCCGGCGGGTACGCGCCGACCACCAGAAAGTCGTCGCTGGATTCCAGGTTGCAATGGCCGGTGCCCGCTGGCAGCAACAACACATCGCCCGGGCCGACCTCCAACACATGACCCAGCGGCCCGCCCAACATCAGGCGGGCGTGGCCGCTGCCGATGCCAAGCACTTCATGGCCTTCGGTATGGTAGTGGTGGTAGTTGTACACGCCGTAGCGCCATTGCGGTGGCCAGCCATTGGCGTTGAAAATCTTCTCGAACAGTGCGGCCGGGTCGCTGCCCTGGACGGCAATGGCCTTGGGGTAAATGAGCACCGGCAGGCGCGGGTTGTTGGGGACCCAGCCGTTGCGCTCGAGCAACAGCGGTTGTGCGGGAGTCGCTACAGCTTGCGAATTGGCCATTGGGAAACCTCCAGAACCTGGCAATGCCAGCGTGGTGAAGTCGTTACGAACGAGGCATGTTTTCTATGACTCCCTGTACTCGCAAAGGTGCGTTCCAGCTAACCCGACGTCCAGCGACTGACCTTCACCCTGGTGATGAAACGCGTCATCCAAGACCGTCCGTTGCCCCTGTGATATGAGCAGGTTTCATCGTCCTCGACCGTACCTGGCCTGTCGTCGGCTCCACCGCTCAGCCAGCACCGCCGGGCATCTGCGCCATATGCCGTCGCACATCGACGTGCTCTGCGGTGATTACCGTGGCGCGATGATCACCAACAGCCGGGCGATCCAGGCCGACAGCCGATACCTGGAACAGGAAGGCCCGCTCAACTTCTACACCCTGTACCGTTGCCACAATTACCACTTCAAACTCTATTCGGCGATGTTCCTCGGCCAGTACCGACCGGCCCTGGAAGCCGCCGAGCAACTGCAGGCGACGATCCGCGAAGAACTGCTGCGCGTGGAACAGCCGCCCATGGCCGACTGGCTGGAAGGCTTCGTTTCGATGAAGGTCCATGTGCAGATACGCTTCGGCAAATGGCAGGACATCCTCGCCATCCCGTTGCCGAACGACCAGGCGCTGTACTGCGTGACCACGGCCATGCTGCATTACGCCAGGGGCGTGGCGCACGCCGCCTGCGGGCATGTCGCCGCGGCAGAAACCGAACAGCAATTTTTCCGCAATGCCCTGACCCGGGTGCCGGCAACCCGCTACGTCTTCAACAACACCTGCATCGACATCCTGGCGGTGGCCGGCGCGATGCTCAGCGGGGAAATCGAGTACCGCAAAGGCAACTACGACAGCGCCTTTGCCCACTTGCGCCAGGCGCTGGCGCTGGACGACAACCTGCCCTACGACGAGCCATGGGGCTGGATGCAACCGGTGCGGCATGCGCTGGGCGCACTGTTGCTGGAGCAGGGCAGGGTGGAAGACGCCTTGCAGGCCTACCGCGCCGATCTGGGGCTGGACAACACCCTCAGCCGCGCGGCCTGGCATCTGGACAATGTGTGGAGCCTGCACGGTTATGTGGAATGCCTGAAACGGCTGGGCCGGGATGCGGAAGCGGCCGCTGCACAGACGCGACTCGACCTGGCGATGGCCCGGGCTGATGTGCAGATCACGGCATCGTGTTTCTGTCGGGTGGGGGAGCGTTGTTGCAACTGATGCCCGGAACCGACAGGCCTACACAAATCCTGTGGGAGCCCGGCTTGCCGGCGAAGGCTGCCTCAAGACTTGCATCGCCCATGAGGACGCCTTCGCTGTAGGAGCAAGCTTGCTCGCGATGGACGTCAACGATAACGCGTTTATTTCTGAATAAACGCGTCGCCCCCTGAGACCTTCGGCAAAGGCAAAGGCAAAGGCAAAGGCAAAGGCAAAGGCAAAGGCAAAGGCAACGGCAAGATCAAAAGATCGCAGCCTCGCTTCACTCGACAGCTCCTACGATCTTGCTGACACTGGTGACCTGTCCATTCCAGACCATCTCGTAATGCGCCGTTTGAATCACTGATAACACCGGTCGTGGCGTCATCAGCGCCCAGCAATGACTGCCCTGCATGCGCACCGAGTTGTAGCGAATGCCGGGACATCCGGCTTCCTTGACGGACCGCCCCAGACGACGGGAATCGGTGTAATCGTCAGGAGCATAGACAGGGTCGGTCATCGGGATAGCCGCGGCATCCTTCATCGCTTCGTCGACAAAGGAACAGGACAGTCCGCGGAAAACAAACCGCTCGTAGTTGAGGCTTGGCACATTCGACCAATACAGCGTCTGATGATGCCGGACTTCGGCCAGCGCCGTTTCCATGGAGTCCGCCAGATACAGCACGCCAAAACTGCCATCGCTGAACCGCGAACCCGCCGGGTTGACGTGGGTAAAAGGGGCGGTGGCGTAAGAACAGCCAGGAATGCCGAACGGGATCTGCGCTCGTGGAATCAACTCGAGGTGACCCATTTCGTTTTTCAGCCTGGGATTGGTCAACGCCTGGATCTGATACAGCACCTCAAACTCGTCCGCATCGGCGACATCATCAAACAATGCGATCGGCGGAAACTTCGAATTGACCAGTCGGTAGGCCTGTAACTGCTCGCCGGCAAGCGTGGCCAGTTCGCCGAGCCTCACCATTGCGCGCCCCGCAGCACGTCAATGCGCCGAAAGGTTTCATACAGGGAAATCATATCGCCCTGGGACATGATCTCGAGCGGGCTGCGCCCATTGAAAAACTCGTTATCGTTGGCCATCGATGGAAACCCGTAGACATTTTCCGGGTTGTCGAAGACCAGGCGCAGCGCGGCGTGGATGTTGAGCACAAAACTGATGCGCTGCATCTGGTCCGAGTCCAGCGTCACGGCCCAGTCGGGATCGCGCTGCCTGGCGCGGGTGTAGGTGCTGCGGGAAATGCGCAGGATGCGGCAGGCCTGATCGCTGGACGCGGCCCATTTTTCGAGAATGCCAACCGCCGCACGCAGACCTGTTACGCACTGGTGCTTGGTGAATGTCTGTTCCTGGAAGGCGACGGCCATGTTTAATACCTCACGTTGAATCTATAGATTCAAATATAGTTATATTGAATCTATAGAGCAAGGCATCTCGACCAGTGGACGAACGGAATCCAGCGCCTGCCACCAAAACGGGATCGAAAGCTGCCAGTGATATGCTCGAACTGCATGGCTGCACACAGGAGTTGAGCCCCCTCGGGCGGCGTCGATAACCCGTTGTCGGCGTCGTTACCCGACATCCGGGTGTTGTCCCTGGATGAGCTGCCGCTGCTGGCCGATACACTTAAATGATGTTGGATGAGGCGGCAGGCGGGCATTGTGGCCGGGAGGCAGCGCTGGATCGCTTGTTCGAACTACTGATCATCTTGTTGTTCAGGCATCTGCTCGACCATCGGCAATTGCGTACCGGCATGATGGCTGGACTGGCGGATGTGCGGCTGGCGCGCTCCCTGGTGCAAATACACAACGCACCCCAGCGTGCCTGGTCGGTGGCGGGGCTGGCGAGCGAATCGAACATGTCTCGCGCGGCCTATGCCGTGCATTTTCGGGCCGTGCAGATCGTCTTGACCTACCGCCGGTCTTGAACGAGGAGGGCGATGTCAGGGTCGAGGCTGCCTGACATCAGTGGCTCAACCCGTCGGGCGATCCTCCAGGTGACTCTGCAGCCATTCGCTGAAGCTTCGCGCCAGTGCATTGTTCTCACTGTCACGGTGGGTCAGCAGCGCCCAGTTCGGACCGCGGATGGATTGCTCCACCAAAGGTTGCAACAGGCCATTGGCGAGCGCCTGCTGGCTCAGCAATCGGCTGACCAAGGCGATACCGAGCCCCGCACACGCGGCGTCCTGCAGCAGGCCGGGATCGGAGAAGTTCAGCCCCTGATCTTTCTGGCCGACATCGATGCCTGCCTCCACCGCCCAGTGACTCCAGTCCATTTCCCGCTCGCCGTGAAGGGTCGTGCGCTGTTCCCGCGCCAGCGTCAAAAGGTCCGGGTGACAAGCCGGGTAGAGCCGGTCGGCGTGCAGCACCTTGAAGCTGCACTCGGCCTGGGAACTGATGTCGTCGCGCACCGCGAGGTCGATGGTCTGGCGGGTCAGGTCCGGGACTTCATCGGTACTGAAAATCCACAGGTCTACTTCCGGATGTTCACGGCGAAAGTCCCCCAGGCGCGGCAACAGCCAATGACGGGCGAACGCCGGGGTGGTGTTGAGGACCAACTGGTTGGGTTTCTGGTACTGCCCCAGCCGGCGAATGCCGACGGCCAGTTGTTGCAGCAACGCCTGGGTGGTGCTGAGCAGATCGTGCCCGGCATCGGTCAGGCTGACGCTGCGTCCGCTTCGATGGAACAAGGGTTGTTCAAGGTATGCCTCGAGGCTGCGAATCTGCTGGCTGATCGCCGATTGGGTCAGGTGCAGCTCGTCAGCCGCCTTGTGGAAGCTGCCGAGCCGGGCGGCAGCTTCAAAGCCGCGAAGGGTGCTCAGAGGCGGCCAGTGTTTGAGCATATAGATAAGTTCCTCTAATCAGTTGTCGGCAAAATCCATCGTTTGTTTGCCTGTTTTTACGGCCGTAGCATGCATGCCAGGACCACCCAAGCAGTTTTCATTGAACACAATGACTTAACTTAAAGGTACTTGTCATGCAGCAGGATAAAGTTCGAAACAGTGGTTGGATGATGCCGGCCGAGTGGGTCAGGCACGCTGCCACCTGGATGGTCTGGCCACACAACACGGCGCTCTGGGAGTCCGGTTGGGGTGTGACATTGACGCAGGTGCAACAGGACTTCGCTCGAGTGGCCAATGCCATCGCCCGTTTCGAACCGGTGAAATTGGTGATCGATCCTTCTGCTGTCGCCAGCGCCAAAACGCTGTGTGGGCCGAACATCGAATTGATCGAGCTGGCGGTGAACGACAGCTGGTGCCGGGACTCCGGCCCGAGTTTCATCTGTCACCCGCAACAGGGCGTGGCCGGGGTGAGCTGGCGCTTCAACGCCTGGGGTGGCAAGTCAGCTCACGATCTGGATGAAAGCCTGGCTCGCCGCGCTCTCAATCACTTGGGCATGGAGTGCTTTGGTACGGCGCTGAGCAATGAAGGCGGGGCCATCCATGTCGACGGCGAAGGCACGCTGATCACCACCGAATCGGTATTGCTCAACCCCAATCGCAATCCGGGCGTGAGCAAGGCGCAGATAGAGGAAATCTTCTCGCGTCTGCTGGGGGTGAAGAAAACGATCTGGCTGCCCGGGGATCCGGACTATGTGACTGGCGACATGACCGACGGCCACGTCGATGGCGTGTGCTCTTTCGCCCGTCCAGGGGTTTTGCTGGTGGACGCCACCCATGACCGGCAGTCGGTGTATGCCGAAGTGGCCCGCGAAAATCGTCGCGCGCTGGAGCTGGCCACCGATGCCCGAGGCCGACCGTTCGAACTGATCGAATTGTATGAAGCCAGCGATGCCGTGGACACCGAGGCTGAAGTGTTCTGCGCCTCCTACACCAATTTCTACATCGCCAACGACGCCATCATCATGCCGGCCTACGGTATTGATGCCGACAACGTGGCAGCCGGCGTATTGAGCCAGGCGTTCCCTGGGCGCGAAGTGGTGCCGGTGCGGATCAATCACCTGGCCCATGGCGGTGGCGGTGTGCATTGCATCACCCAGCAACAGCCCGCCTGGTCAGTGGGGGTTTGAAGCCATGAACTTGCTGACGATTGCCACGACGCAGATGCCCTGCACCTGGGACTTGCAACACAATCTCGATCAGGCCGAGCAACTGGTGCGAGAGGCGGCCGGGAAGGGCGCCCAGGTCATTTTGTTGCAGGAACTGTTTGCCACACCGTACTTCTGCATTGAGCAAAACCATAAACACCTGGCCTTGGCCGAGGAGTATCGGCACAGCCCGGTGCTCAAACGCTTTGCCGCACTGGCCAGGGAGTTGGGGGTGGTGCTGCCGCTGAGCTGGTTCGAAAAGGCCGGCAATGCCTGTTTCAATTCATTGAGCGTGGCTGATGCCGACGGGCGCCTGCTGGGTGTGTATCGCAAGACCCACATTCCTAACGCCATAGGCTACCAGGAGAAGGAATACTTCAGCCCTGGCGATAGCGGTTTTCGTGTCTGGGACACGGCGTTCGGGCGCCTCGGCGTGGGGATCTGCTGGGACCAGTGGTTCCCCGAGACCGCTCGCTGCCTGGCGTTGATGGGCGCTGAAGTCTTGCTGTTTCCCACCGCCATCGGCTCTGAGCCCGGCTGCGCAACGCTGGATTCCCGTGACCACTGGCAGATAACCATGCGCGGTCACGCTGCCGCCAATCTACTGCCGGTAGTGGCAGCCAACCGCGTCGGCCGCGAGGTGGCCACCACTGATCCTGCCCTGCACATGAGCTTCTATGGCTCGTCCTTCATCTGCAATCACAAGGGCCAGTTGCTCGCCGAGACCGACCGCGACAGTACTGGCGTGCTGGTGCACAGCCTGGACCTGGCGGCCATGGGCGAAGAACGCCGCAGCTGGGGAATCTACCGCGACCGTCGCCCGGAGATGTACGGCGCGTTATTGACTCAGGACGGTCGTCAACTCAATCCACGTTGGACTACTCAAGGGGTTTGATATGCACAGGATCAACACGCTGTTGAGCGGCGCCCTGGGCCTGGCGCTCGGCTGTACCCTGCCGGTGCTGCACGCGGATGAGAAGACCCTCAGGCTGTACAACTGGGCCGACTATTTCGCCGAGGACACCCTCAGCCGGTTCACTGCCGAAACCGGGATCAAGGTAATCTACGACGTCATGGATGGCAGTGAGACGCTGGAAGCCAAAATGCTCGCCGGTGGCAGCGGGTATGACCTGATCTTCCCGGGCGACACCGTCGCCGAACGCTTGATGCGCGCCGGCAGCCTGCAACCGCTGGACCGCTCGCGACTCACCGCCCTGGGTGACATCGAGCCCGGCCTGCAGAAGCTGCGTTCGCAGTATGAACATTCGAGCCAGGCCACCGTCCCCTACACCTGGGGGACCATCGGCCTCACCTACAATGCCGGGCAAATCAAACAGCGTTTGGCGGATGCCCCGGTCAACAGCCTGGACATGCTGTTCAAACCGGAACTGGCCGCAAAATTTGCCGATTGCGGCATCTCCATGATCGACTCGCCCGACGAAGTGCTGGCGGTGGTGCTCAACTACCTGGGTCGCGAACCTCGTAGCGCAAAGCCGCAAGACCTGGCGGCGGCGAGTGAACTGTTGCTGAAGCTGAGACCTTACATCCGCAAGTTCCAGTCGCAGCCGGTGACCGACCTGGTGAACGGCAACCTGTGCCTGTCGCTCGGCTACAGCGGCGACATGACCCAGGCACAACGGGCGGCGGACTCCGCCGGCAAGAACACCGCGTTCCAGTACCGCATTCCCCGTGAAGGCACCACGGTGTGGATGGACACCATGGCGATTCCGGTCGACGCCCGGCATCCGGAATACGCCTACGCGTTCATCAATTTCGTCATGCGTGCGGAGAACATGGCCGCCATCAGCAACTTCACCGGCTACCCGACCTCCAACGCCAAGGCTCGCCCAAGTGTCGATTCGACCATGCGCGACAACCCGGACATTTACATCGATGAAGCCACATATGCCCGGCTGATTCCCGGCAAGGACATCCCCCAGTCCGACATGCGGGCGCGCATGCGAACCTGGACCAAGTTCAAGACGGCGGCGGGGAAATGATTTCAGGCGGACGCTATTGAGATCAACACGGCTTTCAGGCCGCACTGCCCGGGCACTTTTTTTCATCTGGCGCATCCCTGCGCCAGACAGCCGGCGTTAGCGCTTGATCAGGGAAATCTTGGTGCCTTCGATGCTCACCCCGGCCATTAACCCCTGCTGGTCGAAAATGAACGCATAGGCGTCGTCCTTCAAGGTGGAGCTGGACAGATTCTTCGCCACCCCTTCATCGACCACGACCACAGTCGGCCCTACGCCGATTTCCCAGCCCTTGGTTTCGCGGACATACTTCACGGCTTTATCGGTCATCAGGAACACCGCATAGCCATAGGACTGGGCGCCTGCCTGCAGCCCCCATGATCCGGTGACGGAGTTGTAATAGGCCTCTACTTGCTTGCCCTTCATCAATGTGCCCTCACCATAGCTGCCGCCAAACACCAGGCCGGCCTTGATGATTTTCGGAAAGACCAGTATCGCCTTGGCGTTGTGCGAAATGGTTTCGGCAAAGGGCGTGGCCTTGTAAAGCGTTTGCAACGCTTGCCGGGAGTCGGCATTCAGATCCTCGGCGGTTGCCGCACCTGCAGTGTTCAGCAAACTCGCCGAGGCCAGTGAGGCTGTCGCGAGGACGATCGATAGGAAGAAGCGCATTGACTGAGTCATTTTCGTACTCCGATACGGGAGCATTGGATGTGAGCAGCAGTCAGCGCCTGCCCTCGGCAGAGTCCGAGCCTACTGAAATTATCCGGCGCACCCTAAAGTGTGTGAGCTCCTGGCTTCGCCCTTGATTGAAGCCGCTCAGAAGCGGCCCATGATCATTGGCGAGGTCATCACTGGCTTTGACCTCTGCGCGGGGGCGGGGTTCGGCATTCATGCCATTTCTTGGAATTGGTTGAGAGCTGCGGTTTATAAGGGGTGTACGCAGACCTGCGATGCGCAGGCGGTGCGTTGGGAAGTGTTAATTGTTACTTTTGTGCCCGGTTTTGTACCCGCGTGACCGATTTTTGTGCGGGCAAGGTGCTCCTCAGAGCACCTCGCCCGTGTGGCCGTACGCGGTGGCCGCTGCGTGGCGTGATTCGCTAGTAGTCCAAGCGGACGTAGTCGTTGACACTGCCGCCTGTCGATACTGAGCCTGAATCCTCAAGGAGAAACCCCATGCCAGTTACAGCCGTCAGCGGTTCCACTTTGGCGACCACGAACAAAGTGGCATTCGTCACCGGCGCCAGTCGCGGTATCGGCCGCGAAACGGCGCTGGCATTCGCCCGTGCCGGGTTCGATGTGGCGATCAGTGCGCGCACCCTGGACGAGGGCGAAAGCCACGACCATGCCTTGCGTTATGCCGATGGCTCGCTATTGTCCGGCAGCCTCAATGCGACCGCTGCGCAAATCCGGGCCATGGGCCGCAAGGCCCTGGTGGTGCGCATGGACTTGCTCGACAGCGCTTCGGTACTGGACGCCAGTGCAGCGGTGTTCAGCGAGTTCGGTCGTGTCGATGTATTGGTCAACAACGCCATCTACCAGGGCAGCGACCTCAACCTGCCGTTCATGCAACTGCAGCCCGACACCCTGGAGCGGGTATTTCAGGGGTATGTCATGTCACCCTTTCTGCTGACCCGTGCGGTGGTGGCCGGGATGGTCGAACAGGGTGGCGGGGTGATCATCAATGTGACCTCCGGCGCGGGTGAAACCGACCCTCCGGTCGCCGCAGGCAAGGGCGGCTGGGGCTACGCCTACGGGGCTGGCAAAGCGGCGGTGTCGCGCCTGTCGGGCATTCTCGCGGTCGAACTGGGCGAGTCGGGCATTCGTGGCTTTACGGTCAATCCGGGGGTGGTCACCACCGATGCGCTCAAGGCCACCATCGGCGATCGCGGTGTGATCGCGCTGCGTGCCGGCTCGGCGCCCCCCGAGGTGCCCGCCGCTGTCATGCTCTGGCTGGCCACCGCTGAACAGGCCGTCGACCATCAACGTCGCACCATCGCCTGCCAGCCTTTCGCGCTGGAGCATGGGATTGTGGCGGACTGGCGATAAGCCGCTGCCTGCGTCTAGTCAGATCATCACGGTCGACCAGCGCTGACAGCACCAGGGACAGGAGAGGGTAATGAGCATCAGTCGCCGCACCACGTTGACCTTCATGCTGGCCGCCAGTCTGGCTTCGACCATTGGCGGCCTGCCTTTCAACACATTACCCATCCTGCTGGGCGCGCTCGCCGACAGTTTCAGCTTCGATGCCGCACAAATCGGCCAACTGGGCTCCATCTGTTTTGCCGGTTACCTGGTCGGGACGCTGGTGGCGGTGGCGTTCATCGACCGGATGAACTGGCGTTATCTGACCGTTGGCTGCGCGGTGGGCGCCGCGCTGGCGTTGCTGGCGTCCGCTCGCTTGCCGGCGCAGGCGCAAGCGCCGCTGTGGGCGCTGATTGGTTTCTTTGCCTCGCTGATGACCTGCCTCGGGCTGCGCATCATGAGCGAAATGGCGGACAAGGAACGCGCATTGGGGGTGCGTCAGGGCATTGAACTGGGCCTGGTTGCCGCCTTGCTGTTCGCCTTGCCTTCGTTGGTCGTGGCACGGTTTCACTATGCCGGCGCGGCACTCGTGCTGGCGGCGATCATTCTGTTGTTGAGCCTGAGCGCCCTGGCACTACCGCGGCGCAGCGATTTCGCCAAGGCGGTCGACGTCGTTGGCGAGCGCTCCCTTTGCGCCCGCTTCAGTTTTCCGTTGCCGGCGTATTTCGCGCTCGCGGCTTTCTTCCTGTTCGGCGCCGGACAGATCGGTCTGTGGGCGTTCCTGGAGCGTTTGGGCCATGGCCTGGCGCTGCAACCCACCGAGCTGGGCATCGTCTTCGCCGTGTTGAAACTGCTGGGGGGGGCCGCCGCGCTGACCCTGGCGGCCATGGGTGATCGCCTGGGCGCGCGCCTGCCGCATCTGCTGGTGTTGGCGGTGATCAGTCTCGGGCTGATCCTGCTGGGCTGCGCCAAGGGATTTTTGATGTACGCGCTGGGTGCCTGGATCTGGGAAGTCGGTTTCACCTGGGGCTGCATTTTTCAAACTGCGGCGATTGCCCGCCTGGACCCCAGCGGACGCTCGATCATGCTGATTCCCGCCGCATTCGCCCTGAGTTCCATGACCGGCCCGGCACTGGCCGGCTCCCTCGTCGGCGACGGGTTCTCGCCATTGTTATGGCTGGCCTTTGCCACGGCGATCCTGCCGGTGTTGGCCTTTGCCGGCTTGCTGGCACGGCGCCTGCAGATCAAGCTGCCAGGGTTGGCCTGAGCGTCTACTGCCGTGAGCGGAACCCGGTGCGACGTTCCTCGTCGCTACGCGCCCCGCCTACGCAGGGTCCGCGGTGGCAGACAGGTTTGGCGAAAGCGTATTGATGCCCATGAAGCGCCGCACTCGCTGTCCTTCGGCATCGCAGCGTATGGTGTCAGGTGCGGTGTCCAGTTGGATATTGCCGTTCTAGAATCTGTAAGCTCAAATGAATACTTCAGGCTTTCGTCAACAGATAGCTAGCTGTCTAATCGCGCTGTACCCGGAGCGCCCAATGTCGCCCATCACCACGCGCCTGGTGGCGCTGTCGGTTCTTTGCCTGACCCTTGAAGTGCCAGCCCAGCCCAACGTCTGTCCGGCTGGCGAGAAACCAGTGTGCCTGGACAGCTGCATCTGCCTGCCAGACCTGGGGCCGCTGCACGACCCCCTGCCTGATGGCATCTTCCAGGTCGCGGCTCCGGCCCTGGCGCTGTGGCTGACCCAAGCCCGCGCCGAAGCCGCCAGCGCCGGCACCCAACCCGTTCCACCGCACATCCGCGAGCAACTGCTGCGCTGGTACGCCCCCGGCGTCCTCGATACCGCGCGCTACAAAATCAGCGACAACGGTCAATTCAGCACCGCCACGGCCATGCTGCAAAACCCCGATGTCGGTGCCGTGACGCTGATCGACATCATCCTGTTCCGGGACGTTCAAGCCGCAGAACAGGACCTCGCGCTCTGGGCTCACGAACTCAAGCATGTGCAGCAGTATCAGGAATGGGGGGTAGCAGGATTTGCCCAGCGCTATACCCAGGATTTCAATGCGGTGGAGGCCCCGGCCTATGCCGTACAGGTCGAGGTCCGGCGGTGGGTGCGGGAAGGGGCGAAACGGTAAAACGGCGCACACACCCATTCGGGGTATGGCGCCGTTCGGCCAATCGCTCAATAGTAGGTTCAACCGGTCATCCAGAACCGGCTTCGCTTGCTAAGGTGAATTTGCTATGCGCAAGGCCCTCATGGTGATTACCAGTCTATTGCTTGCACCGCTGACACTGAACGCTCACGCCGCCGACGTGGACGGCAGCAAAACGCTGCGGCTTTATAACTGGGCCGATTACATCGGCGAAAAAACCATTGCCGATTTTGAGAAGGCTTCCGGCATCAAAGTGATTTACGACACGTTTGATGCCTATGAAACGGTGCAGGCGAAGTTGCTCACCGGCCACTCCGGTTACGACCTGGTGGTACTGAACGCCTCCCTCGTTCCGCCACTGATCAAAGCCAAGGTGTTCCAGCCCCTGGATAAAAAGTTACTGCCAGGCTGGACCAACCTTGACCCGAAAGTCTTGCAGGACTTGCAGGGATTTGACGCCGGCACCGTGTACTCCGCACCCTATACCTGGGGCAGTAACGGCATCACTTATAACGTCGACAAGATAAAGGAACGCATGCCGGACGCGCCGATCGGTTCGCTGGCGATGATCTTTGATCCGAAAATCGTTTCGCGCTTCGCCGATTGCGGCGTCACCCTGGTCGATGCGCCCACCGAAGTCATTCCACTGGCCCTGAAGTATCTGGGACGCGACCCGCGAAGTGCCGCGCCAGAAGACCTGAAAGCCGCGCAAGAGTTGCTGTTGTCGGTGCGGCCGTACATCCGCAAATTCGACTCGGTCAATTACCTGACCAGCCTGCCCAATGGTGATGTGTGCATGGCAATGACCTGGTCTGGCGATTACGCGACCGCCATGGCCCGTGCCGAAGAAGCCAAACTGAAAATCAAACTGGCCTATTTCATCCCTGCGGAAGGCTCGTTGATCTGGTTCGACAACATGTACATCCCGGCCGATGCGCCTCACGTCGTCAATGCCCACAAGTTTCTCGATTACTTGATGCAGCCCCAGGTCATGGCGGACGTGACGGACTACATCCACTACGCCAACAGCAACGCGGCGGCGACGCCATTGCTCAGTGCCGACGTGCGCAATAACCCGGCGATTTATCCCGATGACGAAACCCGTCAGCGCCTGTTTCCGCAAAAAACCCAGGACGCGAAAGACATGCGCGCCATGACGCGCGTCTGGAGCACGGTAAAAAGCGGCATCTGATCATTCAACCCTTTGGTTTGAGGTTTTGGTATGGCTACTCCTGCTAAGAACGTATTGTCCGCGGCCGATGAATCCCGTCTGGTCAAAGCCGACAAAGCCCATTACATGCACGGCTATCACGTGTTCGATGAGCACAGCGAACAAGGTTCCCTGAACATCGTGGCGGGTGAGGGCGCCTATATTTACGACACTCAGGGCAACCGCTTCCTGGATGCGGTCGGTGGCATGTGGTGCACGAACATCGGACTGGGCCGTGAGGAAATGGCGCTGGCGATTGCTGACCAGGTGCGCCAGCTGGCCTATTCGAATCCGTTTTCCGACATGTCCAATAACGTCGCCATCGAACTGTGCGAAAAACTCGCCAGCCTGGCCCCAGGCGACCTCGATCATGTGTTCCTGACCACCGGCGGCTCCACGGCCGTGGACACCGCGTACCGGCTGATTCAGTACTATCAGAACTGCCGTGGCAAAACGGACAAGAAGCACATCATCGCTCGCTTCAACGCCTATCACGGCTCGACTACGCTGACGATGTCGATCGGCAACAAGGCCGCCGACCGCGTGCCGGAATTCGATTACGCCAACGACTGCATTCATCACGTCTCCAACCCCAATCCGTACCGCGCCCCGGACGGCATGGATGAAGCGCAATTCCTCGAGTTTCTGATCAAGGAGTTCGAGGACAAGATTCTGAGCATCGGCGCGGACAAGGTCGCAGGCTTCTTTGCCGAGCCGATCATGGGCTCCGGCGGCGTGATCATTCCGCCCCAGGGTTATCTGAAACGCATGTGGGACGTCTGCCAGCGCTACGACATTCTGTTTGTCGCCGATGAAGTGGTGACGTCGTTCGGTCGGTTGGGCAAGTTCTTCGCCTCCTATGACGTGTTCGATGTACAGCCTGACATCATCACCACGGCCAAGGGGCTGACGTCTGCTTATCTGCCGCTGGGCGCCTGCATTTTTTCCGACCGCATCTGGAAAGTCATTGCCGAGCCGGGCAAGGGCCGCTGCTTCACCCACGGTTTCACCTACAGCGGTCATCCGGTGTGCTGCACCGCGGCGCTGAAAAATATCGAGATCATCGAGCGGGAAAAACTGCTGGAACATGTCGACGTGGTGGGCGCGTACCTTGAGGAGCGGCTGTCGACGCTCAGGGACTTGCCATTGGTGGGCGACGTGCGTTGTCAGAAACTCATGGCTTGCGTGGAGTTCGTGGCCGACAAACGCACCAAGGCGTTGTTTGCCGACGAGATCAACATTGGCGAAATGATTCACTCTCGAGCGCAGGCCCGAGGCCTGCTGGTGCGGCCGATCATGCACCTCAACGTAATGTCGCCGCCGCTGATTCTGTCCTGCGCCCAGGTTGATGAAATCGTCGAGACTTTGCGCACTTGTATCCTTGAGGTGGCGGCTGAGCTAGAGCAAAGCGGCCAGTATTTCGGCCAATGAGTGCTTCAAGGCTGCGGTTACCAAATGCCGGTTCACCCGCTAGACTGCGCGGCATGAGCAAACCAGACGACGCTGCACTGATCGCTTTGTCCTTCGGGGCATTACATAAATGGCATCGCGACATGCGCGAGGCATTCGCGCATATCGACACGCTCGATGCCCTGCAATATCTGGCGTCGGCGTTTGGGCATCTGGTGTCCATCGAATCGGTTTTGATCAGCCTGGAACACAAGGACCGTGCACCACAGTTGCTGTATCAGCGTGGCATTCCGGAAAAATATCGTGAGTCGATCATCGACCGCTATTTTTCGGGTGGCTACTTGCTTGATCCGTTTTGCCTGGCGGTAGAGCAGGGATTGGCTGAAGGATTTTATCACTTGGAGGAAATAGCCCCGGACAACTTCTTCGAGAGTGAGTACTACAAAACTTACTACTTGAAAGCGGGTAGCTCCGAAGACAGTTTTTATATTGTCGATACGGTGAATGACTCGCAGATTTCAGTGAGCCTGTTTCAAGGCTTCGGTGGCGAGGCGCTCAAGGCGGAGCAACTCAATTTACTGCGGGCCGTCGAACCGCTGGTGCGGGAATTCCTCAGTGAGTTTGGCCCGCGTGGCCTGCACAAGAGTGGCGCAATACAGGCCGATGTCGAAGCGACGGTGCATGATGATTTCAAACAACGTTTGCAGGGCGCCTTTGAGAACTTTGGTCGCGAGCTGTTGACCGAGCGCGAGCGCGAGGTCGCGCACATGGTGCTCCGCGGGCACTCCGTGAAGTCCACCGCCAGCCAGTTCGGTATTTCGCCAGAAACGGTGCGCATGCACCGCAAAGGTCTTTATTTGAAGCTGAAAGTTAATTCTCAGGCGGAGTTGTTTGCACTGTTTTTCGAGTGGTTGCGAACGAACTAAGTTATTACCCATCAGCGTATCCCAATAACAATAAGGTTGCCTTGTTCAGGCAAACGACCCCATCCCTGGGGGAGCGGACGCACGTCGCGCACAGCAGGCGCCGAAAGCGGTTTAAGGGTTGGCCACACACGCATCGCCAACCCGATCCCCTGTAGGAGCTGGCTTGCCAGCGAAGAGGCCCTTCCAGCCGACATAATTGTTGGCTGAAAGGACGCCTTCGCTGGCAAGCCAGCTCCTACACAGGTTTTTTGGTGGTCAGGAACCCATCCGGCTCCGGGCCCACACCCTACCGCACGATGGGCGGCGGACCCTGGGCCAGGCAATGGTCTGCGTAGATGGCTTGCAATAACTCCAGCTTATCCTGTATCCAGTTTCAGAGCGGTCGGCGTACGGTCAACCGAATCGGCGGCTCGAACAAAAATACAAGGAGGCGAAATGCCGTACCGATCAGGAAGGGAAGCGTTCATGCAAGGTGTCCGGGCGCTGATGCCATTGAGTCCCGGCGTCGTGCCTTTCGGCTTGCTGACAGGGGTCATGGCGATCGACATGGGCCTGTCGCCGGGCACGACCATGGGCATGACGCTGCTGTTCTACTCCGGATCCGCGCAGATGGTCGCCCTGCAACTGCTCCATACGGGCATCATGCCGCTGGCGATTGTGGTCACCGCGCTGGTCATCAATTTGCGCTTCATCATGTACAGCGCGTCACTGGCCCCCTCTCTGCACCACTTGCCCCGACGCTGGACGTGGCCGTTGTCCTACGTACTTTCGGACCAGTCCTACGCGCTGTGCAGTCTCAAGCTGGCCTCAGGCGAACTGGGGCCATTTGCTCACTACTACTATGCCGGCACCGCCGTTGCCATGTGGCTGTCCTGGCAATTATCGGTATTGGCGGGCATTTATCTGGGCGCGAGCATCCCCGAGACCTGGTCATTGGGCTTTGCCATACCGCTTTCCTTCCTCGCGCTTCTGGTGCCCGGCCTGCGTAGCGCGGCAACCCTGGGCGCCGCCACGGTCGGCGGGCTGCTCGCCGCGATTGCGGTCGATATGCCGTACAACCTTGGCCTGGTCACCGCTTCCATCGGCGGTGTCATCGCGGGTCTGCTGATCGAGAGTGTTCGCAAACGCCCATTGAGCGGGGCGTCGACCCCTGACGTCGAGAGGGAGACGCCATGAGTGAACTAGCCTTGTGGGGACTGTTCCTGGCGGTCGGCCTGGGAACCTTCGCCATGCGTCTGTCCTTTGTCGAACTATATGGCCGGTTGCGCATCCCGTCGGTGCTGAGACGGGCCTTGCTGTACGTACCGGCCAGTGTGCTGGCGGCCCTGGTGCTGCCCGCCGTGGTGTACCCCAACGGGCAGGGTGAGTTCGTGTTGAGTAACCCGCAGATACCGGCGGCCATTATTGCGGCGTGGGTTGCCTGGCAGACTCGCAATACGATGCTGACGCTGGCGGTTGGGATGGGGGGGTTGTGGTTATTCAAGTATTTGGGGATGTAAGGCGGCCATGTGCCGTCGCTATGGCCCGCTGCGCAGAACCGGAACGGAGTCTCTCGACGGTGCGTGTACCGCAACCGCCAATCATTCAGCGCACGCGTACCCCTGTAGGAGCTGTCGAGCGAAGCGAGGCTGCGATCTTTTGATCTTGCTTCGCTTTGGCTTCAGATTGCTGCCCATTTGACGATGGTCAGGGCGGCATAACGCGCTGCAGCCTTCCGCGTTGGACGGGTATCGACTCAAAGTAGACGGTTCCGCCAAGGCGCAGAGTCTGGACGATTCGTATTGGCTAATCATTAACTCATCTAAACCAAAAGGACGAGTCGATAATCGTGCTCTGCCCCTTCTCACCGAGTTACGTGAATCCTCTAGTGCCTGTCTGCCTTGTTTGCGTTGTCGGCATTGAGCAAAAGCCAACCAAGCACCGCAGCACCCACCAGCGGCCATCCCATGGTAAAGATGCGTGATGTAAGTGATCCCCCTGATGCACATATCAAGCCTACACAGGCCACAGTCCCGCAGAGCAGCCCTGACCACGCAAAGCCTGACCAGACTGGAGACGCGTTTGACAGCAGAAAGTGATAGTACAGCTTCAATCCCGTTATGACCCCGACCCATCCTAATGCCAAGTAGACAGCCATTCTCAAGTGAATCATGACGCTGTACGTGGACGTGTCATGTTCTATGAAAATAAACGAATGCAACTTCACAAGCGCTATCAGACTGAAAAAGGTGTGTGCAACCGTGCAGGGAAAGATAACGAAAATGCCCAATGCACGAATTGAAATTTTTCTGATTGAAATTGAGAAAGTCATGTCGAGTTGCTCTTATATCGTCGTCTTAGCTCGATGCAGCCAATAACTGAGCAATCCTGTTACGCAAATCGCCATGTGCTTGCTCAGCGTAGGGGGTAGCTGTCTTCCAGTCATAGAACCATACGGGCATCTTGCGATTTTCTTCCGGCTCTGAAGAGTAGCGAGGGAAAATGTGGCAATGCAGCTCCGGTTCTGAATTCCCTAAAATCTCGTAGTTCATACGAAGTGCCCCGGTTGCTTGTAATACCGCGTCGCCGATTCGGGCCATGTCCAGTAGGTATGTCGCTCTGGCCTCTGCATCCAGATCGTTCAGGCTTGGGACGACAGGGTCGGGCAATAATAGGCAGTAACCAGGCAGAAATTGCACGTCACCCATGACCGCCCAACCCGACTTCATTCGGCAAATTACTTTATCGTTAGCTCCTTTGCGTGCTAGCGCTACACGTTGCGATATCAGAGGCATGCGCAGTCCTTGGTTTTGTTGTGGTACCGACGGCTTCCGAGTTGAGTCTGAGGCAGACTGGCGGATGCAGCAGGTGTAATAAACAACCTTTTGAAATACGGATGATGCTCGGTGAGACGGCTGGAAATTGAGAGCGCTCCGCCAGTTTCAAAGTAATAATCCGTTGTTCGTCCCCGTTGTTCGATAGGTGAAGCGCCGAATCAAATGATGGGGGTTGATCGGGACTGCAGGTCTACAAACCTGATCGCCGGATGGGCGATGTGTGGACTATAAGAGTTATCGCTTCATGGGCGATATGAGCGATTTCCGAGGTTGTTGTAGGACCGATATGGAATGTAGGCAGGACGTTGGGATGTGCCGCAGAAAATGCCGCTTGGTGAGTCGGTTTCGAAAGCAGGCATCGCTCACGCTTATCCAAATATCGAAACAGGCGCACATTACTCTCCAAGGTCACAGCGGCCGGCTTCGAGGGCGAGTGTACTGGTGTGGACTATTGAAACCGTCGATGTAAATCCGGAAAAATATCTTGGGCAAACCAGGCGGGCAGGCCGGGTGTGACGATCCGGGATTTAGGCGTTCGACTTTCCACCAAACCGACTTTGACCAATCGCGAAAGCTCATCGATTGCCAAGCGTGAGGAGAGGCCGGTAAAGGTCTTTATTTCGTTGCGCGGCAGGCTTCCTTGGGTGATTAGCGCAACGATTGCTGGCGCACTTTCCGGGCGAATGCCTTGTTGTTGAAGTTTCTCGTTGTAGCGAAACGCGCGTATCACGCGCTCTCGAAGCTGGGATGGGTTCACGGCTGCGGTCATGTAATCGACCTGATCGTGACAAACCTGCAGCATGAACTCGATGAATTCGAAATAGCGTCGCTGAGACAGCTGGCCTCGTCCATCCAGATCACCCTCTCTTCGGCGGTCCGCCATTGTCAGAGCGCTGTAGTAACTCTGATGCTGCCTTGCAAGGCCACGTGACAGTGACCAGAGCGTTGGCTTAAGCCCCAGACTCACTAATTGCAGGTGAGTGACCAACCGAGCAACCCGACCATTCCCGTCGGCAAAGGGGTGAACCCAGGCGAGGCGATGATGGTAGGCAAGCGCAGAAATGAGCTGGCGGCGCGGGTCTGTCTGCCGGCCGAAGCCTGCCTGAAGGTGCTGAAGCATACCGTCTACAGCTGAAGCGTCCGGTGCGTCATGATTACCCACGACGACGTTCTGGCCTGTACCGGATCGCAGGGTGCCGGGCTGCATGATTGAGCCATCTGACAGCGTCCGTTCCGTGTCACTGGCTCCCCGAAAAAGCCGGTTGTGTGCAGTGCTCACGAGCTCAGGTGCAAACATGTCACCCCAGGCGAACGGCGCACGCAGACGCAATGACCGTTCGAACAATGCTTGCACTGCCATCTGTTCAACCGCCAGGTTTTTAAGCTGTTTGCGGTCTTTGACCGGCGCCGCTTGCGCTCTTTGCATATCGGCGGGCTCGGTGTATTGCCCTTCGATCAGGTTCGAATAGTACGTATTGGTGATTTGCAGGAGACGGCCGAGGCGTGCAGCGGTTTCAGGCGGCAGGCGCCCGGCTAGAAACTGTGTCTTTCTGGGCAACGCGTCCGCGAGCGCAATGATTGACGGCGGCAATGCGTCAGGGAGAATCGGGTCGAGCCAGGATTTTGATGTGATCAGGGGCATACCGGTCTGTACCGTGCAAAAATTCTGCACATTTTATTTCACATTCTGGCTTGATGAACAAGCGCTAATTTACTGGCCTGCAGAGGTTTTTAAGGCTATTTAAACGAAATTTTCTGCACATTTTATTTCACATTTTTTTTGTGCGATGACTTCGGTCAATGGGTTCACGAAAGGATCCTTCAAACGCGTTTGCACACAAATCGCAATTGCAGAAACAGGCGCCCATTGAGGCGCCCGTTTTTACTTACTCCTTCGCCTGTGCTCGCAAGCGTCGTCCGATCACGTCCATCAAGTCACAGCCGTCGCGTAACGGAATGGCCAACAGCTTAGAAAAGTCCTTCAACACCACCGTGTCGCAACCTAGCTCGGCGCGAAAGGCGATGTTTTCCAGCACCTGCGTAACCGTCCGTATGCGGTAATCAGCGGCGGCTTGTAGAACGTCGAGGGGGGCTTGGGTGTCGATGAGCAGGGAGGCCGGGATCAGGTCGATTCCGGTGAGGGGGATGTATCGATTCATTTGAAGATCTCTGTTTGATTGGCTCAAGGCCGTCACTCAGTCGTCGCCAAACGATTGGGTGGCAGCTGTGCGCAGGTTGGCGAACCGGCACAGAGAACACCGGCAGACCCGAAGGTCTCCCGCGCACAGCCGCCATAACAGCGGCTTTGCGGGTGCGACGACCCCTGCAATAAAGCCTGGAGCCCTCGCATTCTCTGTGGTCAGGTCGCCAAACCTGAATCGCCATTGTGGGCGACGGGGCGGACTATAAGCTTCATCGGATCGGCGGGCAAGGTTAGGGATTCCGAGGTTTGCGTAGGAACTATTAGGGTCGTCCTAGGACCGTTACGCCACGATGCTCGGGATCGAAGTCACCTCCCGAGGCGTCCATTTAACTTTGTTCGTCGCCGCTAACGCTATCCTCTAGAATCCCAACCCCGCAGTCGAGACGGACCTCCACCCAATGCAAACCCCGACCACCCAACATCCCCTCTGGAAAACCTACCTGCTTTTCCTCGCCCCCATGGTCCTCTCCAATTTCCTCCAATCCATGTCGGGCACCATCAACAGCATCTACATCGGCCAGATGCTCGGTACCCAGGCCCTGGCTGCCGTCTCCGGGATGTTTCCGATCGTGTTCTTCTTCATCGCCCAGGTCATCGGCCTCGGCGCGGGTGCGGGGGTACTCATCGGTCAAGCCTGGGGGGCGCGTGAACAACATCTGGTGAAAACCATCGCCGGCACCACGCTGCTCCTGGGCGCAATGATCGGTCTGGTAGCGGCAATATTGGGCAGCGTTTTCGCAAGACCCGCCCTGCAAGGCCTCGGCACGCCGGCCGACGTGCTGGACGACGCCGTGGCCTATGCCCAGGTGATGATGTGGATCATGCCGTCTCTGCTGGTCTACGTGTTGTTCACCCAACTGTTGCGCGGGGTGAGCGATACGGTGTCGCCGCTGATCGCGTTGCTGGTGTCGACCTGCATCGGCCTGGCGCTGACGCCGGCGTTGATTCGCGGTTGGCTGGGGTTGCCGATGATGGGGATTCAGAGTGCGGCGTATGCGGGGTTGGTGGGTAACCTGTCGGCGATGGCGTGGCTGGCATGGCGCTTGATCAGCAAGGGGCATCCGTTGGCGCCGGATCGGCAGATGTTTGCGGCGATGCGCCTGGACCTGGTGATTCTCGGCAAGGTGTTGCGCATCGGGTTGCCGACCGGGTTGCAGATGGTGGTGTTGTCGATGTCGGAGCTGGTGATTCTGGCGCTGGTGAATCAGCACGGTTCCCAGGCGACGGCGGCGTATGGGGCGGTGACGCAGATCGTCAATTATGTGCAGTTCCCGGCGTTGTCGATTGCGATCACGGCGTCGATCCTGGGTGCCCAGGCGATCGGGGCAGGGCGCATCGAGCGCATCGGGCCGATTCTGCGCACGGGGTTGTTGATCAACGTGTGCCTGACTGGCGGGTTGGTGGTGTTGGGTTATCTGTTGTCGCACTGGTTGCTGGGGTTGTTCCTCACGGATGACATCACTCGTGCGAAGGCCGAGCATCTGTTGCACATCATGCTCTGGAGCCTGTTGGTGTTCGGCTTCCAGGCGATCATCGGCGGCATCATGCGTGCCAGCGGATCGGTGTTGGTGCCGATGGCGATTTCGATTTTCTGCGTGGTCGGGGTGCAGTTGCCGGTGGCGTATGTGATGGACGGGCACTTCGGATTGCAGGGCGTGTGGATGGCATTTCCGGTGGCGTACCTGGGGATGCTGGTGTTGCAGACGGCGTATTACAAGATGGTCTGGCAGCATCAGAAAATTGAGCGGTTGGTGTAGGAGGCATCGCAAACAGGGCTAATTGACTTACCGGCTTCAAAAAATACGGAAACGTCTTACACACCCATCAGAAGCGTCCTATTTAAACCCTGGCCGCCATCGTAAAAGCTTCCGAGCCCGTCGCGCATCGTCGTCGCCGTGCCGGTGGGGCCGATCGAGACGGTGGAGGCGTTGCGCCGTGAGGTGGATGAGCTGATCTGTCCCGTCGTACCGGATTGGTTCATGTCGATAGGCCATTGGTACATGGATCTTTCCCAGACTTCGGATGCAGAGGTCGTCACGCTGTTGCAGCGGGCCTGGCAGAGAGAGGCCGATCTCGCTCAACAGCCTCCCGGTCTTGAGTGACCAGGCTCAGCGCCCTTGCCGGACCGGGGCATCGGGATGGGGGTGCAGGACCTCACCGATCATGACGCCTCCTTGCGCGACGAGGCGCTCCATCGCAACCACCTCGTGTTTGCCGATGGCGTCGTCCGGATTCGTCGAGTCGTCTGCGGCAAAAAAATCAACTCGGGCAGTTGGATCAAGACATTCAAATATGTAGCGGCAACGCTTCAGATGAGAGCTCGAGGTGACTACCCCGTAGTCCGCACAACCGCGTTTGCGCGCAAAGGCGATGATCATCCAAACGTCTTCCACCGTATTGGCGCTAAGCAGGTCGGCGGGTGTCGCTCTGTCAATCGCTGCGCCTCGAATGAACAAGCACTGGTGCACCAGCTCGCGGTGTGGCGTGTTGGACATGTTGAAATGATCGCCGAACCCGCCCGTCGCCAGGAGCACGACATCGGGCTGCATTTGCTGCAATTGGACCGCTCGCTCAATTCGTCCGATGGACATGGGTGAAAGCTCGCCATCGGCGCTGTTGGGGGAGGCAAGAATGAATACCGGTTTTTTCATTTCAGTTCACCCTTCAGCGTGTGGCAGCGGCGGTTGACGCAGGATTAGGGGATTCAGTTGCAGCCATGAGATTCGCAGCTGCCCAAGGGGCACATGCCTGGATCGCTTTTACAGCCTAGCCTTCATCCACACGAGGCGCGTTGTCGTACAACGTTGCTTCATATCCCTTGTCCTTACACTTGGAAATCAAAGGATTGTCAGCGCTCAGTGAGCGCAAAATTGCCATATGTACCGGACCCTTTGAGACGAGCGGCGGTTGTTTCAGATTGACAGCCAGGTACTAAATTCGATATAAAAAAGCCTAGTTGTACGACGACAGACGAATCATTCGGCTGTTCATCTCTAAAAATAAAAAGTGTCGACCTCTCATGAATTCAGCCCGCTTGTCCACGTCCCGCAATGCCCCCTCCAATGGTTCGAATCCTGGCTGCTTGCCGCGCCATACAGCCGGCCTGTTGCAGCGTTTTGCCGATGCTCCTCGAGTCAATTGATCTCGCTTGAAACCGAGCAATCATCAGCATAATCCAACAATAAAGTGATGCTATGAATCTGAACGAGCCCCACATCCCGCAACGAGTCGGCCAGGCTGTCGGCAACTATCGCTGGACCATTTGCGCGCTGTTGTTTTTTGCCACCACCGTCAATTACCTGGATCGCCAGGTCCTGAGTCTGTTGGCGCCGGATCTGTCGACGCAATTTGGCTGGAGCAATACCGATTACGCCAACATCGCCTCCGTCTTTCAGTTTGTGTATGCGATTTCCATGCTGTTTGCCGGTCGCGTGGTCGACAAGATCGGCACCAAGACCGCCTATGTACTGGCGATCGGCATCTGGTCGACCGGCGCGATCATGCACGCCTTTGCGGTACCGATGGGCGAGGGGATCGGCGCCCTGAGCAGCGCGTTGGGCCTTGCCGTCATCCCGGTCTCGATTGCCGGCTTCATGCTGGCGCGCGCCGTGCTGGCGATCGGTGAGGCGGGCAACTTCCCGATCGCGATCAAGGCCACCGCCGAATACTTCCCGAAGAAGGAGCGCTCCTTCGCCACCGGTATCTTCAATTCCGGGGCCAATGTCGGCGCGATCCTGGCGCCGATCTGCGTGCCGCTGATTGCCGCCCTGTGGGGCTGGGAAGCGGCGTTCATCGTGATCGGTGCGTTGGGCTTTGTCTGGGTGGCGGTATGGATCGCGCTGTACGAAAAACCGGAGCAGCAAAAACGCCTGTCGGCGCCGGAGCTGGCCTACATCCGCAGCGATCAGGGTGCGCAAGCGCTCGCCGGCACCGACTCGGCTGCCGCCGCTAAAAAAGTATCGTGGTTCAAGCTGCTGACCTACCGCCAGACCTGGGCCTTTGCCTTCGGCAAATTCATGACCGACGGCGTGTGGTGGTTCTTCCTGTTCTGGCTGCCGACCTACCTGTCGGCGCAATACGGCATGAAGGGCCAGGCCATCGTGTTGCCGCTGGCAGTGTTGTACACCATGACCATGGTGGGCAGCATCGGCGGTGGCTGGTTCCCCAGCTACTTCATGGCACGCGGCGACGCGCCGTATGACGGTCGCATGAAAGCCATGCTGGTGATCGCACTCTTCCCGCTGCTGGTGTTGCTGGCTCAGCCATTGGGCTACATCAGTTTCTGGGTGCCGGTCCTGCTGATCGGCGTGGGCGCCTCGGCGCACCAGGCGTGGTCGTGCAATATCTTCACGACCGTGTCCGATATGTTCCCGCAAAAATCCATTGCTTCGGTGGTCGGCATCGGTGGCATGGCGGGCGGCTTGGGCGGCGTTGCGATGACCAAGTTAGGCGGTTGGGTGTTCGACTATTACAAAACGATCAACGATATCCATACCGGCTACATGATCATGTTTGCCATCTGTGCGCTGGCCTACCTGGTGGCGTGGAGCGTGATGAAGGTGCTGGTGCCGCGCCATAAGGAAATCACCGATCTGTAGGGCGGGCGCCTCGATCTGGTGAGCCATGATCGCAGCCTTCAACTGCCGCGGGCGGGGTCGATGCCTGCTCATGGATATGGCCCCGATTGACCTCCTGCCCGCTCCAGCGTTTCTTCACCAGGCTGGCCAATAGCCCGGCAATGACGCCCAGCGTAGAGGCCGTTGACAGCTCGACAAAGGTTTCGAGCGTCGGCGGCAGCTGCGAGGCGAAGTAGCCGACCAGGCCCAGGAAGGAAGCCAGCACATTATTGATCAAGGGCAGCACTTGCAGGGACAGCACGACCAGCGTCACCACCAGCACCAGCAGGGTGATGCTCCAGGCGCCGAGGTGAGGCGCCAGTGCGGCACCGGCCACGCCGGCCACGATGCCAATGGCCAGGCCGATGAGCACACAGGCCAGATTGATCGCCCCGTCACGCGCCGTGACGCCGCGGGTAAAAAAAGCGATCCATCCAATGAACATGGCCCAGACCGGGGCGTCAATCAGCAGCGCACAGACGGTAGCCGCGAGGCAGGCCACAATCGACTCGCCGAAAATGGCCTTGAATTGATTGATGCTCATGGATTGGCTCATTGCAATGTCACCTTATCGTTGGTTTGTAGAGGGAAGCCATCGGGTGTCGTCTTGCCACTTTTATGAGACTGGACCGCTAGCCAATAGCCTGATCTCGGCCACCAACTGATCGACAGCTGCCAGCATGAACTCGATCGTCGTTTCATCGACAAAGCTGCCGCCCTGAATCTTCTGAGTGACCCCGGGAATGACTATCTGCGGACCGCTAATGACCCGGGACAAGGTGGCCGACAGTGTTTCCCGCAGCTGAGCCTGGGCACGCACCCCACCGAGCACCCCGGGCGAGGAGGTCATGATCAGCACCGGTTTGTTTTTCAGCGGTGAATTGAAGCCCGGGCGGGAGGCCCAATCCAGCGCGTTTTTCAGCACGCCGCTGGTGCCGTAGTTGTATTCCGGCGAGCAGAGGATCAAGCCGTCGACCTGGGATAACGCCTCTTTCAAGGCCGTCACCGATGCAGGCAATGCCGCTGTTTCCAGGTCTGCGTTGTAAAGGGGGATATCGTTCAGGGAAAACAGGCTCATGGTCGCTTGATCACCCAATCGAGTGGCGAGAGCCTTGAGTACCGCTGTATTGGTTGACTGTGAACGCAGGCTGCCGGAAATACCGAGCAGCCGATAAGCGACGCTGGCCATAAGAATCCTTGAGTCAGAGCATGGACAAGCAAAAACTACAGAGCCGATTTCTCTGAAGGTGACACACCGATCATCACGAACATGGCCCGGGCAATCCGCTCGCTTTTGTTGCGCCATGCGTGCCGTGTACCATTTTGAATAACCACGTCACCCGCCCTGACCAGGCGGCACTGACCGTTATCCAGTTCCAGCCACATCTCACCTTCCAGAATGATTCCGTAGTCGATGGTGGCAGTGGTGTGCATGCCCGGATTTAACGGCTCGAAACTTTCGATCAGGCCGGGCAGGGCGGCACTCAGCTCGTTAAAGGCCTGCACGCCATCCAAGGGTTTGTGCATCACGGTGTCGGGTGGAAAATCGAACATGGCGATGCTGGTGCCTCCTTGAGAAGGGATCAGCGAGGCGCGATCGAGCGTTGGGTCGCTTGATTGTCCGAGCAGTGCCGGGAGGGCGGTAGTGGTCCACAGTTGCGCCATGGCGTGCCCTGGTATCGAGGCAAAGGATTGGGCTCTTGGGGCAAAGTCATCGGAAACGAACACGGAGTGGCCCTGTTCGTCGTGGCCGGTGACGATTCTTCTTATCTTCATATGGAGTACTCAACGAGCAGTCAAGGAGTCAGCCAGGGGAGGGGGTAGCACTCCCCTGGCCGGGTTCAATCAAGGGCAGATGACGTAGTTGCTGAAACCGCCATGCCGGTTTTCGATACCGCTGATCGCGCTGTTGACGTCCTCCAGGCTGAAGGCGGTGTTTTCAAAGAACGAGAGATCAAGCGCCCCGGATTCAACCATGTCCGCCATGTCCTGGCCTTGTCCGGTGGTGAACCAGGCCGAGCCGCTGATCTGGATGTCGTTGTCCATGATCCAGTGCAGGTCGATCGGGACTTCGCCGGCGATGGCGCCGACGTTCACCAGATGCCCGCCGCGGTGCAGGGACTTGAGTGCCTGGGTCAGGCTTTCGTGTGGCGCACCCGGGCCCAGGGCATCAATCACTACATCGACCCCTTCGCCGTGGGTGACTTCATAAGCCCATTCGTGGGTGGGCATCGTACCGAGGGTATGAATCTCGATCCGGCCGGGGGCGGCCAGGTCTTTTACTTTCTGGAACAGTTCCTGGTTTCTCGCGGTGCCGAGGATTTTTCGCACACCCATGGCCAGCGCCAGGGCGACCGCGCCCAAACCAAGCGTGCCACTGATGCCGTTGATTAGCACCGTGCTGCCTGGGCCAGCTTTGGCCTTGAGCAAGGCCTTGTAGGCGGTGCCCAGGTAACCCAGGCGCGCGGCGGTCTCGAAACTGATGTTGTCCGGCAGTTTGACCAGGCTGTATTGCGGGGCAGGGATGTATTCGCACAGGCCGCCGTAGGGATAGTCTTCGAACATGCGCGGGCTTTTCGGGGTGAAGCCGAAATACCCGTTGAAGGTATAGGCCGTGCAGGCAATGGTGTTGCCCGCGCGGCAGGGCCGGCATGAACCGCAGTGGCGGCCCGGGTTGACGTAGACCCGGTCACCGACCTTGAAGTCGTAAACCTGGGCGCCGACGGCTTCGACGATACCTGCAGGGTCCAGCCCGAAAATCGCCGGGAGTTTTGGCAACGGGTTCTGCGGGAACCATTTGACCCAGTTGGTGAGGATGTTGTGCAGGTTCGGCACGATCCCGCAGGCCTTGACCTTGACCAATACTTCGGTCGGACGAATTGCGGGCACGGCCACTTGCTCGATGACCATGGGTTTACCGCCTTCATACAGACGTGCGGCGCGCATAGTTTTTGCAGTCATGATGTTCTCCAACATACATATTATTTTTATGGGGGTGCACGCTTCAAATCTTCGGGATTAACGCAAGCCGTCTTCGCCCTTCACCTCGGTGGCGGCCAGGCCGCCGAGTCGCGCATGAATCCGCCCGCCGGTGGCCATGGCCAGGCCAAAAGCGATTTCGCCGCGACGAGGGCCGTCCCATACGGTCATTTCAGCCACGCCGAAGTGGCTGCGCACATAGGCCGCCTGGATGTGCCCGAGCGGGATCATCACCCGGCAACCGGGGCCGCCGATGGTCTTTGCCGCCGGCACGATCGCCTTCGGGTTGCCCAGGGCTTCGCGCATAGCCCAGCCACCGGCTTCGTGCCAGACCGCACCGTGTTCCAGTTCGCCGTCTTCACCAACGATGGCGCCCTTGCCATAGGCCTGTACATGACGGGCGCCGCCCAGGGCATGGATCAGTTGCTCGGACAATTGCGCGCCCAACCCTCTTAATTGCTGCATGAACGGCAGCAGATCCTCGACATATTGACCTGCATAAGGGTTGACGACCACGGCGGTGGCGACCGCTATCCTGAGGGGGACCGACGAGCGCGGCCCGCCTTCGTGGAATACCTCTTCGACGTCCAGTTTGATCTTGCGAACCATCACCAGCGACATACCTTCATCTCCAGAGCCGAGAGCTTCATGCAGCTCGTTATTTTTTTGAACCGGTCTTCCGAATTATGCATTTAATGATGTATGGTGCAAGTAATTAGTTTTTGTGCACAAAAAACAGGAGAAGAACATGAAGCTGATTTCGTACCGCAAAGAGGGGAAGGCGCATTACGGCGCCGTGATCGGCGACGGGGTGGTCGAACTCACCGGTCGTTTTGCACAGGCTGCGGATCTCGCATCCTTTCTTGGCGAACCGGCCCTGATGCAGCAGGCACGCCAGATAGTAGAAGCCGCGCCACCCGATTACCCCTTTTCAAGCGTTCAACTGGAAGCAGTCATACCCAATCCAGGGAAGGTGATTTGCGTCGGCATCAACTATGTGGCTCACGCCGAAGAGGCCGGCAGAAAGGTCGGGGAATTTCCGGTGATTTTCCAGCGCTTCGCCGAAACCCTGCTGCCCCATGGAGAACCACTGGTGCGGCCGCAGGTATCAGAGCAGTTCGATTTCGAAGCCGAACTGGCGGTGGTGATCGGCAAGGGTGGCGCGCATATCGATCCGGCCGATGCGATGGATCACGTCGCCGGCTATACCTGCTTCAACGACGCCAGCGTTCGCGACTGGCAATTCCATACGCACCAGTACGGCATGGGCAAGACGTTCAGGAAAACCGGGGCGCTGGGCCCTTGGCTCATTCCCGCTGAGGAAATTCCCGATTACCGTAAGCTTGTGGTACGAGGGGTACTCAATGGCGAGCAGTTGCAGGAGGGCAGTCTTTCAGAGCTGGCCTTCGACATTCCGCATCTGATTTCCTATGTATCGAAAGCACTGGCATGGAACCCGGGCGACATTCTGGCCACCGGTACACCGAGCGGGATCGGCTTCAAGCGCAATCCACCGATCTTCCTCAAGCCCGGTGACGTTTTCGAAGTGGTCATTACCGAGATCGGCACGCTATCGAATGGCGTGATCGACGAAGCCTGAGCGTTGTCCTCTGCACAATCACAAGAACTGGAGGTTCCAGATGCCCGCATTACCGACTATCAATTTCACCCACTCCGGCGTGTTCTGCGCCGACCTCGATCGCATGGTCGATTTCTACTGCCGTACCCTGGGCTTCATCGTCAGTGACAAAGGCGTCGCTTCAACGGGGCATCGGCTGTTTTTCATGACGCAGAACCCCGAGTTGCATCATCAGGTCGTACTCTTCGACGGCAAACCCGTGGACCTGCCATTCAACCCGATCAATCAGTTGTCGTTTCTGCTGAACTCGCTGGATGACCTGAAGACTTACTACCAATTCGCCAAAAACAGCGGCATCGAAGGGATCGCCCAGGTGGACCACGGCAACGCCTGGTCGATGTACTTCAAGGACCCTGAAGGCAACCCCATCGAGATGTATGTCGATGCACCGTTCTACACCGCACAACCCTGCAAGGAACCCCTGGATCTCGAGCTGCCGAGCGAGGTCATCCTGGCGCAAACCGAAGCCATGTGCAGGCGCCGTCCCGGTTTCCAGACGCGAGAGGAGTGGCAGGACTGCATTCGGGCGAAGATCGAAGAACAGCGGGTTCGCATCGGCGCATAGCCTGTAAACCGGAGCTGTTCAAGCCTGGTTGATGGGCATGCGCAAGCCTGTTCATCAACCAGAAGTCGCGATGGATAAAAACAAAAAGCGGAGTAGACGATGGACTACGATGTCATCATTGTTGGAATGGGGCCGGTGGGTGCGCTGTGCGCAAACCTGGCCGGCATGTGGGGACTCAAGGCCCTCGTCGTGGACAAGTCCGAGACGGTGTACACCAATCCCAGGGCCATGGGGTTCGACCACGAAGTGATGCGGGTATTCGGCAATATTGGCCTGGCCGATGAGATCGCCGAGCATGTCATGCCTTATCGGCCCTCGGAGTATCGCACCACCGGTTCTGCGCTGATCAAGCGTATTGACGCCGCCAAGCCGCCCTTTGCGCTGGGTTGGGCGCCGAACTATGTGTTTTCGCAACCGCCCGTCGAGCGTGCCCTGCGCGGGAAAATTGCCGACCTGAAGTCGGTCACCGTGGAGCTCGGTTCAGAAGTCCTGTCGGTCGATTGCACCGGCTCGCAAGCGGCTGTGCGCATCCGGTCCAAAGACGGGACCGAGCGCACGCTGACGGCGGACTATGTGTTGGCCTGTGACGGCGGCACCAGCCCGATCCGCACCCGACTGGGGCTGAAGATGGAGGATCTGGCGTTCGACGAGCCATGGCTGGTGGTCGATGTGATCCTCAACGAAGGGGCGGGCGAGCATCTGCCCAAGACCAACGTGCAGTTTTGCGAGTTGGCCCGGCCCTGCACGTTTGTCGTCGGCCCCGGTCGGCATCGGCGTTGGGAGTTCATGATCAATCCTGACGAACAGCCGACGGAGATTTCACAACCCGAAGCCATCGGGAAACTGATCTCACGCTGGTTGCCGGAGACGGACTATCAGCTATGGCGAGCATCGGCCTATCGATTCCATGCTCTGATCCTCGAGCAGTGGCAAGCCGACCGTGTGTTCTTCCTTGGGGACGCGGCGCACATGACGCCGCCGTTCCTGGCGCAAGGCATGTGCCAGGGGATTCGCGATGCACTGAACCTGGTCTGGAAACTCGCACTGGTGAAGGGCGGGTTGGCCGCCCCGGCGTTCCTCACCACCTACCAGGCCGAACGAATTCCTCATGTGCGCCAGACTACCCTCGCTGCCAAGGAGTTTGGCGCAGTGATCTGCGAACGCGATAGCGAGAAAGCGGCGATCCGCGATGCGCGGTTGATCCGGCAGATGACGGAAAATCCGGAGGGGACCATCAGGCAGTCGCTGATTCCCGGGTTGTCCCAAGGGTTTGTCGCCCAAGTCGCGCCTGCCGGCGAGCTGTTCCCGCAACCGAGGGTCATCGATCATGTAGGCAAGACGGCGCTGCTGGATGAGTTTACCGGCCAGACTTTCAGGGTGGTCATTGCTCCCGCGTTTGACGCCAGCGCACTACTGAGGTGCCTGCGCAGCAGTCAATCGCTCAAAGGTCTGCCGATCCATGTCGTGCGCCTGGTCGACGCTCAACAGCCAGGTCCACGCACGGCGGATGATTATCAGGAGGTTGACGGGGTATTGGCGCAGTGGCTTGAGAGTCGAGGCTGCAATGTGGTCATTGTGCGGCCGGATCACTATGTGTATGGCGGGGCGGTCACCGTGGCCTGGGCGATGGAGTTGCTGGAGGGGATGGAGCTTGCGCTGTGGTGCAAGAAGCCTGAGCAAGCTGCACCGCGTGAGGGCAGCGAGCCGATGCTCAGGTTTGCGCAAGGGCTGAGTCAGTAGGGGTAAAACAAGCCCTTCGTTTCGTACTGTCCACGAAAGCGGTGCCGAGGCGAAGGGCTTTTTTCTGGTGTACCGATTGATCTATTGAATCGTCGCCTGTTGGCGTTCGATCGCTTCGATGGTGCGCTCCAGCGTGTCCTGGATGTGATTGCGCAACAGCGTCACCGCCTGGTCGGAATCCCGTGCCAGCGCAGCCTCCATCAGATCCTGATGCTCATTGCCCTTGTGCCGTTGCCGGATTCGCTGTTTGGCGGAAAAACGCCTGTAGCGCTCGGCCCGGTCAAACAGCGAGTCAATCATCTTCAGCATCAACGGCGATGGGCAGGCCGCGAATAACGCGAAGTGGAAACCCTTGTGCCGGTTAGACCACTCATCGTCGAGCACCAGCACGCCGCTTCCCAGCTTCTTCTCGATCAGATTCAAACGGTGAAACGCGCCCAGCACATCAGCTTCCCACGCGTCATCGCCGAACTTGATCGCATCGCCCAAGGCCTCGCATTCGAGCAGACAGCGCATTCGCGTGATGTCGCGAAAGTCCGTGGTGGAAATCGGGGCCACCCTGAATCCCTTGTTATCGCTGGCTTCGACGACGCCGTCCTGGGTCAGGCGATTGAGCGCTTCACGAATCGGCGAACTGCTGAGCCCGTAAGTCTTGGACAGTTCGGCGACCTTGAGTTTTTCGCCGGGGGCCAGCTCGCAACAAACGATCGCTTTTTTCATCTTGGTCAACGCGACTTCGATCAGCGGACTGTTGGGGGAGGGGATCATGGTGGGCATCCTGGAATTTGCACTAAATGGATTTTATGCGCAAAAAGTTGTTTGGTGCAAATGTTCTTGACTTTGAATTTGTGCAGGCCTATTTTTTGTGCACAAAGTGATGTTCGATGCAGTAAATAGAATTTACGCATAAATGGTCGGACTAGTAGAGCTGACCAAGGCGGGCAAGGAAGGCGCTCGAGCGATACGCAGCCCCGTGGTATTCGCAGCCAATGCTGCGAGTGGATGACCTTTTTACAAAAACAAAAAACAGGAACATCTTCATGAAAACAGCCAACCAGCGGCTCTGCCCGTTGCCGGTTTCCAGCATTGCCTGCGCGGTCAGCGCCACAGTGCTGTTGAGCCTCTCGACGCCCACGCATGCCTTCCAGATCGACACTGGCAACCCCGATCTGTCGGCGACGTGGGACAACACCATCAAGTACAGCAATGCCTGGCGCGTGAACCAACTCGACCACAAGGTCGCGGTCGGTCCTGGCACCTCCAACAGCAACCCCAACCTGGATGACGGCGACCGCAACTTCGATCGTGGGCTCATCTCCAATCGTCTGGATGTCCTGTCCGAATTCGACATCAAGTACAAGGACGTCGGCGCCCGTCTCAGCGCGGCCTCCTGGTACGACGATGTCTACAACCACGACAATGACAACGACTCACCCGCCACTGCCAACTCGTTAAGTGTCGAGCACGACGAGTTCACCAGCGACACCCGGCGCATCCACGAACAGCACACTGAAATCCTCGATGCCTTTGTCTATGGCTCGAAGGAAATCGGCACCACCTCGTTGTCCGGGCGGCTCGGTCAATTCACCCAGATCTATGGCGAAAGCCTGTTCTTCGGGGCCAACGGCATCGCCAATGCGCAGTCCACCGTCGACCTGGTGAAGTTGCAATCGGTACCGAGCTCCCAGTTCAAGGAAATCCTGATGCCCACCCAGCAGGTGTCCGGCAACTGGCAGCTGAACGATACGGTCAGCATCGGCGCCTATTACCAGTTCAAATGGAACAAGACGCGCCTTCCCGCGGCAGGCAGCTACTTCAGCGGCGCGGATTTTGTCGGCGAGGGCGGGGAGCGGGTGTTCTTCCCCACCGGCGAGCTGCGCCACGGCAAGGACATCGATGCCAGGGATTCCGGGCAGTTTGGTGCACAATTGAAATTCGCGGTCGAGGACTGGGAGTTCGGTCTGTACGCCGCGAAGTATCACGAAAAGACCCCGGTGTTTTACTTCCGTCCGGCTGCGCTGGTTCCCGGTGCCGATGACAGCTTCGTCAATGTGTATCCCGAGGACGTCAAGGTCTTCGGTGCGAGTTTCAGCACCCTGGTCGGCGAAGCCAACATCGCCGGCGAAACCTCGATCCGGATTGATACGCCATTGGCCGGGGTCGGCGGCACGATCATTACCGGCCTGGGCTCGGACAATGATTCCAACCCGGCGTACCCCATTGGCCGCTCGTGGCATGCCCAGGTGTCGATGGTCAATGTCTATGGCGGATCCGCGCTGTGGGACGGTGCTTCATTGGTCGGTGAGCTGGCGTTCAATCGTCGATTGAGCGTGACCAGGAACGCTGATCAGCTTGACCCCAACTCCACGCGCGATGCCTTCGCCCTGCGCTTCACCTTCGAACCGCAATACTTCCAGGTCTTCCCCGGCATCGACGTCCAGGCCCCGATCACCGTGGGTTACAACCCGTCCGGGCGCTCTTCGGTCACGCCCCAGGCGTTCGGCCCGGAACACGGCGGGGACCTGACGTTGGGCCTCAAGGCCGATTACAAGAAGCAGTGGTACGCCTCGCTGACCTACACCAACTTTTTCGGTGAGGCCGGGCCGATCATCAACTCCTCCAACTCGTACACCTACCAGCAAAACATGAAAGACCGGGATTTCGTGGCGTTTTCGATCCAGCGAACCTTTTAAGCAAAGAACAGGCGGGCCCTGATAATGACAAAAATTAAACTGCTGTTGCTTTCCACCCTGTCGATCTCTCTGTGCGCCAACAGCGCATTCGCGGCAGTGAGCCCTGACGAGGCGGCCAGGCTCAAGACCACCTTGACCCCTCTGGGGGCCGAAAAAGCCGGTAATGCCGATGGCTCGATTCCGGCCTGGACGGGCGGGCTGACCAAGGACGTGGCCGGGGCCAAATTCGGCGATGTGCCGGCCGATCCGTTCCCCGGTGAAAAACCGCTGTTGCAGATCACCGCGAAGAACGCGGCGCAGTACGCGGATAAATTGAGCGAAGGGACCAAAGCCCTGCTGGCCAAATATCCCGAGACCTTCCACCTCGATGTGTACCCGACCCATCGAACCGCCGCGGCCCCCGACAGCGTCTACCAGAACACCTTTACCAACGCGACCCAGTGCAAGACCACCAGTAACGGCTTGTCGGTGGAGGGCTGTTACGGCGGCATTCCGTTTCCGATCCCGAAAACCGGGAATGAGGTCATCTGGAATTTCCTGCTGCGGGTCGAAGCCGAATCCATCCAGATGGGCTACGCCAACATCATTGGCAATGCGGACGGCACCCGCACCCTGGCCAGCCGTGGCGTCGAAAATTGGCAGTACCCGTACTACTTCAAGGACGGCGCCGTGGACAAGTGGTCCGGGCAGTATGCGCTGCTGCGTTTCCTGACCAACGAACCGCCGTTCAAGGCCGGCGAGTCCCTGGTGACGCACGACAGCATCAACGCCCAGGAACCGCGGGAAGCCTGGCAGTACCTGGTCGGCCAGCGTCGCGTTCGCCGCGCGCCGACCGTGGGTTATGACACCCCGGACTTCGTGGCATCCGGTGCCAACTACTTCGATGAGGTGCATGGTTTCATCGGTCATCCGGATCGTTATGACTGGAAGCTGGTCGGCAAGAAAGAACTGTACATCCCGTACAACGACAACAAATTCAACGCCGAAAAACGTGAGGATGCCTTTGTCGCCAACCACCTCAATCCGGACAAGGTGCGCTGGGAACTGCATCGCGTCTGGGAACTGGAAGCCACGGTCGCCCCGGGCAAACGCCATGCCGTACCCAAGCGCAAATTCTTCATCGATGAAGACAGCTGGACGGTGTCGCTGGTCGATGGCTACGACGCCGAGGGCAAACTGTGGCGCGTGTCCCAGGTGCTGCCATTCGTGGTGCCCTCGATCCCGGCAGTCGTGGTGAAACCGGTGGTGATCTACAACCTGCAAGCCAAGACCTACAGCGTCGTGCAAAGCCTCAACGGTGAAACCTACAGCGTCATACCGCGCAAGCCGGAGAACTTCTTTACCGGCAACTCGGTAGCGTCCGGTTCGGTGCGCTGAGCCTCGCAACAGCGTGTTCAACCCTGTGTTCCATGGACGCCGTGGCAGTGACGCGGCGTCCACTGCACTGCTTCATCGAGGCTCGAAAATGCGTATTCAAACTCCCAGGTTTTTACATCGGCATCCGTTCAAGGCGTTGATGCTCAGCGTGTCGATCATGACGGCGCTCGCCGGCCCCGCTGTGGCAGCACCCACCGATGGCCTGCCGTTGCAACCCTCGATCACCAGCGCCATGGCGGTGCAGTCGGTGATGCTGAGCGTTGCGCGGGCAGGGCAACGCCTCATCGCCGTAGGCGAACGAGGTTTCATCATTGTCTCGGATGACAATGGCAGCAGCTGGAGGCAAGTCAGTTCCCCGGTCAGCATGACCCTGGTCAAGGTTCGCTTCATCGACGATCGCGAAGGCTGGGCGGTCGGGCATGCCGGGGTGGTCTTGCACAGCCAGGATGGTGGTCTGAGCTGGAGCAAACAGCTCGATGGCGTCCAGGCGGCCGAGATCGAATTTCAGGAAGCCAGGCGCGCCATCGAAAACCCTGAGGATGCGGAAAAGGCTGGGGAGCGTCTGTCCCAAGCACAACAGCTGGTGGACGACGGCCCCGACAAGCCGCTGCTCGATCTGCTGTTCCTCGACGCCAGAAACGGGCTGGTGGTAGGTGCTTACGGGCTGGCGTTTATTACCCATGATGGCGGGGACAGCTGGCAATCGATCCGTTCCCGAATCGATAACCCCAACGGCTTGCACCTCTACAGCATCGAGCGGGCAGGGGCGGATCTGTTCGTCGCCGGTGAACAGGGCACGCTGCTGCGCTCCAGTGACGAAGGCCAGACCTTCGAGTCGCTGACGTCCCCTTATGAGGGCACGACCTTCGGGCTGCAGACGACCGGCAGCGGTTCGATTCTGGCGTTCGGGCTGCGTGGCAAAGCCTTCGAATCCAGGGATCGTGGTGAGACCTGGCGGCGTCTCGATACCTTGCAACCCGTCACCCTGACCAGTGGGCTGCGGCTTGACGATGGCTCGGTGCTGCTCACGGACGAGTCAGGCCGCGTGCTGCGGTTTACCGACGGCGATAGCACCGCGTCAGTCCTTCCCGTGACTCAACCCGGTTACTTCACCGGCATGGCGCAAGCCGCAAACGGCGACCTGATCATCAGCAGTGCACGGGGCATGCTGTCGTCTGCGGTCGCAGTGGAATCGTCGGAGCGCGATCAATGAATAGTTTTACCCGTACTGGCACCGTCCCTGATACCCAAACGTTCGATCCTGCTTCCGGTACGCTGGTTGAACGGCTGTTATTCAATCACCGGCGCATCATCCTGGGCATCTGTGTCTTGCTTAGCTTGATGCTCGGTTACCAGGCGCTGGGTCTGAAGCTCAATGCCGCCTTCGAAAAAATGATCCCGACGGATCATCCTTATGTGCAGAACTACCTGAAGAATCGCGGCCAGTTGGGGGAGGGCGGCAATACCTTGCGCATTGCAGTCGAGGCCAAACAGGGAAGCATTTTTGATGCCGCCTACCTGGAAACGGTCAAGAAAATCAACGACGAGGTATTTTTGCTCCCCGGCGTCGATCGCTCATACATGAAGTCGCTGTGGACCCCGGCGACCCGCTGGATCGGTGTGACGGAAGAGGGCTTCGATGGCGGCCCGGTCATCCCTGACAACTACGATGGCTCGGCCGGCAGCCTGGAGCAGGTGCGACAGAACGTCGAGCGCTCGGGCGAAGTCGGTCGACTGGTTGCCTCCAATTTCAGGTCCAGCATCGTGCTGTTGCCGCTTCAGGACACTACCTCCGACGACGGCCAGCCGCTCGACTACAACGTGCTCTCCAGCCAGCTCGAACAGATTCGGGCCAAGTACGAAACCGATAACATCAAAATCCACATCACCGGTTTTGCCAAGGTAGTGGGCGACCTGATCGACGGCATGCGCCAGATGCAGCTGTTCTTCGCCGCGACCCTGGTGATCTGCGGCATCGTGTTGTTCTGGTATACCCGATGCGTGCGCAGCACTTTGTTGGTGTTGCTGTGTTCGATCATCGCCGTGGTCTGGTTGCTGGGATTGCTGCCGACCCTGGGCTTTGACCTCGATCCGTACTCGATCCTGGTGCCGTTCCTGGTGTTTGCCATCGGCTTGAGCCATGGCGCGCAGAAAATGAACGGCATCATGCAGGACATCGGACGCGGAGCCGACAAACTGGTGGCGGCACGCTTCACCTTTCGCCGGTTGTTCTTGACCGGGCTGATGGCGTTGGTGGCCGACGCCGTGGGTTTCGCGGTGTTGATGATCATCAAGATCCCGGTGATCCAGGACCTGGCCGTCGCCGCGACGCTGGGCGTGCTGACCCTGATTTTCACCAACCTGATTCTGTTGCCGATCCTGTTGTCGTACACCGGTGTCAGCAAAGCGGCGGCGTTACGTGAAGCGGCCAACGACAAGTTTTCGCAGCTGGACGCGCAACACGCCCGGCACCCGTTCTGGGCTTTTCTGGATCGATTCACCGAACGCAAATGGGCCAGCGGTGCAATCATCATCGCCGTGATACTGGGGGTGGCCGGTTTTGCCGTCAGCCTGCACGTGAAGATCGGTGACCTGAATCCCGGGGCACCGGAACTGCGTGCGGAATCGCGCTACAACAACGACAACCGCTTCATGGTCAGCAACTTTTCCGCCAGCAGCGACAAGTACGTAGTGATGGTGAAAACGCCGCAGTATTTCTGTGCCAATTACCAGACGCTCGTGTCGGTCGATGCGCTGGAGGCGCAGCTGCAGCAGTTGCCAGGGGTGGTGTCCACGACGTCTTTGGCGGCGCTGAGCAAACAGGCTGCGGCCGGCATGAATGAAGGCAGCATGACCTGGTATGAGATACCCAGGAACCAGGGGCTGTTGAATGCGATCATCACTCGCGCGCCGCGTGAGTTGTTCAACCAGAACTGTGATCTGTTGACGGTGTATGTCTACCTGAAGGACCATAAGGCGGACACGCTTACCAGCGTGGTGCAGACCGTCGAACAGTTCGCGGCGAGCCACAATACCGATCAGATCCAGTTCCTCAATGCGGCGGGCAATGCCGGAATTGAAGCGGCCACCAACATCGTCGTGAAACGTTCGAACGTGCAGATGCTGTTCATGGTGTACGCGGCCGTCATCGCCCTGTGCTTCATCACCTTCAGGTCCTGGCGAGCGGTGGTGTGTACGGTGCTGCCGCTGATGCTGACGTCGATATTGTGCGAGGCCTTGATGGTGGGGCTGAACATCGGCGTCAAGGTGGCGACGCTGCCGGTGATCGCGTTGGGGGTGGGCATCGGGGTGGATTACGCGCTGTACATCCTCAGCGTGACGCTCAGCAACCTGCGCAATGGCTCAAGCTTGTCTGATGCCTACTACCTTGCCTTGCTATCAACGGGCAAGGTGGTGGTGATGACCGGGATTACCCTGGGTATTGCCGTACTCACCTGGGTGCTGTCGCCAATCAAGTTCCAGGCGGACATGGGCATTCTGCTGGGCTTCATGTTCATCTGGAACATGGTCGGCGCGCTGATCCTGGTTCCGGCACTGGCGCATTTTCTACTCAAGCCGAAGGTGAACGCATGACCGCTCGATGGGGCTCGCCACCGAGCCTGGATGGATAACCAAAAAAGCCTTTACGAGCCAGCACAGGCACCGGATGATCTTGCACCAACGGCCGCATCAGCCCGACAAAAAAACAAGATCAGGTGCCTCTATGCTTCTCGAGCAGGCGTTGTTAACCGATGTCAGCGGCAAGCCGATTCAGCAGCATCACAAGAATTTTTCTACCGAATGGGATGAAATCAGCGACTGGTCGGATCGCGTCTACATGCCCTATCGGGTGTGTCCCGTAGGGCAGGCCATCAAGCCGAGCGCCAGCATGCACTCGTCGAGGATCGGCGAGCTGACGCTGACGCGTTTTGCCTATGGCGTGGCGGTAAGCATTGACGATTTTTCCCCCGATGCCGGGAACGCGCTGCTGCTCACGACCGTTCGTGGCAATGCCCGGCACTGGGCGCAGCGTTCGGTCACAGAAGATACCGCGGTGGGCGAGTCCTTCATTGCCGATTGCAGCCGGGTTGATTACCGGATCGATCTGGACCCGGATCACCTGCAGCTGAATCTGACCATTCCCCATGCAGTGCTGGAGCGGATGGCGCAGCAGTGGTTCGGGTTCGTGCCCGATGACCGGTTCTGGCGACACAAGTGCGTCCTCGGCGGGGTCGGTTCGAGCTGGTTGAGTCTGCTCGAGTACACCGTTCGCTGTGTGGCCGAGGCCCCCGGGTACATGGCCGAAGGGCGCATGGGCGCGCACCTGGAGCACAATCTTTGCGTGCACTTGCTGCAGGAATGGGCCAGCCGCGCCGGGCGGGCGGGGCTGGATCTGAGCAGTCCGATGAACCGGATCGCTCCGCGTTATGTGAGGGCTGCCGAAGAGTTCATGAGTGCCAATGCCGCGAACCTGCCGACGCTGGCAGAGGTGGCTGGCGCAGTCGGGACCAGTGTGCGGTCATTGAGTGGTGCCTTTTCGCGTTTTCGTGGCATGACCCCCGGTGCATTCTTGCGCGAGCAGCGGTTGCAGGGGGCGCGCCGGGATTTGTTGGCGACTGATCCGCAATCGGGTACGACGGTGGCGGTCATCGCCTCTCGATGGGGGTATCTGAACCTGGGGGAATTTGCCGGGATCTATCGCAGGCGGTTTGCTGAACTGCCTTCGCACACCTTGCAGCGCCGTCTGCGCTAGCGTGTGACGCAAAAAAAAGGGCACCGGAAGTGGCGTCCATCCCACCCACTCGGTGCCCCAAAAAAACCGGTCGTTCGTCTCGGGTCAGAACACCCACAACGGCCGTCGATGCGGGTCTCTCCACCCCAGAGGTGAATGGCTCAGCCGGTCAGATAGCGGTAGGCCGCCGTCTCGAAACCCAGATAGCCGGAGACCGAGATGGGGTCGGCGAACGGTAGGGTCTGGGTGGCCCAAAAACCACCGATGCCGTTCTTGCGATCGATCCAATAGAACAGATTGGCCAGCCCAGCCCAGGCCAGAGAGCCCGCCGGGCGACCGGTGTGCGCATCCTCGTCATTGATCATGAAACTCAGCCCCCAGGACGTGGGCATGCCCGGGAAGAATTCCGCGGTGTTGGTGAGGCTCGGGATAACGCCGGGCAGGGCTTTGATCTTCAGGTTGTCGAGGCCGTTTTTTTCCGCCAGGCGAATCGTCTCCGGCCGTAGGATCCGCCCATGATCGCCTTGTCCATCGTTCAGCCAGGCACGAATAAACCGACAATAATCCTGCACGGTCGAATACAGGCCATGACCTCCCATATGCACTTCGGGATCCTGCGGCAGGATGAAATCCTCGAGTACGCTCAGCGATCCATCCACTTCACGCTGATGCAGGCAAGCTCGCCGCTGGAGCATCGACGGGGTCATGGTAAAGGCGGTATCGGTCATACCCAGCGGCTCGAAGATACGCTGCTGCATGACTTCGCCCAGGCGCTGTCCGGTAATGGCCTCCACCACCAGGCCGGCCCAATCCAGGTTGGAGCCGTATTCCCACTGTGCTCCGGGCTCGAACAGCAAGGGTGTTTGCAGCGCCGCCAAAGACCCGCTGATGATGCCGGGCAGTCCCTGTTCCCGGGCCAGTCGGTTGTAGTGTTCGTTGAAAAACTCATAATCAAAGCCTGCGGTATGAAGCAGCAGCATGCGGGTGGTGATGGGTTTTTTCGGCGGGCGCAGGCGAGGGCTGCCGTCGCTGTCGAAGCCCTCGAGTACCTGCTGTTCGCCGATCATCGGCAGGTAGTCCCTGGCGGGCGCATCGAGATCCAGTCGACCTTCCTCGACCAACTGCAGCACCGCCGTGGCGGTGATCGCTTTCGTCGCGGAAAACAGGGCGAAGACGCTGTCGGTGGTCATTTCCCCGGCTTGACCGAGTGTGCGTTGGCCCGAAGCGCCTTGATAGACCGGGCCGTCACGCCCGGTGATGGCGGCGACCACGCCAGGCACGCGTAGCGGTCCACCTGTGACGGTACTGAACAAGTGGTTGAGTGACGAAGTAAGACCTGTATTCATTATTCTTACTCTCCCTACACCCCTCCATGGCCGGCTGGCGCTCATGGCGAGGTGTGCAGTGGTAGGACTGGCTGGCCCGACGTGAAGCGCTGAACGTCGGGGCCAGTGGAGAGTAAGAACATGCAATCAGGGCGTCTGTCGGTTGCCGGCAGAGGGTGTCGGAATCAGGCAGTTAATGTATATGCCGGGCAGGTGAGGCGATGCAAAAAACGGTTCAGGCAAAGATCCGGCAGCAGGAATCGGTGCGGGTCAGCGGGCCCTTATCCTCCAACAATGGCGAGATCGTGCTGGAGTGGGCGTTGAGCGGCGGCGGGGTGTTATTGCGTTCGATGTGGGACGTCAAACCGATGCTGGAGCAAGGGCGCCTGGTGCAAGTGCTGCACGAATACACCCAGAGCGCCAACGTCTGGGCGGTGTACCCGACCCGACTCAGCCAGTCCGCGAAGTTGCGGGTGTGCGTGGAGTTTCTGGAGGAGTACTTTCGCGAGCTGTCGGTCGAGTGAAGCCATGGCGATGCAGAACTTGCCCCGGGATTTGTGTACACACCGATTACCTGTAGGAGCTGGCTTGCCTGCGATGAACCGGAGAGCGCCGCGGAGTGTCAGGTTTCCAGCGCTATCGTTGAAGCGGCAGCGATTGCTTGCGCAATTGATCGATCTCGAACGGGATCACCGAACCGTCGGCCAAACGGATGTTTTGCTCGGGCAGATTCACGCAGGTCTTCGATCCGGGCGTTGGTGCAAGAGCCGATGAACGCGCCCCGGGCGCCGGCCTCCACCGCCATGTTGCACATGGTCATCCTGGCCTCGACGCTGAGGGCATCGATCGCCGGCCCGGCGAATTCAATCGCATAACCCGTGGCGCCCGACGCCCCGTAAGTCCTGGTGTGACTAAAACGACAGAATATTCATCGCGGAATCTGCATCAAGAGCCGTTAAGTGAAGGCGTTGCGCACGTATTGTGAATAATGAGTTGCATGCAGAAGGAGAGGCGAGCGCTAACCTGTGGCGAGGGAGCTTGCAGTGGGAGCAACGGTCTTGATGGCCTTTATTTTTGAGGCTTATTTGATAGACCGCAGTGCTCCCACAGGGGTATGCACCCAATCAGCCATGCGTGGTGTTCTTGAGCCAGCTTTCAAAGCTCGTCGCGCCAAGGATCGTATTGTCGCTCGGCGTCAGCGTCTGGTCGTCAATCGGCGCTCCGAAGTACGGAACGGTATCGTCCGAAACCGCCTGGCGCGGATCCTTGATGTGTTGCAGGTACTCACTGACGAACTCCACCAGCGGTCGGCGCTCGGGGCCGGCCACTTCCACGGTCTGGTTGCTCGGCATTTTCAAGGCGATATCGGTCAGTGCCGCCGCCACATCGATCGAGGCCACCGGTTGCAACGCGGCGCAAGTCAGGTGGATGGTGTCGCCGTCCTCGCGACCCGAGAAGGCAATCGCGCTGATGAACTCGAAGAATTGCGTGGCCCGCAGGATGGTGTAGGGAATACCCGAGGCCTTGATCAGTTGTTCCTGGGCCATCTTTGCCCGGAAGTAGCCACTGTCGAGCATCCGTTCGGTACCGACAACACCCAGCGCAACATGATGTTTGATACCGTTGACTTTCTCCGCAGCCAACAGGTTTTTCCCCGCCGTTTCGAAAAAGTGCAAGGCCGCATGGTCTTCGAATGAGGGCGAGTTGGCCACGTCAACCACCACGTCGGCATTGTTCAACGCATCGAGCAACCCTGCACCACTGATGACGTTGACGCCGGTACTGGGTGACGCCGCCAGGGTTTCATGCCCCAGTGCCTGCAGGTTTTTGCACAGTTGGCTGCCGATCAGGCCGGTGCCGCCGATGACGACGATTTTCATGGTCGGTTGTCCGTTGCGGTGAGTGCTGCATTCATTAAACACCCGCTGAACGGGAACGTCGGGCGCACCCATGCGTGGACCGACAGGTGGTCGGAAGTCCGCCCGCCAAGTGGAATAAACCGCGGTTCTTTGCTTTAGTCACACCTTGTGACTGGCCGGTGTGCGCAGCGCCCCAAAGGCAGCAGGAAGCCCTGACGGAAGAATCCCATGAGCCCTCGATTTTCACCTTCCGCCGCCTGGGTTGCCGCACTCGCATTCGCGGTCTTGCCCTGCGTCGAGGCAGCCCAGTACTCCCAGGTGAATGCGACTGCCAGTACCATTTCCTTCACCTATAAGCAGTTCACATCGCGGGCCTACGGCACCTTTGGCAAGTTCGCAGCCAGCCTCGATTTCGACACGCAAAACCCCGCCGCCGCCCACGCTGCACTCAGCATTGACCTTGACAGCATCGACGCCGGCAGCAGCGATGCCAACGAAGAGCTGCAGAAACCCGCCTGGTTCGACACGGCGAATCATCCAGTGGCGACATTTGAATCGAGTGGCGTGCAAGCGCTGGGCAACGATCGCTACCTGATCACCGGCCAACTCACGCTCAGGGGGATGACGCGCGTGGTGGAGGTGCCTGTGCAGCTCAAGGCAGACGACGCCATCGGCATATTCGATGGTCAGCTGACGGTAAAACGCAGCGACTTCGACATCGGCGAAGGCGAATGGGCCGATGGCGTGGTGTCCAACGATATCCACATCCGGTTTCGCATGGTTGCGCCACAGCAGTAGTGTCAGGACGTCCATGGAGCCCATGTCTTGGCGTTGTGGAATCCGATCGCCCTAGACAAAGACTTTCTGCTGGTCTGTCTTGCGTTTTCTGAGTGCGGCCAGCATATCCCTTTCGGTCATCCCGCTGGCCCAGGAAGGGCGCAGTTGATAGTGGGGCTCATCCTTGAAGCTTTTCCAGTTTCCGCCCCACTCCAGACCCAGGTCCATCGCCAATACCCCGACGGCTTTGTACTTGGGTGAATTGCCCAGGTACTTGCCCCCTTCGAAAATACCGATATCGAACGCGATGCCGAAGTTATGGTTGGACTGGCCACCTTTGGCATTGGTGACCGTCGGGCCATTGTCAGGGCGCCCTCTGGCGTAAAGCGCGTCCTGCTCTTCGTAAGTCCTTAGTCCACTGATGATCTTGATGGTGATGCCATTGAGTTTGGCTTTCTGTATGAGTGCAATGGCATAGGGGCGCACGGGTGGCAGCAAGGAGTCGATGTTCTTTTTACTTTTGGGGTCCAGGTCGGAGGTGGAGTTATCTGCCAGTGTGGCGGCTTGATCGGGAATCAGGCGTTGGGCAATGGCGGTCCAGGTTTGTGGCCCGGGTTTACCGTCAACTTCTACGCCGACAGCGGCTTGAACGGCACAGATCAGTTGTTGGATATCCATTGCTTTGTACTCTTTGTGTTAATTGAGTATTACAGCGGTTGTTAATGTAGGTTTACAGTCCCGCTATGAGTTATTTGATAAATAATTAGTTAAACGGTAGATGCTGTTGCGGAATTGATCAACTTGCCTGGGGTGATATAAGTTGTATCATTGCTGTTACATTTCTGTAACGCTGGCTTATCAGTTTCAGTGGCTTTGGTGGTTTATCGTTAATGTTTGTTGCTGATACCGGGTGGCTCATCTAAGTTGTCTTGGGAGCCGTTTACAAGTGCATGATCCTGATAGACGGCACGTTCACTTTCTATGCCCGGCAGTCGCTCGGAAAGGAAGGTCACGATGGCTAAACCCACCCGCAGGCCGCAACCCCTGATATTGATCCGCGGGTTCGGCGGGCTCAACGTCGAAGACGAGAAAAAGGCCACCTATCAAGGCTTCAATGACGGCACGGTCTACCCCCAGAAGCGTGGCGAAAACTACATTTATGAAGGGTTCATCCTCAGGTTCTTGAAGTCTTCGTGGCAATATCAGGATGCAACTAATGTCGTCGGCTATTATGGCGAAAATGTCGGTGCGACCGCGCCGGCCATTCCAGCTGAACTGAAGACACTTGATTTGGACTTTTTCAGCAAAGGCAAGTTGATCATCGATCCGGCCATGGCGTTGCACCTGGTACGCACGGCGAATGACCCGAACCGGACATTGTGGGTATTTCGCTACTACGATCTCAATGACCGAAAAATGGTCGCCTACGGTGCTGCACTGCTGCGTCTGATCGACTTTATCCGGGCCCTGGCCAAGCTCAAGAACCCTGCGCAACCTGAGCCCATGGTCAATATCATCGCCCACTCCATGGGCGGTTTATTGGTGAGGCAGGCGATCCAACAGACGATTCCGGACGCTAAACGCAAGCCCGCCGATCTGATCAACAAAGTGGTGACCCTTGGTACTCCCCATCAAGGCATCGCCTTTCAAGTGTTGAAAAAATGGGTCGGGACCGAGGCGCAACAAGAGATCGAACATTTCAATCCGAACACTCAAAAAGACCCGAATATCCCCACGTCATTTACCCAATTTGGCAAGCATTTCCCGTTGGATCGCCTGCTGACAGTCGTAGGGACCAACTACAAATCCTACGACGTCGGCTCGGCCTCCCTGGGCAATCGGCTGTTTTCGGTGGCCGACGAATTCGGCATGAACTACAACCGCAGCGACGGCCTGGTCAAACAGAGCTTCGCACAGATCCCGGGGGCGCCACGAACCTTCGTGCATAAGTGCCATGGTGGTTTCGACTCGCTGGTGACGGCCAGGGAGTCATTCGAGATCGCCACGCGATTCTTCTTCGGCAACGTGAAGGTCCGTTTGCGGATGATCGAAGGTGAAGTGCTGCGCGGCATGGATATGTTCGGCAAGAGCGAGTTCTTTTTCGGCGTGTCGATCAAACCGCGCGGGGTCGATTTCGAACTGTTCCACCAGGGCGCCGATTCGGAAAACTGTTATGGCCCCTTCACCAAGACCAGCCTGACCGACCCGGCTGTGGAGTTCGGTTGGGCCGGCCCCGACCGGCTGATCTGGGAGGGGTATCTCAACACCACGCCGATACTGGAAGATGCCAGCATCAGCAAAAAGGACATGGTCATGCGCGTGGACTTTTATGTCGGCGAGCGCGATCTGTTTGGCGTGGGTTTTTCCGATAATGTGATTTTCAGAAAGCAGTACTACATTCGCGGATTGCTGCTGCCGCCTTACACCATGTTTATCCATGATGGCGAACAGTTTGCGGCGCCCGGTTATGTCGACGATCCCAAGACGCTGATGAAAAAAGTGGCCCAGGGGTGGGAATTCGATGTGACGGGGACGGGGTTCAAGGGGCGTTTCAGGATCGAGGTTGAGCAGGTGCCTGAGTGATAAACCCGATTTCGCCAGGATAAAAAGATCGCAGGCTGCGCCAGCTCCTACGTTGACCGCGTACACCCTCGAGGGTGTTCGTACTCATGAAAAACCAAAGCGAATACCAGCCGAATTTAAGGTTGCAGGGTTCCCCTGCAACATAGAATCTCCCACATTTGATCGTTGGCGTACACGAATCAAATGTTCACCGAGAATCCACTGTGAGCGAGCTTGCTCGCGAAGGGGCCGGCACATCCAACACTTCAGTCACCTGACACTTACCAGTCTCAGCCCCGATATCGCAACGTCTCCCGCAACAAGGCAAACGCCGGCGACGCCTGACGCCGGCTCGGGTAACACGCCCATCATTTCTGCCGCCGTCTGGCCGACGCTAGCAGTTCTGCTAGTACCCAACACCAATCAACTGCGCCACAGTAAAACCCTGAATCGACGATCTTTCAGGGAACTCCACCATGTCTGCGAACCGTACAATCCTGCTCTGCCGCTATCATTACGATCCGCTGGATCGACTGGTTGCAAGCACACCCCTGACACAAGCCAATACTCAGCGCTTCTACAAGAAAGATCGCATGACCACCGAAGTACAGGGCGAGGTACGGCGCTCAATCATGCAGCACGACGATCAACTGCTGGCGCAGCATGAGCACCAGATCGGTACCGTGGAAACGCGCCTGCTCGCCACCGACCAACAACGCACGGTGTTGAATACGCTCGACACGGTTCAGCACAATCCTCTTGTCTATACAGCCTACGGACATCGCCCGCCCGAGAGCGGCTTACTCAGCTTGCTCGGCTTCAACGGCGAACGACCGGACTCGCTGACCGGGTATTATTTGTTGGGCAATGGCTATAGGGCGTTTAACCCGGTGTTGATGCGGTTTAACAGTCCGGACAGTTGGAGTCCTTTTGGAGCAGGCGGTGTGAACAGCTATGCCTATTGCTCCGGGGATCCTGTGAACAGAAATGACCCTTCTGGACATGTAGGGAAATTGCTTTGGGCAGCCATGCGCAACAACTTGAAATTCCTGGTCGGTCAGGGTGAGCAAAAAACTCGTCTTGTTCGTCAATCGACAAAGTTCCTTAAACAAAGCACAGCGAACAGTGCAGTAAAGCGTACAGCTGCGGATGCTTTTCAGAGCTTAATAAAAGAGGTGCCCATACAAAAAGTCGCTCCAACCCCACGGGCGCTTACCTGGGCCTCGCCACCCACACGCCCTCAAATCAACCAGACTTCCATTGTCAACCAACCGATGGCGCCAGTGAATGCTGCAGGCCAAGTGCAAGCTAATCCCGGTAGCTCTATTCCCACGGCGCCCACGGCGCAAAACATGGACCTCGCATCTGGAGTGCAAATAGCTCATACCATAGAAATTTTAGCGAGCAACGGCTTATCTCGAGCGCAAGTACTTGCGCTATTAACGCAAAATGTGAGAGCGATTCCTTCGACGTCTAGCACAATAAGAGCACCGAGAGCCCCCATGCGCGGACCTCAGCACCTTCAGCCTTTCTGATCGTTCTCACGCTCTTCGTCCCTAGCGTCCATTCATAACCGCAGCCTTGAACTGTGAAACATGACGGGACACTGGTGACGCAGAGCGTGGGAACGATCATTGCGATGCGCTGAGTACTTTAGCGAACAAGCCGCCCCGGCACGTTATGATAGGCAACCCCGCGATCAACGCTTCACATCCGCCCCCCGGAGTCAGCCCCTGCAATGCCCCAGATCACCCATTACCAAGCCCCATGCCCAGAGCCGGTCAACAGCCAGATCCTGCAGATGGTCGTCGACTACCTGACCGACATCAGCATGGTCGCGATCCCGCCGAGCAACCTGTTGTACAACCTGTATCAGTACGCGATCGGCTATGAGGTTCATCTCTATCTGGAGGCCTTGAACGGGGCGAAAGGGATTGCCGTGGAGTTGCTGGTCGCGACGGACGATGACGACCCGGAAAAAGTTGTCGGCTTTTTGCTGTACCTGCCGGTCAAGGACGATCCCGAGGCGTGCGGCGTGGCGTACATGGCGGTGCAGGCCGGTTATCGGCGTCAAGGCATTGCCCGGCGGATGCTGCGGGAAATGGTCGGCCGTTATCCCCATGCCGAACTCACCTGCGCTGTGGCCAAGGTGCCTTATTTCGAGTCGATGGGCTTCCAGGTGGTGGGCGTGCGCGGGACTCAGGTGCTGATGAACACCCGCGACCATGGCAGTGAAGGCTTGATGGGGCTGTTGGATGTGGCCTCGATCTACAGCTCGCTGGAGGTGCGGCAGATTCATACCTATCTGCTGCAAAAACACGGCAAGCGGGCGATGCTCGATGCGGAAAAGCAGCGGGATCGGCATCTGGACCAGATGACGCGCAAGGCGCATGAGTGTGTGCGCCAGCGGCTGGGGTAACTCGGTTGACTGTGGGAGCGAGCGGGCTCGCTCCCACAAAGAACGGGACTCAATCCCCCAGCCGGAACACCAACGCCTTCAACCCGCACTCGACATCCGCATCCGGAAACTCCGGCGGATTCTCCAGCCGTTGCTCGAACCGCAGGCTCGGCGCTTCACGCATCACGCCCTCGATCAGGAAATCCGCGCCGAACGCCGGGTCGTTCATGCAGGCCAGCACCGTACCCTGGGCACTGAGCAACTCCGGCAGGCGACGCAACACCCGCTGGTAGTCCTTGGTCAGCAAGAAACTGCCTTTCTGAAAGGACGGCGGATCGATGATCACCAGGTCGTACGGCCCCTTGCCGATCACCTTGCCCCAGGACTTGAACAGGTCGTGGCCCAGAAACGTCACCTGGCCCAGGTCATGACCGTTCAGGCGGTGATTGTCACGGCCACGGCTCAGCGCCGGGCTGGACATGTCCAGGTTCACCACATGGGTCGCGCCGCCCTCGATGGCGGCCACCGAGAAACCGCAGGTGTAGGCGAACAGATTCAACACGCGCTTGCCCTGGGCATTGGCCCGTACCCAGTCGCGGCCGTAGCGCATGTCGAGGAACAGGCCGGTGTTCTGTTTGCGCCCCAGGTCGACGCGATAACGCAGGCCGCCCTCGGTGATGGTCATGTCCTCGATCGCCTCCCCGAGCAGCCACTCGGTGGTGCTTTGCAGCAGGTAACGGTGTTGCAGCGCCAAGGTGTGCGCGCCGCAGGTCGCCCACTCAGGTGATTGAGTGAGTTCCAGCAGCCGCTGTTTCAACGCCTCCAGTTGCGCCGCTTCGGGTTCTTTGAACAGCGACACCAGCACCACACCCTGCAACCAGTCCACCGTCAATTGTTCCAGCCCCGGCCAGCAACGACCACGGCCGTGGAACAGCCGGCGGGTTTCTTCCGGGGCGGCTGCCAGGGCTTTGAGCAAATGATCGTGGAGGATGGAGAGCGCGTCAGAGTTCATCGGGCAGGGTCGGCAACAGGTCGGGGCGGCATTTTAAACACAAATGCTCCCCAACGAATCAACAACGGACCTGCCCAGGGAGTTATCACGATTAATTTAACTTTCCGTGAGGATTTGGCGATTTGCCCGCCCTCATACTCGGCACCAACGATCAACCGCCGGGAACGCATCATGTCCTCGCTACCTGCTTCATCCCATCCTCGCTGGCTACGCCTGACCCATTGGCTCAATGCGCTGGCGGTGCTGGTCATGGTCACCAGCGGGTGGCGGATCTATAACGCGTCGCCGCTTTACGATTTCAGTTTTCCCGCTTCGATCACCCTGGGCGGCTGGCTCGGCGGCGCGTTGCAATGGCACTTTGCGGCGATGTGGTTTCTTGCCATCAACGGTCTTGTCTACCTGATCATCAACCTCTTCAGTGGTCGGCTGAAACGGCGCTTTTTCCCCGTCTCGGCCCACGGCGTCCTGCATGACCTGTGGGCAGCGTTGCGCGGGCGATTGGCGCATGCCGACCCGACTCATTACAACCAGGTGCAACGGGTGGCGTATCTGTTCGTGATGGTCGACATCGCGCTGCTGGTGATCTCCGGGCTGGTGCTGTGGAAGTCCGTGCAATTCCCGCTCCTGCGTGAGTTGCTGGGCGGATACGAAGGCGCGCGGCATGTGCATTTCATTGCGATGGCGTTGTTGGTGGCATTCGTCGCGGTGCATCTGTTGATGGTCGCGCTGGTACCCAAAACGTTGTGGGCCATGATTGTCGGTCGCAAGGAACCCGTATGAAAAAGCACATCGAAGGCTCGGCGCTGGACGAGTCGTCCATCCTGACCGACGCCCGGAAAATCATTGCACCGCAGATCGAGGATCGTTCCCGTCGCAGCTTCCTGATGCGCGGCCTGACCCTCGGAGGCGTGGCCATGTTGTCCGGCTGCAACCTGACCGACAACGACAGCGTCGAGACCGCGCTGTCCTCCATGTCGCGGTTCAACGATCGGGTGCAGGGCTGGCTGTTCAACCCCAACGCAATGGCGCCGACTTATCCTGAGTCGATGATCACCCGGCCGTTTCCTTTCAATGCCTTCTACGGCATCGATGAGGCACCGACGGTGGCGGAAGAGGGTTACCGCCTGGAAGTGACCGGGCTGGTGGCCGACAAGCGCAGCTGGCGCCTTGAAGAGCTGCGCGCCATGGCGCAGACCGATCAGATCACCCGACACATTTGCGTCGAAGGCTGGAGCGCGATCGGGCGCTGGGGCGGCGTGCGGTTCAGCGATTTCCTGAAGCGGGTCGGTGCCGACACCGATGCCAGATATGTCGGCTTCAAATGCGCGGACGACTATTACACCAGCATCGACATGGCCACCGCGCTGCATGCGCAAACCCTGTTGGCGCTGACCTATGACGGCGCGGTACTGCCTCGCGAGTACGGCTTCCCGATGAAGCTGCGCATGCCCACCAAGCTGGGCTACAAGAACCCCAAACACATCCAGGCGATATTCGTCAGCAACACCTACAGCGGCGGCTACTGGGAAGACCAGGGCTACAACTGGTTCGGTGGCAGCTGACGGCGCCCGGCAGTTTCAGTGCGCAGCACTCGCTGTGCTCATTCGCAACCTGTCATTCAAAGGAGTTTCATCATGAAAGTGTTAACCACCGCCGTACTGTCGATGTGCCTGGCCATGGGCGCTGCCAGCGTGTTTGCCGCCGATGCCATGAACAACGACAGCATGAGTAAGGATTCGATGTCCAAGGACGCCATGAAAAAGGATGCCATGAACAAAGACGCTATGAAAAAAGACGCCATGTCCAAGGACTCAATGAAAAAAGACGAGATGTCCAAGGATTCCATGGGCAAGGACGCCATGAAAAAAGATGCCATGTCCAAGGACGCCATGAAGAAGGACCAGATGGCACAGTAATTCGAACACTGTTATTCACGGGCTTTCGCTTCCAGGACTCTCGATTTTTGTCGTTGCCTGTATCAAAAATGAATTTCCTCGGTGTCTGCGGCTCATACCTGTAGGCAGCGGATTTGAGACCGCGAAATCATTCAGGCAATCAGGGAGTGGCACAGTCATGAGTCCAGTATCGACAGCGGGCGAACCGCTTCCTGGCGGGTTGATTCTTGTGGTCGAGGACGACCCGCTGATCCTGGAGTTTCTCTGCGAAATTCTTCAGGAGGAAGGGTTTGTGGTTGAGCCGCAAGCCAGTGCAGACGCCGCATCAGCCTATCTGGAAGGTCATTTCAATGAAGTCCGGCTATTGCTGACGGACATCACCATGCCCGGCAAGCTCAATGGCGCGGACCTGGCCAACCAGTTCGGCGATCGCTGGCCGGACAAGCCGATCATGATCATGTCCGGCTTCGAAACCCCGGAAAGCTCCGGCGTCCGGCACCCGGTGTCGTTCATCAAGAAGCCCTGGGCGCTCGGGCAATTGATCGATTGTGTGCAAAGTGCCCTGGATTCACGCAGGACCCTGTAGGAGCTGGCTTGCCAGCGAAAGCGTCCGGACATTCAACATCGATGTCGGCTGATACACATCGCCTTCGCTGGCAAGCCAGCTCCTACAGGGGGTGGTGCAAGAAGGTGTACATTGCGTGAAATACCCGCCTGGCTCTTGCAAAAGGAAGCAGCCCTTTGCCTGTTCACAATTGCGTCTTCAACACCCCGTACCGCGCTTTTCTATTCGACATGGATGGCACCGTCCTCAACTCCATTGCCGCCGCCGAGCGGATCTGGGCCGCCTGGGCCTTGCGCCACGGGGTCGATGTCGAGTCTTTCCTGCCGACCATCCATGGCGCCCGCGCCATCGACACCATCAATCGTCTGGCGCTGCCCGGGGTGGATGCCGAGGCTGAAGCGGCATTTATCACCGAGGCCGAGATCGAGGATGTCGAGGGGATTGTCGAGGTGGCCAGTGCGGCGAACTTCCTCAAATCCTTGCCGGCCAGGCAATGGGCCATCGTCACCTCTGCACCCAAGGCGCTGGCGCGGCGACGGATGGCGGCGGCGGGGATACCGGAGCCTGAGGTGATGGTGACCGCTGAAGACGTCAGCGCTGGCAAACCTGATCCTGCGGGTTACCGACTGGCTGCTACGCGGCTGGGCGTCGAGGTGAGCGAGTGCCTGGTCTTCGAAGATGCGGCGGTGGGGATACTCGCGGCCGAGGCGGCGGGGGCGGACCTCGTGGTCATGACATCGACTCACATTCACCCGATCGAGACGGCGCATGCGACGCTGGTCAGTTATGACAGGGTGACCGCAGTAGTGGGTTCCGACGGCCAGCTGCGTCTTCACACCCTCTAACTGTGGGAGATTCTATGTTTGGGGGGAAGCCCCAAAAACTGGATTTGGCTGATATTCGCTCTGGTTCTTCATCAGGGCGAATGCCACCCGTGCCAGCTTGCGAGCCAGGATGACCAGCACTTGAGTCGTCTTTAATCCCCGCTCCAGATAGCGTTCGTAAAACGGCTTCCAGGTCTTTGAGCGACTGGCAGCCATCGCCGCGTTATGCAGCAGGCGCCGTATCTCTGAGTCACCTTTCTTGGTCAGCTTTCGACGTCCGTTCATCTGCCCCGAATCAGAGACTCTCAAATCCATTCCAAGAAACGCGATATAGGCGTCACCACTGGCGAAATCGCCGCGTTGAAATGCCATCGTCAGTGCGGTGGCGGTAAGAAAACCGACCCCCTCTACGGCCTGGCAGCGTTTGACTTGCTCGAGCAGACCCGCCTCTTTTACGACGTCCAACAGCTTCTTCTGGATGAGTAAATCCAATCGGCCCATGGCAGCGATCTGTTGTTTGAATGCCGCTTTCAGCAGCGGTTCGTCGTTCCAGCTTTGAGTCAAACTGACACGCGCCTGGACCAATGTCGCTCGTCTTCGAAGCAGGCTTTGAAGCTTGGTATAGACCTTCGGCGGCGGGCTCCAAGGACGTAGCTCTTCCTCTTCGTTCTTCAAGTAACGCGCCAGTAAACGGGCGTCGCTGGCATCTGTTTTGGCGCGGCCACCCACTCCTTTGCGGTAATTACTCAAACGGAAGCCGTCGATGACATAGACGGTATGTCCCATTGCATGAGCCAGCTCAACCGTATCCAGGTGATAGATATTGGTGGCTTCAATAGCGATGGCGCTGTTTGCAGGTAACGTTTTCAGCCACTTTGTAAGAGACGGTTTATCGTTTGACACGGCCAACAGCAGATCCGTGTCGGCCTGATAGACCACCACTTCGGCCTTGGCGACATCCACTCCGACTACAGAACGCGAGACACTCATTGCCACAAAGAAAGCTCCGGGTTAGGGTTTAAAGGCTTGTCGGGGCTTCACCATTGCGCTGGCTTGCTTCTATCGTCGGTCATGGCCGATGCATTCCTTATCGGCGCTTTGGTGAAGGGGTGGGGCGAAGTCTCCCACGGTCTGTACTGGCTAGAGTCAGATGCTGGCTTTTAGTCCCACCACCCCTACAAGTCTAAACATACAAGCGGGCTTGCTCGCGAAAGCGGTCTTTCAGACACATAAATGCTGAATGTACCGGCGCTTTCGCTGGCAAGCCAGCTCCTACAGGGGGTTGTGGTGTTTCAGTAGATTCTGGGAATCAACCGCCAGCTACGGGCGCAATAGGCTTCGTATTCATGGCCAAACTGTGCCCGCAACAGCGCTTCTTCAGCATGGATGCGCGCAATCAGCGGGATCATTGTCAGCGCGGCCAGCAACAGGCCGACTCCGGAGCGAAACGCCAGCGCCCAGCCCACGGCCGTGATCAACATCCCGAGGTAACTGGGGTTGCGCAAGTGGCGATAGATCCCGTCGGTGACCAGGCTATGCCCCGGTTGAATCGCCACCAGCCCACTGAAGCGTTTGCCCAGCACAAACACCGGCCACAGCCGCAGCGCACCGCCGATGATGAACAGCAGGGCGCCGAGCCAGCGAACCCCCTCGCCACCGAAGGTCCAGAATTCGATCCGGTCGGTGTAGGCCGGCAAAAAACCGCTCAATACGCCGATCACCCCGAAGGCCGGAAGCACCCAGCGATTGGCCCGGTCCTCACGTTCGCCGGAGCTCAGGTTGACCTCGGTAAACAGTGACGCGATCGCCATCACCAGGGTTGCCAACACCACGACCACCAGCGGCGGATGGGAAAAAAACGCCGCAAATCCGCCCAGCCCCCATACCGCGAGCCCGAGGTAGGCGAGGGTGGCGGCAAGGGCAAAAAACGCCAGCCTGGCCGAGATTTTCATCCGCACCTCCACACATGAGCCTGACACCTCTCATTGTAGGAAATCCCAAGCAGATCCCAAGCAGATCCCAAGCAAATCCCGAGCAGCCCCCACGCAGCCCCTACGCCGCGTTGTCCGTCCGGGCATTGCGCCGGATCACCTGTGGCGGCTGGCCGAACGCCCGAAGGAACGCTTCGCGCATGCGCCGACGGTCGCTGAAGCCGGTCTCGACGGCGATCTGATCGAGGTTCAGTCGTCCGCGTTCGAGCAATTGGCGAGCGGCTTCCAAGCGCAGGTTCTCGATGGCCTTGGCCGGCGACTGGCCGGTCTCGGCACGAAAGGCCCGGCTGAATTGCCGAGGGCTGAGGCGCGCCACATCCGCCAGGTGTTCCACCGACAAGGCCTCGGCGAGGTGTTCCCGGGCATAACCAAGCACGGTCTGGATACGGTCGGATTTCGGTTCCAGTTCCAGCAGCGCCGAGTGCTGCGACTGACCGCCTGCACGGCGGTGGTACATCACCAGCTTCTGCGCCACGGCACGGGCCAGGTCGGCGCCATGATCCTTTTCCACCATGGCCAGCGCCAGGTCGATGCCGGCGGTCATTCCGGCAGAGGTCCAGATCGAACCGTCGATGACATAGATGCGGTCTTCTTCGACCTTGATCGACGGGAACCGTGCCTGCAGTTCCCGAGCGTACGCCCAGTGCGTGGTGGCCCGTCGACCATCCAGCAAACCGGCCTGGGCCAGGACAAAGGCGCCGGAGCAGATCGATGCCGTGCGGCGTGCGGTCTTGACGCTGGCGCGCAGGTAATCGAGCACACCTTCGGGCGCCTGCTGGAGGATGGCATCGCCGCCGACCACGATCACCGTATCGAACACCCGCTCGTCGAACGCCTCGGTGCCGACACTCAGACCACCGGAGGCGCGCAACGCGCGGCCGTGCTCCGACAACACACTGACGTCATAAAGTGCTTCGCCGGCGCTGAAGTTGGCGTATTCGAACACCGGCATGGCCGCCAGCGCCATGGACTGGAAACCTTCAAAAACGACAAACGCCACGCAAGTCATCGCCAGTTCCTCAAAGTGTCATGTCCTGAAAACGTACTTTAAACGTCATTTGCGACGCGCGTCAGTCAATTTATAACGGATCACACCCGGCGAATCTATCGTCTCACTGTGAAGGAAAATCGACATGGCCCTCTCCTCCAAAGGCACCGCACTGATCACTGGCGCATCTTCGGGCATCGGTGCAGTTTACGCCGAGCGTCTCGCCCGGCAGGGTTACGACCTGATTCTGGTCGCCCGCAGCCGGGGCAAATTGAACGTCCTGGCCAATCGGCTGAGCAACCAGACCGGCCGCGCGGTGGAAGTGGTCGCCGCCGACCTGAAAGACAAAACCGACCTGTTGCGGGTCGAAAATATGCTGCGCCACGACGCGAGCATCACGCTGCTGGTCAACAATGCCGGGGTCGGCGCCGTCATGCCATTGCTGGGCAGCCCGGTGGACGACATGGAAGAGATGATCAGCCTCAACGTCACGGCGCTGATGCGCCTGGCTTACGCGGTGGTACCCGGCTTCGTCGCCCGCGGCAGCGGAACCGTGATCAACATCGCCTCGATCGTCGCCATCGCTCCGGAAATTCTCAACGGCGTGTACGGCGGGACCAAGGCCTTCGTCCTGGGTTTGAGCCAGTCGATGCATCACGAGCTGGCCGACAAAGGCGTGCGCATCCAGGCCGTGTTGCCCGGCGCCACGGCCACGGACTTCTGGAGCGAGGCCGGTAATCCGGTGGAAAACCTGCCGCAGGAGATCGTGATGTCCGCCGAGGACATGGTCGACGCCGCGCTCGCGGGCCTGGCCCAAGGCGAGGTGGTGAGCATTCCCGGCCTGCACGACGGCGAGCAGTGGGACCGCTATGAAAGCCAGCGCAAAACGCTGTCCGGGTTGTTCGGCAACTCCACGGCGGCGCCGCGTTATCGCTGAAGCGGCAAGTCCGGGGGCCGGGGTGAACTAAGCTAGGGTAATGAGCGTGCACCCTTGGCTCGTTGAAACGATCGAGGAGCCGGTGGCGTGCCAAAGGGAGCCACCATGCTTCACATCAGAACACCCTTGATTCTGCACCCGGGCCTGTCGACCCCGACCCGGCGCATCTGGCTTAAACTGGAAAACCTGCAACCCAGCGGATCGTTCAAGCTGCGCGGCATGGGGCTGTTGTGTACCCAGGCAAAGGCTGCGGGCAAGCGCAAAGTGGTGTGCCCCTCCGCTGGCAACGCCGGTTTCGCCACGGCCGTGGCCGCCGCCAGCCTGGGCCTGAAAGCCTGCATCGTAGTGCCGCATACCACCCCGGAAACCACCCGCGCCAGAATCCGCAAGACCGGTGCCGAGGTGATCGTGCATGGCAAGGTCTGGGACGATGCCAATCAAAAGGCCATGGCGCTGGCGCAGGGCGCGCACACCGAATACGTGCCGGCCTTTGATCATCCGGTGTTGTGGGAGGGGCACAGCAGCATCATCGATGAAATCCTCGAGGACTGTCCGCAAGTCGATACAGTGGTGACGTCGGTCGGCGGCGGTGGCTTGCTGGCGGGGATTCTCACCGGCTTGATCCGCCATGGCCGCATGGACTGCCGGATCGTCGCCTGCGAAACCCAAGGCGCCGCTTCTTTCTCGGCGGCGCTGGCTGCCGGGCACCCCGTCAGATTGCCGCGAATCGATACCGTCGCCACCTCGCTCGGCGCGGCCCAGGTCGCCGCCTGGCCGGTGCAGCACATCCACGATTTTCCTCACCAATGCGTGGTACTCGGCGATGACGACGCGATCATGGGCGTGGTGCGTTATGCCAACGACCTGCGACAGTTGGTCGAGCCGGCGTGCGGGGTTTCGTTGGCGATCGGCTACCTGGACCATGCGGCGATTGCCGATGCCCGGGATGTGGTGATCGTGGTGTGTGGCGGGGTGAATATCAGTGTGCAGATGGTTGCCGGTTGGGCGCGCCTGTCCACTGCAAGCGCAAAGTAGCGTGGTAGCGTGAAGTCTGAAGCGAAGGCAGGGCCGGAAATGCCATTGAGGTTTCACCAGCCCCACCGCGACGTTTTCAGCTGTTATTGACCGGCAGGTGTGCCTTCCTGCACCAGGATGGCTCTGGCCAGGTCTTCATCGCTGGCCTTCAGGCCAGGATTGTTTTGACGAACCTGCTGCAACACCGACTCCAGGTACACCCCACGAATGGTGCCGCCACTGGCCACGAAGCTGGAGGCGTCATCCCGGGCGGGAATCATCATTTTGTCATCCTTGAAGGTCGAATACAGGGACGCGGAAAGGCCCGCCGAAGTGGCGACATCGCCTGCATCCACATCGGCCAGGGCCGAACCGACGGGCAAACAAAGCACTAGCGAAGAGATGAGAAACAGACGGCGCATGACGGAGTCCTCCGAAAGCATGAAGCGTAAAGGAAGTACTGCATACCTTAAGATGCCTGATGCCACTCAGTAGTTCCTTGCCGCCCAAACTATCACTTCGACCATAAACGCGGACCGGCCAGTTTTGCCTCGCCGCAGGCCCGGGTTTGCTCACCGCGAAAACCGCTTGCGATAATCCCGTGGCGAGACGCTCAGATTGCGCTGAAAGGTGAAGCGCATGCGTTCTTCATCCCCAAACCCGCACGATCGGGCGATCTGATCGATATTGCGCTCGGAATCCTCCAGCAAACGCCGGGCAGCCTCCACGCGCATCACTTCGACAGCTTTGGCTGGAGTGCGGCCGGTCTTGAGTTTGTAGGCCCGGGCAAAGTTGCGCGGGCTCATCTGCACCTGTTGGGCCAACACGTCCACCGTGAGATTGGCCTGGCTGAGGTTCTGCGCGATCCACAGGTGCAGGTCGTCGAATGCGGCACTGTCCCCGGTTTGCGCTTGCAGCAATTGGCTGTACTGGGCCTGGCCGCCGGGGCGCTTGAGAAACACCACCAGTTCCCGCGCCACTTCCAGGGCGACTTCACGCCCGCAGTCAGCTTCCACCAGGGCCAGCGCCAGATCGATGCCGGCGCTGACACCCGCCGACGTCCACACCGAGCCTTGCTGGATGAAGATCGCATCGCTGTCGACTTCAATCGACGGGAAACCCTGCTTGAGCATGTCGCACAGCAACCAGTGGGTGGCGGCGCGTCGACCGTCGAGCAAGCCGGCCTGCGCGAGCAGGAAGGCGCCACTGCACACCGAGGCGGTGCGTCGGGCCTTGGCCGATGCGCCTTGCAGCCAGGCGACCAGGTCCAATGATTCATTCATGGCCTGACGAATGTTCGGTGCGCCGGGCACGATGAGCGTGTCGATCGACTGATCGGTGAAATCGCTCAAGGCCAAGGTGTCGACGCCAAGGCCTTCCGCCGTCTGGATCAAGCCGCCGTCGAGGCTCGCCGTATGGCGCTCGTAACCTGGTAAGCCGCGATGGGCCATGGCCTTGGAGGCGGCCCAGAACACGGTTTGAGCCCCGGTCAAATCGAGCAGGCCCATCTCGGGGTAGGCGACGAAGACGATTGAACGCGGTTGATCGGGGGAGGGCGCCGGAGGGATTTCGTTCATGGGCTTCTATTTCGACAATGCCGGATCAATTCGGCCGGATTTCCGGGGTTTATGTCATTCAGGCCGACAGAGTTCAACCTCCAAACGACGAAATGGCCACTCGTGACAATCCAGAACAATTGTATTACCGGTACCTGTCTGTTTCCCCACCGCAGGGCTGCGTACCTTGGGTTCACTGCAACCAGACAAGGACCACCCATGCTGAACCGATTGGTACTGCCGTTTGCCCTGTTGTTCACCCTCAATGCCGCCCACGCCGCGGAGACCGAAAAATGGTATCCGTCGAAATACGGCGCCAAGGATGAGATCGGTGCGCTCAATCTGTTGAACGCCGAGTCGGTGCTCAACGCCGCGAAACTGATCAAGACCGGCAAAACCTACCCCTTGGCGGTGCCCATCGATAAAAACCTGCCGGCCTTCCGCCATCGCAGTTTTCATCTGACCAACATCCAACCCGGCGAAGCCGGCGGCACCACCATGGGGCCGAACAAGTTCACCTTCAACGACGAACTGGTGGTGGGCTGGACCGGTGTCGGCACCCAACTCAACGGCATCGGCCACATCGGCATCGACAACGTCTATTACAACGGCAACCGCGCGGCGGATTTCGTGACCGTGGAAGGGGTGCAGAAACTCGGCATCGAGAAAGTCCCGCCTATCGTCACCCGTGGCGTGGTGCTGGACATGACGGCGGTGTACGGCAGCGCCATCGTGCCGGAGAAAACCGAGTTCAGCGTCGCCGATATCCAGAAAGCCCTGGACCTGCAAGGCATCACCATTGAGAAGGGCGACGTGGTGCTGTTCAACACCGGTTGGCTGGAGCTGCTGGGCAAGGACAACGAAAAATTCCTCGCCGTGGAACCGGGCATCGGCATGGCGGCGGCCAAGTGGCTGGCGGACAAACAGATCGTCGCGTTCGGCGGCGATACCTGGGCCTCGGAAATCTACCCGGGCGCAGACGGCCAGGAGTTTCCGGTCAATCAGTTCATGCTGGCGAAAAACGGCATCTACAACCTCGAGCTGATCGACAGCCGCGCACTGGTCCGGGACAAGGCCTGGGCGTTCATGTTCGTGCTGGGGCAGCCGCTGTACAAGGGCTCGACCCAGGTCAACATCAACCCGGTGGCGATTCGCTAAAGACCTCTGGAAACGAATGGTTTTGGCCGGCTTGCGCAAAAACCTGTGGGAGCGAGCCTGCTCGCGAAGAGGGCGTGTCAGTCAACATTGATGGGGCTGACACTCCGCTTTCGCCGGCAATCCGGTCTCCCACAGGGGAGATCACCGGCGGGCATTGATCCATCGTTAGCGCATGCCAGACAGTGGTAACGTAAAAACCCACGAGGATTTTTTTCGCACTCAACCAACAGGAGCAGGGTCATGGAATTGGGAATAACGGGACGCTGGGCGATCGTTTGTGCCGCCAGCAAAGGGCTGGGGCTGGCTTGTGCGCGGGCCTTGGCAAAGGAGGGCGTCAACCTGGTGATCAACGCCCGGGGCAACGAAACCTTGCAGGCGGCGGCAGACGAATTGCGCCAACTGGCACCCGGCATCGAAGTGCGCACGGTGGCCGGGGACATCAGCGAGCCGGCGGTGCGTGAGCAGGTATTGGCCGCCTGTGCGCAGGTGGATATCCTGGTCAATAACGCCGGCGGGCCGCCGCCGGGGGACTTCCGCGACTGGCAGCGCGAGGACTGGCTGAAGGCGCTGGATGCCAACATGCTGACGCCCATCGAGCTGATCAAGGCCTGCGTCGATGGCATGGCCGAGCGCGGTTTCGGGCGCATCGTCAATATCACATCCGGCGCGGTGAAGGCGCCGATCGATGTGCTCGGCCTGTCCAATGGCGCCCGCAGTGGCTTGACCGGTTTCATCGCCGGGCTCGCGCGCCAGTCCCGGCTGGCGGGCAACAACGTCACCATCAACAACTTGCTGCCGGGGCCGTTCGAGACCGAGCGCCTGCACAAGACCCTGAGCGCCGCCGCCGACGCCACTGGCACCAGCGTCGACAGCGTCGGCGAACAGCGGCGCAAGCAGGTTCCGGCCCAGCGCTTCGGCCAGCCCGATGAGTTCGGCGCTTACTGTGCGTTCATTTGCAGCGCCCACGCCGGCTTCCTCACCGGCCAAAACCTGTTGCTGGATGGCGGCAGTTACCCCGGAACCTTCTGATCTTCCTGGCCCGGTCAAGGTGTACCGATGATCAGCGTCTGCGATGCCGTTCGTCGATGAGGGCTATGCTTGGCAGTGCGCCCATTGAAGTGGGAGACCTCCGATGATCAACGCACGCACTGCCCGCATGCTTGCCGATTACAAACGCTGGGCCGATCAACGCCTCTTCGACAGCCTGAGCGCCTTGCCGCCCGGCGAGGTCAATAAAGATCGGGTCTCGGTGTTCAAGAACATGATCGGCACCCTGAACCACATCTACGTCGTGGACTGCATCTGGCAGGCCCACCTCGAAGGCCGAGGGCACGGCTTCAAGACCTCACACGATTTGCTGCATCCCGACTTGGCCGAGCTGCGCGAGGCGCAAAAGGACATCGATCACTGGTACTGCGACTGGAGCGAGCGCCAGACCGATGATTCGCTGGATCACCCCGTCGAGTTCAGTTTTGTCTCGGGCGAAAGCGGCACCATGAGCGCCGGCGCGATGCTGCTGCACGTGGTCAATCACGCCAGCTACCACCGCGGCTGGGTGGTGCAGATGTATTTCGAGATCCCGGCGATGCCACCGGTCACGGACCTGCCGGTGTACCTGCGCGAATCCGATCAGGTGTATTTCCGCCCGCTCAACGCGCCGGCGGTCGCGCGGACATGTGGCGTACAATTTTCGAGCGCAACCAGCGTTCTGCCGGATCGTTATCGTTGACCCCGTTCCAGACCATCGACAGTTCGGACAGGTTGAGGTCAAACGGCGGGTCGTCGGCCCGCAACTGGCTGCTGCCCTCGATCAACGCGCACAGGCCGGCGAACTGCGGCACAGCCAGCACCGTACGGCGCGATGGGCTGATGCGCGCGAGGTTGTTGTCGATTACACCGGTCAAGTGACCGGAACACGACGTTGGCGTGTGGCCCTTCGCAGTATTCATCCAGGCTCCGCGAGTCGCCGTTCCATAACTTTAACCAGCAGCAAACAGTGCTGATGGGCATTTGTAGACAGCATCTATTATTTTTTTATGCGAATAAAGTAAGCTTCCTCAATCTGGTCAACTATTTCGTAGCCTCTATTCTGTTTATTGACAGATAGCGTATGTTTCGTCAGTTCGTCAAGGTAATAAATTCTGGTGGCGCTGGCTGAAGCTGTCTCATCTGTTCTCTGGGCAAGTTCTCTGTAATTAAAGGCGTCGGACCATAGTGAGTTGGTGCGTGATTTTGTTTTGATGCTTAATAACAAGTCAAGTCTTTTTTTCATTGATGGATCCACTGTGGCTGTATTTTTTGCGAATGCTAGATCATAATTAAACTTTTGGTTTTCGATGTATCGGTTTGATTCAAGGTGGTTTAATTTCTCTATTCTTGATCGTTGATTTACTGCGTTTTTTGCCGTTATTCCCGGCCTGGGTTTCGATATTAGTGGAATCGAGCTATTGCGATGCATGGTAATAGTGCCGTTTTTCTTTACGACGTTTATGGCTGCCCTTTTTGCCAGAATTCTAAGCCGTAGGACGGCCCCTAAACCCAGCGTGCTGTGTCCGTCTGGATCGGAGTTGTTAGTCGGATCCCCTAAACAATATGTGTAGGGGTTCAGCCCGCCCTCTCCAAACGGGCTCAAACTGTCCGGACTGTTAAACCGCATCAAAGCCGGATTAAACGCCCGATATCCACAGCCCAATAAATAATGCCCGGTCACCGGATCAGGTCGCTCGCCATTGAAGCCCAGCAAACTAAGTTCCCCATTTTCCGGGGCGCGGTGGCCATAGGGAGAATAGGCGATGGGCTGTGGTGGATGATCGGCGTTAAGTGATTGCGTTACGGTACGCTGCTGATCAGTAGCCAGTAACGAGGCTTTAACTGCATTGTCCTGAATACTCAACTGTGCCAACAATAAATCACCGTGCTGGACAATGGAATATTTCATCGCGTCCTGTATCTCGGTGGTCATCCGGTTTTTGCAGTAGAAGCGTTGAAGCTGAGGTTCATCAGATGGCGTATGGCCAATCAAGCGATCAAGGGCATCGTAGCGATAGTGGCATTGTTGCGATGAGTGTAGGCGCCTCATGAGTCAGTGCTCCATCGGTCTTATTTCGAGTGACCAGTGTTGCCGGTTTCGTGACGGGTGGGAACTAGCAGAACTGCTAGGTCCGGTACGAAATCAGCTGAAACTCATTTGAACCCCGTATGCGTCGGGATACAGTAGAGTCCGCGTCCATCAAATGCAGGAGCCCACGATGGCCAAACGGTATGAACTCACCGACGCAGCCTGGGAGTTGGTTGCAGACCTCTTCATCGAAGCCCGGCGCGGTGGTCGCCCAAGGGCAGATGATCGCTTGATGCTGAATGGCAACCTATGGGTGCTTTGCTCAGGCGCTGCTTGGCTAGACATGCAGGAGCGATTTGGGCCCTGGTCTACGGTCTATCAACGCTTTCGTGATTGGCGCAACCGAGGCGCCTTCGATCAATTGCTCAAACGTCTTCACATCAGACTCAACGAGCAGTCAGGTAATGGTAATGCCAACTTACATTCCCTCTTCGCGGGCAAGCCGGTCTCCAACTGTGGGCTAGTGTGAACTCGGATTTAATGACTACCAATGATTCTTGTGGGAACGACGATTCGGCTGGCCCGCGATGGCGGTATGACAGGCGACAACGATGTTGGGTGTGCTGGCCTCTTCGACAGCAAGCCGGCTCCTACAGGTTGCGTCCAGTCGGGTGGATCGAGTTGATCCAGCGCCCGGTTCACTGCCAGTTCGCCCAGTATGATGACTTGCGCAATGCCCCGCAGGGCGTTGCGGCTGGTCCGTCCATATGGTCCGCCAGGTCCATGGCCATGACGTTGGTGGAGGCCAGCGATTCGCAAGCATGGGCCAGCAGGGTTTCTTGCGCTTGGTATTGGCCGGCAGTTCCGGGGTGCAGCTGACGCCGACGGAAATCTCTCCGCTGGCGAGCATCGACGACATCAGCAGGAAATTCACTCGACGCACCACCACGTTCTGCGCCTCCTCCCGCATCTGCTTGAGCAGCGGCGGAAACAGGCCGAACTCGGCGTCGTCGGACAGGCCGATGCGAAACACATCGCGGCTGGTGGACGGGTCGAAATCCTTGGCCCGGCTGAGCGCCCCGGAAATGGTGTCCATCGCCGGCTGCAACTCTTTGAGAATCTGCAACGCGCGCTGGGTCGGCTCCAGTACGCGGCCGTTACGCACCAGCAGCGGATCGTCGAACAGATCGCGCAACTTGGCCAGCGAAGCACTGACGGCGGGTTGGCCGAGGAACAGCTTTTCTCCGGCGCGGGTGAGGTTTTTCTCGAACATCAGGGTTTCGAAAATCACCAGCAGGTTCATGTCCACGCGGCGCAGGTCGTTGCGGTTCATGGTGCGGGCTCGGTGCGGCTTGGGGGCTTTTAGTAAAGCACCAATCCCCCTTGAGGGCTTACTGTGGCGAGGAGGAGGCTGTGGGAACGAGACCGGCTTGCCGGCGAAAGCGGTGTGTCAGTCGACGGAGAGGTTGAATGCGCCGGCCTCTTCGCCGGCAAGCCGGCTCCTACAGGTCCTGTGTGTCACTGCAGATGGGGAGCGTCGTGCTGAAGTACTTCTTCGGCAATTTTGCCAAAAAACGCCCGAGTCATACTGAAGAACTGACTCAGCTTTGCTCCGGTGGGTATAAGGTCGATACCCGCGAGACAATGCAGGTTCATATCCTGGCCAATGTGTTCCTCAAAAAGCTGTTCAAGTTCTTCCCACCAGCGTTGGCGCAGATCTTGAAGATAAGGGCTATTGAGGTTGAGCAAATCGATGGTGTATCGAGCACGATCATCGTCCGGCGCTGACAGTCCATCGGCAGGCACCACACGGCCATCGGACAAGTAGGCGAAGAAGCGCACACAGTCTGGCTGATGGCACGAGATGAAGCGGTCCCTATCGACACCTTTCGACTTACCGAGCGCGTGACCACCAAACAATTCAGCGCCTTGCGTCTTGAGCGCCGGCAAATCATTTTGGCTATCCAGCGCACCGGCCGCCAGGTTGCCATAGTCAAAGGTTCGCTGAGGATGTTGGCTCTTGTTCTCGACGTGCTCTATGTGGAAACCAACCCCAACCCGGTCAGGCCGCAGTTCACTGTAGCAACACAACCCGTACTGCTCCTCCAGCAGATAGTCCAGGACCTGGGTCTTATAGCCAAAACTGCTCCAGCGACTGGTGGCGGCATCGCTTGTCATTGGCGGGTTGGCATGTGAGTTATTCAGCTGAAAAGGACCATTACCGCGCTTGCGAACCGACTTCATCCCTTCAATGCCTCTTGCCGCTTTATGCTGCGTTGCAGACGCTGAAGCTGAGGATGCTGTTCGCCTAGGGCCTGGGTAGCTGCTGCATCAGATCAATCGTGCGCTGTTCGTCGTAGCGGCCCTTGTCCACCCATTCGGTGAGTTGCAGCAAGTCGCGTTTTTCATCGACTGGCGGCTGTGGATCGACCTGCATCACACTGTGAAGCACGCTGTTGCTCGGCTCACCGTAGGTCATGGCAAGGGGCTGGGAAGCAATCAACAGGCCTCGGGCGTCTTGGCCGATTACCCGGATATTTTCGCGCCGGACAGTGCTGAGCACCTGCGGGCTATGAGTCGTGACGATGAACTGCATGGCGGGAAAAGCAGCTCGCAATGATCCTATGATTGACTGTTGCCAATAGGGATGTAGAAACATGTCCACTTCATCGATCAACGCGATACCCGGTGTTTCCAGCGGTGCTCGCGCCTCGAGATGCGGGTTGAGTTTACAGGCACGAAAGGCGAGGTCGGCGACCATGGCAATGCTGTTGCGCAGTCCATCGCTGAGCATATCGACAGGCAACACCCCTTGTTCAGGATGGTGCATGACCAACTGCTGTTGATGGCTGGCGCTGTACTCAAGGCTGTGCCAGCCGGTGGGCATTTTTATCAACCGGTCTATGGCATTCTTGATGGCCGCGATAATCTGTTCAAAGCGCAGCCCGGCTTCGGAGATTTTTTCTTTGCGCTCCAGAGCGATCAATTGGGCTTCACGATAGCTGAGGTAGATCCAACTGTACCAGGCAGTGAAGGTTTTGAAACTGGACGAATAGGACAGGCAGTTCAGGTACCCGGACGTCCTGGAATATTCGCTCTTGTCGAGCGTAGTTTGAGCGGCGGCCGAGGTGAATCGCCCCTCGTACCAGAGTCGTGAAGTTCCCAGGTAGGTCACCATGGGCAAAATCACTTGCGTATCGTTACGCACCTGCTCCTGAAGCGACTTTCCGTATGAGGTAAGCGCTTTCGAGCCAGCGTCGCCGATAGTATTGGTGGATTTTTTCAAGCTCAGGCGTTGCTGCAACCAATGGTCCCGGCCAGCGCCGTCCGCCCATCTCCCCCAGGCTTCAATGGCACTGGGCGTTTGAGACTCCATGTTGCCACTGCTGAATTGTGCGAGTCGCACATCTTCGTTCTGGATAGTGGCGGATTTCCCTGTCTGGCTGCCAAGATCGAAGCCTTTGACGAAAGGCCACAGAGCAACCCGGGCCGCATCCAGAATGGTGGTTTTACCGCCACCGTTGGAAGCAATCAGTATGGTCAGATGCGGATCGAAGTCGATCTCGAACTCTCCAAAGCAGCGATAGTTCTGAATGCGCAGCTTGTCGAGCCTCACAGCTTTTTCTCCGATTTCGTTATCTGGCCAAACATAGGGAATACACCTCTGCGTTGCAGTCGAGTCAGCATACTAAATGCAAACTGCAAAAACGCTAAAGAATGCCGGTCATAACTTGCTCAGCCCCGGACTGATTGAGAACAAATCAAGCAAGGGCGCGCAAAGCCACCTCAAGTCCGTGAAGCTGGATGCGGACACTGTGGGAGACCGACTTGCCGGCGAAAGCAGTATGACAGGCGACAACGATGTTGGATGTGCCGGCCTCTTCGCCGGCAAGCCGGCTCCTACAGGATTGCGGCTAGTTGGGTGGATCGAGTTGATCCAGCGCCCGGTTTACCGCCAGTTCGCCCAGCATGATGACTTGCGCAATGCCCAACAGGGCGTTGCGGCTGGGTCCATTCATATGGTCCGCCAGGTCCATGGCCATGACGTTGGCCGAGGCCAGTGACTCGCACGCGTGGACCAGCAGGGTTTCGGTATCGAGTTGCGGGTTGACGAAGAACATGGTGCCGGGTGTGCGCGGGGTGGCCATGATGTCGGCGGGGGTATTGGAGTGAAAGTCGAAGGCGTGTTCGGCGGCTTCGTGGGGTTTTTTTGAACCGAGGTTTTCGTAGGGGGATGCTGGATCGGTGTCCGGGGGATTTGGGGTGACCTTGAACATGGTGGAACTCCTAGAGAATTGGAGCTGCCAACATTCGCTGCGAAACGAAAAAGGTGGCAGCTGTACGCGGGTTCGCAGACCAGGACTCTAGGAACCCGGCAGATCCGAAGATCTCCCGCGCACAGCCGCCATGACATGAGTGACAGACCTGATAAAGCGCCTGCTCATGGACGGTAGACGTTGTGCGCCTAGAATTTACCTGGGCTGCGAAACCCGATCGCTGTTTTTCAGCGACCGGGAAACGATAGAGCCCAGGCCCAAGGCGCACAAGCCGGCGGATTCTGGCGTAACTGTAGGCAACGGCGCAAGGTGGTGTAGCTTTTGTGAAGTAACCTGCAAGGCTTTTAAACAAGCGCCGCCGGGCGCTGTTTAATGCACGGATTTCCCGCGAAAAGATATCTATCGGATGAACACTGACCTGTGGGGGCGGGCTTGCCCGCGATAGCGGAGTGTCAGCCGACATAACGGTGTCTGTCAGACCGCCATCGCGGGCAAGCCCGCTCCCACAGGGACTGCGTATAGCTGACGGATATTGGAATCATCTGCCTTTTTTATATGGCCGACGCTGGCTCGGTCAGCACCTTCCTGAACGTCTCCACCAGCGGTCGCAGATTGATCCGGTGCCACGCCGCCCACAGCGGTGTGGTGAAGGCAATCCATGGCACCTCCCGCAGCACCACCCCCGGTGGTGCGTTGCGGCTCAGGCCTTTCTGGATCATCGCAATCCCCAGCCCCGACGCCACCAGCCCCAACGCGGTGAAGGGTTCGGTGGCCTCCATTCGAATGTCCGGAGTGAAACCGGCGCGGATGCAGGCGCTGACGAAGTCTTCGCGGCTGGCGCAGTTCTGGCGGTGTTGCACGCCGATCCATTCCTGATCGGCCAGGTCCGCCGGGGTCAAGGTGGTCTGCTGTGCCAGGGGATGATGCTCGGGCAACGCCAGCAGCATCGGGTCGTCCAGCACCTGGAAGCCCAGCAGGTCGGAGTCATCGTCCGTCGGCGGTTCACTGACCAAGGCAATATCCAGACTACGCTGACGCAGGCCTTCGAGTTGTTCGGCGGAGCTCAGGTTGTACAGCGCGACGTGTACGTTCGGCCGGTCGACCCGCAGCACCCGCAACGCGTTTGGCAACACCCCGGCATGCATGGCGTTTTCGATGTAGCCGATGCACAGGCCGCCTTCTTCGCCGCGACCCAGGCGCTTGCCGAGGGATTCCAGGCGGTTGGCGTGGGTCAGCAGGGCACGGGTTTCGGCGAGGAAGGTCTGGCCGTCGCGGGTCAGGCGGATGCGCTGCTGGCTGCGTTCGAACAGGGTCAGGCCCAGGCGTTCCTCGAGCTGGGCGATCTGCCGGCTCAGGGGCGACTGGGAAATGTGCAGGCGTTCGGCGGCGCGACCGACGTGTTCTTCTTCGGCGACGGCGACGAAGTAGCGCAATTGGCGGATGTCGATCATGTCAGACCTCTGGGGACTCAAGTACTGCACATTATGTCTTGGACGGTCCGATGCTCGCAATCTAGGATTTGCTCATCGGCAACGCAATACAAACCGTTCTGTAGGAGTCGGCTTGCTGGGGATAGTGGATCGTCTCGCAATAATTGCGGCGACTGTTTTAGCGTTTTCGCCAGCAAGCCGGCTCCTACATATTCAAGAGGATTCATTCATGAGCTTGAAAGACAAACTGCCCGGCACCCTGGGCTTCGGTACCGCACCCTTGGGCAACATGTTTCGCGCCATTCCCGAAGAAGAGGCGATGGCCACCGTGCACGCGGCCTGGGATGCCGGCGTGCGTTACTTCGACACCGCGCCGTTTTACGGTTCGGGCCTGTCGGAGATCCGTCTGGGCGCCGCGCTGGCCCAGTACAACCGCGACGACTATGTGTTGAGCAGCAAGGTCGGTCGGGTGATTCTCGATGAAGTCGAAGACGCCGCGACCCGGGATCTGGGCGAGAAGAGCGGGGTGTTCGAACACGGTCGTCCGAACAAGATCGTCAACGACTACAGCGCCGACGCGACCCTGCGCTCGATCGAAGACAGCCTCAAGCGCCTGCAAACCGATCGCCTGGACATCGTCTGGGTGCATGATATCGCCCAGGACTTCTACGGCGATCAATGGCTCGAATATTTCAATCAGGCCCGCACCGGTGCATTCAAAGTGCTGACCCGTTTGCGCGAAGAAGGCGTGATCAAGGGCTGGGGCCTGGGCGTGAACAAGGTCGAGCCTTGCGAACTGACCCTTGATCTGACCGAAGCGCAGCCGGACGGTTTTCTGCTGGCGGGGCGCTACACGCTGCTCGATCATGACCGTGCGTTGCAGCGTTTAATGGACGCGGCGCTGGCGCAGAATGTCGAGATCGTGGTCGGTGGGCCGTACAGCTCGGGCATTTTGGCGGGTGGCGCGCACTTCGAGTACCAGAAGGCCAGCCCGGCGATCGTCAATAAAGTCGAGCAGATCAAACGTATCGCGGCGGCCCACGGGGTCGACATCAAGGCGGCGGCGTTGCAGTTTTCCCTGGCGAACCCGGCGGTGGCGGCGGTGATTCCAGGTTCCAGCCGTCCGGACCGGATTGCCGAAGATGTGGCTGCGTTGTCGGCGGTGATTCCTGCCGCGTTCTGGCAGGCGATGCGCGAGGCGAAGCTGGTCTCCGAGCGCGCACCATTGCCCATCACAGGAGCTTGAGCATGAAAATCGATCTGACTGGAAAACTTGCCATCGTCAGCGGCAGCACCGCCGGCATTGGCCTGGGTATCAGCAAGGCACTGGCCGAGTCCGGTGCCACGGTGGTGGTGATCGGCCGCGACACGGCCAAGGTCGAGCAGGCGCTGGCGAGCATTCGCCAGCAGGTGCCCGGTGCGCAACTGCGCGGGCTGACGGCTGACCTCGGTACGGCTGAAGGCGCGGATAAACTGTTCGCCGCCGAACCACGGGCCGACATTCTGGTGAACAACCTCGGGATCTACGACGCGGTGGATTTCTTCGACACGCCCGATAGCGAGTGGACGCGCTTCTATGAGGTCAACGTGATCTCCGGTGTACGCCTGTCCCGGCATTACGTGCCGGACATGGTCAAGCAGGGCTGGGGGCGGGTGATTTTCCTGTCTTCGGAATCCGGGATCGCGATCCCCGCGGACATGCTCAACTATGGCGTGACCAAAAGCGCCAACCTGGCGGTGTCCCATGGACTGGCCAAACGGCTGGCCGGCACTGGGGTAACGGTCAATGCAATCCTGCCGGGCCCGACGTTGACCGATGGCGTGGAGCTGATGCTCAAGGATGCCATTGCCGCGTCCGGTCGCAGTGTTCAGGAAGAAGCCGACGCTTTTGTGCAAAAGTCGCGGCCGACATCGATCATCCAGCGCGTGGCGAATGTCGAGGAAGTAGCGAACCTGGTGGCGTATATCGCTTCGCCGCTATCCTCGGCCACCACTGGCGCGGCGCTTCGGGTCGACGGCGGTGTCGTCGACAGCATGGCGATTTGAACCTTACTGATTAAGAGAGAACAGTACATGGCAACTGCATCAGCGTTTATCGATATCCCGGCTTCGGCCGATCAGGTCTGGCAATTGATCGGCGGCTTCAACTCGCTGCCGGACTGGCTGCCGTTCATTCCCCAGAGCGAACTGAGTGAAGGCGGGCGGGTGCGCAGTCTGCAAACGGCGGATGGGGCGGTGGTGGTGGAGCGGCTTCAGGCGTTTGATGACGCGGCCAAGACGTATAGCTACTCGATTGTGCAGGCGCCGTTTCCGGCGACCGACTACCTGGCGACTATCCGTGTTGAAGCGCAAGGGCAGGGTACGCGGGTGACCTGGTCGGGGCGGTTTGCGCCGGTGGGTGTGAGTGATGAGGAAGTGGTGGCGCTGTTTACCGGGATTTATCAGGGTGGGCTGGAGGCCCTGCGGGCTAACTACCCGGCCTGACCACACCACAAATCCCCTGTAGGAGCCGGCTTGCTGGCGAAGGCGTCCGTTCAGTGACAACTATGTCGACTGATCCACCGCCTTCGCCAGCAAGCCGGCTCCTACAGGGGGGGCTTCGTCGTCAGGGAGGGTGTGTCAGGTCTGGGGGATCAGGCTCTGTCGGCAATCGAGCACCAACCGCGCCCCGCCCAGTTCACTGCTACCCAGCTCCAGCGAAAACCCGTGCAAGCTGACAATCGCCGCGACGATCGACAGCCCCAACCCGAAGCCGCTTTGCGGGTTGCCACCTTCGGCGCGGTAGAAACGCTGGAACACCGCTTCCCGTTCACCTTCAGGAATTCCGGGACCGGAGTCGAGCACTTCGATTCGCGTATGCCCACCTTCATCGACCCCACGCAAAATCACCTCGCCACCGGGCGGTGTGAATTTGATCGAGTTGCTCAGCAGGTTCGCCACTGCCTCGAACAACAGCGCCCGGTCGCCATAAAGTGGCGGCAGTGAATCAGGCAATTGCAGCTGGAAACCCAGCTCTCCTTCTTCCGCCAACGGCAGATAGAACTCGTGCAGTTCCTGCAATAACGGCCGTGGATCGAGCTGCACGAAACCGGAACGCCGCTGGCGGTCTTCCAGTTCGGAAATGCGCAGCAGTCCGCGAAAACGTGCCATCAAGGTGTCGGCCTCGGCGAGCACCGAGTCCAGTTGCGCCGCCTCCCGCGAGCCTTCGCCCGCCTGTTGCTGCATGCGGTACAACTGCGCGCGCAAGCGGGTCAGCGGGGTGCGCAGGTCATGGGCAATGTTGTCGCACACGCCCTTGACCTCGTTCATCAAGCGTTCGATGCGCTCGAGCATGGCGTTGACGATGGCCGCCAGCATGTCCAGTTCATCGCGGCGGCTGGACAGCGGCAAGCGTCGGGTCAGGTCGCCGGCGACGATCGCTTCGGCGCTGGCCTGGATCCCGCGAATACGCCGCAGGGGGCGGCGGCGCAACAGGTGCCAACCGATGATGCCCGGGATAATGGTCAGGGTCACGCCCCAGAACAACGCATGGAGAATGATCCGGGTCACGGCAAACAGCGAACCGTTGTCCCGCAGCAGCACCAGCCAGCGACCGTCCTGGGCCTGGGTCGCCACCGCGTCGCAACTGTCGTTGGGCAGGGTTGGGTCGTCGGAGTCGGCGCAGTCGCTGAGCATGTGAATCTTGCCGTCAAGCGGCAGGCCTTTGGGGATATGGCGCAGCGCGCCGCTGAGGTAGCGATGGTGTTCATCGAACAGGCCATAGGCGTCGAGGCCAGGAATGTCGAAGCTCATGCTGACGGCGAGGGCGTCGACCAGTTGTTCGCCGGAAAAACGCGAGAACAAGTGCTGGCGTTGCATCAGCGAGTGCTTGGCCAGGTTGTCCAGGTAAGCGGACACCTCGTAGTACATGACCCCCATGAGAATCCCGCTCCAGAGCACGAACAGCGAACTGTAGAGCGCCAGCAACCGGCTGCTGGAAGAGCGCCAGCCTTTAGAGGGGTTCGGCAATGACATAACCCGAGCCTCGCACGGTCCGAATCAATGGGACATTGCCGGGCGGGTCGATCTTCTTGCGCAGACGGCCGATGTGGACGTCGATCAAATTGGTGCCGGGGTCGAAGTGGTAACCCCAGACTTCTTCGAAAATCATCATCCGCGACAGGATCTGCCCGGTGTTGCGCATCAGGAATTCCAGCAGCTTGTACTCGGTGGGCAGCAAGGTCAGCAGCTGCCCGTTGCGGCTGGCTTCGTGGCTGATCAGGTTCAGTTCCAGGTCCGCCACCCGCAACGTGGTGGCCTGGGCGGTCACGGTATTCTGTCGGCGCAGCAACACTTCGACCCGGGCGGCCATTTCATCGGTGGCGAAGGGTTTGGTCAGGTAATCGTCACCGCCTGCGCGCAAACCGCGCACCCGCTCATCGACATCGGAGAGGGCGCTGATCATCAGGATAGGCGTGGCCACGCCCATTGTCCGCAGGGTGGTGACAATCGCCAGGCCATCGAGCTCGGGCAACATGCGGTCGAGGGTGATCAGGTCGTAGTCGCCACTGACCGCGCGCGCCAGCCCCTCTCGGCCGTTGTCGACCCAATCCACGTCGAGGCCGTGGCTGCTCAATTCGGCGACGATTTCCCGGGCGGTCACGGCGTCGTCTTCGATGGTCAGGATGCGGGTCATGGAGTGGGCCTGTCTGGAGTTCACAACGTTGCGTGGCATTTTGCCAAGAAATGATCGCAGGCTGACTAAATAAAACTTCATGTGACCCTGCCTCAAAGGCAATGCATAAAACCCGCTGCTATTGCCCGATCCTTGCAAATTGCATGGAAATAGGAAGTTCAATCTTTATAAATCATTGAAATTAAACGACTTATATAAAACTCGCGACTGGCACGGTGACTGCAATTCTTCATTCGAAGAGTTGTAACACCATCTTTCTGCCTGGAGCGATAAAACAATGAATAGATCCCCTGATGGTTTCTATCCTGCCGAATACGAATCGAGCTCGCGCTCTGGCGTGTCCTGGGGCGCCATCTTCGCCGGTGCTGCAGCGGCGGCGGCATTGTCGCTGATTCTGGTGCTGCTTGGCTTCGGCCTGGGTTTCTCGGCAGTGTCGCCGTGGGCCAACGAAGGCGTCAGCGCCAAGGGCCTGGGCATTTCCACGATTGTCTGGCTGGCGTTCACCCAGATCGTGGCCTCCGGGCTTGGCGGTTACATCGCCGGTCGCCTGCGGGTGAAGTGGGCGAATATGCATGGCGATGAGGTGTATTTCCGGGATACCGCCCATGGCTTCCTGGCCTGGTGCGTGGCGACGCTGGTGACGGCGACGCTGATTGTCGGCTCGATCAGCAGCATCGTCAGTGGCGGTGTGCAGGCTGGCGCCAGCGTGGCCGGTGGCGCCGCCAGTGCCATGACTCAAGCGGCAAGTACCGCGGCGGGCAATACCGACAGTGACCAGTACGGTTACTACATTGACAGCCTGTTCCGCGATGATCGCCCGGCCGCCGTCAGCGATGATGCCGCCCGTGGCACCGTGACCCGCATCTTCGTGCGCAGCCTGAGCGATGGCCAACTGTCTGCCGACGACCGCACCTACCTGGCGCAACTGGTCGCCCAGCGGACCAACCTCACTCAAGCGGATGCCGAACGTCGTGTCGATGAGGTTTATGCCCGCACCCAGAAAGCCGTGGCCGACGCCAAGCTGGCGGCCCAGCAAGCCGCTGACACCGCTGCGAAGGTGGCTGCAATGACCGCGCTGTGGATGTTCGTTGCGCTGCTGATCGGTGCGTTTTTCGCCAGCTTCGCGGCAACCTTCGGTGGTCGTCGTCGGGATGCTGTCGAGTACATCGAAACTGACGCTTACGTAACCACCACTTCAGTTCCTGTTCGTTAACCCAGGAGAACTCCCATGCGCTCATTACTGCTGTTCTTTCTCGGCATACCTATCCCGATCATCATCCTGATCGCTCTGTTTACCTGATACTACTGAGGTTTGTGCCTCTGCCGCTTCTGCCTTTGGTGGAAGCGGCGTTTTTATTTGGGTGGGCTGATCGTTAGCTTTGGTGGTGACTGACAATCCGTCATCGCGAGCAAACTCACGATGGGGCCAGGCCAGGCACCACACTTCTGCCTACTCGATCGGCGTACTGACAAACACCTCAAGCCCCTCGGCATATTCGGTAAATGCATTGATCAGCGGAAACCGCGCAGCCTTCACCTGATCCGGCACCACCAGGTTGGTAAAGCTCCAGGCCACTGCCAACGTAATCCCGCCCTGATCAATCGAGCCGTCGGTCTTCAGCGGCTGCTTTTGCAGATCCCGTTCCAGCGCCGAATACGCCGCCGCCAATTGCTCTTCGACCCGTTCCACCCACGGTTCGAATTGAATCTCCACCGGCCGCAGGTTGCGTTCGTAGTACAGCTGCACGGATTTCTCGCAGGCGACCAAGCCCAACCCAATCAGGCGCAACGCCCGCAGTCGTTGATCGAGATCGCCCTGCATCAAACTCTTTCCAGGACCGGCCAGCGCTTCCAGGTAATCGATGATCAGCGTCGAATCCATCAACACTTCACCGTCATCCAGCACCAGGGTCGGCGCCTTGACCACCGGGTTGATCTGCTGGAATTGCTCGAAGTGCCGAAACACCGAAACCGACCGGTGTTCCAGCGCAATACCCAGGTATTTGGCAGAAATGGCGACGCGTCGCACGTAGGGCGAATCCAGCATGCCGATCAGTTTCATTGAACCTCTCCTTCGATGGCCATTTCGGGATGGACAACCTTAGCTGAGGTTCAGCGCACTGCAACCGGCGCTGGGCTAATCCTCGAAACCCACCTGCTCGTGAATCTCATCGACCTTCAACTCCAGTCGGTACGCCACGGCAATGAACAACGCCTGGCACAGGCACAACGTCGCACTCAGCGAACGGAAGGCAAACGAGCTGCCCTCATTGACCAGCAGCACGGTGTTCGCGCGCTTGGCCAGGGGCGAGAGGTTACTGTCGGTGATGATCAGGGTTTTCGCCTGATGGTGCTGGGCGATGCGCAGGCAGTGCTGGGTTTCCTTGCCGTAGGGCGTGAAGCTGATCGCGATCACCAGGTCATTGGCGCGCACGCTGCGCATCTGCTCGCGGTAGCTGCCGCCAAGCCCGGAAACCAGATGGATGCGCTTGTTGGTGTGCTGCAGGTTGTACACCAGGTAATCGGCCACCGCGAAGGAGCGGCGCACCCCGACCACGTAGATGTTGTCGGCGTTCACCACCAGGTCCACGGCCTTGTCGAAGGCCTGGTCATCGAGTTCCAGCCCGAGGCGTTCGATACCCGACAGCGTCGCGTTGATGCACTCGCGCGCGAGGTCGCCGCCGCTGGCCTTCTGCGACTTGTTGGCGATCATGCTGCGGATGCGCTGCTGGTAGTTCTGCACCGGCGTGGTCTTGTGGGTATAGGCCTCGCGAAACAGCGCCTGCATCTCGCTGAACCCACTGAAACCGAAGCGCTGGGAAAACCGCACGATCGCCGATGGATGCACTTCGCATTCCCGGGCGATGTCGCTGATGCGGTCGACCATGATCCGGTCGCTCTGCTGGTTCATGTAGCTGGCGATGCGCTTGAGCTGGCGCGGCAGGCTCTCGTATTCCTCGGTGATCAGCGCCAGCAGGCGCTCGGCATTGATCGGGGGGCCAGGATCGCTCACGGGCGTGCTCTCGGTCGTGGCCGGCTGATCGGTGCGGGACATGGGAAATCCTTCTGGCTTGTTCTTATAGAGATGACTTATCAGGTCATCCCCTGACAATAGGTTGGCTATGCGCAGTCTACAGGGTAGGGCCGAGTAAAATCTTGAGCTTGCCGTCGTCGGGGGCTTGCTGAAACGATGCACTGTGCCTGGAGCGCTTGTACCAGAGTTTATTGGAAAAAATATTCCACGTAAAAAATATTTGGAATAATTATTGATTATTTGGCCTTGGACGTTTTAGTCTGCATCCACCAAGAGTGTTCGGCGCGGTCATCGCCCCGGACGCAGGCTGATAAAAATAACAGGAGCCAGCATGGGCCAGACTCGTTTTGCCAGTGGGCGTCAATTGGATCTGATTTGCCTGGGGCGCCTTGGCGTCGACCTTTATGCGCAGCAAGTCGGGGCGCGACTGGAAGATGTTTCAAGCTTCGCCAAGTACCTCGGCGGCTCGTCCGCCAACATCGCGTTCGGCACCGCCCGGTTGGGGCTGCGGTCGGCGATGCTGAGCCGGGTGGGGGACGACCACATGGGGCGCTTCCTCATGGAATCGCTCACCCGTGAAGGCTGTGATGTCAGCGGCATCAAGGTCGATCCGGAACGCCTGACCGCCATGGTGCTGCTGGGCCTCAAGGACCGCGAGACCTTTCCTTTGGTGTTCTATCGCGAGAACTGCGCCGACATGGCGCTGCGGGCCGAAGACATCCGCGAAGCCTTCATCGCCTCGAGCAAGGCCCTGCTGATCACCGGCACCCATTTCTCCACCGACGGCGTGTACAAGGCGAGCATCCAGGCCCTGGACTACGCCGAAAAACACCAGGTCCAACGCGTGCTGGACATCGACTATCGCCCGGTACTCTGGGGCCTGGCCGGCAAGGCGGACGGTGAGACCCGTTTCGTCGCCGACCAGAACGTCAGCCAGCATGTGCAGAAAATCCTCCCGCGTTTCGACCTGATCGTCGGCACTGAAGAAGAATTCCTGATTGCCGGCGGCGCCGAGGATCTGCTCGGCGCGCTGCGCAACGTCCGGCGGCTGAGCGCGGCGACCCTGGTGGTCAAGCTGGGCCCGCAGGGCTGCACGGTGATTCATGGCGAAATTCCGGCACGCCTGGAAGACGGTGCGATTTATCCCGGGGTGCGCGTGGAAGTGCTCAACGTATTGGGCGCCGGCGATGCCTTCATCTCGGGCTTCCTCAGCGGTTGGCTGGAGGACGCCAGCGATGAGCGTTGCTGCCAGTTGGCCAATGCCTGCGGCGGCCTGGTGGTGTCGCGCCATGCCTGCGCCCCGGCGATGCCGACCCGGGCCGAACTCGATTACCTGTTCAACAGCCCGGTGCCGATTACCCGGCCGGATCAGGACGTCACCCTGCAACGCCTGCATCAGGTCAGTGTGCCGCGCAAACAGTGGAAGCAATTGTTCATCTTTGCCTTCGACCATCGCTGGCAACTGGTGGAACTGGCCCACAAGGGCGGCCGCGACCTCAACGCCATCAGCGACCTGAAGCAACTGTTCGTCCAGGCCGTGGCGCGGGTCGAAGCCGATCTGCGCGGGCAAGGCATCGACGCCGATGTCGGGCTGCTGGCCGATCAACGCTTCGGCCAGGATTCGCTGAACGCCGCCACCGGTCGCGGTTGGTGGGTGGCGCGGCCGGTGGAGGTGCAAGGGTCGCGGCCGTTGGCGTTCGAACACGGGCGCTCCATCGGCAGCAACCTGATTGCCTGGCCGCAGGAGCAGATCGTCAAGTGCCTGGTGCAATTCCATCCGGACGATGAGCCGATGTTGCGCCTGGAACAGGAAGCGCAGCTGCAGGGGTTGTATCAGGCGTCCCAGGTCAGCGGTCACGAATTGCTGCTGGAAATCGTTCCGCCCAAGGATCATCCGTCGCCACACCCGGACGTGCTGTATCGCGCGCTGAAACGCCTCTACAACCTGGGCATCTACCCGGCGTGGTGGAAGATCGAAGCGCAGAGCGCCGAGGAATGGAAACAACTCGACGAACTGATTCAAGAACGCGATCCGTACTGCCGTGGCGTGGTGCTGCTGGGCTTGAATGCGCCGGCAGCGGCGTTGGCCGAAGGCTTTCAACAGGCCAGTCAGAGCCAGACCTGTCGCGGTTTTGCCGTGGGCCGGACGATCTTTCAGGAACCGAGCCGCGCGTGGCTGGCCGGGGAAATCGATGATGAAACGCTGATTCGCCAGGTGCAGGGCACGTTTGTCGAGTTGATCGATGCCTGGCGCAGCGCCCGCGCCTGACGCAACGCCGCAAGACCCTGTAGGAGCGGGCTTGCCCGCGAAAGCGGTGTGTCAGGCGACATCAATGTTGAATGTGCCGCCGTCTTCGCGGGCAAGCCCGCTCCTACAAGGGTCCGTGTCGCTCTTACTGGTTATGTAAAACAATAAAAGGTGCAGCCATGCCCGCTATCCGAATTGGTATCAACCCGATCTCCTGGAGCAACGACGACCTGCCGGCCCTCGGTGGCGAGACGCCGCTGAGCACCGCTCTGAGCGAAGGCCAGGACATCGGCTACGAAGGTTTCGAACTCAACGGCAAGTTCCCCAAGGACGCCAAAGGCGTTGGCGATGTGCTGCGCCCGTATGACCTGGCGCTGGTGTCCGGCTGGTATTCCAGTCGCCTGGCCCGGCGGTCGGTGGCCGAGGAAATCGACGCCATCGCCAGCCATGTCGAGCTGCTGGCGCAGAACGGCGCCACAGTGCTGGTTTACGGTGAAGTCGCCGACTCCATTCAAGGCCAGCGCATCCCACTGGTGGAACGTCCGCAGTTCCACACCGAGCAGGCGTGGCAGGAATACGCCGACAAACTCACCGAACTGGCCCGTTTCACCCTGTCCCAGGGTGTGCGCCTGGCCTATCACCACCACATGGGCGCCTACGTCGAATCGCCGGCGGACATCGACAAACTGATGGCGCTGACCGGCAGCGAAGTCGGCCTGCTGTTCGACTCGGGCCATTGCTACATGGGGGGCGGCGAACCCTTGCACGTGCTGCGCAAACACATCGAACGCATCTGCCACGTGCACTTCAAGGACGTGCGCAAGCCGGTGGTGCAACTGGCGCGCAACGACCTGTGGAGCTTCCCCGACTGCATCATCAACGGCACTTTCACCGTGCCCGGCGATGGTGATATCGACTTCGGCGCCTTGCTCGACGTGCTGCTGGCCGCCGATTACCAGGGCTGGCTGGTGGTGGAAGCGGAGCAGGATCCGGCAGTCGCGCCAAGTTATGCCTACGCCAAGAAAGGCTACGACACCTTGCGTGCACTGCTCGCCGGGAGGACTGCGGCATGAGCCTGCTGGTCAAAGGCAACGCCCATGGCCGGACCATGGTCGAGTTGGGTCAAGGTGAGCTGGAATACGTCGGCTTCGCCGCTTACCGCTTGAGTCCGGGCGAAACCCTGCCGGTCTCGGCGGGTGATAAGGAGCTGTGCCTGGTACTGCTCAGCGGTCGGGTCAGCATCCAGGGCGAAGCGCCGGGGCAGGGCACGTTCGACTGGGACAACATCGGCGATCGCCAGTCGGTGTTCGAAGACAAATCGCCGTTCGCCGCGCACTTGCCACCGGGCAGCCAGGCGCAAGTCGTGGCGCTGAACGAGGTGCAAATCGCCGTGTGTGCCGCGCCTGGCTCAACCGTAAATGGCCTCGGCCCACGCCTGATCAAACCCGACAGCATGAAGCGCAGTGTGCGCGGCAAGGGCGCCAACACCCGCTACGTCTGCGACATCCTGCCGGACACCGAACCCGCCCATTCGCTGCTGGTGGTGGAAGTGCGCACGCCGTCGGGGCATTCGTCGAGCTACCCGCCGCACAAGCACGACACCGACGACCTGCCGCACCAGAGCTTTCTCGAAGAAACCTATTACCACCAGATCAACCCGCCCCAGGGCTTCGTGTTCCAGCGGGTGTACACCGACGACCGCAGCATCGATCAGGCCATGGCCGTGGAGAACAGCGACCTGGTGGTCGTGCCCAAGGGCTACCACCCGGTCAGCGTGCCCTACGGCTACGAGTCGTATTACCTGAATGTGATGGCCGGGCCCAAACGCGTCTGGCAGTTCCATAACGATCCGCAGCACAGCTGGCTGCTCGATCTCTGACTCGAAAAGCCTGAATGCCTACTTCTGCACGGAGAACAATAACGATGAGCGACACCCCGATAATCGGCCATTACATCCACGGTCAGGTGCAAGACAGCGCCAGTGAGCGATTCAGCAAGGTGTTCAATCCGGCCACCGGCGCGGTGCAGGCGCGAGTCGGGCTGGCCAGCCAGAACACCGTGGACGAGGCTGTCGCATCGGCACTCAAAGCCTTCCCCGCCTGGTCCGAGCAATCGTCCCTGCGCCGTTCGCGGGTGATGTTCAAGTTCAAGGAACTGCTCGACCGCCATCATGACGAACTGGCACAAATCATCAGCCGCGAACACGGCAAGGTGTTTTCCGACGCCAAGGGCGAAGTCACCCGCGGCATCGAGATCGTCGAATACGCCTGCGGTGCGCCGAACCTGCTGAAGACCGAGTTCAGCGACAACATCGGCGGCGGCATCGACAACTGGAACCTGCGTCAGCCCCTGGGAGTCTGCGCCGGCGTCACCCCGTTCAATTTTCCGGTGATGGTGCCGCTGTGGATGATCCCGCTCGCGCTGGTCACCGGTAATTGCTTCATCCTCAAGCCGTCCGAGCGCGATCCGTCCGCCAGCCTGCTGATGGCGCGCCTGCTGACGGAAGCCGGGTTGCCGGACGGTGTGTTCAACGTGGTCCAGGGCGACAAGGCGGCGGTCGACGCCTTGCTGCAACACCCGGACATCGAGGCGATTTCCTTTGTCGGTTCGACGCCGATTGCCGAGTACATCCACCAGCAGGCCACCGCCCGCGGCAAACGCGTGCAGGCGCTGGGCGGGGCGAAAAATCACATGATCGTCATGCCCGATGCCGATCTGGATCAAGCGGCGGATGCCTTGATCGGCGCGGCGTACGGCTCGGCCGGCGAACGCTGCATGGCGATCTCGATTGCCGTGGCGGTGGGCGATGTCGGCGACCAATTGATTGCCAAACTGTTGCCGCGCATCGATCAGCTCAAGGTCGGCAACGGCCTGCAGGGCGACACCGACATGGGGCCGCTGGTGACCGCCGAACACAAGGCCAAGGTCGAAGGGTTTATCGGTGAGGGCGTGGCCCAGGGCGCGCAGCTGATTGTCGACGGTCGCGGGTTCAAGGTGCCGGGCGCTGAAAACGGCTTCTTCGTTGGCGCGACCCTGTTCGATCAGGTCACGACGGACATGAGCATCTATCAGCAAGAGATTTTCGGCCCGGTGCTGGGCATTGTCCGCGTTCCTGACTTTGCCAGCGCCGTTGCCTTGATCAACGCCCACGAGTTCGGCAATGGCGTGTCGTGTTTCACCAGTGACGGCGGCATTGCCCGCGCCTTCGCCCGCAACATCAAGGTCGGCATGGTTGGCATCAACGTGCCGATCCCGGTGCCGATGGCCTGGCACTCGTTCGGTGGCTGGAAGCGCTCGCTGTTCGGCGATCACCATGCCTACGGGGAAGAGGGCATCCGTTTCTACAGTCGCTACAAAAGCGTGATGCAGCGCTGGCCCGACAGCATCGCCAAGGGCCCTGAATTCAGCATGCCGACAGCCAAATAATGCACCTGTGCGGAGCACAACAATAATGAGCAAACCCCTGCGTTTCGCCCTGAACCGTATGGTCGCCCCCCGTTTGTCCCTGCCGGCGTTCATCGAGCTGGCGGTGACCCTCAAGGCCGACGCCATCGAGATCCGCAACGACCTCAAGGGCATCGAGATCGAGGACGGCACCGCAGCCGAACACGTACGTGAGTTGTGCGCGGCCAAAGGCATCAGCGTGCTGTCGATCAATGCGCTGTACCCGTTCGATGTGTGGAACGACGAGCGCCGGGCGCAGGCCTTGAAGCTGGCCGCTTATGCCCGTGATTGCGGCGCCCGGGGCTTGGTCATGTGCCCGTTGAACGACCGCGCCGACTCGCGCAGCGAAGCCGAGCGCGCGTCAGGCTTGCGCACGGCGTTGAGTCAGCTGGCGCCGATCCTGCGTGATCACGGGATTCTCGGTTTCATCGAGCCCCTGGGTTTCGAAGAGTGCTCGCTGCGCCGCAAACGCACGGCGGTGGACGCGCTCAAGGCCATCGGCGGGCTGGATGTGTTCCGCCTGGTGCACGACACCTTCCACCATCACCTGGCCGGCGAACATGAGTTTTTCCCTGAACTGACCGGGCTGGTGCACATCTCCGGGGTCGAGGATGCCGAGGCGCCACTGAACAGCATTCGCGATGGCCATCGGGTGCTGGTGGGCGAGGGCGACATTCTCGGTAACTCGGCGCAGATCGACACCTTGCTGAGCAGCGGGTACAGCGGCTACCTGTCGTTCGAGCCGTTTGCCGAGAGCGTGCATGGGTTGGCGGATATCGAGCAGGCGATCGGCGCGAGCATGGATCACCTGCAAAAAACTCAAGGCTGATAAAGATCCCCTGTGGGAGCGCATTTCAAGGCACAGCGGATTTGGCTTTAAAGGAAGGTGCAAGCATGACCACAACAAGACTGACCATGGCCCAGGCCCTGGTGAAATTCCTCGATAACCAGTACATCGAGGTCGACGGCGTCCAGAGCAAATTCGTCGCCGGGATCTTTACCATTTTCGGTCACGGCAATGTGCTCGGCCTGGGGCAAGCCCTGGAGCAGGACAGCGGTGACCTGATCGTCCATCAGGGCCGCAACGAGCAAGGCATGGCCCATGCCGCCATCGGCTTCGCCAAGCAAAATCTGCGGCGCAAGATCTACGCCTGTTCCTCATCGGTCGGCCCCGGCGCGGCGAATATGCTGACCGCTGCCGCGACGGCAACGGCCAACCGCATTCCCTTGCTGCTGTTGCCCGGCGACGTCTACGCCTGCCGCCAGCCGGACCCGGTGCTGCAACAGATCGAGCAGTTCCACGACCTGAGCATCAGCACCAACGACGCGTTCAAGGCCGTGAGCAAATACTGGGACCGGATCAACCGCCCCGAGCAACTGATGAGCGCGGCGATCCACGCCATGCGCGTGCTCACCGACCCCGCCGAAACCGGCGCGGTGACCCTGGCCTTGCCGCAGGACGTTCAAGCCGGGGCCTACGACTACCCGGATTACTTCCTGCAAAAACGCGTGCACCGCATCGAGCGTCGTCCGGCCACTGCAGCGATGCTCGGTGATGCGCTCGCGCTGTTCAAAGGCAAGCGCAAACCGCTGATTATCTGCGGCGGCGGGGTCAAGTACTCCGGGGCCAACGCCGCATTGCAGGCGTTTGCCGAGCGCTTTGCGATCCCCTTTGCCGAAACCCAGGCCGGCAAGAGCGCGGTGGTGTCCAGCCATCCGCTGAACGTCGGCGGCATCGGCGAAACCGGGTGCCTGGCCGCGAACCTGCTGGCCAGGGACGCTGATCTGATCATCGGGATCGGCACCCGCTACAGCGACTTCACCACGGCGTCGAAGTCCTTGTTCCAGGATCCGCAGGTGCAATTTCTCAACCTCAATATCAGCCCCTGCGATGCCCTGAAACTCGACGGCGTGCAGCTGCTGGCAGATGCCAGAACCGGTTTGCAGGCACTGGCCGAAGCTCTGGGCGATTACCGCTCGGGCTGGGGCGACCAACCCCGTCAGGCCAAGGCGCAGCTGGATGAGGAAGTCGATCGCCTGTATCAGGTGCAATACCAGGCCGAGGATTTCGTTCCGGAAATCAACGACCACCTGGACCCGGCGGTGCTGCGCGAATTCATCGAGCTGACCGGCTCCTGCCTGACCCAGAGCCGCGTGCTCGGCGTGCTCAATCAATCCCTGGCCGACGACGCGGTGATCGTCGCCGCCGCCGGCAGCCTGCCCGGCGACTTGCAGCGCAGCTGGCGCAGCAAGGGCGTCAACACTTACCACGTCGAGTACGGCTATTCCTGCATGGGTTACGAGGTCAACGCCGCGCTGGGGGTGAAGCTCGCCGAGCCTGAGCGCGAGGTCTACGCGCTGGTGGGCGACGGCTCCTACATGATGCTGCACTCGGAGCTGGCCACCTCGATCCAGGAGCGACGCAAGATCAACGTGGTGCTGCTCGACAACATGACCTTCGGCTGCATCAACAACCTGCAGATGGGCAACGGCATGGACAGCTTCGGCACCGAGTTCCGTTTCCGCAACCCGGAAACCGGCAAGCTCGACGGCGGTTTCGTGCCGGTGGATTTCGCCATGAGCGCGGCGGCCTACGGTTGCAAGACCTACAAGGTGAACACGGTTGAAGAGCTGCAAGCCGCGCTGGCCGATGCGCGCTTGCAGACGGTGTCGACGCTGATCGACATCAAGGTCCTGCCCAAGACCATGATTCACGGCTACCTGTCGTGGTGGCGGGTCGGCGTGGCGCAAGTCTCCACCAGTGCCCGCACCAATGAAGTGGCCAAAACCCTCAACGAACGACTGGCCAAGGCCCGTCAGTACTGATTGCCCTGAATCGAACAACCACAAGGAGTCCGCACATGTCATTGAAGTTAGGCGTCATCGGCACCGGGGCCATCGGCCAGGACCACATCCGTCGTTGCAGCCAGACCTTGCTCAATAGCCAGGTCGTTGCCGTGACCGACATCAACCTGCAGCAGGCGGCGAACGTCGTTTCCGAGCTGAAGCTGACCGCCGAGGTCTATCCCGACGGTCACTCGCTGATCAAGGCGCCGGAAGTCGAGGCCATTCTCGTCACCTCCTGGGGCCCGACCCATGAAGAATTCGTGTTGGCGGCGATTGCCGCGGGCAAGCCGGTGTTCTGCGAGAAGCCGCTGGCCGTCACCGCCGAAGGCTGCCGCAAGATCGTCGACGCCGAAGTGGCTTACGGCAAACGCCTGGTCCAGGTCGGTTTCATGCGGCCGTACGACGAAGGTTATCGGGCACTCAAAGCGGTGATCGACAGCGGCCAGATCGGCGAGCCATTGATGCTGCATTGCGCGCACCGCAACCCGACCGTGGGTGAGAACTACAAGACTGACATGGCGATCACCGACACCCTGATCCACGAACTGGATGTGCTGCGCTGGTTGCTCGACGATGACTACGTGTCGGTGCAGGTGGTGTTCCCGCGCAAGACCAGCAAAGCCCTGGCGCATTTGAAAGACCCGCAGATCGTGCTGCTGGAAACCGCCAAGGGCACGCGCATCGACGTCGAAGTGTTCGTCAATTGCCAATATGGCTACGACATCCAGTGCGAAGTGGTGGGGGAGACCGGCATCGCCAAACTGCCGGAGCCGCAACAGGTGCAATTGCGCAGTGGCGCGAAGCTGTCCAACGCGATTCTGATGGACTGGAAGGACCGCTTCATCGCCGCCTATGACGTCGAGCTGCAGGCCTTTATCGATGGCGTGCGGGCCGGGCAGGTGGGTGGGCCTTCGGCGTGGGACGGTTTTGCCGCGGCAGTGGCGGCGGATGCCTGCATCGAAGCGCAAAACAGCGGCCAGATCGTCAAGGTCGCACTCCCTGACCGCCCCCACTTCTACGGCTAACCCCTTTCCCCCTGTAGGAGCTGGCTTGCCAGCGAAAGCGGTGTCACTGGCAACAATGATGTTGAATGTGCTGCCGCCATCGCGGGCAAGCCCGCTCCCACAGATTCCGTGTTCACCCAGTAAGCGGTTACAGAACAATAAGAAGGAATGCACACATGCGTATCGGACTTGTCGGTTACGGCCACGGTGGCCGGTTTTTCCATGCTCCGCTGATCAGCAGTTTGCCGGCGGCGAAGTTTGTCGGGGTGGTGACCCGCTCACCGGAGCGCCGACAGTTGCTGGCGGCCGAGCATCCGGGCGTGCCGGCCTTCGACAGCATCGGCCAACTGGTGGAAGCCGGGATCGATGTGCTGGTGGTGTCGACGCCGCTCAAGGGGCGTCCGGCGCTGGTGCTCGACGGTATCGAACACGGTGTGGCAGTGGTCAGCGACAAGCCGTTCGCCGCCGATGCGCAGCAGGCGCAAACCCTGATCACCATGGCCGAGCGCCAGGGCGTGCGGCTCAGCGTCTATCAGAACCGGCGCTGGGACTCGGACTTCCTCACGGTGCGCAAACTCATCGAGTCTGGCGCGTTGGGGCAGGTCAGCCGTTTCGAATCGCGGATCGAACGTTACTCGCCGCAGTCGGTGAACAACGGCAGCGGCGGCGGTTTCCTGCGCGACCTGGGCAGCCATCTGGTGGATCAGGCGCTCCTGTTGTTCGGCCCGGTGCAACGGGTTTATGCCGAACTCGATTATCTGGAGCCGGGCCAGGCCTTCGACGATGGCTTCTTCATGGCCCTGACCCACGCCAGTGGCGTGACCTCGCACCTGGGCGGCAGTTGTCGGCAAAACACCCCCGGGCCGCGCTTTCGGGTGACCGGCACCCTGGGGTGCTACAGCGTCGACGGTCTGGACGGGCAGGAGGCAGCGTCGCTCGCCGGGCTCACACCCAGGTCCGAAGGCGAACGCTGGGGCGTTGAAGAGCATCGTCGCTGGGGCTGGTTCGAGCAGGGCGAGGTGCGCGAGCGGGTGCCCTCCGAGCGAGGCTGCTGGAATCAGTTCTATTTACAGCTGCAAACCGCGTTACACAGCGGTGGCCCACTGCCCGTGGACGCCCGTGATGCACTGGCGACAACCCGCGTGCTAGACGCCGCGCGGCTCAGTGCCGAACGCCGGCAAGTGGTGGAATTGAGCCCGTTCGGGCCTCATGGAATAAAATCATAGAAAAATTCTAAAATGAGTTGATATGGAAATTAATTTCCAATAAAGTCATTTCCAGCGCCCTGCCATGCGCTACGTTTCAACGCTTTTCCCGCTCGTCCGTTCACTGAAATCGTCACGCCTTATCCATAAAACCAACAAGAATGTGGAGAAAGACTTTTCATGAAGACCAGGATCCGTTTCGCCTCACTTGCCCTGTCCCTGATGTTCGCCAGCGGCGCTGCGCTCGCCGACATGAAGATCGGCGTCAGCATGTCGCAGTTCGATGACACCTGGCTGACCTACCTGCGCGAATCCATGGACCAGAAAGCCAAGTCCTATCCCGACGGCGTCCAGCTGCAGTTCGAAGACGCACGCAGCGACGTGGTCAAGCAACTGAGCCAGGTGGAAAGCTTTATCAGTCAGAAAGTCGACGCCATCGTGGTCAACCCGGTGGATACCGCCGCCACCAGAAAAATCACCCAGGCCGCAGTCAAGGCCGGTATCCCGCTGGTCTATGTCAACCGTCGTCCCGATGACCTGAACCTGCCCAAAGGCGTGGTAACCGTCGCCTCCAACGATCGGGAGGCTGGCGAGATGCAGATGCAGTACCTGGCCGACAAGATGGGCGGCAAGGGCGATATCGTGATTCTGCTGGGCGACCTCGCGAACAATTCCACCACCAACCGCACCCAGGGCGTCAAGGAGGTGCTGGCCAAATACCCGAACATCAAGATCGAGCAAGAGCAGACCGGCATCTGGCTGCGGGATAAAGGCATGACCCTGGTCAACGACTGGCTGACCCAGGGCCGCAAGTTCGACGCCGTGGTCTCGAACAACGACGAGATGGCCATCGGTGCCGCGATGGCCCTGCAACAGGCCGGCGTGGCCAAGGGCAGTGTGTTGATCGCCGGAGTGGACGGTACGCCGGATGGCTTGAACGCGGTGAAGAAGGGGGCGCTGGCGGCGTCGGTGTTCCAGGACGCCAAGGGCCAGGCTGACGGCTCGATCGACACCGCGGTGAAAATGGCGAAAAACGAGCCGGTCGAGTCGGCGGTGTGGGTGCCGTTTCGCCTGATCACCCCGGACAACGTCGACCAGTTCAAATAGTCCTTCCGTTCAATAACAACAATAAGCACGCAAGGGGCAAGCGCGACCTTGCTGATGGAGTACCTGATCATGTTCGCTTCAGCGACCGCTTCGAGCCCCCCGATGGTGGGTGTCCTGCCAACTGCAATGCCTGTCGATGAGCCGTACCTGCTGGAGATCATCAACGTCAGCAAGGGGTTTCCCGGTGTGGTGGCCCTGTCCGATGTGCAGCTGCGGGTCCGCCCCGGTTCCGTGCTGGCGCTGATGGGCGAAAATGGCGCAGGCAAATCCACCCTGATGAAAATCATCGCCGGCATCTACCAGCCGGATGCCGGCGAACTGCGCCTGCGGGGCCAACCGGTGGTGTTCGAGACGCCACTGGCGGCGCTGCAGGCCGGGATCGCGATGATCCACCAGGAACTCAACCTGATGCCGCACATGAGCATCGCCGAGAACATCTGGATTGGCCGGGAACAGCTCAACGGCCTGCACATGATCGACCACCGCGAGATGCACCGCTGCACGGCGAAGCTGCTGGAGCGGCTGCGCATCGACCTCGACCCGGAAGAGCAGGTCGGCAACCTGAGCATCGCCGAGCGGCAGATGGTCGAGATTGCCAAGGCGGTGTCCTACGACTCGGACATCCTGATCATGGACGAACCGACCTCGGCCATTACCGACAAGGAAGTCGCCCACCTGTTTTCGATCATTGCCGACCTCAAGCGCCAGGGCAAAGGCATCATCTACATCACCCACAAGATGAACGAAGTGTTCAGCATCGCCGATGAAGTGGCGGTGTTCCGTGACGGCGCCTACATCGGCCTGCAGCGGGCCGACAGCATGGACGGCGACAGCCTGATTTCGATGATGGTCGGGCGCGAACTGAGCCAGCTGTTCCCGGTGCGCGAGACGCCGATCGGCGAGCTGTTGCTGTCGGTGCGCGACCTCAAGCTCGACGGCATTTTCAAGGACGTGTCCTTCGACCTGCATGTCGGCGAGATTCTTGGCATCGCCGGGTTGATGGGCTCGGGGCGGACCAATGTCGCCGAGGCGATCTTCGGCATCACCCCGAGCGACGGTGGCGAGATGCGGCTGGATGGCGAGGTGGTGCGCATTACCGATCCGCACATGGCCATCGAGAAGGGCTTCGCGCTGTTGACCGAGGATCGCAAGCTCAGCGGCCTGTTCCCGTGCCTGTCGGTCCTGGAAAACATGGAAATGGCCGTGCTGCCGCACTACGCCGGCCACGGATTCATCCAGCAAAAAGCCCTGCGCGCCTTGTGCGAAGACATGTGCAAGAAGCTTCGGGTGAAAACTCCGTCGCTCGAGCAGTGCATCGACACGCTGTCCGGCGGTAATCAGCAGAAGGCCTTGCTGGCGCGCTGGCTGATGACCAACCCGCGAATCCTGATTCTCGACGAGCCGACCCGCGGCATCGATGTCGGCGCCAAGGCCGAGATCTATCGGCTGATTTCCTACCTGGCCAGCGAGGGCATGGCGGTGATCATGATTTCCTCGGAACTGCCGGAGGTACTCGGCATGAGCGACCGGGTGATGGTCATGCACGAGGGCGATCTGATGGGCACCCTCGACCGCAGCGAAGCGACCCAGGAACGGGTGATGCAACTGGCCTCGGGCATGTCCGCGGTTCACTAATGGATGCCGGCGCTGGCTCGGCCAGCGTCAAAGACGCGATAGAAGGGTGATGGGTTATGAACGCGATACTGGAAAACAAGCCAGCAACGGTACCGGTCAAGAGTCGCCGGCGCTTTCCGACCGAATTGAGTATCTTCCTGGTGCTGATCGGCATCGGCCTGGTGTTCGAAGTGTTCGGCTGGATCGTGCGCGACCAGAGCTTCCTGATGAACTCCCAGCGCCTGGTGCTGATGATCCTGCAAGTGTCGATCATCGGCCTGCTGGCCATCGGCGTCACTCAGGTCATCATTACCACCGGTATCGACCTGTCCTCCGGCTCGGTGCTGGCGCTGTCGGCGATGATCGCCGCCAGCCTGGCCCAGACCTCCGACTTTACCCGGGCGGTGTTCCCCTCGCTGACCGACTTGCCGGTGTGGATTCCGGTGATCGCGGGGCTTGGCGTGGGGTTGCTGGCGGGGGCGATCAACGGCAGCATCATTGCCATCACCGGCATCCCACCGTTCATTGCCACCCTCGGCATGATGGTCTCGGCGCGCGGCCTGGCGCGTTACTACACCGAAGGGCAGCCGGTGAGCATGCTGTCGGACTCCTACACCGCCATCGGCCACGGCGCGATGCCGGTGGTGATTTTCCTGGTGGTCGCGGTGATCTTTCACATCGCGTTGCGTTACACCAAGTACGGCAAGTACACCTATGCCATCGGCGGCAACATGCAGGCGGCGCGCACCTCGGGGATCAACGTCAAGCGCCATCTGGTGATCGTCTACAGCATCGCCGGGCTGCTTGCCGGCCTGGCAGGGGTGGTGGCTTCGGCACGCGCGGCGACCGGGCAGGCGGGGATGGGCATGTCGTATGAGCTGGACGCGATTGCCGCGGCAGTGATCGGCGGCACCAGCCTGGCCGGTGGGGTGGGGCGCATCACCGGCACCGTGATCGGCGCACTGATCCTCGGGGTGATGGCCAGCGGCTTTACCTTTGTCGGGGTTGATGCGTATATTCAGGACATCATCAAGGGCTTGATCATTGTGTTAGCGGTGGTGATCGACCAATACCGCAACAAGCGTAAACTCAAGCGCTGAAACCGAAGCAAACCGCAAAAAGCGCCACGCCTGACCCGCGTGGCGCAGCCGTTTGTCTTCTCTGTAAAGCCGCTCGATGGAATTTCTTGCTATAAACGCACTCCGATAACCACCGCATAGCCTGCCATAGAGCACTTTCGGGGCTTTGTCGGACGAATTCGCTGTCTTTTCAGTTGCTGAGGCCTCAAGTCGGCCTTAGACTGCCGCCCCTCGTAAATTGAGTGCCGGGTGGCGCTTGGAACAACTGGCGCCTTTCCGCTGACCGACCAGGTCCGCCGGAACGCTCCCTTATTCGCCTTAATGCACGTTTTTTTATAGAGAAATCAATGACAAAGGACAAGTTGCTGGCCATGCCGGCGGATGACTACATGAATGCCGAGCAACATGCTTTTTTCTCCGAGCTGTTGCAGAACATGAAAGTCGAAACCCACGAGCGCATCGAACAGAACCGCATCGCCATCGAGAGCCTGGATACCCCGGCCGACCCGGCTGACGCTGCGTCTGTCGAAGAAGAGCGCACCTGGCTGGTGAACGCGATCGATCGCGACCAGCGAATGCTGCCTCAGTTGGAACAGGCGCTGGAGCGCATCAAGGAAGACAGCTTCGGCTGGTGCGACGACAGCGGCGAGGCCATTGGCCTCAAGCGCCTGCTGATCAGCCCGACCACCAAGTACTGCATCGAAGCTCAAGAGCGTCACGAGCAGATCGACAAGCACCAGCGTCAGGCCTGATTCAGTAGCGCGATTCAGTAGCGCCCCCATCGCGGGCAAGCCCGCTCCCACAGGTTCAATGCATACCTTGTGGGAGCGGGCTTGCCCGCGATGCTTTTCGACGTCTGCGAAAAACCCCGCGCACTTCTATTGATCTGCTGCAACGCCCACGACTAACGGACCATAGATAATGGCCTTGTAGTGGCGTTTAATGCGGACACAACAATTAGAAGCTGCATGGGGTGACAACGATGACGCAAGACGGGTCTCTGGCCGCGGCAGTGCCCGCAGCCGTACTTCTGCCGAAAAAACAGTGGCTCACGCCGACCCTGCAAAGCATCGCCCTGATGCTCCTGTTGTGTGGCATGGCGCTGGGTGGCGGCTCGCTTTATCTTGGCCTGCCATTGGCCGTGCTGATTATCTGGCTGCCGCGCCTGCGCTCGCGACCCATCACCCAACCTCCTGCCGACAACGCCGACGCCCTTGGCGAGTTGACTCGCGATCTTTCCTACACCACCAGTCATAACGCACTGTCGGCCGCCGGCGTCGCCTATTCGGTCAAGCAACTGGCCGACAGGCTGCAATCGCAACTCGGTGCCGCCGCGCGGATCGTCAGCAATGCCGAAGTGATGATCGCCACCGAACAAGCCACTTCGACCCTCAGCCACCAAGCCCTGAGTGCGGCCAGCGAGGCTCACCGCAGCAGCGCGACAGGGCGCACGGAGCTGATCGAGTCCATTGCCCGCATGCATCAGCTCAGCCAGCGCGCCAGTAACAGCCGGGAGCTGATCGAAGCCCTGAGCCTGCGCAGCGACGAGATCCAGCGGGTGACCCTGGTGATCCAGTCGATCGCCAGTCAGACCAATCTGCTGGCACTCAACGCGGCAATCGAGGCGGCCCGTGCCGGGGAGCACGGTCGCGGTTTTGCGGTGGTGGCCGATGAGGTTCGCGGGCTGGCCGCGCGCACGGCGATCGCCACTGGCGAAGTCGGGGAGATGGTCGCCGATATCCAGCAGCGCACTGCGCAAGTGGTGGAGCAGATCCGCCAGCTGTCCAGTGACCTCGACACCGGCGTCGAACAGGTCGAGCACACCGGCAAGCATCTGGACAACATCGCGCGTCTGGCGGCAGGCGTCGAAAGCCAGGTGGGGGACATCGCCAAGGGTGCGCAGACCAACCGCGAGCAACTCGACAGCCTGTTCCACGCCATCGAACAGATGCGCAGCGATCTGGCGGTCAGCGACCAACAGACCCGCCGCCTGGCCCAGGCGGCCGTGCAAATGGAGGGTCAGGCCGAAACCATCAGCGAGCGTCTGGCCGAAGTCGGGCTGGATGACTATCACCAGCGCATTTATGACCTGGCCCGCGAAGGCGCGAGCCGGATTGCGGCGCGTTTCGAAGCGGATATCGACGAAGGCCGAGTCAGCCTCGACGACCTGTTCGATCGCAATTACCAGACGATCCCCAACACCAGCCCGGCCAAATACCAGACCCGTTTCGATCGCTACACCGATCAGGTCCTGCCGGCGATCCAGGAATCGTTGCTGCCGCGCCATGAAGGCCTGGTGTTCGCCATTGCCTGCACCCAGCAAGGCTATGTGCCGACCCATAACAAGGCCTTCAGCCAGCCATTGACCGGCGACGCGCAGGTCGACAGCCTGAACAACCGCACCAAACGCAAGTTCGCCGACCGCACCGGGCTGCGCTGTGGCAGCCATCAACAGGCCGTGCTGCTGCAAACCTATACCCGCGACACCGGTGAGCTGATGCACGATCTCTCGGTGCCGATCATGCTCAAGGGCCGGCACTGGGGTGGACTGCGCCTGGGCTACCAGCCGGAAAAGCCGCGCTGAGCATCTTATTGTTACTTGTTGCGCAAAAAAGATGTGCACGCCTGTGACTGTTTCTTTGTGAATGGACTCATTATTCTGCCTACATAGTTAGGTGGCTAATGAAATTCACGAGGTCAGCATGCAAGGCAGGGTCGATGTAGCGGTGATGATTGGCAGCGGTGTGCCCGCCAGCTTGCGTGCGATGGGTCAGAGAGTCTGCTGGGTGGTGCTGCTGGATGGCGAGCGCCGGGGGACGGCGTTTTCCAGTCGCGAAGAGGCGCAAGAGTGCAGGGCTGCCTGGCTGGCGCAATTGAGCGCCGGAACACCCGACAGCCTGCATTGAATCAAAGGCTAGTGAACTTGATGCATGCGCAGGTTGAGGTCGTCGACCACCCGCGCCCAATCCGCGTCTTCGCGCAATTGCTCTTTCAGGAAGCCGGCTTGCTGCGGTGTCCAGAACTCGGCATCGATGAGTTTCTTGTCATCGGGCAGCGGGGAATGGCTGGCGATGAAATCGTCGATGGCTTTCTCGGTGGAATCCAGGCCGAGTTGGTCGAACAAGCCTTTCAAGTCGTGTGTAGGTGAATCCATCTTCATCTCCTTACTGGTCACGCGGATGCGAGATCTGAGGTGCGGCTTCATTGCATCTGAGGGAGCCGCGCTTCAGGAGTTCGATAGCGATGTTCGAAAGCAGGGATGAGCATAGACTGCAAACGGCTGATCAGGCTTTCAATGCGCCTTCATCGACGGCAAGCTTCAGGGCTTTGGCGGCTTCCTGGGCGGCGATGGCGGCGACGTCGGAGGTCTTGAACCAGCGATCCTTCTCGACCTGGTGATAGGTCACGGTGGTCAGCGGTGGTTTGGCGCGCATGATAATGACTGCCTGGAATTCGCCTTCGACCTCTCTGGCTTCGCCCCGGATAAAAAATTCACCGATATCAAATTCCGTCACGTAGCCGCCTTCCCTTGGAAATATTATGGTGTGGAACGCCGCCCGCCCTGGGGTTGCGGTTCGTTTGATCGGCCAGTATGGCAGTAGTTGCCTGCCGGCGGCTGAGTTAAGTCGCCGGCATGACGAAACGTCCAGGGGGGTGAAGGTCGGGGGCGTGTCAAATGCGTGACTCTAGGGCGCGGGCGAGGGCGCAGGCTTCGTTATGGTCGCCGCGGAAACCCCTTACATGGCCCGTGGCGATGTCCTTGATATGGAAGAAGGCATTGCCCGCCAGAACCACCTGGAATCGCAGTGCGACAGGAGGCGGCGCGGGAAAGTCATGGGGCGGGAACACCGTCGGGGGCCGGGGCGCCGGGCCGCTGGTGTAGAATGGCTGAGGTTGAGCGAAGTGGGTCAGTGTGCACATGGGAAGTCCTTTTCGTAGTTTTGCCGACGCGTGTACTTCGTTTTGGCTAGTCTCGGTGAGCATCGCTGCTCTAGAATCACCACCACTGGTGGGCGATTGATGTTTATCTAAAGCAATTTTTTGCTGGCGATATGTCAGAAAAGTGCTTTTTTTTTAGCGTTTTTTCCCTAAAGTTAGTAATCCGTTTTTTCTGACCGTTAGCAGGGCGTTTTCCTTCAACCTCTGACGAACGCCAGGCAGGACGACGCGAATGACATTCCAGTAGTCTTTTCACGCCTCGCGGTGGATGAGCGCTCAGCCATCCTCAGGATTTCAACCGGGTCATTTGGCTAAACCCTCGGCATTGCCGCTTTTTTCTGCTGTGCGCTTTTTCCGTGTGCGGCATCATTTTCAGATGTGGGGATGTTTCCTTGGCAGTAAGTAATCTCGATATGCATGCCTTGTTCGTGTTGGGTGATTTGCGCGCAAAGCTGGTCAAACAGTTCCAGTCACGTTTCGTCTACATCACCGAACAGAACGCTGAAGGCATTTACATTGCCGAAATCGATACCGAGTCAGCGCTGGTGGTAGACGACAAGCCAGGGCTCAAACTCAAGGTCGGCGATCATTTCAGCGCCGCCGTACTGCCCAGTCGCGAAGGCGGCAAGCTGGACATCAAGTTCCGCGATATCAAGCTGACGGTCTACGGGCTGGGCGATTACGCGTTCGTGACCAGCGTCGACGGGCACGGGATCCTGTTCAAGGAAGGACACAGCGTGGTGATGGTGTTTGCTGCCCACCAGCAGTTGCAGGAGGGCCTGACCAAAACCCTTAAAGCCGTTACCGCCAAGGCTGCCAAATGGCGCAAGGGTGAACTGGTGACGTTCAAGGCCAGCGAGTAATGCCTTCGAAAGCAGGAACCTCTACTACAGTCAGTTGACTGAGTATTCAGAGGCTTTGCGGTCTTCTGCCAGGCCATCCTGCCATTGCTGTGAACAGCACGAGGTGCAAAACCATGAACGGATTTCGACGGCTGCTGGCCGCCACCCTGGTCGCGTTCGGTTTGTTGGCTTCACCCGTTCCGGTGATCGCTGCCCAGGCGCCGATCCATTTTGCCGACCTGAACTGGGAAAGCGGCAGCCTGATCACCGACATCCTGCGGATCATCGTCGAGAAGGGCTACGGCTTGCCGACCGATACCTTGCCGGGGACGACCATCACCCTGGAAACCGCCCTGGCCAACAATGACATTCAGGTCATTGGCGAGGAATGGGCCGGTCGCAGCCCGGTGTGGGTCAAGGCCGAGGCCGAAGGCAAAGTGGTGAGTCTGGGCGATACGGTCAAGGGCGCCACCGAAGGCTGGTGGGTGCCGGAGTATGTGATCAAGGGCGACCCGGCCAGAGGCATCAAGCCACTGGCGCCGGACCTGCGCAGCGTCAGCGACCTGCCCAGATACAAGGGCGTGTTCAGCGATCCGGAAACCCCGGGCAAGGGGCGC